>JACRLW010000011.1:0-6155 GCA_016235155.1 Planctomycetota bacterium
CCCCGGCGAGATGTCCGCGAGTCGGAATGTCCCCGGCGTCGTGCCGTCGGTGGACCACGGCTCGTAGCCGAAGCCCGGGGTCCGCGCGAAGAACACCCAGCGCCCGCCGACCGCGTGCGCGGCGAGCAGTTCGATCCCGCCGGCGCCGGGCACGACGTCGGAGCACAGACGGGTGCCCGCGGCGGTGCCGTCGCTGACCCAGGGTTCGAGGCCGCGGACGCCGTCGTCGAAGGCGAAGAACACGCGGTTGCGAACCGCGGTGAGCGCTCGCAGGTTCGAGTTCGAGGGACCCGGGGTCAGGTCGACGACGAGGCCCGTGGTGGCGGGGGTGCCGGTCGAGCGGTGCAACTCGACGCCGGGCCCGAGGCTGTCGGCGACGAACCACGTCGTGCCGGTGGCGCTCGTGAATCGAAAGGCGCGTGGCGCCGGGGCACCGGTGGAGCCCGTGTTCAGGTCGCCGAGCCGTCGCGGCGGGGACAGCACGGCTTGCGCCCCGGCTGCCCCCGTCAGCGCCAGCCAGCAACCGACGACTCCCGCGCAGCGGGTGAACGACGACGCGACGAGGTGGAAACGCATGGCAGGGCACGAGCAGAACGGCTCGCACCTCCCATGCGAGTCGTGGTCCCTTGGATGCGCCGCGCCCGACCGAGGTTCCGCTCGGCCGGGGGTCGCCGGGCCAGGCTCAGTTGCCGAGCGAGAGGATCAGGCCGTTGCTGGTCTGGAGACCGAGGGGGTTCGCGGTCGCGACGCCGCTCACGGACTCGGCGAACAACTGCACGGCGATCAGGCTGACGTCGAGCGGAATGCTGACCGGCAGCGTGCCGGTCGGCGTGGTGAGCACGGCGCCGAAGAGCACCGAGCCGGTCAGGTCGATGTTGTTGTGGCAGCCCGGCATCGAGATGCCGCTGAGTTCCAGCGGCGGGATCACGCCGAGGAAGCCGACGAGCACGACCGTGAACGAGGCGGTCGCGGGGATGTTCGCCATCGTGAAGTCGCGCGTGGTGCCGAGGATCGGGCGACCACTCATGTCGAGCAACAGGCCGGCGGCCGTCGTCGAGCTGGTGCTGAACCCGTAGCTCGCGAGGTCCGAGAGGTTGCGGCTGCCCGGATCGGCGTAGGCGCCCGCGCCGGGCTTGATGCCGACGACCATCTCACGCGGCGTGTACGGATTGTTCATGGTCAGGTAGTGGTACTCGACGCTGCCGTCGGCGAAGAGCTTGGCCTGGAAGGTGCTCGCCGTCGGACCGCCGAGCGCCGGGGACCAACCAAACGCGCCGATGCCGTTCCACGTGCAGTAGACCACGAGGTTGCTCGGGTCGACGTCGAAGTGCCAGGTGCCGCCGCCGCCGGTGCCCGTCGGACTGGCGTTCCAGTCGGTCCACGCCACGGCGAGGCGCGGCAGGAGCGAAAGCAGTTCGGCGGGAGTCGCCGTGAAGTCCGTCGAGGTCGAGGTGCCGTCGAGCCAGACGAAGCCGTTCGTGCACATCCTGATCAACGTCGTGCTGCCGCCCACGTACGGGAAGGCGAACGGCAGGGTCTGCGCCGCGGACAGCGAGTCGTCGGCGCCCGTGAAGGAGGCCGAGACGGGCGGAACGAGGTTCACGGCGATCGCGGACACGTCGTAGCCGCCGACCGAGTTGGGCTGCATGCGGATCGCGGAGTTCGACAGGTCGCAGGAGCGCGCCGGCGAGAAGTACTCGTAGAAGGTGCCTTCGTAGCACTTGTTGCCGTAGCGCTGCTTCCACGACGCCGTCGGGTCGGCGACGTAGTCGAGCGTGCAGACGATGCCGGCCGAGGTGTTCAGCGCGCCGATCGTCGCGCCCGCGGTCGTGCTGTAGAGACGCGCCGCCGGCGTGCCCGCCGGGATCTGGTAGTCGGTGGTCTGCACCGTGCCGAGCGACCACGAACCCGCGGCCCACTGGACGTCGATCAGGAGGTCGCCAGCGCCCGCGAAGAAGAACGGGGTCTGCAGCGTGATGTCGACGTAGTCGATGCCGGGGAAGGCCTGCGCCGTGCTCGCGACCGCGACGTTGCCGGAGTAGACCGTCATCAGGTCGCCGCCGAGGTTGTTCGCGAACGTCGTGCTCGGCGCCGTCACCGGCGTCGCCGACGTGCACATCTGGATCGTGACGTTGCTCCAGGTTCCGCCGGTCAGCACGGTCGTCGTCGACGTGCCGTTGGCGCGGAAGCGCAGGCGGTTGAACGTGACGGCGCCGCCGGGCAGCGTCTCGCGCCCGTAGAAGAGTTGGTGGTGCATCGCCGTGCCGGTGAGCGTGGCGCTGGCGCCGGAGCTCCACAGCGTGCCGGTCGAAGACGTGCCTTCGAAGCCCTGCGCGACGGCGGGCGGAACGGTGACGGACTGAGCAGCCGCGCCGGCGACGATGGCGAGGGCGGCGAGAAGGGACAGGGAGGCTTTCATGGGATGTTGGTCGTGGTGGTCCGCGGCCGGAATCGGTCCGGTTGCGGGCGGGGAATCATCCCATGCCGCGGGGCACCGCGCCCCTGTGCGCAGTCGGTGCTCGACCCGCGGCATTCCGCACCGAGGAGAACAACCCGAAGCGCCGCAGTGCAGGCCCGCCAAGCCGCGTTGGGATGGCACTCAGCCGCGCACGCCGTCCGCCGGCGCCGCCGCGCCTTCGCCGATGCGCTTGCGCAAAGCGAGACGGAATCCGCCGCGATCCTCCGGCTCGGCGGGATGCCAACGGCCTTCCTGCACGCGCCGGTGCACCTGCGCCCCCGCGAGCACGAAGCTCGTGACGTGCTTGCCGTCGGCGCCGAACACGTGCACGCGGTTCTTCGGACCGACGACGACGAAGGTCCCCTGCTCGTCGTCGCGCAGGATGCGGTCGTCGCCGGCCTCGCGCGCATCGTCCCAACACTTCGTCGTCGGGCGTTGTCCTTCGTCGACGCGTTCGTTGGCGTGCTCGGTGCGCTGCGCCGCGCGGCGCGCGCGACCGGCGAGTTGCTTGGCGAGTTCTTGGAGGAAGGGCAGCACGAACTCCTCGTCGTCGCCGGCCTTGCCGGTCGCGTCGAGGCCCTGGTAGCGCAGCGACTCGCGGTCGAGGCGCTGTTGGAAGCGCTTCAGGATCGCGGGCACCATCGGGTCGGCGACGTCGCGCAGGTCCGCGCCCGAGACCCAGTGCAATCGGAATCGCGTCGCGCCGTCGAGGGTCTGCGCGCGCAGGAGCTGGAAGGAGAACGCCGCCTTCTCGTCGCGACCGGTCAACGCGTAGAGGCCGGCGTCGACCTGACCGAGCACGCGGAACACCGGTGACTGCGCGCCGAACTCGTGGAGCTGCTGCGTGCGCAGCACGCGCCCCATGCTCACGCAGGTGACGACGAGGTCCTCGCCGTTGGCGAGGCGATCGATGCCCTCCGCGCGGCGCTCGACGGCGACCGTCACGAAGTCCGCGAAGTTCGGACGGCCCGTCGCGCCGTAACCCTCGAAGACCTGTCGCGGCGACTCGGGCCGCGAGTGCGGCTCGTTCGCGCTGCCGCTGAAGAAGCAGTAGACGGCGCCGGGCTTCAACGCCGCCTCGTGTTCGCGCACGTCGCGCACGCGCGAGACGATCTGGTCGACCGCCTGACGCGACGCCTTGCCGCCGTCGCGCTCGACGTCGAGCGGCACGCGCAGCTTGATCTCGAGGAAACGCGGCCGGCCGAGCGAATCGACGCCCTCCACTTCGAGGAGACACTCCGCCATCTCGGCGAGCGCGCGCACCGCGATCGACGCGAGTTGGCCCGGACCGCGCAACGGCGGCGCGTGGCGGACCGGCAGGTCGCGAGGGGCACGCGGTTCGGGGTGCGCGCCGTGTTCGCGGCGCTTGCGGCGGCGCTTGCGCCTCGGATCGCCGTCCTGCTCGTCGCGAGGAGTCTCCCCCGGGACGGCTCGCGTCCCGGAGTCGGACTCAGGGAACGGTGCCCGCGCCGCCTCCGGTCCGCCGTCGGCCGCGTCACCGGGTGACGCCGCGTCGCCCGTCACCTCGGTCCCCGTCTCTTGCGAGGATCGCCGCCCGCGCCGACGGCGACGGCGCTTCCGGCGAGGATCGCCCGCGCCGTCGCCAAGAGGTTCGACGGCTGCCGCTCCGCTCGGCTCGGGAGCGGCGTCCGCGAGCGGGCCGCGAGTGTCGTCTTTCGCCTCGCTCTTGCCGGGTTCGGCCGGCGGAGCCGTCTGGTCGGCCTGGTCTTCGTTCACGAGTTCCTCGCGGTGTCGTGCCGAATGTAGGGGCGGCATCGGTCCGAAGGAACGGCGCGTTCGCGACGTTGGGACGACGGGTGGCGCCTGCTTGAATGGGCCGCCCTCCGTCCTCGACGCCCCCGCCCGCCCCGCTCGTCGCATCGGCACCGCGCAGGCGACGAGCCTGACCGCCATGAGAACGATCCACGATTCGATCCTGTCCGCCGTCGGCAAGACGCCCGTCGTGCGCCTCGCGCGCATCGGCCGGCACCTGCCCTGCGAGCTGCTCGCGAAGTGCGGGTTCATGAACCCCGGCGGCTCGGTCAAGGACCGCATCGGGGTGCGGATGCTGCTCGACGCCGAAGCCCAGGGGCGCATCAAGCCCGGCGACACGCTGATCGAACCGACTTCGGGCAACACCGGCATCGGCCTCGCGATGGCCGCGGCGGTTCGCGGCTATCGGATGATCATCACGATGCCGCAGAAGATGAGCCGCGAGAAGCAGGTCGTGCTCGAGGCGCTCGGCGCCGAGATCATCCGCACGCCGACCGAAGCGGCCTGGGACGCGCCGGAGAGCCACATCGGCGTCGCACGCCGTCTCCGCGACGTGATCCCCAACTCGCACATCCTCGATCAGTACGCGAACCCGTCGAATCCGAAGGCGCACGAGGACGGCACCGCCGAGGAGATCTACGAGCAGTGCGGGGGCAAGCTCGACGCCGTCGTGATCACGGCGGGCACCGGCGGCACGCTGAGCGGCGTCGCGCGCCGGCTCAAGCAGAAGCTGCCGAAGATCAAGGTGATCGGCGTCGACCCGGAGGGTTCGATCCTCGCCGGGCCCGGGCCGATCAAGAGCTACAAGGTCGAGGGCATCGGCTACGACTTCATCCCGGACGTGCTCGACCAGAAGCTGGTCGACCGATGGATCAAGTCGAACGACAAGGACTCGTTCCGCGTCGCGCGGCAACTCATTCGTCAGGAAGGCCTGCTCGTCGGGGGTTCGTCGGGTTCCGCCGTGTGGGCCGCGATGCAGGTCGCGCGCGAGATGCCCGCGGGCAGCAGCGTGCTCACGATCCTGCCCGACTCGATCCGCAACTACCTGACGAAGTTCGTCGACGACCGTTGGATGCGCGAGAACGGCTTCTCGGAACGCGAGTGGGCGATCGGCACGGTCGCGGACGTGCTCCGTGCTCTCCCGCCGCGCCAGGTCGTGTGCCTCGAGGTCGGCGAGCCGCTGCGCAAGGCGGTCCAGCTCTTCAAGGAGAAGGGCTTCTCGCAGATCCCGGTCACGGACCACGGGCGGTTGGCCGGCATCCTCACCGAGACGGACCTCCTGCACGTGCTGCTCGAGGGTCACGCGACGGCGGACACGGCCCTCGCCGAGGTGATGCACCGGCAGGTCTCGACGGTCGGCGAACACGCGCCGGCCGCCGTGCTGCCCGAGATCTTCGAACGCGGTGAAGTCGCACTCGTCGTCGACGACGAACGACGCATCCGCGGTCTGCTGTCGAAACTGGACTTGATCGACTACATGACGCACAAGCCGGCCGTGCGCTGAGCACCAGGCGATCCCGCCTCGCGCGGGGTCTTGCAACGAGAGGGAACGGGTATGGGGAATCGCATGCATCGCGGCGCCGCAGCGCGCCGCACCGTCTATCTGTCCGTGGCGATGTTGCTCGGATCGTGCAGCGGCGCGATCGACGCCGACCGTCAACCCGACGCCTGGCCCCGCATGCCCGCCGAGCGACTCGTCGCCGCGCTCCGCACGCAGATCCCGGTCGCGAAGGTCGACGGCGATCGCTGCATCGTGCGGCTCGGCATGCACACGACCGAACTCGTCGGCGTGACCGGAGACGGCGAGCCGATCGCATTCTGCTGCGGCACGCGGCTCGCTCTCGACGACCAGTTGCTCCGGCGCGGTCGCCTCGACGAGACGCTCGCGCTGGCGCGCAAGGTGCTGGCGGAGCAGCCGCCCCGC
>JACRLW010000011.1:6179-22188 GCA_016235155.1 Planctomycetota bacterium
TGCACGGCACGGCGCGCTTCGATCCGCTGTTCGGCGTCGTCCTGGTCTTCGTGGATTCGGTCGTCACCGTCGACCACTCCTTCGCGCGCACGCGCGACGACGCTGCGGCCGATCGCCGGCTCGCGCTGCGCACCGCGCTCGACGACGCGCTCGCGGCCGCGCGCCGCGCGCCGTCGGCACTCGACGACGGCGCACACGGTGCCTTCTGCGCCCTGCTCGATCGCGCGGCCGCGCCGGACGGCGAAGCGGGCGAGGACCTCCAGCCCTCGTCCGCGCGGCGGATGTTGCGACACGGGGCAGCCCGGCTCGCCCTCGGGAACGACGCGAGCGTGCCGGCGCTCGAACGCGCCGTGCGCGACGCGACGACGCCGATCCCGGACGAGACCTGGCGCGACGGCACGCTGCGCATCGACCGCGGCGTGGACCTGTTCGGCGCCGAGTCGATCGCCCTGCGCGACGTGCGCAGCTCCCGTCTCGCCGTCCGTGCCCCGCGCGCCGCGTATGCGGGCACGGGGATCACGTTTCCGACCGACGGCTGGCTCGTCGTCGACGTCGCCGCGGGCATCGATCCGCTCGAGGACTTCGACCACGAGGCGGTGCGCGGGGCGCACCTGTTCGAGGATGGCGTGCTGATCGCGCACTGGACCCCGGGAACGGGAGCGACCTTCGACCGGACGATCTGGCGCCGCGCCGTGAACGTCGACGAGCTCGTGCGCACGGCGCGCGTCCCCCACGACTTCCTGCCGCCGCACGTCGCGATCCAGAACGTGCACGGCGACCTGCTCGCCCTCGTCACGCGTCACGGCGTGCTCACGCCGCCCGCGTCGACGTCGCAGGCGGAGATCGCCCGCTTCCTCGACGAAGCCGCGCAGCAGGTGAAGGACACGGCGCACATCGACCTGCTCGCGCGCTGGTTCGTCGAGTACGCACGCGACGGCGCCGATGCGGGTCGACCGTGGTTGCCGGGCACGGCCGCGTGGCAGGGCGACCACGGCGCGAGCGTGTCCCGACTCCTCGCGACGGCGAGCGGCGGGGTCGCCCGCGGCGACTGCGAGGATCTCGCCGGGCTCGTGCTCGAACTGCTCGCGCGCCAGGACAAGACCGGCGAGGAACTCGGCCTCCCCGCGCACTCCGCCGCGGTGTGGACCGAGGTCACCGGCGCGACGGCGGTCGCGAACGTCGTGCAGAGCGGCCTGCCGCGGTCGTTCGCCGCCGACGACGTCGAACATGCGATCGGCCTCGCGGCGACCGCGCTCGACCCGTGGGTCGTGTTCGATCCGCGCGCCGTCCGCGTGCTGCGACGCAGCGGCGACTTGCGCCTCGCCCGCGAGGTGCGCATCGACGCGCATGCCTTCGCGTCCCCGGCGCGCGCGCGCCTCGAACGGCAGGTGCTCGACGATCTCGACCAGGGTCTGCTCGGCGTCGCCGCGGAGTTCCTGGGCAACGAGATCCTCCGCGCCGAGGACGACTCCGAGCCGGGTCTCCTGCGCCGTCTCGGCGATCTCCGTCTCCTGACCTGCGAGCCCCGCGGTGCAATCGCCCTGCTCGACCGCGCCTCGACGCAGGAATCGCATCCGGTCGCGCGCTTCTCCATCGCGTGCGACGCGCTCCTCGCCGCGGTCGACTGCGGTGTGGAACAGGAGCTGGGCGATCGGGTCGAGAACCTCGTGCAGAGCGCCCGTGACGACCTCGCCGGCGAGACCGCGATCGCGCGCACGCTCGCGGTCGCCGACGCCGCGCAGCGCTTGTCGCGCAGCGGTTCGCGCGCGATCGCCGCGCGGCTCGTCGTCGCGCGCCTCGCGCCCGAACTGGACGAACTGCTCGGAACGGCCCCCGCGAACGACCCACCGATCCGCGACGCACGGCTCCTGCACGTCGTCGCGCTCGCCGCGGCGTTGGCGTCCGACGCCGCGGAGCCCGAACCCCGTACCACGCTGGTCCGCATGCTCGAGCGCGTGCTGGCGGCGCCCGACTCCACGTCGGAAGCGACGCGCGCGGTCGCCGAGTGCGGCGCTCTGCGCGTGCGGCTCGGCGACGAGCGCTTCTTCGCCCTCGCCGCGTGCCGCGACGACGCCGATGCGCGCTCGCCGCTCGACGACGTCGATGCGTGGTCGCGCTTCGACCGGTTCCCCGAATGCTGGCTCGCCGCGATCGAGGACCTCCTCGACGGCAGGGCCGCGCTCGCCGCCCCGGGCGATCTCGCCGCGGTCGCGGCGCGCGCACGTCGCGGTTTCACCGTCGCGGTGGGCACCAACGCGTTCCGCGCGCGCACCGATCTGTGGTGCACGCTGTTGAGCGCCGCGCTCGCGGACGGCGACGCGGCGCGCGACGACGCGCTCGCCGATGCGTCGCGGCGCTTCGACCGCGAGGCCGTCGAGACCGCGCTGGCGCGCGTCGCGCGCGCGAGCGTGTGCAAGGACCCGCTCGCACTCGCGCGCGCGTGGTCCTCCACGCTGCACGACGACGCGGCGCTGTCGCGCATCGCGTGGCTGGCCGTGAGCGACGGTGTGAGCGAGTTCGCGACGGCGCTGGCGACCGAAGCCACCACGCGCGGCGACGAACGCACGGCGTCGTTGCGGCGTCGCGACGCGGGCCACGTCGCCGAGGCGATCGAACGCCGCGCGCGCCTGCGCGCGAGCGGCGCACCGCCGAAGTGATCCTGCCGCTCGCTCGCGGCCCGCAGGGCAGCGAGGTAGCGTTCCGCGCATGACGAACCCGCGCGTCGAGCGCGACGCGAGCACCGGCCGCCCGATCTTCCTGGCGCCCCATCGTCGCGCGCGGCCGATGCACACCGTGCCGGGGAAGGACGGCAAGGAGCAGTGTCCGTTCTGTCCGGGGGCCGAGTCGCAGACTCCGCCCGAGGTCGACGCGGTCCGTCTCGACGGGTCGCGTCCCGACACGCCGGGTTGGGTCGTGCGCGCGTTCGAGAACCGCTTCCCGGCGAGCTCGGCGCACGAGGTCATCGCGGAGGGTCCCGCGCACACCCCGCGGCCCGCGGCGCTCGACGCGCCGACCTGGCGCCACGTGCTGCCGGTGTGGCGGCGGCGCATCGCGCACGTCGAAGCCCAGCCGGGCATCGCGCACGCCTTCTTGTTCAAGAACGTCGGCCGCGAGGCGGGTGCGTCGATCGCGCACAACCACAGCCAGTTGCTCGGCATGCCCGAACTCCCACCGCGGCTGCGCGCCGAACTCGACGAGGACCGCCGCACCGGCGGACACGTGCATCACGAACTGAAAGACGCCGAGCGCGACGATCGCATCGTCGCGGCGGGGAGCCGCTTCGCGGTGTTCACGCCGCGCCATCCGAAGTTCGGCCACGAGACCTGGCTCGCGCCCTTCGATCCGGCCGACGACTTCGACGCGGGCAGCGACGACGGTGAACTCGCCGAGCTGTTCGTCGCCGTCTTCCGCGCGATCGACGCGGCACTCGATCGACCGCCGTTCAACGTCTGGCTGCACCGTGTGCCGTCGACGCCGTTCCACTGGCACTTCGAGTGCCAGCCGCGCACCGGCTTCCTCGCCGGACTCGAACTCGGCGCGGACGCCTACATCAACTCGCACGACGGACGCGACGGCGCGCGCCGCCTGCGCGAGGCGCTGCGCAGCTGACGCCGCGATGGACGCCTCACCTTCCCGCCCCGTCGCGCTGCGCGCCGGTCTCGCGCTCGCGCTGTGGGGCGCGGCCGCGGCCGTGCTGGCGATCGTCGTGCTCGGCGACGCCGACCCGCAAGGCATCGCCGGCGCGGTCGACGCAGCGGTCGGGATCGCGGGGCAACTCGGACTCGGGACCCTGCTCGTCGCCCTCGCGGCGGTCCTGCTCTGGCCGCCGGTCGTGCCCGGACTGCGCCTCTTGCTGCGACGGATGAAGGACCGCATGAGCGTCGATCAGCGTCCGCTCGTAGAAGCCCAGGCGCGCCTCGCGCACTTCGCGAACGCGGCGGACTTCCTCACCGTCGGCAAGACCTGCCTGCGCATGGGCGACCTCAAGCGCGCACTGCCGGCGCTGGTGCGCGCGGTCGAACTGGACCCTTCGTCGCCGGGCGCGTGCGCCGCGCTGGGCCAGGCCTTCTTCGCGGCCGGCGACCTGAAGAACGCGGCCGTCGCGCTCGCGCATGCCGTCGAGCTCGACGAATCGCAGGGCTTCGGCGACGCGTTGCTGTTGCTGGGCACGGCGCTCGGGAGGCTCGCGCGCCACGACGAGGCGGAGGCCGTGCTCGCGCGGCACGAAGCGCGGTTCGGCGCGTCACGCCGCGCGGACCTCGTGCGCGCGAACGCCGCGCGCGCCCGCGGCGACGGCGCGGGGGCGATGCGCTTCCTCGACCGTGCGGCGCGGCCGATCGAGACGACCGGGCCGGTGCCGGCCGAAGAGCGTTACGCGCGGGCCAAGGCGCGCGTCGCGAAGCTGCGCGGAGGCGCGCCGAGCTGATGCCTCGCTTCGACGACGCCCCCGTGACGTGGATCCTCGTGGTCGCGTGGCTGTTGATGGCCGGCCTCACCGGCGTCGTCTCGCCCGAACCCGAGGCGATGCTGCGCTACGGCGCGCACATCCCCCTGCTCGTGCCCGACGAACCGTGGCGCCTGCTGACGGCGTCGTTCCTGCACTTCGGTTTCCTCCACCTCGGCCTCAACGCCGCGTGCCTGGGCTGGGTCGGGCCGGGACTCGAGCGCGCGCTCGGCGGCCTGCGCTTCGGTTTGCTCTACGTCGTCGCCGCGATCGGCGGATCGCTGCTGAGCACGGTCACGCACAACCCGCTCGACAACGCCGCCGGCGGTTCGGGCGCCGTGTTCGGCTGCTTCGGCGCGATGCTCGGCTTGCTGATGCGGCTCGGCCGCTCGCAGTTCGAGTTCCTCGACTACCACGGCCCGCGCTCGCTGGTGACCTTGATCGCCGGCAACCTCGTGCTCGGGTTCCTCATCCCGCACATCGACAACGCGGCGCACGTCGGCGGCATGTTGTCCGGTTTCGTGTTCGTCCACGTCTTCGCGACGCGCGGCCGCGCGCGCCCCGACGTCTGGACCTGGACGATCCGCGCCGGCTGGCTCGCGTTGTTCGGCGCGATGTTCCTGTACGCGGTGCGCCCCGTGCTCTCGATCGGATGGAGCGCGCGCCGCGCACTCGACGCGCCGACCAGCGAACTGCGGGCCGTGCACGAGGACCGACTGCGCAGACTCGGCATGTCGTCCGAAGCCGTGCGCAACGCGCTGCGCGACGCACTCGAGGAGTACTACGGCGACCTCGGCGCCGAGTACGGGTCGCGGCTGTTCCGCTGACCGCCGGCTCTCAGCCCGTCGCCGCGGCGCGCAGACGCGCGAGCGCGCGCTCCTTGCCGAGCAGGAAGAGGCAGTCGAAGAGGCCCGGGCCCTTGGTCGTGCCGGTGAGTGCGGCGCGCACCGGATGGACGAAGCGACCGAACTTCACGCCCCGTGCCTCCGCGAACGCGCGCGCGTCGTGTTCGAGGCGCGACGGTCCCGCGAACGGACTCGCGACGGCGTCGGGCGCGGTGCCGGGCGGCGTCGGCAGGACGAACGCCGCATCCGCCGCGCTCCGGTCGGACGGGAACGACGGCGGCAGCGGCAGGTTCTCGAGGTGCTCCGCGTACTGCGCGAGCCATGCGCGCGCCTCGGACTCCTTCTCGATCTTGCCGCGCGCCTCGTCGTCGAGCGCGACCGCGTCGCCGAACGCCCACGCGACCTTGCCCGCGAGCTCGGCGAGGACCTGCACGCGCTCCTGGTAGCAGCCGAGCAGGTTGCCGAGGAAGCCGGTCGCGGATGCGAATGCGTCGTCGGGCACGAGTCCGCGCAGGAACGGTTGCGCCTCCGCGACGAAGCGCGCGCGCGGCAGGCGCCGGACGTAGTCGCCCGACATCCACAGCAGCTTCTCCTCGTCGAACTTGCTGCCGCTCTTGCCGATGTCGTCGATCGAAAAACGCGCCAGCAGTTCCTCGCGCGTAAACACGTCGCGGTCGCCCGAGAAGCTCCAGCCGAGCAGCGTGATGTAGTTGAAGACCGCGTCGGCGAGGAAGCCCTTGTCACGGTACTCGAGGATGTTGGTCACCGCCTCGCGTTTGCTCAGCTTCCGGCCGTCCTTGCCGAGGATCAGCGGGATGTGCGCGTAACGCGGCGGCGTCGCGCCGAGGGCCGCGAACAGGAGCACCTGCTTGAAGCCGTTGACCGTGTGCTCCTCGCCGCGCACGACGTGCGTGATCCGCATCTCGAGGTCGTCGACGACGCAGGCGAAGTTGTAGAGCGGGATGCCGTCCGGCCGCAGCATCACCCAGTCGTCGATCTCCTCGTGGCTGACGGTGATCTCGCCCTTGCAGAGGTCTTCGATCGTCACGGTGCCGGGCAATGGGATCTTGGCGCGGATCGACGCCTTGCGTCCCTCCGCCACCAGCCGCGCGCGCTCGGCCGCGGCGAGTTCACGGCACCGGCGGTCGTACATCGGCCTTCGCCCCGCGGCCTTCTCGCGCTCGCGACCGGCTTCGACCTCCTCGGGCGTGCAGTAGCACTCGTAGGCATGGCCGGCGTCGAGCAGGGCTCGCGCGTAGCGGGCGTAGAGCGGCAGCCGCTGCATCTGCACGTAGGGGCCCAGGGGACCGCCGACGTCCGGTCCTTCGTCCCACTGGATGCCGAGCCAACGCAGGCCTTCGAAGATCGTCGGGAGCCACTTGTCGTCCGAGCGCTCGCGGTCGGTGTCCTCGATGCGCAGGATGAAGGTGCCGCCCATCGCGCGCGCCGCGGCCCAGTTGTAGAGCGCGGTGCGCGCGCCGCCGAGATGGAGCGGACCGGTCGGGGACGGAGCGAAGCGCAGGCGCGTCATCGGGGCCGGCCCTTGTAGCGGGCGTGCGCTCAGCGATCGACGAAGACCTGCTTGGTCAGGGTCTCGCCGGCGCCGTCGCTGAACATGCGCGTGCGCGCGTTCTCCGGCGCGAGCGCCCCGTGGAACTCGTAGCGGTCCTCGGCTCCGCCGACGTCGAGGAACACGCCGATCGAAGCACCGGTGACCGCGCGGAGACCCGCGATGCGCACCGCCCCGCCGTCGACGTCGAGCGACCAGGAGTCGCGGCCGCCGAGATCGATGCAGCACGCCTCCGCGAGACGCTGCGCCGCGCCGAACGCCGGCGCGCGCGCGAGACCACGGTCGTCGCCCGAGCCGTCGAAGGCCGCGGCCACGCTCTCGTCGCTCGCGGCACCGCAGGCGAAACGACCGAAGCTGCGCGTGTCGTCGCCGGACTCGTCGATCGCGAGGCCGAGTCCGCGGCCATAGGCGACGCCGAATGCCAGATCGCCGGCGATCAGGGCGTCGTCGCCGGCGCCGTCGAAGTGGATGCCGACCCCGCCGCGTCCGCCGACGCCGCACGACAGGCCCGCGACCTCCGTGCGGTCGTGACCCGCGGCGTCGATGAACACCCCGCAACCGGGAGCGAGCAGGGGCGGCGCGCCGAGCCCGACGCCGAGCGCGATCGAGACGTCGACGCTCGCACCGTCGATCACCGACTTGCCGACGTGCGCGATGCGGCGGACGTCGTCGCCCAGAGCGTCGCAGAACCAGCCCAGTCCGCCGGGCAGTCCGACGCCGCACGACTCCACGCCGGCGTTGAGCCGGTCGTCGCCCGCGACGTCGACGAAGATCGCGTTCCCCGCGATCGCGACGCCCGCGCACATGTCGCCAAGCACGTAGCGGTCGTTGCCGGCCAGGTCGACGAAGGCGCCGAAGCCCGCCAGCGCGAAGCCCGCGCTGCGTCCCTGCGCCTCGTACTGGTCGTCGCCCGCGGCGTCGAGCAGCACGCCGATGCCGAGCGACGCCGAACCGAGCGCGTCGTTGCCGCACAGGTAGCGGTCGTTCCCCGCGAGATCGACGACGACCGCGAGCCGGTTGCGTTCCCCGGCCCCGCCCGCGGGACCGCGGTACTCGTCGTCGCCGCCGACGTCGATGATCACGTCGAGCTGCGTGCAGTCGTAGACGTTGCGACCAGGACCGCCGACCACCATGCGTCCGAACGCGGCGTCGCGGTCGAGCAGGACATCGCCGACCACCACGCCGTCGCCGCGCGGCGCGCCGGTCTGACCGCGCGCGAGACGGGTCGCACCGTCGTCGGCCGCGAGCGCCAGGCTCGCGACGAGGATCGACGCGCCGAGCGCATGCACGCGCGCCGCATCGACCTTCGCGAGCCGCGCGAGTCGTTCGCGAAGGTCGTCGAACTCCTTCTCGGCGAGGTTGCCGAGGTGATCGCTGCGCATGCGCACGTCGTCGATCGACGCGCGGAGCTGCGGCACCACCCGCTCGGGTTCGCGGCCGGAACCGATCGCCTGCACGAGTTCCCGGTGGACGTCGCTGACGAGGTTCTCGAAACGCCCGAGGTCGAGCCGCGAATCGGGTGCCGCGGGCAGCGACACGCCGGCGAGGCGCTCGTACACCGCGAGCACGTCGTGCACGTCGGGCTCCTCGCCCTGGCCGACCGGCAGCGTGAGGTCGCGCCGCGCGAGCGCGAGTGCACCGAGGCCCTCGGCGCGGAGCTTCTGGCCGTAGGCCGGCATCAGAAAGCCCGGCAAGCGGCCGGTCGTCGGTTCGATCAGCGGCTTCTCCGCGGCCGCCGCGATCGCCTGGGCGTCGATCTGCCGCTGCAC
Source organism: Planctomycetota bacterium (assembly GCA_016235155.1). Lineage (GTDB taxonomy): Bacteria > Planctomycetota > UBA1135 > UBA1135 > UBA2386 > JACRLW01. The sequence continues at coordinate 14,808 of JACRLW010000011.1, forward strand.
CGCGCGCAGGAGTTCGACCGGGTCCTGGTCCTGCGGTGCGAAGAGCGCGGCGAGAGCAAGCAGTGGGAGCATGGGCCTCAGGTCGGGGGAATGACGTTGTAGCGCTCGAGGGTCCAGCCGCCGTCCTGGACCGCGACGACGGAGCTCGCGCTCCCGAGGTCGAGCGACCAGGGCCGGACGTGCTCCCAGGTCAGGTGCAGGAGATGGACGAGCGCGGCCTTGATCACTCCGCGGTGCACGACGAAGACGAGGTCGCCGTCAAGGTGGCGCTTCAGCGCGAGTTCGAGGCCGGCGGCGACGCGGCCGTGGAAGCCCGCCTTCGTCTCCCCGCCCGGGTACCCGGCCGCGCGGCCCCTCGCGCAGCGCGTCGATCACCTCGATCGCGCCGGGTCGCTCCGCGAGCAGAGCGAGCACGATGCGCGCCGACTCCGCGGCGCGCGACAACGGCGAGTGCAGCAGTGCGCGCGGACGCCAGCCGCGCGCGAGCGGCGCGAGCTTTCCGACCTGCTCGCGGCCGAGGTCGGAGAGGGGCACGTCGGTCGCGCCGAAGTAGCGCTGCGAAGAGCCGCCGGTCGTGTCGCCGTGGCGGACGAACCAGAGTCGCCGTCCGACGCGATGCTCGTGGCCGCTCGCCGTGCCGTCGGACACGCGAGTCAAGGCACTCAGCGGACGGCGAGGACGAAGCCGATCGCGAGCAGCGCGACGAGGACGAGTCCGAGCAGGACGAGCATCGCACGGCTGCGGCGAGTCGATTCCTCGACGAGCTTGCGCAGCCGGTTGGCCTGGTCCTCGTGCGCTTCGCGCAACGAGCGAAGACCCGACTGCTGCGCCTTCTCGACGTTGCTCACGGCGCTCTTCGTCGACTCCTGGAGCTGCCGCAGCTCGGCGTCGCGGCCGGTCGCGATCGAACGCGCCGATTCGACGTGTTGCCGCGAGTGGTCGACCATGCGCTCCATCCCGCCCTGGATCCTCGCCATGTGGGCGCGGAACTCGTCGAGCGTGCCGGCGGTGCGTTCGTCGACGGTCGCGGCGCGGTCGAGGGCGTCGCGCACGGTGCCGAGCAGCCGCGGCAGGTCGCCGAGGCTCTGGACGACCACCGCGTTCTGACGACCCTGCTCCTCGATCTGCTCCGCGATGCGCCGCAACGCCTGGAGCTGGAACTCACCGAGTTCGGGCAGGCGCACGAGTCCGTCGGCGGCGCGCACGAAGCGCTCGCCCTGTTCTTCGACGCGGGTCTGCATCCCGCGCAGGAGACCGTTGAGTTCGCGGAAGCCGTCCTGGACCGCGAGCGTCGCTTCTTCCTTCGGCGAGAGCTTGCGGCCGGAGACCGACTCGTTCTCGCGGACGGTGGGAACGGCTTCGAGACGCGAACCGACTTCGCCCGACTGGGGTTCGCCGCTGCGCGCGGCGTCCGTGAAGTCTTCCGCGGGCGCGACGCGTACGTCGTGGGAACGCAGGCGGTTCTTGAGCTTCTCGAGGAACGAACTCTTCTTGACCACGGGGGCCTCCGAGCTGCCACGCCCGACGGCTGACCGACCGCGGGCTCTGATTCGTCGCCGCCGTCCGATCGAGCGCGGGACGCGCGCGACCTCGACGACGGCGCGGGATGTTAGCGGATCTCCACCGATGATCCAGCGCGGCGCGGCAGTGTCGCGCCGCTTGACCCGACCGCGCGCGACGCTACCGTGCCGCCCTCCCGAACCCATCCGTCATCGTTCACGGATCGGCCGGGGAGTTAGCTCAGTTGGTAGAGCGCGACAATGGCATTGTCGAGGTCAGGGGTTCGACTCCCCTACTCTCCACGCAGAACGGAACGACGGGCTCGCGGCTGACGCCGCGGGCCCGTCGCGCATCCGAGCGCCGCCGCTGCAGCGGGACCGCGTCACGGAAGAGCGATCGTGGACCTCGTCCTCCTGGCCCTCGCCGGCGCCCTCGGCGCCCTGTGCCGCTACGGCACCTACCGCTGGTTTCTGACCTTCACCGACCCCGGCTTCCCCTGGGCGACCGTCGCGGTGAACTGCGCCGGCAGCTTCCTGTTCGGCGCCGTCGTGGTGCTCGCGGAGGAACAGGAGCTGATCTCGGCCCGCACCAAGATCGTCGTGCTCGTCGGATTCCTCGGGGCCTTCACGACGTTCTCGACCTTTGCGTTCGAGACCGTCGAACTCATGCGCGTGGGTGACACGGCACGCGCGCTGTTCAACGCCGCGCTGCAGAACCTGGGAGCGGTCGGCTGCGTGGTGCTCGGCGCGACGACGGCGCGCATGCTCGCGGGCTGACGCCCCGCGCGCGGGTGCGTGTCTCAGTCCCGCTCGTAGGCGTACACGCGCACGTTGCCGACGCGGATCGGCTGCGTGCCCGCGACCGGGCGCACTTCGACGACGAAGTTGGACTTGCCGTCGGTCAGGGCGCGAGGCAGCTCGACCTCGGTCTCGCCGCCTTCCTTCCAGACTTCGACGGGGTTCGTCGTGAAGGAATGCAGGATGCCCGCGAAGTACCCGTCGACGTAGACCCGCGCCTGGCAGAGTCCGCCGCTGCCGACCCGCAGGCGATCGAGGCGGAAGCCGAGGCAGAGCCCGCGATTGTTCGCGAGCGTCGGCGAGGCGACGCGGAAGCGGTACCAGTCGACGACGTGCCGGACCTCGTCGGTCAACGGCGCATCGCCGTAGAACTGGTCGCGGAAGAACGTCGACGTGACCGGCTGCACCGGCGCCGTGCCGAACTGCGCGTTCCAGCCGGACTCCGCGGCAACGTCGCCGACGTCGAGTTCGCCGACGGTGCGCCGGGCCGCGCCGGGCTGCACGTAGAGGACCGCGAACAACCCGTACTCGGCCTGCGCCAGGTTCTGCACGCCATGTTCGAGCACGACGTCGATGCCGTCGACGAACTGCACGGGGTCGAAGACCAACGTCGAACCCATCATGCGATGCACCGCCACCGCGCCCGGGATGTGGAACGACACGTGCACGCTCGTGTTGAACGAGCCGTCCTTCTGGAAGGGCAGGTCCGACGGCGTGAGGTACCAACCCCACTTGCCGATCGAGGTCTCGGAAGCGTCGAAGGTATGGTCGTCGCCGCGCAGGCCGTTGATGCGGACGCAGAGGTCGCCCTCGAGATGCGTCAGGTCGATGTTCGGCGGGATGCGTCCCGTGGTGTCGACCCAGTCCTCGAGCACGATTGACCGCAGGACGCCGCGGCAGTTCGTCAGGCGCGGGCCGCGGAACGCGCCGGCGGGCGACGTGATCGCGCGATTCCAGGTCGCGGTGAAGTAGCCCCAGGGCTGCGGATAGGCGCCGCGCCAGGTCGCAAGTTCGATCTCCACGCCGCGTTCGACGCCGCTCGTGTTGACGATCTCGATGCGTGCGCTCTCGGCGAAGGGCATCGGGTAGTAGGACCACAGTTCGCGCTGCCCGTCGTTGCCGCTGAGCACCGAGTCGATCGCGTGCGCGTAGGGCGGCTCGGAAGCGAGGCCGAGCATGCGCAGCGGCACGTCGACGCCGACGTCGGGGCGGCCGTCGAAGCGGATGCGGGCGACGAGGTGCTCCCACGACCGCGCGTCGTCGACGCGGGCTCGGAACTCGAGCACGGCGCCGGGACCCGACACCAACACCCGACCCGTGCCGTTCGGCGCGAGGTCGAGGCGATGGGTCGTGACCGCCGTCGAGTTGCGCGCGACCGCGTGGCGCCACGTGCCGCGACGCGCGAGCACCGTCTCCCACGCGATGAGGTCGGGGATCGCGAGGTTGCCTTCGGGATCGGCGTGAACGGTCGCGTCTGACCGAGCGGGTGATCCTCGTTGCGGAAGTACTCCGAGAACAGGTGATCGTGCTCGATCACGCCGTCGACCACGATCTGCGCGCGGTTGTCCTCGATCGTCTGGATCGACGAACCGACGACGCCCGACCAGAAGTTGCGGAAGAACACACCGATGAATCCCGCGCGGCCTTGGATGTCCGCCAGCACCGCGGTGTCCTGCCCGCCGACGAGTTCGCGGTAGGACTCCGTTCCGTTGATGCCCGTGAAGCCGTCGTCGTTGCCCATCGCGGGCGAGGTGATCCGATCGTCCGGATCCGCACCCGACTTGATGAAGGTCTTCGTGCGCGCCGGCTGCAACTGCGCGAAGCGCTCGCTCGCGCCGTTCAACGGCGCTTGAGCCGCGAGCGATGCAGCCAGGAGCGCGGCGCAACACGCCAGCGCGAGCGGAGCTGCCCGGGGGCGGACCACGCTCCGAAGAAGACTCGGCGGGATGAGCATCAGCGGTGCGGATCGGAGGTGCGAGGGCGCCGAGGCCGGCGCGCGCGTCCGGCTCGTCGCGGAGCCAGGACGAGGCCGGGGAAGGATAGCTCACGCCTGGGCCCGCGCCATCCCCGCGGCCGGTTCTCGCGAGTCCTCCGCGCGATGGCCCCGTACGCACGGCGACCCCGCCGACCTCTCGGTCGGCGGGGTCGCCGGGGCGCACGGATCGCCGGAGCGACCCGCGTCAGCCGATCTCGATCACGGGACGGCGTTGAAGCCGGCGCCGTTCGTCATCACGACGCGCGGCGTCGCGAAGTCGAGGAACACGCTCTGGAAGCTCAGGTTGCCGAGCGGACCGCCGAAGGTGTTCGGGAAGGCGAACACAGTCGTGGTGAAGTTGCCCGACGCGTCCGTCGCGCCGAACGCGAAGGTGACGGGCAGGATCGTGAAGAGCGGCAGACAGAGGTTGCCCTCGATGCCGAACGAGGCCAACGGGGTGCCGACCGGATCGAAGCCGCCGATCGCGCCGATCGTGCCGCAGTTGATCAAGGGCTGGTTGGCGTCACGGATGAGGACCGAGAAGCCGTCGAGACGGCTCGCGGTCTGGTTCGGATACATGCCGCCGACGCCGTAGTTCGGATTCGGGGCGATCGCGACGATCGGGTCGATGTCAGCACCGACGCGCATCTGCGCGCCCGGGCCGCCGATCCAGATCTTCTGCGAACGGTCGAAGCGGCCGGCGACGATCGGCGCCGCGGTGCGGTCGATCGTGAAGACGGCGTTCGGGTGGATGCCGGGCGTCGGGACGTAGGGTTGGTCGACCGGGTTGGTCGTCCAGCCGCTCATGTGGACCGACATGCCGTCAGCCGTCCACGCCGCGTTCGCGGGCAGACCACAGGCGGTGTAGAAGTCGGCCTTGCCGGGCAGCGTGTCGAGAGCCGTGGCCAGCGTGATCGTCCAGAACCACGCGACCGGTCCGGTGACCGTCGTCGACGGCGTGAGGAACGGGCCGGTGCGGATGATGTCGACCGCCGGGTCGGGTTGCGGCGTGGGCAGCGGGAAGAGCGCATCGGCGGCGACGATGCCGACCGTGAACGCTTCCTGGGTGATGCCGCTCTGGTCCTGGTTGATGACGTAGAGCGTGGTGACGCGGTTGACGACCGTGCCGCCAACGCTGGTCTGGTTGACCTCGTTGAGCAGCTCGTTCATGTAGCGCTGGCACACGTCGCCGACGCTCGTGCCCGGCATCGCCGCGCGCGTCGTGAAGTTCGTGTTGCGACCCTCGGGGACGGTGAACTGGTTGATCGACTGCGCGGCGAGCGAGCCGACCATGCCGAGAGAGGCGAGCAGGGAGATGCTGAGACGCATGGGACCTTTGGTTCTCGTGTTGGTCGTGGAGTGGATTGCTGAGGCACCGTTGCGCGAACAACGCCACAACGCCGCACCTCGGCGCGGGGAAGGTTAGCACCGCTTGGTGGACCGACAAGGCCCGGAGGTTCCCTCAGGTGCCGAAGCGAGACGATGCGGCGGAGGGGATTCGGAATGCGTGCGGAGCCATCGAGCACTCCCGCCGATCACGGTCCCGGCGTGCTCAGAGCGCGTGGAAGGCCGCGCCGTTCGTCATCACGACGCGCGGCACCGTGAAGTCGAGCAGCACGCTCTGGAAGCTCATGAAGCCGAGGTTGCCGCCGGCTCCCCAGTTGTTGGGAAAGGGGAAGGTGGTCTGCCGCCACCCACCAGCGGGCCCCATCGTGCCGAAGGCGAAGCTGACCGGGAGGATCGCCGACAGCGGCAGACTGAGATTGCCCTCGACGAAGAACGCGGCGAGCGACGTGCTGATCGGCGCGAATCGACCGAACACACCGATCGTGCCGCACGTGGCGTTCGGCAGGTTCGCGTCGATGATCGAGAACGCGACGCCGTCGAGCCGGCTCGGGTTCTGGTCGGGGTACATGCCGGCTGCACCCCAGTTCGGGTTGCTGCCCCTCGCGACCAGCGGATCGATGTCGGCGCCGACGCGCATGAGCGCGCCCGGACCCCCGATCCAGATCTTCTGGGTGCGATCGAAGCGCCCGATCACGATCGGCGTCCCGCTTCGATCGATCGTGAACACGATGTCGGGATGTGCTCCAAGAGCGGGGACGTACGGATCGTCGACCGGGTTGACGGTCCAGCCGCTCATGTGGATCGACAGGCCGTCGGCCGTCCACGCCGCATTCGCGGGCAGCCCGCACACCGCGAAGAAGTCGCTCTTCGCGGGCAGCGCGTCGAAGGGCGTGGACAGCGCGAACGACCAGAACCATGCGACCGGTCCGGTGACCGTCGTCGACGGCGTGCGAAACGGACCGAGACGCAGCAGGTCTCGCGCGGGGTCCGGCGACGGACCCGGCGAGACGAGTGGATCGTCCCCGATGAGTCCGACCGTGAAGGACTCCAAGGTGATGCCGCTCTGGTCCTGGTTGATGACGTAGAGCGTGCTGACGCGATGGACGACCGCGCCGCTCACGACGGTCTGGAACACCTCGTCGAAGAGTTCCGACGGGTAGCGTTGGCACACGTCGCCCGCGGCGGAGCCGAGCAGATCCGCGCGCGCCGTGAAGTTCGTGTTGCGACCCTCGGGGATCTGGAACTGGTTCACGGACTGCGCCGCGAGCGAGCCGAGCAGTCCGAGAGCCGAGGGAATGACTGCGGTGATGCGAGGATGCATGGGGAGATGGGCCAGAGGATCATCGCGCGTCAGGCGACGATTCGCCGTCCTACCGTCCGGTCGCGGCTCGATGCGGCGGACGGCATGACCGGTTTCGTTCCGACCGCGACTTCCGGACCCGCTCAAACGACTCACGGCTCCGCCATCCCCCCGCCTCTCGCCCTTCGCGGAACGTGCTACCTTCCCCCGGTCCGCTTCGACCCGCTCGCTTCGTCGCTCGCTCGATCATGGTCCGCACTCCACGCTCGTCCGTCCTTCTCGCCGCCGTTGCGCTCGCCGCGGCGGTTCCCGCCCAGACCCGTCTGCTCCGCTTCGACGGACTCCCCAACGGGCCCACGGTGAACAAGGTGCCGTGCGCGGGACTCGGCGACCTCGACGGCGTTCGAGATGCACCCGTCCGCGAGCGCGAACGTCGCGCACAGCGCCGCCACGCACAGCCAC
>JACRLW010000012.1 GCA_016235155.1 Planctomycetota bacterium
CCGCTCGCGCTCGAGGATGTCGTCCATGCGCATCAGCTTCCCAAGCTCGAGGGCTACGGCGACCACGTCTTCCTGGTGATGCGTGCGCCCGGCGCGGAGCCGCTCCTCGGCTCGCGGCAGGTCGCGGTCTACGCGGGTGCCAACTTCATCGTCTCGTTCGAAGAGGACCCGACCGAACTGTTCGAGCCGGTCCGCGACCGCGTGCTGCGGGGTCTCGGACGGACGCGGAAGGACGGCGCGGACTATCTCCTCTACGCGCTGCTCGATGCCGTGCTCGACGCCTACTTCCCCGTGGTCGAGATGGCCGGGGACCGCATCGACGTGCTGGAATCCGAGACGATGACGCGGCCCGGGGAGGGCGCGCTCGCCCGCATCTACGAGCTGAAGCGCGACGTGGCGATCCTCAGGCGGACGGTCGCTCCGCACCGCGAGGTCGCCGCGCGCCTCGCCCGCGGCGAGTTCGATCTCGTCGACGAGGAGACCCGCGTGTTCTTCCGCGACTGCCACGACCACGTCGTGCAGGTCATCGACCAACTCGAACAGCTCCGCGACATCGCGACGGGCCTGATGGAAGTGCACGTCTCGTTGATCAACAACCGCATGAACGACGTCATGCGCGTGCTGACGGTCATCGCGACGATCTTCATCCCGCTGACCTTCGTCGTCGGCGTCTACGGGATGAACTTCGACCCGGACTCCTCGCCGTACGCGATGCCGGAGCTGCGCTGGCGCTACGGCTATCCCGCCGTGATGGTCGGGATGGCGGTCTGCGCCGTCCTGATGTGGCTCTGGTTCAAGCGCCGGGGTTGGTTGTCGCGCATCGATCGGCGCTGAACTCGCTCGCGCGGTTCACGCGCGACCCCGGCACACGACGCGGAGTCCGCGCATCCAGGGCAACCTCATGTACCACTACGACGGGACCACGGAGTTCACGTCGCGCGGCGCCGGAGGCGTCAACCAGAAGGCGCTCCTGCAGCGCATCCCCGCCGATCAACTCTGCGGCGCGACGATGCTGCTCAGCGTCACGACCGTGATCCAGGACCAGAGCGGCGTGACGCCGGAGGGCCCCGTGACCCTCGAGGTCCGCGGCGACGACACCATCAACAGTCCGCGTCCGGACATGGTGAACCCGCCGATCTGCTCGTTGCCGCTCGGGATCATCGCCTTCCCCGGCGCGGGCGTGTCCGCGATGAAGCTCACGATCACGCTTGCGGCACCCTGCCTCCTGCCGCAGATCTGCCCGTCGCCGCAGGGCGACTTCTACCTCGGCTTCGGCCTGCCCGCGGCACCGGCCTGGCCGGCGGACGGGATCTCGGTGCACATCAGCGCGAACGAGTTGATGTGCCCGACCTGCGTGCCCTACGGCGCGAACCCGACGCTCGGGAGTCCGGTGCACGCCACGAACCTCGGCTGGGACGTCGGCTACGTCGCGGGCGTTCCGACGAACATCTGGCTCGGCACTCTCAACCGCGCCTGGCGCATCGGCGGTCGCTACCGCGAGGACACGCTGCAGCCGTGCGCGTCGAACGCGCGGTTCTCCGGCGGAGGCGCCGGCCTGAATCCGAACTACGGCTACGCGGGGATCTGCCCCGACGCCTCGCTCGGCGACGCGCTGGGCTTCAACGTGCAGAGCTCACTACCCATCGGTTCGCCGTACTTCCTCCTCGTCGGCCCGGAGACCTGTCCCGGCCTGGTCCTGCCTCCGAACCTCCTCACGCCGGACTCGTCGCTCGTCCTCTGCATCTTGCCGTGGATCGTGGTCGGGCCGTCGATCACCGTCGCGCCGGGACCGTGCCTCCGCGATCCGGGGCTCGGCGGCGTCGAGACCTGCGTGAGCCAGGCTGACTTCGGGCCGTTCGCGCTGCCCTTCCTCACCTGCGGCAACAACGGCTCGATCTACGCGCAAGGCGTCGGATTGGCCGGCGGACTCCTGCAGGTCTCCACGAGCTGCCGCGTCGATCTGTGAGGGCATGACCATGAGACCGACCATCAAGTCGACGATCGCCGGCTTCGCGTTGCTCGCGCTCGGCACTCTCGCGGCGTCGGATCGAACGCAGTCGAGCGCGGGAGCGATCGACCGCGCGCCGGTGCGCGACGTGCCGGCCCAAGACGCCGTCGCTCCGCGCACGAGCGAGCTCGCGCGGCGCGACGCATCGCCCGCGGTTCCTGCGCGTGCCCGCGAACCGTGGATCGAACCGGGCACCCCGGCCGAGTACCTGCGGCCGTACCTGCGCGGATCCGTTCCCGTCGCGATCCATCGCGACGGCCGGCAGGTCTACGACGGCGTGTCCATGGTCGTGCGCGATCCCGACGGGTCGACGCGATCCGTCGAGACGCGCGTCGAACTCGAGCCGGCGGCGGTCGCGCCCCTGATCCCAGCGGAGGCGAGCGCTTCGGCGCGATGATCGCCGCGCGCCGCGCGCCGCAACGCGTCGAGCTGCGCGAAGAGCGCCGTCACCGCGCATTCGACGCGCAGCGGATGGCGTCCGGCATGCACGCGACGGAACCCGCGCGCGCCGAGCAGGTCGATCTCGAACGCGTTGAAGCCGCGCTCCGGACCGATCGCGACGGCGATCGCATCGCGTGCGCCCGGTGCGCATTCGACGAGGTCGCGCGGCGCGTCGGGATCCGCGACGTAGCGCGCGGCCGGGCCGACGATCCCGTCGAGACGGTCCTCGCAGAAGGGCCGGAACAGGGGCTCGACCGACAGCGACGGGCGCATCGTCCGCCGCGATTGTTCGAGCCCCGCGATGACGCGGGCGTCGAGCCGCGCCGCGTCGAGCCGAGCACTCGCGAGATGGCTCTTGTCGGTGAACCAGCTGCGCACGACGACGATGCGCGCGAAGCCGAGCGCGGTCGCGTGCTCGACGCAGCGGCAAAGGACCTTCGGACGCGGCACCGCGAGGATCAGCGTGTCGTCGCTGCGCGGGGGAGCGTCGTGGTCGAAGCGGCAGCGCAGGTCCACCGTGGCGCCGTCGACCCGCTCGACGATCGCCGTGCCGAGCGGGCCGTCGAGCAGGCCGGCCTGGAGTTCACGGCCCGGCGCGACGCTCAGCCGTTCGATCAGGTGCGCGGCGCGACGGCCGTCGAGCTTCGCGCCGCCTGCGGGGTCGACTTCGTCCGGCCGCAGCAGGACGAGGTTCATCGCTTCGCGGGTGCCGGCGGCTCGGGATCGCCCGCGGTGTAGAGCCAGACCTGGTTCTTGCCGCGGCGCTTCGCCTGGTGCAGCGCCTTGTTCGCGCGCGTGCGCAGTTCGATCGGGTCCGCGTCGCTGCGGCCGTCGAAGGTGTCGATGCCGACCGAGATCGTCACGCGCTGCGCGTAGCCGCGCGCCTGCACGGTGGTCTCCGCGATGCGCTTCTTGATGCGGACCGCGGTCTGCACCGCTTCCGCCGACGACGTGTGCGGCAGGAGCAGGACGAACTCGTCGCCGCCGAAGCGCGCCGCGTAGTCCGTCTCGCGGATGTTGCGACGCAACGACTCCGCGACGTGCTTGAGGACGACGTCGCCGAAGGCGTAGTCGGTCGAGTCGTTGATGCTCTTGAAGTCGTCGACGTCGATCAGCAACAGGGACAACGGCATGTGGTGCCGCTGCGCGCGCTTGTGCTCGACCTGCAGGGCGTGGCGGAAGTAGCGATCGCTGAGCAGGCCGGTCTTGTGATCGGTGGTGACCTGTCCCTCGAGGTCGCGCGCCTTGGCTTGCAGGCGCGCGAACGCCTCGCGCGTGCGCAGCGCGAGGTCGACGCGATGCAGGCACTCGTCGATCGACGGCGGCTTGAGGAGGAAGTCGCAGAACGGCGTCTCCGCGCGCCGTGCGAGGTCGAGGCCGCGGATGCCGTCGACGAGGAGGATCACCGGCACGGGGTTGCCGTCGCGCTGGAGCCGGTCGACCAGCTCGAGTTCCACTCCGCCGCGCTTGAGCACCAGCGGATTGAGGATCGCGAGGTCGGGCGCGGTGCGTTCGAGGAGCCGCTGCGTGTCGGTGAGCGATCGCGCTTCGAGGACCTCGAAACCGCGGCGACGTAGCGCCTCGACGAGCTCGTCGAGGGGGTCGCGGTGGTGGTTGAGCACGAGCACGCGCGAGGTCTGGCCGTGGAGCGGCGCGGTCCGCGCGCGCGCTGGGCGGGGAACGCTCTCGTCGCCCGGGGCCGGGGGCTCGCCCGGCGCGGGCTCGGGCGCTCCGCTCGCGCCGGAGGAGGGATCGAAGTCCGCCTCGCGACTCAGGGCCGCGCTCGGGTCGAAGCGTGGGTTGGGTACGGACGAACGCAAGGATCGGACCGGGCTGCGGGTCGGGGTGCTCCTCGAAGGTTGCGCATGCTAGCGGGCGTCGCGCGCGCGCGCCGCTGCTCATGGATGCGTCGTCTCGCGATGCGCACGGGCCGGCGCGACGCGCGGCGACAGCGGCGATGCGAAGGAGGCATCGTCGCATCGCTTGATCGGCCGCGCGCCGTCCCTAGAATCCCCCGCCCTTTCTGGCCCCCGGCGCCACGGCGTCGATCCCGGCCGCAATCCGTGCCACCGATTCCGGAGACCCCGTGACCGTCGTCACCGTCCAGGAGCTCATCGATGCCGGTGTCCACTTCGGACACCAGGCCCGCCGTTGGAACCCGAGGATGAAGCCGTACATCCACGGGAAGCGACACAACGTCCATCTGATCGACCTCAAGTCGACGATCCGCGGCTTGCTCCAGGCTCAGCACTTCCTCCGCCGGCTCGCGGCGATGGGGGGGCAGGTCCTCTTCGTCGGGACGAAGAAGCAGATCCGGTCGGTCGTCGACGCCGAGTCGAAGCGCTCCGGGATGCCGGCGATCACCGAACGCTGGATCGGCGGCACGCTGACCAACTTCGCGATCGTGCGCGATCGCCTCGGGCGCCTGCAGGAGATCGAGACGATGGAGCAGGACGGCACCATCGAGCGCCACAAGAAGAAGGCGCAGTCGATGATGCGGCGCGAGATGCGCAAGATCCAACGCAACCTCGAGGGCGTGCGCGAGCTGTTCGGCATGCCGTCGGCGATGGTGGTCATCGACCCGCGCCGCGAGGACAACGCGATGAAGGAAGCCCAGCGGATGAACGTGCCGGTGATCGCGATCCTCGACACCGACTGCGATCCGCGGCTCGCGGACATCCCGGTGCCGGGCAACGACGACGCCGTCGCGTCGGTGCAGCTCCTCCTCGGCAAGCTGGTCGACGCCCTGATCGAGGGCCGCGCCCAGGCCGACGAGTCCACGGTCCACGAAGCGCGCCGCGTCGCGGCCGAGGACCCGCGCACGCGCGAGGTCTCCGGCCGGCGTTCCAACGCCGGTCCGAGCTCGGCGAGCATGGGCGGCGGCGGACCGCGCGGGGAAGGCGGCGGCGGCGCAGCCGGACGGCGCCGGCGTCCCGATGCGGCGGGTGGCCGGCTCGGCCGCCGTGCCGGCGGACGCTTCGCGGATCGCGCGGGCGGCCAGGCGACCAGCGTGTCGGTCGGCGGGACCGGCTCGGCCGGCGGCGACGCTCCGGAAGCGGCGAGCGACGCTCCGAGCGGCGGCACGCCGACCGGCGGCGGCACGAATCCCTGAGCAGGCGCAGCGAAGAGCGAGAACCGAACGATGGGTGAGATCGACGCCAAGATGGTCGCCGCGCTGCGCAAGCGCACCGGCGCACCGATGATGAACTGCAAGGAGGCCCTCGTGGAGGCCGACGCCGACATGGAGAAGGCCGTCGACATCCTCCGCAAGAAGGGCCTCAAGGCTGCGGACGCGCGCGGCGATCGCGTGTCGACCGAGGGCCAGGTCTTTTGCTACGTGCACCACACCAACAAGCTCGGCGTGCTGGTGGAGCTCGGTTGCGAGACCGACTTCGTCGCGCGCAACGAGGAGTTCGTGGGCTTCGGCAAGGACGTCTGCCTCCACGTCGCGGCGTTCCGGCCCCGCTACCTGGCGCCCGAAGACGTCCCGGCGAACGAGATCGAGCGCGAGCGCGCGATCGTCCTCGAGCAGACCGCGACCCAGATGGCGGGTCGTCCGAAAGAAGTGATCGAGAAGGCGGTCGACGGCCGCATGAACAAGTTCTTCGCCGAGATCTGCCTGCTCGAGCAGCCCTGGTTGCGCGACGACAAGAAGACCACCGGTCTGGTCTGCAAGGAGCTCGCGGCGAAGATCGGCGAGAACATCAAGCTGCGCCGCTTCGTCCGCATGGAACTCGGGGGCTGACCGTGTCCGGCGTTCCGGCGCGCCTCCACCGCGTGCTGCTCAAGCTGAGCGGCGAGAGCCTGGCGCGACCCGGGGAACACGGCGTCGACCCTGCGGTCGCCCAGGAGATCGCCGAGCAGATTGCGCGCGTGAAGCGGCTCGGCGTGCAGGTCGCGGTCGTCGTCGGCGGCGGCAATCTGATCCGTGGCGCGCGCTTCGCCGAGTTCGGCATCGGCCGCGCGACCGCCGACCAGATGGGCATGCTCGCCACGGCAATCAACTCCTTGGCGCTGCAGGACGCGCTCGAGCGCGCCGGCGTCGAGACCCGCGCCCTGTCGGCGATCCCGATGAACATGGTGATGGAGCCGTTCATCCGGCGCCGCGCCGTGCGTCACCTCGAAAAGGGCCGCGTCGTGATCCTCGCCGCGGGCACCGGCAATCCCTATTTCACGACCGACACCGCGGCCGCGCTGCGCGCCACCGAACTCGGCGTCGACGCGATCCTGAAGGCGACCAAGGTCGACGGCATCTACACCGCCGACCCCAAACGCGACCCGACCGCGACGCGCATCGACCGCACGACCTTTGCGGAGGCTCTGGCGCTCGACCTGCGCGTGATGGACCGCACGGCGTTCACGCTCTGCATGGAGAACGACATGCCGATCATGGTCTTCGACATGTTCGTGCCGGGGAACATGGAGCGCGCCGTGAAGGGCGAGCCGATCGGGACCTGGGTGGTGTCGTCGAGCTGACCGTCGCGGGTCGCCGCCTTGTCCGCGATGGGCTCGGGAGCCCCGCTCTGGCGCCGCCGCGCTCGCCGCGCTCCGATGCGCGTTGCGCCAGGCACCGCATCACCGAGGTCATCCGCCATGGACGACAAGACCAAGACGATCCTCGCCCAGTTCGAGGAGCGCGCCACCAAGTCCGTTTCGCATCTGCAGGAGGTCTTCGCCGGGATCCGCACCGGACGGGCCTCGCCCGCGCTGGTCGATCACATCCGCGTCGAGGCCTACGGGGCGCACTCCCAGCTCGCGCACCTGGCGCACATCCAGGTCCCCGAGCCGCGCCAGCTCCTGATCAAGCCCTTCGACCCCTCGATCTTGAAGGCGATCGAGAAGGCGATCCAGACCTCGGATCTCGGCCTCAACCCGTCGGTCGACGGCAAGGCGATCCGCCTGACGCTGCCCCCGCTCTCGCAGGAACAGCGCAAGAAGCTCAGCGCGAAGGTCAAGGATCTCGGCGAGCAGGCGCGGGTCGCCCTGCGCAACGAGCGGCGCGACGCCAACAAGGCCGTCGAGCACGCGCACGGGGCGCACCAGCTCACCGACGATCACTTCGAGGAGGCGAAGGACACGATCCAGGAGCACATGAAGCAGCTCGAGAAACGCATCGAGGACCTGGTCGCCAAGAAGACCGTCGAGATCATGACCGATTGATCGCGGCGGGCCCCACGCCGACCGTTCGCCAGATGACCCAGGGGGGCGTAGCTCAGTCGGCAGAGCAACGGATTTTTAATCCGTCGGTCGCAGGTTCGATTCCTGCCGCCCTCATCCTGTCGCCGCCGGGCGACCAGACGGAACCAGCCATGAACCTCGACCCGACCTTCCTCGCGAAGTTGCGTTCTCCGGGCGGCCTGAAGCCGCTGCGGATCGCGCGCGCCGACGAACTCGAAGCGCTCGCCGAAGCGTTCCGGCAGGGGCGACTCGTGCGGCGCTCGGGCAAGCCCGTCGAGAGCGCTCCCGTCGCGGGGCTCGTGTGCGAGGCCGAGGGGGTCCTGTTCCGCGTCGACGACGACATCCCGGTCCTGTTGGCGGAGGAGGCGATCGTTCTCCCGGTGCGGACGCCCGGAACGGGATCGAGCGGCGGGAGCTGACCGCGCGCGGTGCGGCCGCCGCATCGCGGGCTACGAATGCGCGACCCTCCGCGCTAACCTGCTCGCCTTTCCCGAACCGCGTTCGCCGCACGGGACGTCGCGTCGCCAGGACGCCTCCGCGTGCGTGGGCATCGTCGTCACGCGATGGACTTCTTCCGCAAGTATCAGCGCATCATCCTGTTCACGGCCGGCATCTTCGCGCTGGTCACGTTCTCCATCAGCGGCAACGTGCTCGACTTCTTCTCCGGCCTGCGCGGGAAGGAAGTGCCCATGCCGACGATGACCGTCGCCGGTCGCACGGTGAAGGTCCAAGAGGAGGACTACGCGGTCGCGCAGATGCTCGCCGCGCGCGACGAGCGCTCGAACTCGGGCTTCCCCGGCGACTTCGTCGTCGCGCTGCCCCCGCTCCTCGATCCGCAGGGGAACGACAGCCGCGTCGAGGTCTACGCGGCGCTGCGCCGCCTCGCGATCGAGTACGGCATCGAGTACTCCGCGGACGAAGCCGATCGCGCGATCCAGAACGCGCTGGCGATCGCGAACGCGGTGCGCGTGACCCGGCTGCAGGAACTCTCGGGCGCCGCAGGCTACGCGTCGCTGACGCAGTTCCGCCTCGTCATCGGCGAAGCGCTGCGCATCGCGACCTTCGTGCGCCTTCAAGCGCTCGGCGTCGACACGACCGATGCGTCGCTCGCCGAGCGGATCGCGAAGGACCTCGAACTCCTGACCGTCACGGCGGCGCAGCTCGACGAGAAGGCGATCCAGACCGCGATCGAGCAGAAGGACGTCACCGACGCCGACCTCGAGACCTGGATCAACGGCCTCCCGCGCGACGACCAGAACGCGCGGGGCTTCCTCGACACGGCGCGGTACCGCGTCGAGCTCGCGTGGCTCGACCTCGCCGCCTTCGACCCGGCGGCCTTCGCCAAGGAGCTCGGCGACAAGCAGTTCTCGACCGAGGAGGTCGACGGCTACTACGAGCTCAACAAGTTCCGCCTCTACCAGATCGAGAAGCCGAAGGACCCAACGACCGAGGAAGCGCCGCCGCCGGAGTACGTGCCGCTCGACGACGCCCTGCGCCTACAGATCACGAAGCGCCTGCAGGCCGAAGCCGTGCTGCGTGCGTTGTGGGACACGGTGGCGGTCCGACTGACCGAGCACACAAAGGCGGAGATCGAGGCCGTCACCGCGGCGCTGGCAGCGGTCGACGAAGCGCGCAAGGGCGTCGACGCCACGATGGTGCGCGGTGCGGCGGCCGACGCGACCGAGGACGAGAAGAAGGCGTTCGCCGCCGCGGAAGCCGCGGTCGCCGAGGCGAAGTCGAAGCATCAGACGGCGACGCAGGCCGTCACCGACAAGCGCGCGGCCTTCGACCTCGTGGCGGTGTTCACCGAACTCGCGGCGGGTCGCGCCGGTCTCGGCGTCGCCGACTCCGGAGAGGAGTCCCTGGCGATCGAGGCGCTGCAGAACGTGGCGCCCGTGGCGCCCTGGCTCGGAGCCGCGATGGTCGGCGCCCTGAGCGCGGAGGCGCCGCTCTCGACGCAGGTCCAGCGCACCGTGGGGCACGTCTTCCAGGTGCGGCTCAAGCAGTTCTCCGAGGCGCCGCTGAAGAAGCTCGCCGACATCCGCGACAAGGCGCGGGCCGACTGGTTCACCAAGAAGGCCGGCGAGGAGGCCGAGCAGAAGGCCAAGGACTTCGAGGCGAAGCTGAAGGAGCTCGCGCGCGCCAAGATCCCCGAGCGCATCGCCGAGTTGGAGAAGCAACGCGACGAGAAGGTCGGGACGCGCCTCACCGAGTGGCGCGACGGGCTCACCGCCAAGCTGACCACGGCGCGCGCGCAACGCGACATCCACGAGCGGCGCGATCCGAAGAGCCGCGCCTTCGTGCAGACCAAGGCAGAGGTCGAGCGTCTCGAGGCCCAGCTCGCGACGGAGGAAGCGCAGCGCAAGACGATCCTCGACGAACTCCAGAAAGAGACCGACGAGGCGATCGCGAAGTCCGGCAAGGAGAAGTACGGCGAGGCGCTCGCCGAGGCGGCGCAACCGTTCGGGCTGACGGTCGCGACCTACGGGCCGTACCCGCGCGAGCTCTTCGGCAACTCCGGGCGCCTGCGCGACGCCTATCCCGAAGCCGTGCGCTTCTTGTGGGGCAACGGCACCGTCACGGCACTGAAGGCCGGCGAGGCGACGGACCTGATCCAAGACTTCACCGGGCGCAAGCGCTACCTCGCGACCGCGATCAAGGTCGACAAGGGTTCGCTCGCCGACGTCACGCGGCGCCGCCTGCTCTCCGAGCGCAGCGGCGCCGGCTCGTCACGCACGGTCGCCGCCATCGTGCACTCGTTCTCGCAGAAGGCGCTCGAGGAGCGCTACGGCTGGAAGCGACCGACCGAGCAGGAGATCAAACCCTCGAACGAGTGAGCCGCGGGCCGCGGCGCGCTCCGCTCAACCGAGGTTCTTCTCGGCGAACTTCCAGTTCACGAGCTGCCAGAAGTGCTCGAGGTAGCTCGCGCGCGCGTTGCGGTAGTCGACGTAGTAGGCGTGCTCCCAGACGTCGCAGGTGAGCAGCGGCGTCTTGCCCGGGCTCGTGAGCGGCGTGCCGGCGTTCGACGTCGACTCGATCGCGAGCGAGCCGTCGGCGTTCTTGACGAGCCAGGCCCAGCCGCTGCCGAAGGTGCCCATCGCGCAGGCGGTGAACTCCTCCTTGAACTTCAGGAAGCTGCCCCAGCGCTTGCCGATCGCGGCGCCCAGCTTGCCGCCCGGCTCGCCGCCGGCCTTGGGCGCGAGGCTGTTCCAGTAGAAGGTGTGGTTCCACACCTGGGCGGCGTTGTTGAAGATCCCGCCGGCGGGTGCCTTGCGGATGATGTCCTCGAGGCTCTTGCCTTCGTACTCGGTGCCGGCGACCAGCTTGTTGAGGTTCGTCACGTAGGCGGCGTGGTGCTTGCCGTGGTGGAACTCGAGGGTCTCCTGGGAGACGTGGGGCGCGAGCGCGTCCTTCGAGTAGGGGAGTTCGGGGAGAGTGAAGACCATGGTCGGTTCTGGGCGATCTCGGGCCGCGTGCCGTCCGGCGCAGGGCGCGCCGCGGACGCGAACCCGAAAGGATGGGACGGGCAGGCGCCGCACGCAAAGGTGCGGACACCCCCGACCGTTCAGACCCGTGCGATCGCGACCAGCGAGTGCCCGAACGGGAACTCGCAGTGCCTCAGGAACCGACGCTCGGTCGCCATCAGCCAGGCGAAGAGGCCGTTGATTGGCGGCGCGAACTCGTGGCTGAGGTTGGTCTGTCCCCGGGGCAGCCCGAACAACCGCTCCTTCAACTTGAGGACGAGGACCGCCGGCAGGATCAACGGGAACAGGAAGGTGTTGAAGTAGGTCAGCTTGCGCGGCGCGAAGCGCTCGGCGCGCAGGAGCCGGTCGAGCTGCGCGCGCGTGTAGCGACGCTGGTGATGCACGAGACGGTCGTTCTGCGAGTACAGGAATTGGTAGGCCGGCACCGAGACGACGACCGCGCCGCCGGGCTTCAGGATGCGTCGCACCTCGGCGAGCACGCCCTGGTCGTCCTGGATGTGTTCGATCGTGTCGAACAGGGCGACCAGATCGAAGCTCGCGTCGGCGAACGGGAGCTGCGTGCCCGAACCGAGCGCCATGTGGGGGAAGCCGCGGTGGCGGCAGTAGCGCAGCGCGTCGAGCGCGATGTCGAGTCCGTGCACCGTGCCGTAGCGCGAGAGCGGCGACAGCATGCCGCCGGGTCCGCAGCCGACTTCCAGGATGCGGAGGTCTTGCCGCGGCCCGCCGAGTTCCTGATCGAGAAGGTCGAAGAAGATCGCGCGCCGGCCGCGGAACCAGAAGTGCCGGTCCTCGAGCGCCGCGAACTGGTCGTAGATGTGCGTCTCCATCGCTCAGCGCGTCGCCGGCGGACGCGGGGTGGCGACGACCACCATCTCGTCGTGGAAGTTGAGGTAGACGTTCGCGCGCTTGAACCAACCGAGCGGGCTGAGCAGCAGGCTCGCCACGCGATTGAGGCGCGACGCGCGCTCGGCGATGAAACCGAACGAGACGTACTTGCCCGCGTAGCCGCTCGTCATCGACTCGACGGCGAACCCGGCCTGATCGAGCAGCCGCCGGATCGTCTTCTGGTTGAAGTGGTAGATGTGCTCCTCGTGCTTGAAGTGATGCCAGCGGCGTCCGAGCAGCTTCGCGAAGCGGCTGTCGACGTTCTGCGTCTCGACGATCAGTTTGCCGCCGGGACGGAGCATCGCCCGCGCCTGCTCGAGCAGGGCCTGAGGGTCGGGGACGTGCTCGACGACGTCCCACATCGTCACGAGGTCGAAGCTCTCCGGTGCGCAGCCGGGCCGATCCGGCGGGAGCGAGCCGAGCGTGCCGACCCAGACGCGGTCCGCGCCGAGTGCTTGGATCGCCTCCGTCGCGATCGCCGGCGAGACCTCCACGCCGAAGACGTCGTGACCCGCGTCCTTGGTGACGCGGAGGAAGTAGCCCGCGGCGCAGCCGACAGCGAGGATGCGGCCGCCCGGCGGCACGTGGCGCGCGACGAACTTCATCCGTCGCCGGAAGGTCTTCAGGTAGAGCGCGGCTTCGCTCGCGTAGTTCGCGTAGCCCTTGGTCCGCGGGCGATCGCTCTTCCAGTAGTCCTCGCCGTAGACCTCGTGGATCGCTTCGTCGCGCCAGCGCGGCGACACCCACACGAGGCTGCACTTCGGGCAGCGGAGCACCTGGTACGGCGGCTCCGCGAAGACCAGCGTCGGGCCAGCGACCGGTCGCGATCTCGATGCCGAGCTTCCGCCCCATCTCCACCGACTGGTCCATGTTGTTGTAGCGGAAGTTGCCCTGACGCCCCGTCGTGTGGATGCCCTCGAGCCGCGCCACGAAGTCCATCACCGGCTGCAGGTGGCTGCGGTACTCGAGGTCGTAGACCGGATACGCGAACGGGATCTTCTTGATGGTCGCGCCGAGGACTTCGCCCGGCCCGATCAGCCCGACGCTGATGAGGTCCTTCTCGGCGATCTCCTGCAGGCGTTCGGGACTCGCGCGCCAGATCTCGTCGCCGCGGCGACACGTGATCTCGGCGCAGATCAACGTCTTGTCCTTCGGCGCGCAGTGCGGGCTGAAGTTCTTGAACTCCGAGATCCGGTGGATCGTGAGGTGCTTCTCCGGCAGGTAGACCCACGAGTCGGGGCTCACGCTCGGCCGGTTCAGCTTCAGGTAGACGAAGACGATCGAGACGTACTGCAGCGAGTCGGCGGCCTTCTGCACGTCGTCCGGTGCCTTCGGCGCGAGCGACTTCGCGAGCGAGGTCACCGGGATCGTGCTGACGTACTCGTCGCCCTCGAGAAGCAGGCGTTCGTGCTTGCCGTACTCGATCCCGATCACGCGGAGTCCGTCGCGCAGGACCTTCACCGCCGGCGCGCCGACGAGCACGCGCGACTCCGTGTCGGAGTCCGTGATGCGTCGCGCGTAGCCGCGCGCGAGTTCGCCGATGCCGCCGAACTTCGGGTAGATGAAGCTGCGGACCAACGTGCGCGGCGTGTCGCCGGACTTGGGCCTGGCGAGCGTCTTCACGATCGTGTCCCAGAGGCTCAGCAGCGTGATCCGCTGGCTGGCCCAGTCGGCCGAGATCTGGCTCGGCGGCATGCCCCACGCCTTCTCGGTGTACTGGCCGAAGAAGACCCGGTAGAGCGTGTGGCCGAAGCGACGCGTGACCCAGCTCTGGAAGTCGAGGTCCGTGAACTTCCGCAGGCGCGTGACGTCGAGGAAGCGCACCCACAGGTAGTCGAGCATCGCGCGCACCAGAAGGACGCGCGGCATGTTCTTCAGCACGTTGCTCGCGACGAGCGGGTAGTCGAAGAAGCGGTTGAAGAGCACGATGCGCGACAGGCGCTGCGCCGTGACGAAGTTGTCGCCGAGGATGTCCCTCACGTGCGCGATGAGGTTCTTGTCCTGGCTGTGGAAGCGATGCGGGCCGAAGTCCTGCGTCCAGTACTCGTCGCCGTCCTCGATGAACGACGACGCCATGCCGCCGACGTGAGGCTCGCGTTCCAGGATCGTGACCCGATGGCCGCGCAGGACCAGCTCGTACCCGCAGGACAGGCCGGCGAGTCCGCCTCCGAGGATGACGACGTGCTTTCTCATGTCAGGGCTGCGGAGCTTCGGTGCGGGCGACGGATGCGGCGCGCGACACCGCTCCGGCCCTTCGGCAGGGCCGGGTACCGGCCTGATGCGGCGCCGGCAGGCATGGGACGGGCGGAGTCTACGGTCCGATGGCGGGGCGGGGATCCGCCGCCGCGTTGCGACCGGGACGGGGACCGCAGAAGCGCATCCGGCTGATCGTCCTGAACATCTTCCATGCCGTCCTGGCCTGACGGCCGAAGGTGTCGGAGTGCTTCGATTCGCCGCCGGCGCGCCGACGGTAGGTGATCGGAATCTCGACGACGCGCCGCTTGGCGATCAGCGCGGCGCACATCATCTCGGGGGAGAACGCGGGGCCGGTCTCCCGGACGAGGCCACGGATCGCGTCGAAGGTCCTCCGCGTCAACGCGCGGTAGGTGCAGCCGACGTCCGTGAAGCGCGGCTCGGCGGGTCGCAGCCAGAGGAGCTGCAGGTACTTCGCCATGAAGACGTTTCCCCAGCGCAGGAAGAACCGCATGTTCGCGCCCTGCTCGACCATCTGCCGCGTCGTGCGCGTGCCCATCACCATGTCGGAGTCGTCGAGGTAGACGAGAAGCTTCTCGACGTCGCGCGCGGCGAACGACCCGTCGGCCTCGGTGAGCACCAGCAGATCGCCCTTCGCGTCGGTCATGCCGCGCAGCAGCGCGGAGCCGTAGCCGGGCTTGCTCTCCTGCACCACGCGGGCGCCCGCCGCGCGCGCGATCTCGGCCGTGCGGTCCTTGCAGTTGTTGTCGACGACCACGATCTCGTCGAGCTGCGGCACCGACCGGAACTCCTCCACGACCGCACCGATCGTCGCCTCCTCGTTGTAGGCCGGGATCACCAGCGAGACCGTGCGGTCGCGATACATGGGCGGCGGGACGGGGGGAGTTCGCTGCGGAGTGCGCTGCGGAGTTCGGCTCGACGCGGCGATGGCCCGCGCCGGGATCGGATCCATCGGGTCGAGAGGGCGGGGAAGGATAGCGGCCGTGCGGCCGAGCGCACGCAGCGCACGTATGCTCCGAGCATGAGAGCCGCAGCCCTCCGCATCGGAACCGCCATCGCCGTCGCGCTCTGGACCCCGCTCCTCCGCGCCCAGGACTCCGCCGCGGGCCGGGACGAAAGCGCAGCGCCGAAGTCCCTTCGCATCGCCGTCGCGGGCGCGAGCGTCAGCGCGGGTTTCATCGATCCGGCGCCCCGCGCGGACGGCGAACGCAACTCCACGGTGAAGCTGGCCCGCGCCCTGGCGCCGATGTGGGAAGGCGTCGCGATCGAGTTCCGCGACCAGAGCGACCTGCTCGTGTTCCTCGACCCGTCGGGTTCCGCCAAACGCCAGCTCGCCCGAATCGCCGACGCGCCGCCGTCGCTCGTGCTCGGCGTCGACCTGCCGTTCTGGTTCGGCTACGGCGCGGTGGGAGGGACGAAGGCCCGCCTCGCCCGGCAGGACGAGCTGTTCGCGCTGCTCGAGACCCTGTTCGCGAAGTGCGACGCCCCGATCCTGCTCGGCGACTACCCGGACATGCGCGGCGCCGATCCGCGCATGTTGCCGGTCTCGGCGGTGCCGAGCGTCGAGGAGCTCGCGACGCTCAACCGCCGCCTGCGCGAGTGGGCCGCGCGCCACCCGCAGGTGATCCTGTTCGCGCTCGCCGACTTCGTCGCGGCGGCGCGTGGTCAGGGCGTGGCGATGCGTCTGGCGGGCGAGGACGTGACGCTCGGGACGGAGCTCCTGCTGCAGGGCGATCGGCTCCATGCGACGCGCACCGGCATGGCGGTGCTCGCCCTGCGGATCGCCGAGACGCTGCACGCCGGGCTGCTGGAGTCCCACCCGCTGCGCCTTGCCGTGCCTTCGTTCGACGCCCTCGCGACGCACGTCGGCGCGACCGGAGAGATCGAGGACTGGCTCGACGCACAGGCAGTGCCCGCGGGCGAGGGCAAGAAGCGCTGACGAGCGCGGGGCTCAGCGCGGATCCGCGGCGGCCCAGGCCGGGCGCGCGCGCAACGCGTCGAGCAGCGGCTCCAGCAA
>JACRLW010000013.1:0-9108 GCA_016235155.1 Planctomycetota bacterium
GCGGATGCCGTCACGAAGCTCGTGCGTCATGCGGTGGATGTGCCCGGCGAACACCGCGGTCACGTTGCCCGCGGCGACGAGGCGCGAGTGCACGGCGTTCCAGTGGTCGCCGTACTTGCCGCCGATCCATCGCGGGTGGTGGAGGAAGAGGAAGACGTGACGCGCGCGTTTCGCGCGCGCGAGCATGCGCTCGAGCCACGCGAACTGGCGCTCGCTCATGCGGTGGTTGCGGGCGTCGTTGAAGTCCTTGGTCCCGCCGTCGACCATCGATTCGTCGGAGAACAGCACGACGAACCAGCAACGCTTGTGCTCGAAGGCGTACCACAGCGGCCCGAAGTGCTGTTCGAAGTCGCCCTCGTGTTCGAGTGGCGGACGATCCGCGCCGCGCCAGTAGACGTCGTGATTGCCCGCGACGGGGAACCACGGCATGCGCAGCCCCGCCATGATCGTCTTGTACTCGGCGGCCTGCGTGAGCCATTCGGCGCGCGCGTTGTAGCCCTGCACGAGGTCGCCGACGGTCATCACGAGGTCGGGGCCGATCACGTCGACGTCGCGACGGTGCCGGTCGGCGAAGTGATCGATCCGGAGACGCTGACCGAGCCGGTCGTCCAGGCGACGGCGACGGTCGTGCGCACGCTGCGGCCGTCGTTCGACGGCGAGCTCGCGATGGCCGCCGATTGCAGCGCGGTTGGAACGGTCACGATGACGCTCGCCAATCCGGTGCCCTATCCGCTGGAAGTCGAGTGCATCCCGGCGAGCGCGGACCCGCGTTGGACGATCGAGCCCGACCATGCGCACGTGTTGCTCGCCGCGGCGGGCAACGCGCGCGTGGAATGGCGCGTCCGGCGCAATGGCGCCGAACGCGCGCGTGCCGCTCCCCGAGCGCGGGTTCGACTGGCCGGTCGCGATCGACGGCCGCACCTGGTCGGCGCAGGCGACGGATCACGTCCTCTCGCTCGACGGCGACGGCGACTGGCTCGCGGTCGCGAACGATCAGCTCGCGCTGCACGACGGTCCGTTCACCGTCGAGGCGCGCTTCCGCGCCGAGTCGTTCGAGAAACGCGTCGGCCTGGTCAACAAGACCGAGTCCGCGGAGTTCGGGATCTTCCTGAACGCGGGCGTGCCGTCCTTCATCGTCCACCTCGGCGATCGCTATGCGACGGTCGAAGCGGGCGCAGCGGCAAGCGCTCGCGCCTGGCACCACGTCGCCGGGGTCTTCGACGGCAAGGAGCTGCGGCTCTACGTCGACGGCAAGCTCACGGCGCGGAAGGCGGCGAGCGGGTCACGCACGCGCAACGCGCTGCCGCTGCTCGTCGGTGCCGACGTCGACGGCAAGGGCCTCGGCACTTCGGAGTTCACCGGTGCGATCGACGAGGTCCGCATCTCTTCGATCGCCCGCTATGCAGGTGAAGTCGTCGAGCCCCGAGCGCACCACGAGCCCGACGACTCGACGGTCCTGCTGCTGCCGATGGACGTCGCCCTCGGCGCGATGACGCTCGATCTCTCGCGGCAACGCGCGCACGCCCGCATCCGCGGCGATGCCGTGCTCGCCCCGAGCACGTCGCGCTGACCCTGTGTCGCGCCGATCGAACGGTCAGCCGTACGTCCTGATCCGCTCGAGCCGACGGTCTCGAAGCGGGGCTTGAAGCCATCGCGGCGATGGATCGCGAAGGGTTGAGCGCTCGCGGCCGAAGCTATACTCCGCCGCCGCTGTCTCGCTCGCTCCTCCTGCTACCTGTCCAGGGCGGGACCGACTGGCCGTCGTCCGAACGTGTCGGCGCGGTCAAGCTTCGCAACGAAGCGCAGAAACCACGTCCAGAAAGAAGCTCATGGCTGTCCAACCCTTCGCTCTCGGTCGCGCGGCACTCGTCGCCGCGACGATCACCGTCTCCACCGCGATGCTCTCCGCGCAGTGCGGCATCGACCCCAACATGGGTCCGAACCTCGGGCTCGCCGACGATCAGTGCTCCGGCGCACAACCGATCGGCTTCACGTTCCCCTTCGCGGGCGCGAACTACGACTCGGTCGTCGTGTCCTCGAACGGCTTCGTCTACCTCTGGGACTCGGTCGGCGCGATCCCGCTGCCGACGAACTCCCAGTGCTGCACGGGCAACGTCGGCGGTCTCCTGGGCTCTGC
Source organism: Planctomycetota bacterium (assembly GCA_016235155.1). GTDB lineage: Bacteria > Planctomycetota > UBA1135 > UBA1135 > UBA2386 > JACRLW01. The sequence goes on from JACRLW010000013.1 coordinate 2,138, forward strand.
GAGCCCGATGGTCTGCGGCGTGTGGATGGACCTGTATCCGCCCGGCGGCGGCTCGGTGAACTACAACGCGCTTCCCGGCCGCGTGCTCATCACGTGGAATCAGGTGCCCGAGTACGCCAGCGGCGGCACGAACAGCTTCCAGATCGTGCTCTATCCGACGGGCGTGATCGAGATGGCGTTTGGCGCCGACATCCTGACGCGTTCGCACACCGCCCTCACCGGTTGGTCGCCGGGCGCCGGCGCCGCGGATCCGGGTGGCAGCGACCTCAGCGCGCTGCCGCTCTTCCCGGCGAGCGCCACGGTCTACGAGCTGTTCGGTCAGGGCACCTTCGACCTGCAGAACCTGGGCTTCCAGGCGACGCCGACCGGCCCCGCCGGCTGGCTGATCGCCCCGAGCGTCGGCTGCGCGCGCGCGCGCACCTACGGCCGCGGCTGCCGTAACGGCTGCGACCTCTACGAAGAGTTCCCGTCGATGGCCTTCGACCTCTCGGGCGGCTCGCTGTACTTCACGTCGACGGGCGCCGGCAGCTACTTCGTCACGAACTGCGCCGTGAACTGCTTCGACCAGAACTTCGTCGGCGCGCTCGCGCTCACCGACGACTCGCTCGCGGTCGGCATGCAGCTCGGCTTCAACTTCCCCTACTGCGGCGGCACGACGAGCGTGGTCGACGTCTGCTCGAACGGCTACCTCTGGTTGCAGAGCGGCTCCTCGGGCCTCGCCGACTACACGGCGACGGTCGCCGAGTTCCTCGCGCAACCCGCGCGCCTCGCGCCGTTCTGGCACGACCTGAACCCGAGCTCCGGCGGCACGGTCTACTTCGACGCGCTCCCGGGCAAGGCGATGGTCACCTGGAACCAGGTCCCGACCTTCGGCACCGGCACGCCGGTGACGATCCAGCTCCAGCTCTTCTCGAACGGCGACATGATCATGGCGTGGCCGTCGGCCATCAACGACGCGACGACCGGCGGCGCGGTCGCGATCGTCGGCGTCACCGCGGGCAACGGCGCGGTGGACCCGGGTGCAACGGACATCTCGGCGGTGCCGTTCTCGACGGGCTCCTTCGGCTCGATCCCTGCGACGCTCGCGCCGCAGGCGGGCTCGCGTCCGGTCATTGGCCAGAACTTCGTGATGGACGTCTCCAACGTCACGGCTGGGACGGTCGCGGCCGCGATGAACATGGGCTTCGCCAATCCGAACCTCAACCTCGGCATCGTCGGTCTGCCTGACTGCACGCTGCTGTCGTCGATCGACCTGTCGATCGGCCTCGTCCCGGTCTCCCCGGTGACGACCTTCACGTTCGGCATCCCGAACGTCCCGGCGCTGATCGGCGGCATCCTCAACTCGCAGGCCGTGATGGTCGACCCGTCGCTGAGCGGCTTGCCGGCCTACTTGTCGAACGGCGTCGAGATGACCTTCGGCAACTGATCGCGGACGCGCGTACCGCGCATCCGTGAGTCGCGGCCCCGTGCGGACGATCGTTCGCACGGGGCCGCGCTACGTACCGACACGGCGTTCCGCATTCTCGAACCGGGTCATGCACTGGCGCGACCCTTCGTCCGCCGAACGCGCCGTGGTGCAATCACCGACGCCTCCTCGCGTTCCCGGCTCGACCTCATGGAATCACTTCGCTCCCTGACCGCCGCAATCGCGGCATCCCTGTCGCTCGGTACGGGCGTCGTCGCGCAGTCGACGCCCTGCTTCGAGTCGAACTTCGGCACGAACCTCGGCCTCGGCGACGACGCCGTCGCCCAGAACCTCGTGCTCGGCTTCAACTTCCCCTTCGCCGGCGGCACGTCTTCGGCGATCGACGTCGCCTCGAACGGCTCGATCTGGGTGCAGCCGAGCCCGAACAACCACAGCCGTTGCTGCTTCGGCGATCCGACCGCGCTGGTCAGCGAAGGGCCGAGCATCAACCCGTTCTGGATGGACCTCGATCCGTCGTCGGGGGGAGCGGTGTGGTTCAACACCTTCCCGGGCCGCGCGGTGATCACGTGGGACAACGTGCCGGAATACGGCGGCGTGATCGGCATGACCTTCCAGGTCCAACTCCTCGCCGACGGTTCGATCACCTTCTGGTGGGACGCCGCCTGCACGTCGGGCTTCGGCACCGCTCTCGTCGGCGTGTCGCCGGGCGGCAACGTCCTCGATCCGGGCGCGACCGATCTCTCGACGAACCCGCTCAACACGGGAGTCGAGCCGACCCTGTACGAGGTCTACGACCAGTTCTTCGGCCCGCCCTTCGACCTCGCCGCGACGTCGCTCCATCTCGTCCCTTCGGGCACCGGTTGGTTGCTCCTGCCGCGCACGGGCTGCGTTCCGGCAAGCGCGACGCGCTACGGCAACGGCTGTCCGCGCCCGCCGATCGCCTACGAGTTCTTCCAACCGACCGGCGTGGACCTGAGCAACACGACCTACCTGTTCACGCCGAACGGCTCGGGCTACTCGGTCACGACCTGCGCGGTGAACTGCTGGGAGCCCAACTTCGCGACGAACCTCTTCCTGAGCGACGACTCGACGTCGGGCCCGCTGAACCTCGGCTTCGCGTTCCCCTACCCGAGCGGTTCGAGCAGTTCGATCGACGTCTCCTCGAACGGCTTCGTCTGGATCGACTCGGCGACGTCGATGGGCAGTCGCTGCTGCGACGGCGACGTGAACTGGTTCCTTTCCGACCCGCCGTCGATCTGCGCGTTGTGGATGGACCTCAATCCGAGTGCGGGCGGCGCGGTCTACTACGACACGTTCCCCGGCCGCGCGGTCGTCACCTGGGACCAGATCCCCGAGTTCGCCGGCGCGAACACGTGCACGATGCAGCTCCAGCTCTTCGCCGACGGCCGCATGCTCCTGTCGTACGGCACCGTCTCGAGCACGCTGCACTTCGCGCTCGCGGGCTTCTCCGGAGTGAGCGGCGGCACCGACCCGGGCTCGACGGACTTCACGACATCGGTCCCGTTCTCGATCTCGAACACCGGCGTGCCGCTCGCGCTCGACAGCAGCCCCGGTTCGCGTCCGGTGCTCGGCACGACGTTCAGCATGGACGTCACGAACATCCCGGCGTCGACCCTGCTCGGCGTGGTCGGTCTCGGCGTGTTCCAGCTCAACACCGACCTGACGGTCATCGGCATGCCCGGTTGCGCGCTGCTCCAGAGCACCGACACGACCCTGCCGTTGCCGCCGACGCCGCCCTCGTCGACGGCCTCGCTGCCACTGCCCAACGTCACGGCGTTCACGGGCATCCTCCTCTACGGCCAGGCGATCACCGTCTCGCCGGGTTCGAACCCGCTCGGTCTGGTGACCTCGAACGGCCTGCGGATCAAGCTCGGCCAGTGACGAGTTCACGAAGCGCTGCCGCGATGCGCGCGGCCGCGTTGCCGTCGCCGTAGGGATTCGCACGCGCCTGCATGCGCACGTACGCGCGGGTATCGGCGCGGAGTTCGTCGACGGCGGCGACGATGCGCGCCGGATCCGTGCCGACGAGCCGGCTGATCCCGAGTTCGACGCCCTCGACGCGCTCGGTCTCGTCGCGCAACACGAGCACCGGCTTCGCGAAGCTCGGCGCCTCTTCCTGCACGCCGCCGGAATCGGTGAGCACGAGCCAGCTCGAGCGCATCGCGGCGAGGAACTCGAGATACGCGAGAGGCTCGACCATCCGGATCGAGGCGACGCCGGCGAGTTCGCTGCGCAGCGCGTCGCCCACCTTCGGATTGGGATGGAGCGTGACCAGGAGGTCGAGGTCGCCGCGCGTCGCGAGTTCGCGCAGGGCCCGCGCCACGCCGCGCAGCGGATCGCCGAAGCTCTCGCGCCGATGGACGGTCACCAGCACGAGGCGCTTGCCGTCGCGCGGCGACGTGAGTTCGCTCGATTCGAGTCGTGCGCGCACGCTCTCGAGCGCGTCGACGACCGGGTTGCCGGTGACCCGGATCGATCCGACCGGCACGCCTTCGTCGCGCAATCGCGACCCGGCGCGCTCGGTCGGCGCGAGGTGGAGCGTCGCAAGGCGGCCGACCATTCGGCGATTGGCCTCCTCCGGGAACGGCACGCGCGGGTCGGCCGTGCGCAGCCCGGCCTCGACGTGCGCGAACGCGAGGCGTCGATGGAACGCGGCCAGCGCCGCGGCGAGCACGGTGGTCGTGTCGCCCTGCGCGACGACGCACACGGGCGCCTCGCGCGCGAGAGCCGAGTCGAGCGCCGACAAGGCGCGGGCGAGGAACGCCGCCGGCGTCTGATCGCCCCGCATGAGGTCGAGGTCAAGGTCGACCTTGAAGTCGAGCGCCGCGAGCGCGGTGTCGCCTCGGGCCGCGTGCCGACGACGACGAGGACGGTGGGGAGCGCCATGCCGGGCGCGAAGCTACTGCCATGCCGCACGCGGTTCACCCGCCGAGACGCTTGGTGAGATCCGCGTGCACGAGCGCGCGCAGCGCGGAACGCCGCGCGGTGCCGCGCAGGATCGTCGCACCGGTGACCGAAGCGCAGTCTTCGCAGGCGCCGGTCGCGTCGGGCTCCTCTTCCGGTTCGAGCAGGATCGGCTCCGCACCGTGGAAGCGGCACAGTTCGACCAGCCGCACGAGGTTCGCGCGCAGGACCGCACGACGGCGCATGCGCTCGGCATCGGTGACGACCGGCGGTGCCGGCGCCGCCGCGAGCCGCTCCGCGCGGCGCGCGCGCTGTTCGGCGTCGGGCATCGCGCGCATCGCGTTCGCGAAGACGGGGTCCGACCAGGCTTCCGCGGGGGCACGCGACGCGACGTCGACCGCCTCGCGGCACTGGCCGAGAGCGAGCAAGGCGCGCGCGAGCGGGGCCAGCGCCCGCAGCTCGTCCGCCGCGGCCTCGCGCAACATCGCGACGCGACGCTCGGCGTCGTCGCGGCGTCCCTCGCGCAGGTCGAGCGCGGCGAGCGATGCGATCGCGCCGTGATCGGCGGGCGCGCCCTCGGCGGCCGTCGCGAGCATCCAGCGCGCCTCCGCGTACTCGCCGCGCGCGAGCGACGCTTCGGCGGCTGCGACGACGTCGCCCGCCGGCGCACCCGGTTCGAGCGAGAGGTGTCCGCCCGGGAACTCGCCGGTGAGATCGATGCCGCGCGCGGTGCGCGTGATGGTCACCACGGCGACCGGTGCACCGGGCAAGGTGATCTCCGCTCCGATGCCGACCGTGCGCCACGTCCCCGTCGCCGGTCCGAGCCGGAAGCGACCCTCTTCGCCGAACTCGACGATCACCGCGCCGGCGTGCCAGATCCCCGTGGGGTCGGTGCCCGCGGCTCCCGCGACGGCGCGGATGGCGTCGCGCACGATGCCCCACGTGCGGCACTCGACGCGGAACGGTCCGGCGCGCCCGCGAAGTTCGTCGTCGCGCACGATCGACGCCTCGCCGCGCCGCAGGTCCTCGCGACCGACGCGCACGTAGACGAAACGCGGCCGCTCGGCGTCGAGTTGCTCCTGCAAACGAACGAGCACCGCCTGCGAGTCGCGACCCGGCGCTGCGCCCGCGACGACGCGCAGACTCGGATGCTGCGCGCGCAACAGAGCCTGCACCTCGGCGGGCCAGGCCTCCTCCTGCGTGGCGACGCCGTCCTCCGCGACCGTCGCGTCGCCGACCATCAGCACGGTGTTCGGGTCGACGCCGCCGTCGGGTCCGATCCAGATCCTCCGCCAGGCGAGGTAGGCGACTCCTTGCAGGACGAGCTCGACGATCACGAGCGCGGCGACGGTCCGCACGATGACACGGAGCATGCCGCGATTCGGCGCACTGGCATTGCGCTGGGCCATGAATGGGTGGCGAAGGATAGCCGGCACGGTTCGCGCCGCGAGGCTCGCCGCGTATCGTTCGCGAACTCCGCGTCCGCTCTCCGCGAGTGACCTCATGCCCCGACTCCACGCACTCCTGGCCGCGATGGCGGCCGCCTCCGCACTCCTCGCCCATGGAACCGGTGACGGCGTCCGCCCGCTGCGCTCGCCGGTCGGATTGGTCCTCGAAGGTCCCGAACCCAACGGCAGCCCGGGCAGCGGCGGCACACCGACGCTCGCGACCTGCGGCGATCAATGCGATGGCGTGATCCAGACCGGCGGCGATCAGGACTGGTGGCAGTTCACGCTCACGCAGGGCGTGTTGCTCCAGGCGGTGACGAGCCCTGGACTCAGCGTCTTCGGCATGCCGTCGCCGATCGGCAACACCGTCCTCGAAATCCGTGACGCGACCTTCGCGCTCGTCGCGACCAACGACGACTACATGCTCCAGTACACCAGCGCGATCGCGCGCGGCAGCTACTCGTTCTGCGAGGTCGAACTCGCGCCCGGCACCTACTACGCGGTCGTCCGCGCGTTCACCGCCACGCAGACCGGCGCCTACACGCTCGACCTGCGTTGCGCGGCGCCTGGTTACGTCGTGACCGAATGGCCGGAGCCGAACGCGAGCCCGTTCCTCGGCGAGATGCCGACGCCGATCGGCCTGGGACAACAGGGCGACGGCGAAGTCGTCACCCAGGGCGACCACGACTGGTGGGTGTTCGCCGTGCCGGCGACGACCGCATTGATCGTGGAGACGGGACCGAGCTTGCAACGCGCGGGAGCGATCGGCGATCCGGTGCTCGAGATCCACGACGCGACGGGACTGTCCATCGCGACCAACGACGACGGCGGCGTCGGTGCGTACTCGCAGATCCTCATCACGCTCCAGGCCGGCACCTACTACGCAAACGTCGGCGGCTTCGGAACGCTCACCGGCACCTACCGCATCCTCTTCTACGTGGCCCCGCAACCGGCCGCTCCGATCGCGGAGGGTGCGGAGCCCAACGGCGATCCGCGTAGCTCGGGCGTGCCCACGCCGATCGCCTGCGACCAGTTCGGCGCCGGCGAGATCGTCGGCGCCGGCGGACCGGCGCCGGCCGGCGACGCCGACTGGTGGACCTTCACCGTCGCGAACCCGGGCTGGGACGTCGTCTACACGCTCGGCGATTCCAACCCGGCACACACCGGCGCGG
>JACRLW010000013.1:9152-21289 GCA_016235155.1 Planctomycetota bacterium
GGTCGGCGACACCGAGGTGTGGATCTACAACTCGTCCTTCGCGCAGGTCGGCTACGACGACGACGGCGGCGTCGGTCTGTTCTCGGAGGCCAGCGCCTGGCTCAACCCCGGGACCTACTTCGTGAACGTCGAGGGCTTCGGCGCCCCGAACGTCGGCCGCTACTTCCTGAAGATCGAGTGCGCCGGCGGCCTCCCCGGCTTCGCACGACTCAGCGGCGGCTGCCGCGGTTCGAACGGCAACACGCCGACGGTCACCGTGCGCAACTTCGAGCAGGCGCTGACCGGCACGACCTTCGTCACCGACTTCGTGCGCCTGCCGGCGAACGCCCCGCTGGCGCCGCTGATCGGCTTCAGCAACACGATGACGAGCGGCGGCATCCCGCTGCCGTTCTCGCTCGCGGGCCTCGGCGCGCCGGGTTGCCAGCTCGCCGTCGATCCGCTGGTCTCGCTCAGCGCGCTGGCCACGTCGTTCGGCACGTACTCGTTCGCGCTGTCCGTCCCGTCGACCGCGAGCCTCGCGGGCCTCGTGCTCTACACGCAGGTCCTGACCATCGATCCGCCGGCGAACACCTTCGGGCTCACGTCATCGGACGCCGGGGCGATGATCCTCGGCAGTCGATTCTGAGGGCGGCGGCCCGCTGTCTCGCAGCCTCTCGAAGAGCCGCCGCGCCGTGCGGTCCTCGCGACGCACGCGGCGCTCGAGGACGACGATCGTCTCGAGGTGCGAGGTGTGCGGGAACATGTCGACCGGCGTGATCTCGGTGATCGCGTAGCCGAGCGGCACGAGGCGGGCGAGGTCGCGCGCGAGCGTCGACGGCTCGCAGGAGACGTAGACGATCCGCACCGGTTGGAGTTCGTTGGCCACGCCGTGGAGGACGCGCGACGCGCAGCCGGCGCGGGGCGGGTCGAGGATCACGGCGAACGGCTTGTCGCGGCTACGCGCGAGGTTGCTCATCAAGCGCTCGACGAGTCCGGCACGGAAGTGGACGTTCGTGATCCCGTTCGCCTCGGCCGACGCCGTCGCGTCGTCGATCGCCTGCGCCGAGTCCTCGATGCCGAACACGCGCCCCGCCATCTTCGCGAGCGCGAGCGCGAACAACCCGCCGCCGCAGTAGAGGTCGGCGACGCGCGCGTCGGGCGGGACGTCGTGCAGGATCCGCCGGACTTCGCGCACGAGCGTGGTCACGCCGAAGTGCGAGGTCTGGAAGAAGGCGCCTGGTGAACTGCGGAAGCGCAGCCCTTCGACCTCGTCCTCGACCCAGGGCGAACCGAACAGCGGGTCGTAGCGCTCGCCGAGCAGCTGCTCGGGCGGACCGTCGTTGAGGTTCAGCGACGCGCCGGTCGCGCCGGCGGCGCGCAGCGCTTCGATCACCGGCGCGAGCCCCGGCAGTTCGCGGCGAGTCTGCACGACGATCGTCGCGTGCGCCTGCTGCGTCGCGCGCGCCGCGCGCACGACCGCCGCGCGCAGGTTGCCGCGTCCGTCGCGCTCGTCGAACACGCGGAGTCCCGCGGCGTGAGCACCGTCGCGGACGGCGAGCCCGACCTTCAAGGCGAGCGGATCCTGGATCGGGCAGACCTCGATGCCGACGACGTCGCGACTGCGGCGCGAGAAGAAGCCCGCGTCGATCCCGCCGTCGCGCTCCGCGAAGTGCAGCACGAGCTTCGTGCGTTGCTCCCAGGGTTCGACCGGACCGAGCATCGGTCGCATCGGCAGCGACGACAGGTCGACGTCGAGCGCGTGCGCGAGCATCCGCCCGAGTCGCTCGGACTTCTCCCGGAGTTGCGCGGGATGAGCGAGGTGTTGGAGCTGGCAGCCGCCGCACTCCTTGTAGTGCGGACAACGCGGCTCGACGCGATCCGGCGAGGCTTCGAGGACCTCGAGCAACTCGGCGCGCCCGTACTTCCGCGCCGCGGAGGTCACGACGACCCGCACGCGTTCACCGGGGATCACCTCGGGGACGAACAGCACGTAGCGATCGACGCGGACGATGCCGTCGGGTCCGTCGCCGAACGCCTCGACGCGGCGGTCGAGAACGTCGTCCTGGTGGACGGGCGCTTGTGCGGGGCGGTCGGGCATCGGGGGCGAAGAGCATACGCGGCCCACGCGACCCCGCCTCACGCGCCGAGCCGCGTCACATCCCGCGGCCCGCGGCCTCGAGCTCCTTGCTGACGTCGAGGTCCCACTCGACCGTCTCGCCGTCGCGGATGTCGCGCGTGACCTTCAGCTCTTGCTTGCCGGGCTCCTGGATCACCACCGTGTAGTGATCGGGCGGGACGTTGCCGATCTCGCGCCAGCCGGAGTCGTCGACCTTGTCGCCGGCGCTGAGCACGCGGCGCAGCACCGAGAGGGTCGACACGCGCGACGCGAGCGGCTTGCCTTGGCCGTCGAAGACGCTGATCCACGCCAGCGGGATCTGCGAGCCGTCGACGTTGCGCGCGCGCAGGCGCAAGGTGGCGCCGCGGATCACCGTGATCGTCACGTCGGCCGTCGCATGGGAGCGCACCATCACGTCGTCGGCGACGCCCGGCGCCTGGCCCTCGGCGTCGGCGCGCACGCGGTATGTGCCGGGCGTGAGACCGCTGAGCTCGAAGCTCCCGTCGTCGCCGCTGCGCACCGGCCGCGCCTGCACGCCGAACAGGTCGAGCATCTGTTCCTGGGCGCCGAGGCTGCTCGGCGCATCGCTCCGCGACGCGACGAGTTCCGCACCACGCAGCGGCGCGCCATTGCCGTCGATCACGAGGCCGCGGATCTTGCCCGCGCGCGGCAACGTGATGACGAGGCCGGTCACCGGCGTGAGACCGTCGACGACGACTCCCGGCAGCTCGGCCTCGCCGAACTCCGCCGCCGCGCCGCCGCGCCCGCCCGGACCGAAGCCGCGCCCCGACGCGACGATGCGATAGGTGCCCGGCGCGACGCTCGACAACTTGAACGCGCCGTTCTCGTCGCTGCGCGTCTGCGCGACGCCGTTCTTCATGATGAGTCCGAGCAGTCCCGGCGCATCGGCCATGTCGCCGTCGGTGATCCCCGCGGAGACCTGCACGCGCGGCACGGGATTGCCGGCGGCGTCGACCACGCGACCCTCGACGAAGCTCTGCGGCAGGTCGAGATCGACGCGCACCTCGCGCACGCCTTCGGGCACGTCGACCGACAGGTTCGCCTGCTGCGGTCGTCCCGCGAAGCGCGTGACCTGGAAGAAGTAGCTGCCCGGCGAGAGCCCGATCAGTTGATAGACGCCTTGCTCGTCGGTCGGCTGCGCGCGGATGCCGAGTCCGAACAGACCCTCCTTGTCGGTGCCGAGTGCGGTGACCATCGCCCGCTTCACCGGCTGACCGCCTTCGCGCACGGTGCCGAACACGCGCACGCTGCCTTCGCTTTCGTCCTGGATGTCGAGCTTCGTCGCCTTGCCGCGACGCACCGTCACGGTCTTGAGGCGCATGTTGCCGAGCAGGTCGTAGCCGAGGTTCGGCGCGTGCTCGTCGATGCGCGACTTGAAGACGATGTACTGGCCGGGGCTGAGCCCTTCGATCCGGTAGTTGCCTTGCTCGTCCGAGCTCGAGCTCTTGAACGCGCCGGCCTGCAGACTCGCGGCGACGACCAGCGCGTCGCGCAGCGGCAGTCGTCCCGCTCCGGTCACGCGGCCTTCGATCGCGCCGCCCGCGTCGATCTCGATCATCACGCCTTCCGTCGGTTGGTCGACGGCGAGTTCGACGTCCTGGCTCGACGCCTTCGCGAGGTCGGGGTGTCGCGCGGTGAAGCGGTGCTTCCCTCCCGCCAACCCGGTGATCTCGAAGCGTCCCTGCGCATCGGCGCGCGCCGTGCGGCGGCTGCCCTGCGCGAGCCCGAGGAAGTCGAAGTCCTCCGGCTGGAAGTTGATGCGGAACGGACCGGCGCGCTGACCTTCCTCTTCGCTGCGCGCGCGGTACGCGGTGACTTCGGCGCCCGCGACCGGAGCGCGCGTTCCGGCTTCGACGACGAGGCCGCGCGCGATCGCGCCGGCTTCGAGCTTGAACGTGAGCTCCGCGCTCTCCGCGCCCGCGACGAGTTCGACCTCCTGCGAGTCCGGATCGCGCCAGCCCTCGGCACGCACGCGCACGCGGATCTTGCCCGGCGGGATGCCGCGAAGTTCGAAGCGGCCGTCCTGGTCGAGCACGTCGGTCCAGTTGCCGTCGAAGTCCATCTCGCCGAAGCGTTGGCCCGCGGCGAGACGCATGCTGGCGTCGCGATCGCCGCGCGCCCACGGCGGTCCGCGTCGCCCGCTCCCGGGACCGAAACGCCGCTCTTCGTTCGGCGGCGCGTCGACGGCCGGTGCGTCCGCCGGCGTAGCCGTCGCGTTCGCATCCGCCGGGCGCACCGGCCGCGAGCGGGTGTCGACGCGGAAGCGGGCGATCGGCTTGTCGTCGGGACCGACGACGCGCCCGCGCACGGTTGCGCCGCGCGTCAGCACGATCTTCTGCTCGCCCTCGAGCTTCACATTGAAGCGCAGTTCGGTGACGTAGCCGGCCTTGCTCGCCTGCAGGAACACGCGCTGCGCGTCGATGCCGCGCGCGACGAACCGACCCGCCGCGTCCGTTTCGGCGACGACGTTGCGCACCTTCAGCACGAGCTTGAGCACGTCGGGATCGCGCGGTTGTTCGAAGGGCCGGATCTCGACCAAGGCACCGGGCACCGGCTTCTCCTGGTCGTCGACGACGATCCCCGCGATCGCGGCGCCGTCGCCCAGCGTGAAGCGAAGGTCGTCGTAGCGGCCGTTGTCGACGACCGTGAGGTCGACGATCTCGCTCGGCGCGAGGCCGTCGGTTGCCGCGATGAACCCGATCCGGCCCGCCGCGACGTGGTCGATCGAGAAGCGGCCATCGACGTCGGTGAGGATCGGCTCCGCGCGACCGTCGGCGCTGAACAGCACGCGACTGACGTCGAGGTAGACCATCGCGACGCTCACGTTGGCGAGCGGCTTGCCCGCGGGATCGAAGACCTGCCCCGCGACGAACGCACCGGGGTGACCGGTGATCTCGACTTCGGTGACCTTGCCCTCCTGCACGTCGATCCCGTAGCGCTCCTCGAGCGCGATGTCGCGCCCGGCCGCCGCGAGTGCATAGCCGGTGCCCGGCGGGACGCCGTACAGATCGAACGCGCCGTCGGCGTCGGTCATGCCCTCGATCCAACCGAAGCGCCGCTGCGTGAGCTGGCCGAGGAAGGCATTGAGGCCGGGACGCACGCTGACGATCACGTCCGCGCGCGGCGCGCCGTCGCTGCCTCGCACGTGACCGCGGATGCGACCGGCCGGGCTCGCGAACAGTTCGACGCCGTCGCGGATCTCGCCGTCGGCGACGCGCACCTGCACCGGCGAACGGACATAGGCGAAGTCGAAGCGCGCGTCGACGAAGGTCAGCCCACCCTCGACCCCGAGCAGTTCGAAGCGGCCGTCGGGACCGGTGAGCGTCGTCGCGAGCAAGCGCGGCGGGCGCGTCGCTCCGGTCCACATGCCGTTGCCCTCGAAGAATGCGCCGCGGAACCGCGAGATCAGCCGCTCGATGCCCGGCGGGTCGCGCATCGCGCGGACCTCGACGCCCCCGAGCGGCCGCTTGCCGGTCTCATCCAGGACGATGCCACGCAGACCCGTCGCCTTGGGACCGCGACCGCCCTCGACCTCCGCGCGCGAGGGATCCGCGACCAGCGGCGGCAACTCCGCGGTGACCGGGCTGACGTCCTGCGCCGCGCGGCGCAGATCCGCGTTCGCAGCCGCAGCATTGGGATCGCCCGGGCCGTTCGCACCGGGCGACTCGACCCCGGTGAACACCAGCAGGAACAGCGCGGCGACGACGGCGAACAGACCGACGAGAGCGAGCAGCAGATTGCGAACGGGCATGAACCTACCGAGAGACGCGGCGCGGGCAGGCGAGGGCGGGCCAACGTAGCCGAACCGCGCGCCGGACTGTCCGGACTCACCTGGCCGTCACGTGGATCGACCGTTGGCAGCGATCGGCGGGAGCGACGGCGCGAACCCGGCGCCCCCCGCGCGGGGGGAACGGCTCGGACTTTCCAAGATCGAACGGCCAGACTCTCCGGCAGCAGGATTGGCCCATGCGCCGGATGCCCCGACCCCCCGTCGTCCGCGATGTCGCCGCAACCGGCGGTGTCTTCGTCCTCGCGCTGTCGGCCTATCTGCTGCTCGGGCAGTCGACGTTCTACAAGGGCGACGGTCAGGCCTTCGTCGCCTCGCTCAGTACCGGGGACTTCGCGCACCCCTACCACCTGGCGTACCCGCGACTGCTGCAGGGTTTCGCCGCGCTGTTCGGCGGCATGGACGTGTCGAACCTGCGGATCGGAACGTCGCTCTCCGCTCTCGGCACGGCGATCGGCGTCGCGGTGTTCCACGCGACCTGTCGGAACTCGGGGCTCGGTCCAAGTCGCTCGCTGCTCGCCGCGCTGCTCGTCGCCACCGCGGCCCCGATCGTCTTCTTCGCGACGGTCGTCGAGGTGCACGGACCGTTCTTCGCCTTCGCCTCGGTCGCGTGGTGGACGATCACGCGCCTCGAGCGCGGCGCGGGAACTGGGGGGGGGGGGTCTGGTGTGGCCTCGCCACCGCGCTCGCCACCGCGGCGCACGCCACCGGCCACCTCCTCGTCCTGATCGCGACGCTCTGGGTCCTGGCGAGCCCGGCTTCTCGTGCTCGCCTGCGCTGGATCTTGGTCCTCGGGGTCTCGCACGTCGCGGGCGTCCTGCTGCTGTCCGCGCTCCTTCGATCCGGCGCCTCGACCGCCGCGGCCGGCGCGCAGCTCGAGTTCCTCGGCCGGTACTTCCATGAGTTCCGCGGCGTGACGCCGCTCGCCGGCACGCTCGTCCACGAGTGGCTGCTCGCCTTCCTGCCCGTGTCCGTGCTGTGGCTCGCCGCGTTGCGACTGCAAGCCTGTCGCCGGCAGGTCCTCGCGCTCGGCGTCGCGGTCGCCGGCTACTGCGCGGCAACCTTCGCTTTGCTCGGCGACGACGTCGAGCGCGGCGCATACCTGATGCCACTCGCGTTCCCCGCGGCCGTGCTGATCGCACGGTCACTCCCGCCGTGGCCGGCGAGCGCCGCGATCGCTCTCGCGGCGGTCCTCGCCGTGGCGCAGATCGAAGCTCACGATCGGCCGCTCGCCCACGCGAGCCTGGCGCACGACCTCCGCGTGCTCAGCGCCGGCGAGGATCCGTACTTCATCTTCGGCTTCCACGACGAAGTGAATGCCGTGCTGATCGACTGGCCGGAGGCCCGCTTCGTCCCCGTCTACGACTGGATCCCGCGCACCGCCGACCCGGGCTTCTACGAGTCCTTCTGCGAGTCCTTCCGCGTGCTGATGGCCGCGCTCCACGCGCGGTCCGTCACGGTCTACATGACGGTCGACGCGATGGACGTGATGACGGTCGACCCGACCTCGCCGCTCGCGCGGTTCGCGCGCGAGTACCTGCCCGGGCACTTCGTGCTGACCCCCGTTTCGCACGGTGCGACCGACGCCCTGAGGATCACGGCGCGGAAGGACTGAGCCGGGAACCCCCCGGCAGGACGACGGCGAACTCCGTACAGCCGGGATCGGCGGAGACCAACCCGATCGTGCCGCCGTGCGCTTCGACGATGCGGCGCGCGATCGCGAGGCCGAGGCCGGTGCCTGCCGACTTGGTGGTGAAGTAGGGCTCGAAGAGGCGCGCGCGGGACTCGGCGGGGATGCCGGGGCCGTCGTCGCGCACGGTGAAGACGAGGCCGCCGTCGTCGGTGCGCGCGGTGACGACGACGACGTGTCCGCCGGGACCCGCGGCTTGCAGCGCGTTCTGCACGAGATTGACGAGTGCGCGGCGGAGTTCGCCGCGATCGACGCGCAGCGATGCGTCGGCGGCGCCGCGCACGAACTCGAGCGACGCCCCGCCGGCTTCCTGCTCGGCGGCGAAGAGCTCGGCGAGGTCGTCGCAGAGCTGGTTCGCGGTGACATCCTCGAGGCGGAGCTCGCGCTTGCCGGCGAACTGCCGGAAGTCGGCGGCGATGCGCGCGAGCTGATCGGTCTGTTCCACGACGGTGCGCGCCAGCCGGTCGGCGAGGTCGAGCACGCGCGGGTCACCCTCGCGCCGCGCGCGCTGCACGAGCTGCGCGCTCATCCGCATCGGCGTGAGCGGGTTCTTGATCTCGTGCGCGACCTGACGCGCCATCTCCGCCCACGCCGCTTCGCGCGCCGTCTTGCTGAGTTCATCGCGGCTCTGTGCGAGCTGCGCCGACATCCCGTTGAACGAGCGGGCGAGCGCGGCCAGTTCGTCGCGACCGCGCACGCGGACGCGGACGTCGACGGCGCCGCGGGCGATCTCGCGGGTCGCGCGCGCGAGGTCGCGCACCGGACGGAGGATCGCGCGCGACGCGATCAACGACCAGACCAGCAAGGTGCCGAACACGAAGGCGCCGAGTCCGAGCAGCACGCGGTCGAAGTCGCGGATCGTGGCGAACAGTTCGCGCGCGGGGATCTCCACGACCCCGCGCCAATCGAGCCCGCGTTCCGCGCCGCGGCTCACCCGAGCGCTGCCGGCAAGGTGTTCGCCGTCCGCCGGATCGACGAACGACACGAGGTTCGCAGCGGGGGTCGCCGTGCGGATCGCGCCGGCGAGCGCAGCCGGCGGCGCATGGTCCGCGTAACGCTCGCGCGCGCTGCTCGCGAGCACGCGCCCCACGGGATCGCAGACCATCGCGACGCTTCCCGCGAAGCCGGCGTCGCCGCGGAGCCGTGCCGCGACGTCGTCGACGATCTGTTGCACGCGATGCCAGGGCACGACGACGTAGACGACGCCGCTCCGGCCGGCGTCGCCGGCGATGCGCACCGCGAGACCGATGCTGTAGTCGGCGGGATCGCGCGACGATCGCTCGGGATTGCGATGGAGGAACTCCGAGAGGTGGCGGTCGGTCCATACCAGGCTGCGCTGCGCGGCCATCGCGCCTTCGAACCAGTCCGCGCCGGCGACGCTCGCGGGCGTCATCGCCTCGCGCGCCGCGCGCCCCTGACCGTCGTTGACGAACGAGTCGACGGTGATGCGGACATCGCCCTTCGCGTCGGCGACCAGCACGACCTGGAAGTCGGAGTGGAAGCCCGGCAGCAGGTCGAGTTCGCGCTCGAACGCGGCGACGTCGCCGTCGGCGATCAACTTGCGCGCGGCGAGCTCGATCAGCGAGGCGTCGCGGTAGATCGAGTCGGTCAGACCGTCGAGCCGTTCGGCGAGCAACGCCGACTGGTCCGAGAGCAGCACGCGGACGACCTGCGCTTCGAGCCGCTCGCGCATGCCGACCCGCACGATGAGTCCGAAGACGAGGAACGGCAGCGCGGTCGAGAGCAGCAGCGTGAGGACGAAGCGTGCCGTGAGCGACCGGATCCGCACGGCGCGGAGCGTATCATCCGCCGCGCTCGTCCCCGCTCGGTCCCTGCATGCGTCGACTCGCTCTCCTGTCCCCGTGGCTCTCGTTCGCGTTGATCGCAGCGCAGGATGCGCAGCCCGGCATTCCCGAAGGCCACTCCCACATGGGCCGCGCCTTCGACGACGGCCCGCGCCAGGCGGCCCACCTGATGGCGGGGATGAACGATGCGGTTCACTTCGCGGTGTCGACGCGGAGCGAGGAGGCGCAGCGCTTCTTCGATCAGGGCGTCGTGCAACTGCACGGCTTCTGGTACTTCGAGGCCGAGCGCTCCTTCCGTCAGGCCGCGCAACTCGACCCCGGCTGCGCGATGGCGTACTGGGGCATGGCGCTCTGCAACGTCGACAACGAGAAGCGCGCGCAGGGTTTCGCGCACGAAGCGTGGCAGCGGCGCGAGTCCGCGACCGCGCGCGAGCGGGCGTGGATCGAGGCGTATGCGCGGTACTGGTCGGCGACCGAAGCGCCGCCGAAGGACTACGTGAAGCCCGCCGGCGACGCCGACGCCGCGCGTCGCAAGCGACTCTGCGAGGACCTCGATGCGATCGTGGCGGACGATCGGACGGACATCGAGGCGAAGGCCCTGGCCGCCAACCAGCTCTGGATCCTGTGGCGCGACGCCGGCCAGCCGATCCCGAGCCGCGCCGCGAACGACGCCTTGCTCGAGGACGTGTTCGCGGCCGTGCCGTTGCACCCAGCACACCACTACCGGATCCATCTGTGGGACACGCGCGAGACCGCGGCGCGCGTCGTGCCGTCGGCGGCGGTCATCGGTCACACGGCGCCGGGGATCGCGCACCTCTGGCACATGGGCGGCCACATCTGGGCGGATCTCGATCGTCACGCCGACGCCGCGTGGCACCAGGAGGCGTCGGCGCGCGTCGACCACGCGCAGACGATGCGCGATCGCGTGATGCCCGATCAGATCCACAACTACGCGCACAACAACGAGTGGCTGTGCCGCAGCCTGATGTACGTCGGCCGCGTACACGACTCGATCGACCTCGCGCGCAACATGGTCGAGCTGCCGCGGCATCCGAAGTGGAACCAGGTCGCACAGCGCTCCTCGAGCAGCAAGTACGGCCCGCGACGCCTGCGCGAAGTGCTCGCGCGCTACGAGTGCTGGGACGCCGCGACGGCGCTCGCCGACTCGATGTACCTCGAGCCCGACGGCGACCCGGAGCAGCGCGCGGACTTCCTGTTCCTCCTCGGTCGTGCGGCGCTCGAGCGCGGCGACCTCACCGCGGCCGAGTCACGACGCACGGCGCTCGACGACCTGATGGCGACGCTCCGCACCGGCCGGGCCAGGTCGATCGACGACGCCGAGGCGCAGGCGGAGACCGCCGGCAAGACCGGCGCCGACGTCGACCGCGCGATCGACGACGCGAGCCGCCGCGCGACCGCGACGCTTCGCGCGGTCCGCAAGGTGCGCGACGAACTCGCCGCGCTCCTGCGCTGGCACTCGGGCGAGCGCGAGGCCGCGCTCGCGAGCCTCTCGCAATCGAAGTACGACCCCCTCCACCTCGCGCGGCTCTACCTGGACGCCGGTCGCGCCGACGACGCCGAGAAGTCCGCGCGCGATGCGGCGAAGGACAAGGGGCGGGCGTACTCGCAGGCGAATCTCGTCGACGTGCTGTGGCGCATCGGCAAGCGCGACGACGCACGCAAGGCCTTCGACGAACTGCGCGCGATCTCCGCGCGCTTCGACCTCGAGTTCGCCCCGTTCGCCCGCCTCGCGCCGATCGCGCAGGAACTCGGACTGCCCGCCGACTGGCGCGTAGCCGCGGTCGACCCGCCCGACGCCGGCGCGCGGCCCCCGCTCGACGCACTCGGTCCGCCGCGCTGGTCGCCGCCGCCGGCGCCCGACCTCGCGCTGCAAGACGGAGCGGGGAACACGATCACGCTGGCGAGCCGCGGCGCGCGGCCCGTCCTCGTCGTCTTCTTCCTCGGCTTCGGTTGCGTGCACTGCGTCGAGCAACTGCGAGCGCTCTCGCCGCGCTGCGCGGCGTTCGCCGCCGCGGGGATCGACGTGATCGCGATCGGGACCGAGCGCGACGACGGCGAGAGCTTCCCCTTCCCGATCCTCGCCGACCCGGAATCGACGGCGTTCCGCGCCTGGCACTGCCACGACGACTTCGAGTCGCTGCCCCTGCACGGCACCTTCCTCGTCGACGGCGCCGGCCGCATCCGCTGGCAGGACATCGGGCCCGAGCCCTTCATGGAGCTCGACTGGCTGCTCGGCGAGTGCAAGCGCCTGCTCGCGCTACGACCCGCGACCGTCAGCCGCGGTTGACCTCGCGCGAGGCGCGCAGCTTCGCGAGCCGCGCCGCGGTGTCCTGGTAGCGCGGCCAGTAGAGCAGCACCGTCGTGAAGTGCGTGATCGCACCTTCGACGTCGCCGTTCGCCTCGGCGGCGGCGCCGGCGTCGTAGGCCTTCTTCGCCTCGTCGATGCGGAGCCTGAGGTCGGCGGTGCGCTCCTTCACGTCGCGGAAGCCGGGCGACGACTCGGCGAGCGCGACGTAGCTCGTGAACGCCTCCTCGAGACGCCCCTGCAGCTCGACGTCCTTCGCCGCGTAGTAGGCGTTGTCGAGCTCGCGCTCGTGGAGCAGCAGCAGCATGTCCTCCACGGCGTTGCTCTGCCGTTGGGTCGATGCCGCCGCTTTCTCGAGCTTCACCCGCGCGCCGGCGAGGTCGCCGCGCGCGATGTCCATCTGGCCCTGGTCG
>JACRLW010000057.1 GCA_016235155.1 Planctomycetota bacterium
CGCAGCAGCGTCGTCCCCGCGAAGTAGAGGATCGCGATCTCCATGAAGATGATCCAGAAGATCAGCATGTTGACGCCGTGGAGCGTCAGCACGCGATAGAACCAGTCCGCCGGGAGCAGGTGGACCGCCGGCCATCGCGTGAGAGCGAGCAGGATCGCGCCGATCCCGCCGATCAGGAGCGCGACGACGGCGCACACCGCATTGATCTTGATCAGGCGCTCGGCGCCGAGGCAGACCGTGAGGCCGGTCGTGTCACAGACCCGGGATGCACCCGGAGCGTGATTGGGTCGGGCGACGACGGGGAATCCGCCGGCGGCAATGCCTTCGAGCTGGGTCATGGCTCAGTCCTCCACCAGGATGCGTCCGGTCATCAGGTGATGCCCGATCCCGCAGAATTCGTTGCAGATGATCGGGAACTCGCCGCTCATCGTCGGGGTGATCGTCAGCACGTGGTCGTAACCGGGCAGGATCTGGAAGTTCATGTTGAGCGGCTGGAGCGAGAAGCCGTGCTGCAGGTCGAGGCTCGACACGTGCAGGCGATAGGTCTGGTCCTTCTTCAGCTTCAGGATCGGCCGGAACAGCCACATCGACGCCTGCAGGTAGGCGTCGGAGCCGGGCGCCGGCTGGACGATCGGAATGCCGCGGTCCTCGCCGACCTTGGAGGCCTCTTCGAAACGACGGACGCGATCGGCGAAGTCGAGCGGCTTCACCGCATAGGCTTCACCGGTGCTGTTCTGTTTTCCCTTGAAGTGCCAATACGGCATCATCAGGAACAGGACGAGGCACCAGAGCAGCGCCAATCCGATCCAGGCGCGCTCGGCGCCGACGGGACGCTGGAACCAGTCGTCGGGCGGTCGATGGATGCTCATCGTGTGGTCCTCGTGTCAGGGCAGACGGGCCGGCTCCATGCTGGCGATGGCGATCCACCCCCAGAGCGAGTACGAGAGGAAGGGAATGAGGATGCCGAGCGCCAGCAGCAACCACGGGTTGTCGAGCAGTCGCTGCACGGCGTGTTTGGGAGGTTGGTGAGCCATGTTTGGAGCACTCCGGCCGGGAAACGTTTGTCAGAGAGGAGTCGTCGTCGCGCACCGTGGCGAGGTCAGGTGTCCGTGATGGCGGATCACCGCACGGACGAAGAGGACGAGGAAGGCAATGCCGCCGGCGACCGCCACCAGTCCGCCGACGCCCATCACCACGAGACCCGCGGTCTGGATGGCGTCCCGTCCGACCTGCTCGGTCCCGTAGACCTTGCGCGGCGCGCCGGCGATCGCGAATCCCAACGCGAAGACCGCCTGCCCCGCGCCGTAGATCGCGGGCTGCCAGCGTGCGACGCGCGACTCGAGATCGACCGCGTGCCCCAGACCCAAGCGCGGCAGGAGGACGAGCGCCGCGGCCATGAACGCGGCGGTGACCGCGCCGATGCTCGCGTGGTAGTGGCCCGGCACGACGGTATTGGCTTCGCGGATCAGCGCACCGAGCACGAGCCCGAGCAGGGTCAGCACCGCGGCCGCACCGAGCGCCCGGACGCGGAGATCGCCGCGCAACGAGATCGCGCGATCACGCGCCGCGACGCGCAGAGCACGCACGCACGACCAGGCGACGATCAACGGGACGGGCAGCGTCGCGTACTGCATCAGCCTCGTGAAGCCGACGCGGTAGGTCGCCGACCAGGTGCCGGCCATCGGCAGGAGCGGCGCCGCGAGCCAGGGCACGAGGGCGAGCGCCGCGAGCCATCCCGCGGTGCGCCGGCTCATCGGTTCGCGCCCGGTCAGGTCCGTCGTCAACCACAGGGCGACGACGACCAGCCCGAGCGCATTGACGAACTGCAGCACGTGACCGACGCCCCAGAACAGGAGTTCGAAGTGGGCGCGCGGTTCGAGCCCGGGCGTCAGGTTCAGCCGCGACCCGACTANNNCCCGACTAGCGTGAGCCCGGCGAGGAAGATGGCCACGATGGCCGCCCGCAGGAACGGTGCGACGTGCCCTGGCAATCCGAGGCCGAGCACCTCGCGGTCGTTCGGGAGCAACGAGCGACTCAGCGCGACCGCGACCACGCCGGCGGCGAACGCGGCGAGCCCGAATCCGAAAACCGGATGATCGAGGACCGGGACGTAGTTCGACATCACGGCCTCGGTGCCCGGCAGCCATGCTGACCCGACCAGCGCGACCGTTCCGAGCGCCGCGAGCCCGGCCCCGACGCGGGCGAGCACGGCGCGCCGCGGATGCGCCGGCAACGCGAGCATCAGCACGGCGGCGAAGGACTGGAACCACAGCACCAACGCCAGCACGACGTGCACCGCGAGGCAGCGCCGGAACCAGTCCGGGTCGGTGACCAGGGCGTCGAACGGCGGCATGCGGCCGAGCACGAGCAGCACCGCGAGCAGGCCCGCCGCCAGCAGCACGGCGACTGCGACGTAGAGCCAGGCCAGCACGGTGCCGCGTTCGCGGACCTGGGCGGCGGGATCGGGAATGCCGGATCTCAGGAGATCCATGAGTCTGTTGAGTGGAGTGGGAATGCCCCGGGCAGGCACGACAATTTCCGGCGTTCTTGCCGTCCCTTGTCCTGACGGGTTCCGGCTGCACCGGACATGCGGCTCCGCAGAAGCCTGGCGGGTCCGAACACCCCAGCCCCCTGAGTTCGGAACCGGATCGCGGTCCAAGTCCGCGTCGTCGCCCGGAATGCGGGTCGAAGACCGGTCGGCAGGGGGACGCCCCCTCGGGCCAGCGAGGTCCCACGCGGATCCGCGAAGCCGCCTGCGACCGGCTCACGAGCGGCTGCGAGCGAGGCCAGCGCGGCGGCGACGCAGAGTCGGGTGCGGCGGGTCACGCGCAACCGGACCGCCGTACGCGAGCCGTCGATGCGGACGTTCCGGCAGGGCGAGGTGCTCGCAGGGTGGCCGCGAGCACCGGTCCGCCGCGCCCGTCGACGCGGAGACTCTCAGCGGATCTGGGTGCGCAGGCCGCGCGTCACGCCGAGACCCGCGGGATTGAGACCCGGCGAGACGTAGGCGAACACGCTGAACAGGTCGCCGATCACCACCGGGCTGTCGAAGAGCGGCAGGTTGAAGAGGTATGCCCCGCCACTCACCGTGCCGCTGCTCGAGATGATCAACGACGTGGAGTCGACGTTGAGGATGCATCCCGTCATCCCGATGAAGCCGAGCGGCAAGGCGCCCGGCGCACCACAGAGCAGGATCCCGACGAGCGTTCCGTCGGGCATGCCGCTGAAACGCAGCGTGTAGAACTCGTCCCCGGCCCGGGGCTGGCGTGTCGCGGAGATCAAGCCGGTGCCGCAGGCGGTGCCGTAGCTCACATTCAGAGCCGCAGGGTCGTACTGGAACCGCTGGCCGTAGACCGGCAGGTCGCCGGGCGGGTTGTCGTTCGATCCGTAGACGCAGAGGAACTCGTACGCGTCGTCGTTGAATGCGACGTTGGGCGACCACGAGCCGTTCGGTCCGCTGTAGAGCGTCGCCACCTCGGTGATGCCCCCGGAGAACCCGAGACGCGCCACGAAGGTGTCGCCGATCGTGTAGCTCCCGCGCTGGTAGGCGAGCGCCCAGTGCGAATCGGTGTTGCTGTCGTACGCGACTCCACCGATCGCGAAATCGGGACTCACCGCATCCGAGAGGATCGTCTTCGGGCCGAGTTTGGTCGGGGACGACGCGGTGTCGGGCCAGTCGAACCGCTCGACGACGATCTCGGAGCCGACGCCCGTCGAGGCGTTGGAGCGGAGCATCGCCACGAGGTAGCGACCGCCGCGACCACCGACGGCCGGCGTGCGTTTGTGCGTGGGCACTCCACTCGCCGGTCCCATGAACCAACTGGTCGCGACGCCACCGCTCGGGTCGACGCGATTCGCCTGCACGTCCCAGTCGTCACCCGCAATGGAGTTGTCGTAGCGCTGGTAGACCGTGATCCACGAGGTCGCACCGCCCGAGGACTCCTGCGTGACGTCGGGAAGCTCACAGTCGTCGCTGCCCCCGATGGTGTCGACGTCGAAGCGGCCGCCGAACGTGTTCGTGCTCGCGTCGAAGAGGACGCCGTACACCATCGAGTTGGCGGTGTTCGCCTTCGTGGCCGTGACGTCGGCCTGGTAGGCGAGCAGCGCCTGGTTGCCGGTGTAGAAGCCCGGGACTCCTCCGATCGACGGATACCGGTTGGTCTCGCCCCCGGCCGGGTCGTGGAAGGACAGCGTTCCGCTGTTCGGCGTCGTGTCGCCGGAGTCGTGGGTGTAGACACGCACGCGCACGGTGTTGGCGCCGGTCGCGGGGAAGTCGCGCTCGAGACAGAGTGCCCAGCGGCTCGCACCGCCGACGAAGCACACGCCGGCGCGGCCCGTGCTCCAACTCGTCGTGACGTCCGTGAAGACCAGCAGGGTCGAGCTGAAGTCGTCGTTCGTCAGCCGCGCGTAGCCGTCGAAGTCCGTGGCCGAGAACTGTCGCGAGTAGAACGTCATCACGTTCGCGGTCAACGCGACGTCGTCTCGACCGACCTCGGGGTACGAGGCGAGACCGAAGGTCGCGCCGCCCCACGTGGAGATCACCGCGCGGGACGTCAGAGGATCGACGGTGATCGGCCACGACGCGGTCTGCAGCCAGGCTCCGTCGACCGTGAGCTGCACGCGCCCGTCCGCGTAGGAAGTGGCGACCGCGACGCGATCGCCGTTGGCATCGATCGCCGTCGCTTCGCCGTAGTGGACCAGCGCCGCGCCGTCGGCGCCGGAGAACGTCAGCCGGCGATGCGCCGCAGCCTGCGCGTCGCGCGGGCCGACGAGTTCGCTGTCGATGCGACCGGTCACCACGAGGTCGCCGCCGTGCGCCGGCCGCTCGTGGATCACGAAGAGCTGCTCGATGCCGTCCTTCCGCACCTCGTAGGCCTCGGTGGCCGCGCCGTAGCGGTACTCGTATCGCCACGCGCTTCGCCGGTGCTCGGACTTGGCGTCGCCCAAAAGCACGACCTCGTCGCCGATCGAGATGGACTCGGTCGTCCAGCGAAGCGGCAGGTTGCGCTCATGGCGGTCGCCGAGGAACGGGTAGAAGACGAAGCCGTCGTGGAACGACGCCTTGAAGGTGAGGCCGGCGGTCCACCAGCCGTAATCGCCGCCGACGGGATCGGCGTCCTGCGTGTGGATCGGCACGAGCCACGCGGACGGGTCCTCGACCGCGGCGGTCGGGCGAGCCGTCACGACGGCGCCGCGGGACGGCAGCTGCACTACCGTTCCCGGGACACTCGGCTCGCGGACGGACGGAACTCCGCCATCACCGCTCTGCGCGCGCGCAAGCCCGCACAGGACGGCGACGCCGGTGACGAGATGGATCGAACGGACTCGGATCATGGGCCTGCCTGCTGAAGGAGGGCGACGAGCAACCCGGCCCACGCACCTCCGTGGGAGCAAAGGCGCGCTGCGAGCACATCGCGGGGCCGCGCGTCGCAAGGGGTGGCGACGTCGAGGCTCGTCCGGTTCAGGCGTACAAACGCCTCGCGATCTTTATGACTTTCGGATCGCGCCGTGCCGATCGAGCGATCCGGCGCCGCGCTGCGGCGCGACGGTCACCACGCCACGGGGTGCCACAGCGTCTTGCACTCGACGAAGGGCTCGACCCAGTCCAGGCGCCGCACGCGCGCTCCGTCGGACCAGTCCGCCTGGGAGAGCGGGGCGAAGCGCACGCGCTTCACCGAGTCGGCGGCGGCCTGACCGATCGCGGCGTCGGGCGCGCCCGCGATCAGCAGGCCGTCGACGTCGCGGTGCGAGGCGAACTGCGGCGACAGTTCGCTGCGCAAGCCGCTGAGCAGGTTCACGGCGCCGGCCGGCACGTCGCTGCTCGCGCAGACTTCGCCGAAGGCGAGGCCGGCGAGCGGCCGGCCTTCGGAGACCAGCGCGACGACCGCATTGCCGCCGGCGAGCAAGGGCAGAACCAGCGCGAGCAATCCGAGCAGGCTCGGCGACTCCGGTGCGATGACGCCGATCACGCCGGTCGGTTCGACGGTCGAGAAGACGAAGAAGGGGCCGTTGACGTCGTTCTGCGAGCCGAGCAACGCATTGAGCTTGTCGGGAACGCCCGCCCACCAGCAGCACAGATCGACGCTCGCCTCCACCTCGCGAACGGCCGCTTCGTCGCCAATGCGTGATGCCGCGACGATCTCGGCGGCGAGCGCGTCCTTGCGCGTCTCGAGCATCTCGGCCAGGCGGTAGAGGATCTGGCCGCGGTTGTAGCCCGTGCGACCCGACCAGTCCTCGAGCCCCTTGCGCGCGGCGACGACCGCATCGCGCAGGTCCTTGCGACTGCCGCGGCAGACCTGCACGCCGGCGCAACCCGCCGGCTCGTAGCTGCGCCCGGACTCGGTGCGCGGGAACTTCCCGCCGACGTAGAGCTTGTAGGTCTTGCGCACGTCGGGGCGCGGAGGCGTCGCGTCGTTCATTCCTGCACCGTTCATCCCTGCACGAGCCCGCCCGTGCACTTCGCATAGGCAGCGAGTCCCTGCCGGCCGCCCTCGCGGCCGAAGCCGCTCTCCTTGAAGCCGCCGAACGGCGCCCCCGGATCGAAGCGATTGAAGGTGTTGTTCCAGACCACTCCGGCCTTCAACCGCGCAGCCATCCACAGGATCCGCGCACCCTTGTCGGTCCAGATGCCGGCGGACAGTCCGTAACTGGTGTTGTTCGCCTTCTCGACCGCCTCGTCCGGCGTGCGGAAGGTCTGGATCGTCAGCACCGGTCCGAAGATCTCCTCGCGCACGACGCTGTCCGTCTGGCTCACTCCGGTGAAGAAGGACGGCGGGAACCAGAAGCCCTTGTTCGGCAAAGCGCAGCTCGATTGCACCAGCGTGCCGCCTTCGTCGACGCCGCGCGTGACCAGCGCCGTGATCCGCGCGAGCTGTTCTTTGCTGTTGATCGCGCCGAGGTCGGTGTTCTTGTCGAGCGGGTCCCCGACGCGGATGCGCTCGATGCGATGCCTCAGCTTCTCGACGAAGAGCTCGGCGATCGGCTCCTGCACCAGCAGGCGCGACCCGGCGCAACAGACATGGCCCTGGTTGAAGAAGATCCCGCGCACGACGCCCTCGACGGCGCCGTCGATCGCGGCGTCCTCGAACACGACGTGCGCCGCCTTGCCGCCGAGTTCGAGCGTGAGTCCCTTGCCGCTGCCGGCGAGCGCGGTCTGGATCGACTTGCCGACCGCGGTGCTGCCGGTGAACGCGACCTTGTCGACGCCAAGGTGGCGCACGAGCGCAGCCCCGGTCGAGCCGTCTCCGGTCACGACATTGACGACGCCCGGCGGCAGTTCCGCGTCGCGGAAGATCTCGCAGAGACGCAATGCGGTGAGCGGGGTCGTCTCCGCGGGTTTGAGCACGACCGTGTTCCCGCACGCGAGCGCGGGCGCGAGCTTCCACGCGGCCATCAGCAGCGGGAAGTTCCAGGGGATGACCTGTCCGACCACGCCGACGGGTTGCACGGCGCGACCCGCGAAGGCGAGTTCGAGCTTGTCGGCCCAACCGGCGTGATGGAAGAAGTGCTGCGCCGCCAGCGGGACGTCGACGTCCCGCGACTCGCGGATCGGCTTGCCGCCGTCACGGGTCTCGAGCACGGCGAACTCGCGGGCGCGTTCGAGCAGCACGCGCGCGATGCGATACAGGTAGCGCGCGCGGTGTTCGGCCGGCAATGCGGACCATGCCGGCAGCGCGGCGCGCGCGGCGGCCACCGCGCGGTCCACGTCGTGCTCGTCGCCGAGCGCGACCTCGCTCAACGGCGTCTCGGTCGCCGGCTCGATCGTGGGGAAGTAGCGCCCGCTCCTCGGCGCCGACCAGTCCCCCGCGATGAAGAGCTCATGTCGCGGCGCGATCGCGACGAAGTCCGTCGCCTCGGGCGCGGGCGCATAGCGCCACTTCTGACCGAAGCTCAGCGCGGGACGCGGCGGAGCGGTCGACTTCTCGCGTTCTCGGTGCTGCGTCATCGCTCTCAGTCCTTGCTGAAGTCCTCGGGCCGCTGATAGACGCCGGTGCGCAGGCGCACCCATTGCATCAGGACGTCGTTGAGCAGCGAACTCGCTCCGAAACGGAAGTACCGCGCGTCGAGCCAGTGGTCGCCGCAGGTCTCGTTGACCATCACGAGATAGCGCAGGGCGTCCTTCGCGGCGCGGATGCCGCCCGCGGCCTTCACGCCGACGAGCCGGCCGGTCTCGAGGTAGTGGTCGCGGACCGCTTCGAGCATCAGCATCACGACGGGCATCGTCGATGCCGGCGTGACCTTGCCCGTGCTGGTCTTGAGGAAGTCGCCGCCGGCGAGCAGCGCGATACGGCAGGCGCGGCGCACGTTGTCGTAGGTGCGCAGTTCGCCGGTTTCGAGGATGACCTTCAGGTGCGCCTCGCCGCAGGCGTCCTTCACGCGGCAGATCTCGTCGAAGACCTGCCCGTAGCGCCCGGCGAGGAATGCACCGCGGTCGATCACCATGTCGATCTCGCCGGCCCCCGCCGCCACCGCGCGCCGCGTGTCGGCGAGCTTCTCGTCGAGGGCGGCCCGTCCCGACGGGAACGCCGTCGCGACCGACGCGACCGCGACCGTGCTGCCGCGCAGCGATTCGACCGCCGTCCCGACCAGATCGGGATAGACGCACACCGCCGCGCACGACGGCAGTTCGGGATGACCCGCGAGCGGACGCCAGGCCTTGCGACACAGCGCCTTCACCTTGCCCGGCGTGTCCATGCCCTCCAGGGTGGTGAGGTCGGTCATCGCGACGACCATCTCGAGGCCCTTCTTCTTGGCGTCCTTCTTGATCGAGCGCGTCGCCAGCTCCGCGACGCGCGTCTCGAGCGCGATGGCGTCGACGGGCGGCACGCGGAAGTCGGTCGGGGTGATCATGGGTCCGTGCGGCGCGAACCGGAACTGTGCCGGTCCGGGCTGGCGCGCTCAACCCGTCGACCACACCAGGAGTTCGCGGGTCCCGAGTGCGACGCCGATGGCGAATGCGTAGCTGGCCAGCGTTCCGACGACCACGTACTCCGCCCGAACGGCATCGAGTTCCTCTCGCGCGCGCACGAAACTCTTGGCCGCGACCAGGAAACCGACCGCCTCGTAGCTCCCGGCCAACGCGAAGACGAGCAGGAGTCCGCGCTCGAGTTCGCCGATCACGCGCCCGGTTCTAGGGCTCGGAAAGGCGGACTCGCTCACCCCCTCCGAGAAGCCCGCGCGGACCCCCGGTTCGATGCGCAGACGATGCAGCAACCCTCTCACGACGCAGGTCCCGCTTCGCGTGACGACGAGCAACGCGGAGCTCAGCACGAGAACCCGCGTCACCGTCGCGTCGGTGGTCGGCCACCGCACGAGCACGACGCGCTGTTGTAGCCCGAGCATCCCGACCGCCAATGCCAGTACCACTGGCACGATCGCGACGATCGCGACTTCCACGAGGTGGGTGGACCGAGTCGTGCTCGAACGCCCGGCGTCGCCGGCTCTGACCAGCATGGCAAGCGCGGCTGCACCGAGCGCGAACAGCATCACGGACGCGAAAGGTCGCGCAGCGACGCAACAAGCGGTCATCCACGCTGCGCACAGTGCGAGGTTGGTCGCCCAGAGTCGATTCCTCGGTCGGCCGTCCGCCGGTCCAACCTCCGTGTCGCGGTCGAACCGCACATGCCGGATCGCGAACCACCACACCAGCAGGTGTGCCCAGAGCAACCATGCTGCGCTCGATGCCGGCCAGTTCATCGCGATCCACCAGGGCCACGCTGGGAAAGGCGCAGCGCGGAGCGCATCGCCGCGTCCAGGGCCTGGTGCACGCTCCACCCTGCGGCAAGGACATGCGCGTTCACTGCTTGCGGTGAGATCCGTAGCTTGCTCGCGATCTCGGCCTGCGAACGACCGTCCCGCAGCCGCTGGCACACGTCGGCCTGTCGCTCGGTCCACGCCGAACGAAGTCGGTGTTGGCCGATCGCGATCCCGCACAACACACGATCGAGATCCTCACCGAAACCGGCGAACATCGGGGCGCCGCGCGACTCGTTCTTGGACCGGAGAATGGCCTCCCGCGCGCGATGGAAGGCCGGCCCGTCCATGCCAAGTGCTTCCGGTTGGAGGTCGGTGTGGATCCCGCCACGGCCGATCCCGATGCGGATCGCCGTCGATCCGACCCCCGTGCGGACCCTCCACAGGAGATCCGGCAGCGCGTCGCCGCCGCGCAGGAGACCCTGGAACTCGTCCCCCGATGCGATCGCAAAGCGACTCGCGAGGTCGTCACCTGCCACGTCGTCCAGTTCCCGCATCAGGGCGACGAGCCCATGTTGCGTGCCGCGGCGATCACGCGGCTGGAGCTGGCGCGACGCGACGAGGTCGCCGATCAGGGCGACGTAGATCGTCGTGGATCGGGAGTGCTTTGCCATCGATCAACCGGTAGGGATTGAGAGTGTCACCATCAAGGCCTATCGGTTGCTTTTGCAACATTCAATCGATTTACCTTGTCGGTCCATCTCGACCCGAAGCGACCCGGTCCGCAGCCGGACGGCGGCGGATCGCCACCGGCACTACGACGCGGTCCGGACTCAAGCCCCGCCGCGCTCGAGGTCCAGGAACGTGAACGGCCGCGGCAGCAAGGCGCCCAGAGTCGTGCGCACGAGGACATCGCTCGTGCCCGCGAGGAACACCGGGCACTCCGGCCCCGCGAACTCGGCGAGGACCTGACGGCACGCGCCACAGGGCGAGCCCGGTTCGGCGAGCGGCGTCCAGATCGCGACGCCCGCGATGCGCTGCGCGCCCTCGGCGACCATCCGGAACACGGCGGCACGTTCGGCGCAGATCGACAGGCCGTAACTCGCGTTCTCCACGTTGCAGCCGCAGAACACGCGGCCGTCGAGCGCGAGGACCGCCGCCCCGACGGAGAACGAGGAAGCGGGCGCATAGGCGCGGAGCGCGACGTTGCGCGCAACCGCGACGAGCGCCGCGATGCGTGCATCGTCGATCTCCGGCGTCGCGGCTCGGTCAGCGTAGTTCACGGGCGGCGCACTCTAGCGGCACCCGATCCTCCCCGCAGTGCCTAGGATTCGCCCACCATGCAGACGCTGGCCCTCGCGACCTCCATCCTCGTCTGTGCCTTCGCGACGGCAATCGTCCGGGCCCAGACCGTCCTGCGCATCGACCCGCGCCACACCTACTTGCTGCGCAGCAACGACGCCGTGCCCGAACCGCTCGCGATCTCGTTGAGCGCGGTCGGCGTGAGTCCGGGTCAGGTCGTTCGCATGCGGGCCGTCGGCGATTGGGATTGCGGCGGTCCCTGCGCCGACAACGGCATCAACACCGGCGCCGTGTTCAGCAACGGTGCCACCCTCCTGCCGGCGACCCAGCGGTTCCGCGTGCCGGGCGCGATCGATGCCGGCTGCGACATCGTCACCGGCCCGACCTACTTCGGCTCGCTCGCCAACGACATCCAGGAGGACTTCGCCGTCTCCCTGGGTTCGACGAGCGCCGTCACCCAAGCGGCGGTGATCGTCGAGGTCCCGGCGAACGCAACGCACGTCTTCGTCTGCGCGCTCGACAGCCTCTACTCCGACAACACCGACCCTGACGGCGACTACGGCGTCGAGTTCACGGTGCTGGCGCCGACTGTCTGGCAGACGATCCAGGGCGGCGTCGGCGGAACGCTTGGTGAACCGATGCTCGTCCCCGACGGCGAACTCGCGTGCGGCTCGCGGATCGTGCTGTCGGTCGGCAACGGGCCGGCGAACACACCTGTGCTGCTCGTCGTCGGCCTCGTGCGCATCGATCTGCCGTTGTTGGGCGGAGTGCTCGTGCCCGATCCGTTGATCGCTGACCTGCTCGCGTCGACGAACGCGGCCGGCGCCGCGGACATCTCACTGCTCGTCCCGGTCGCGTTCCCCAGCGGCACGTCGCTCTACTTCCAGGCTTGGCTGCCGGACTCGACCGCGCCGTTCCTGCTCGCGGCGACCGACGCGTTGCGCGGCATCGCGCCCTGAGGGTCGATCGGGCAGACTGCGGCGCGTGACCGACGGCCCCGTAGTTCCGCCCGCGTCCGCGCGCGACGCCGCGCTCGATCTCCTTGGCGTCGGCGAAGGTCCGCTGCGGATCGGCGGCGTCGAAGCTCGGGTGCTCGCGCGGGACTTCGGTACGCCGCTCTACGCCTACGACGCACGCGCCTTCCGCGCGCAGCTCGCACGCGTACGCCATGCCTTCGCACCGCTCGACCTGCTGTTCGCTCTGAAGGCGAACCCGAGCCTCGCGCTGGCGCGCATCGCGCGCGCGAGCGGCGCGGGCGCCGAGGTCGCATCCGCAGGCGAGATCCTGCTCGCGGAGCGTGCGGGCTTCGCCGGGGAAGCGATCCAGATCGCGGGACCCGGCAAGAGCGAGCGCGACCTGCGCGAGGCGTTGCGCGTCGGCGCGACGATCAACCTCGAGTCCGAGGGCGAACACGCGCGGCTTCGCGCGCTCGCGCACGCGTCCGGGACCCGGCCTCGCGTGCAGATCCGCGTCAACCCGAACGCGGCGCAGGGCGGCGCCCGCCTGCGCATGGCCGACGCGTCGAGCCGCTTCGGCGTCGATCGCGGGCGCGTCGTCGCGTTCGCCAGGGCGATCGAGCGCGACGGCGCGTGCACGCTGGTCGGCCTGCACACCTACGGCGGCTCGCAGGCCTTCGACGCCACGGCCTGGCTGTCCGCGTGCAACGAACTCCTCGCAACCGCTCACGAAGTCGAGGACGCGCTCGCCCGTCCGCTCGATGCGCTCGGCTTCGGCGGCGGCTTCGGCTGGCCGGTCTACGACGGCGACCCCGGCTTCGATCTCGACGCCGCCGCGCGTGGATTGCGCGAGAGCCTCGCCGCGGAGGCGACGCCGCGCCGCGGCTCGATCGAGCTCGGGCGCTGGCTCGTCGCCGGCTGCGGCGTCTACCTCACGCGCGTCGTCGACCACAAGGAATCCGGCGGCCGGCGCCACGCGATCCTCGACGGCGGCATGCACCACTGCGGCGCCGCGGCCGGACTCGGCGCGATCGTCCGCCGCGCGTATGCGATCGTCCGCGCCGACATGCCGCGCGCGCTCGGCGACACGCCCGTGACCCTCGGCGGCCCGCTCTGCACGCCGGCCGACCGCTTCGCGAAGGACCTGCCGCTGCCGTCGCTCGCCGCCGGCGACCTGATCGCGGTGCTGAACACCGGCGCCTACGGCTTGAGCTTCAGCCCGCTCGCCTTCCTCGGCCATCCGTCGCCCGCCGAGATCGTCTGCGAGGACGGCCACGCGCAGCTCGCACGCGAGCGCGGCGCACCCGAAGACGTGTTGCGCGGTCAGCGGTGACGGCAGCGCGCGCGCGGACTATCCGCGGCGTGTTCGCTCGCCTCGTCGCCGTGGCCGCCGGGTCGGCCGTCACCCTGATGGCCCAGCAGTTCGTCGAACTGCGCGATCGCCATCTGCAGCGCTACACCACCGACCGGCTCGAGGCCGCCGACGTCGACGGCGACGGCGACCTCGATCTGCTCGCGCGCGACGGCGCGCTCCACGAGAACGACGGCCACGGGGTCTTTCTGCTGCACCTGCCGGGGACCTTCATTCCGCTCGTCGCGGGCGCCCTCGGCTATCGGGTGCGCGACATCGACGGTGATGGTCTGCCCGATCTGCTGGCCACGACCGCCACCGCGCGCGTCGTCCGACACGGAGTGCCCGGCGGCGGCTTCGAACCGACGCCCTGGAGCATCCCGGGGACGAACGACGCGGCCCTCGACTTCGACGCGGACGGCGACGGCGACCTCGACGTCCTCGACTCCCGGTTCCGCTTGTTCCGCAACGACGGGCGCGGCACCTGGACCGACGTCAGCGCTGGGATCCCTTCTCCCGCCCCCGCCGGCTATCCGAACGGCGCGGCGGATCTCGATCGCGACGGCGATCTCGACCTCCTCTTCGGCGGCCTGACGCTGTGGGAGAACCTCGGCGCCTGCGCGTTCCGCGATCGGAGCGCCGGCCTACCGCTCTCCCCCTACCTGACCGGACCGATCACCGTCGCCGATGCGGATCGCGACGGTCTGCCCGACCTGATCTGCTTCGCGCTCGTCCCGTCGCGGGCGATGGCGATCCATTGGCGCAACGCCGGGAGCTTCCAGTTCGTCGACGTGAGCGACGGCACGTTTCCCGAGGAGTTCGATCTCGACAGGCTCTGGACCGCCGTGCCCTCGGACGCCGACCGCGACGGCGCCGTCGACTTCTGGTGTCCGGGCCTCGGGCTGATGCGCAACTCCGGCGTCGGCACGTTCGCACTCGACGCCTCCACGCCGATCCCGCCGGGCCGCCTCGCGATCGCCGACGTCGACGTCGATGGCGACCAGGATCTGCTCGTCGACGGCCTCCGGCTGTTCTTCAACGACGGTCGGGGGCGCCTGTCCGAGGAGCGCGCCCCGGCATCGTCCGCGTTCGCCAACACCCAGTTCGGCAGCTGGTACGTGCGCACGGCGGATCTCGACGGCGACGGCGACGAAGACGTGGCGGGGACCTGGCAGTTCATCGCGCTCAATGACGGTCATGGCTCGCTCACGCCACTGCCCCCGTCGCGGATGCCGCCGGTGCCCGCGAACGCGATGGTCGTCGGACTCGCGGACGTGACCTCCGATCAGCGACCGGACCTCTTCCTGTTCGGCGGCACTCGCGGACTGACGCTGTGGTCCAACGACGGCCGCGGAGGCTTCCGCGACGACGCGGGCCTGATCCCCCGATTCGTTCCGCAACCCAACGTGCCGACGCTCGTGTTCGGCGACGTCGACCGCGATGGCGACACCGACGCGGTGACCGCCTATGGCTACTTGACCACGGGTGGTCTCTTCACCCTGTTGCGCAACGACGGAGCCGCAGGCTTCACCCTCCTGCCGTTGATCCCTCCGGCCATCGGCTTCGTGCACTCGCCCGTCGCGCTCGTCGACCTCGATTCGGACGGCGACCTCGACCTGCTCGCCGTGCATATGAGCGTCGGTCCGGCCGTGTTCCTCAACGACGGCACCGGCGCCTTCCCGACCGCCGTCAACGGCGACGTGCCGGGCGACCGGGCCTCGTGCGTCGACTGGGACCACGACGGCGACCTCGACGTCGTCTGTCGATCGCGTCCGCTGTCCGGGCAGGTCCCCGAGTTCCAGGTCCTCGTCAACGACGGTCGCGGCGGCCTGCGCGCGCGCACGCTGGCCGCCGCATCGCCCGGAATCACGCTCGACGAATTCTGGCTCGCGGACGTCGACGACGACGGAGACCTCGATCTGGGCGGAGCGCGTGGACCGGATGGGCCGGGCTGGTTCGCGAACGACGGTGCTGGGAACTTCACGCTCGCGCCGGGTCTGCGCAGCGACGGCATCGCGGTGCGCGGTCGCGTCGCCGATCTCGACGGCGACGGCGATCCGGACTTCGTCGATGCGACGCGGATCGCGCTGAACCGGCACCGGCAGATCGAAGCACCTTGGGTCGCGCGGCTCGGCCACCCCGTCCGATTCGAGTTGAACGCGGCACCCGGCTACGGATCGGGACCGCGCGCCGCCGCGATCCTGCTCGGCACGGCGATGCTCCCGCGACCGGTCCCGCTGGGAACGCTCGGCAACTTGCGCGTCGACCTCGCCAGCGCGCACGCGATCGGCCCCAGCCCTTTGCCTGCCGGCGGGAGCACCCTGCTCGACCTGATGATCCCGCGCGATCCCGCCCTGGTCGGCGCGACGCTCGTCGCGCAGGGCCTCGTCCTCGACGGCCTGCTGCCGTCGAACTGGCGCCTGACCGGCGTCGCGTCGCGCACGATCCGTCGTTGACCCGATCGCCAGGCTCTCCGCCGATCGCATCGGTGGATTGGTCTTCGTCGCAAGGGCAGGTCGTCTCGATTCGCTCCGCCGCACGACGCGAAACGCTCATCCGCGATCGCCGGCGCTAGACTTCCGCGGCTCGCCGGGACGGGGTTCGGGTTTTTCGCCGCGCTCCCGACCCGTCCTGGAACCCACAACTTCGGATGCACACCGGGTCTCTCTCGCAAGCGGACGCGCTGCCGCGCGTGTCGGTCGTCGTCGCCGTTCGCAACGGGATCGACGACCTCCGCGCCTGCCTCGCCGCGATCCGCGCCTCGACGCTCGCCGCGCACGAACTGATCGTGATCGACGACGCGTCGACGCAGGACGTCGTGAGCGTCGGTGAGTCCTTCGGCGCGAAGGTCGTGCGCCTCGCCCAGAACCGCGGTCCGGCCTTCGCCCGCAACCGGGGCGCGGAGATCGCGAGCGGCGAGATCCTGTTCTTCACCGACGCCGACGTGCGCGTGCATCCCAGGACGATCGAGATCGCCACGCGCACGCTCGCGGACGACGGCTCGCTCGCCGCGGTGATCGGCAGCTACGACGAAACACCCGCCGACCCCCACTTCATCGCGCAGTACAAGAACCTGTTCCACCACTGGGTCCACCAGACCAGCAAGCCCGAGGCGAAGACCTTCTGGTCCGGTTGCGGCGCGATCCGTCGCCGGGTCTTCCTCGCCGCCGGGGGCTTCAACGAGGGCTATCGGCGCCCGAGCATCGAGGACATCGAGCTCGGTTTCCGCCTGCACGCGCGCGGCGAGCGCATCCGTCTCGAGAAGGCGATGCTCGCGACGCACGCCAAGCGCTGGTACCTGCTCGACCTGATCCGAACCGACGTGTTCCTCCGCGGCGTGCCGTGGATCGCACTGATGCTGCGCGACCGCCACGATCCGAAGGACCTCAACCTGTCCGCGCGCAGCAAGCTGGCGACGGTCCTCGCCGGACTGTTCGTGCTGTCGCTGCCGCTCGTGATGCTGCTGGGCCACGGGCTCGCGGCGCTGCCGGCGCTCGCACTGCTCGGCGCCACCGGGATGGTCTCGACATGGGCGGGACGCCGCGGCCGGGTCGCTTCCGCCGCCGCCCTTGCCGTGCCGATCCTCGCCACGGCCGCCGTCGCGGCCGCGGTCGCCGAACCGCTCGCCATCGTGCCGCTCGGCTGCCTCGTCGCGCTCGCCTCGAGCCACTTCGATCTCTACGCGTTCTTCGCCAAGAGGCGCGGTCTCGCCTTCGCAGCCGCGGTCCTGCCGATGCACCTGACCTTCCAGCTCTGCTGTGCCGCGAGCGTGCCGCTCGGTTGGCTGCGCCACACCCGAGACCTGCGCCGGGCCGAGCGCTCCGCCGATGGTCCCGCCATCAAGGAACTCCCGCCCTTGCCGCGGAACACGCCGGCGCAGCAGAGCATCGGCGCATGAGCGAGCGGAACGTCGTGGTCGTCGGAGCCGGGCCGGCCGGACTCACCGCGGCGTACGAACTCAGCAAGCACGGCGTCCCGACGACCGTGATCGAGAAGGACCCCACCATGGTCGGCGGCATCTCGCGGACCGTGAACTACAAGGGCTTCCGCTTCGACATCGGCGGACACCGCTTCTTCACGAAGAGCGAAGAGGTCAACCGGATCTGGCACGAGATCCTGACCGACCAGTTCCTCACGCGGCCTCGCCTCTCGCGCATCTACTACGACAACAAGTTCTTCCACTACCCGCTGCGGCCGTTCGAGGCGCTCTTCAAGGTCGGCCCGATCGAGACCACGCACTGCGTCCTCAGTTACTTGTGGGCGAAGCTCTTCCCGAGCAAGGAAGAGGTGAACTTCGAACAGTGGGTCAGCAACCGCTTCGGGCACAAGCTCTACTCGATGTTCTTCAAGACCTACACCGAGAAGGTGTGGGGCATGAAGTGCACCGAGCTCGGCGCGGACTGGGCCGCACAACGGATCCAGAACCTCTCGCTGGGCAAGGCGATCAAGACCGCGTTGTTCGGCAGGAAGGGCGACGCGTCGATCAAGACCTTGATCGACCAGTTCGAGTACCCGCGCCTCGGCCCCGGGCAGATGTGGGAACGCTGCCGCGACATCGTGGAGAGCCGCGGGCACCGCGTCGCGATGGGGCGCCGTGTCCACCGCATCCACCACCACGACGGCGTGCTCACCGGCGTCACGATCGTCGATGCCGCGGGCGACCTCGAGAAGCTGCCGGCCACCGACTTGATCTCGAGCATGCCGCTCTCCGAGGTCGTCCGGCTGATGGACCCGCGGCCGCCCGGGCCGGTGCTCGCCGCCGCCGATCAACTGCGCTACCGCGACTTCCTCACGGTCAGCCTCGTCATCGACACGCCCGACCTGTTCCCCGACAACTGGATCTACGTGCACTCGCCTCAGGTCCAGCTCGGGCGCATCCAGAACTTCAAGAACTGGAGTCCGGAGATGGTGCCGGACCCTGAGAAGACCTGCCTCGGCCTCGAGTACTTCGTGTTCGAGGGCAAGGGACTCTGGACCGAACCGGACGACAAGCTGATCGAACTCGGCGCGCGGGAGATCGAGACGCTGCGCCTCGCATCCGCGAAGGACGTGTCCGACGGCGCGGTCGTCCGCATGGAGAAGGCCTACCCGGTCTACGACGCGGCGTTCCAGGCCGCGGTCACGACGCTCCGGATCTGGTTGTCGTCGATCCGCGGCGTGCAGCAGGTCGGCCGCAACGGCCAGCACCGCTACAACAACCAGGACCACTCGATGTTGACGGCGATCTTCGCGGCGCGGAACGTGCTCGGCGCGCGCCACGACGTGTGGAACGTCAACGTCGACGCCGAGTACCACGAGACCATGGACCGCAAGCAGCCGCAGAAGGTGTCGACGGACTCGCCGACCCCGGTCGCCTGATCTCCGCACCACGACGCGGCTCCTGCCACATGCAACGCCAACTCGTCTTCGGGCTCGACGCCTGCGAATGGTCGCTCGTCCAGCGCTTCGCGGCGCAGGGCAAGCTGCCGACTTTCGCGCGCCTGCTCTCGGAGGGATCGCACGGCACGCTGAGCACCACCGCGCGATGCCTGCCCGACACGGTCTGGTCCTGCATCTACAGCGGGCAGAACCCCGCGACCTTCGACAAGTACTTCTACGTCCAGTACGACCCCCGCACGCGCGATCTGCGCCACGTGCTCGATGACGGCTTCACGAAGCGTCCGTTCTGGAGGCTCTGCTCCGATGCCAGGAAGCGCGTCGGCGTGATCGATGCCGTGAAGTACCCGTGCACGAAGCCGTTGAACGGCTTCATGATCGCGAACTGGGGTGCGCACGCGACGAAGTCCAAGAAGGAGTCGACGCCCGACGACCTGTGGGCCGAGGCCGAGCGCCGCTTCGGCCGCAATCCGGTCGGCGACGTCGACCGCATCGACAGCAGCATCGAGTCGCGACGCGACATGCACGAGCGGTTGTTGCGCGGGGCAGCGATGCGCAAGGAACTCCTGACCTGGCTGGTGAAGGACCGGCCCTGGGACCTGTTCTTCGCCGGCTTCTCCGAACTGCACCAGGTCGGCCACCACTACTGGCACGGCGTCGACCCGACGCACGAGCGTCACGCGGAGATCGTCGCGCAGGGACTCGCGGACACCGTCGAGCGCGTCTACGCGGCGGTCGACGACGCGATCGGCGCCACCATCGAAGCCGCCGGGCCCGGCGTGCGCGTGATGGTCGTCGCCGGACACGGCATGGGACCGCTGCGCCACGCGTCGTGGCACCTGAACGAGATCCTCGAGTTGTGGGGCTACGGCCGTCGTCCGGCACGCCGGCTCGCCACGGACGCGGAGCACGCGGCGAAGTCGAGCT
This sequence comes from Planctomycetota bacterium, assembly GCA_016235155.1. Classification (GTDB taxonomy): domain Bacteria; phylum Planctomycetota; class UBA1135; order UBA1135; family UBA2386; genus JACRLW01. Next base: position 19,606 of record JACRLW010000057.1, read on the forward strand.
TCTGGCGCAAGCTGAAGCTCGTCGTGCCCGGCCGCCTGCAGTACGCGATCAAGAACCGTCTGCCGAAGAGCTGGCAGGACGAACTGCTGTTCCGCTGGTACGCGGGCCGTCGCGACTGGACCGGCCGGCGCGCGTTCGCGGTGCCGAACAACGACACGGTCGGTGCGATCCGCATCGCGGTGCGGGGTCGCGACAAGGACGGCTCCGTCGCGCCGGGGTCCGACCACGTGGCGCTGCGCGAGGAGATCGCCGGAAAGCTGCTCGCGCTCACCGATCCGAACTCCGGCCGGCGCGTCGTTCGCGAAGTCGTGCGCCTGCACGAGGAGTCGAAGGGCCCGTTCCGCGACCAACTCCCCGACCTCGGCGTGCTGTGGGAGCAGGACTTCGTCTGGACCAGGCTGCACTCGCCGGACTTCGGCACGTTGGCCGTCCGGGCGCAGGACTCGCGCACGGGCAGTCACGTGGCGCGCGGCTTCTTCGTCGCGCACGGCGACGGCGTCCCCGCCGGCGTCGAACTGAACGGCCACTCGATCTACGACATCGCGCCGACGATCCTCGCCGCCGCAGGAGTCGCGATCCCGGGCGACCTCGACGGGCGTCCCATCCCGCTCGCTCCGCACGCCGTCCGCGCATGACCCAGGCACGACCGCGGCACGGCCCGCGCGGACTGACGTGGCTCGTCGGCGGTCGGCTGGCGATGACCGCCGCGAACGCCGGCCTGATGCTGCTGGCCGCGCTCGTCTTCATGGACGGCGCGACCTTCGGCTCGTTCGCCATCGCGATCTCGCTGCAGATCGTCGCGAGTCGCGCCGTCCTCCTCGGCCTCGACCAGGGCGTCGTGCGCTTGCACACCGTGGCGCAGGACCGCACCGAACCGGTGCGCGCCGCGGTGAGCATCGCCGGCGGACTCGGCGTCGTGCTGCTGTTGCTCGGCGCGATCGTCGCACCGCTGCAGTTGGGAACGGTCCGCTGGCCGATCGTCGTCGCGGTCGCGCTCGGCGCGGTCGGCTCGGCCTGGTTCGACCTCGGCTGCGCGATCGTCCTGGCGCGCCTGCGCTACCGCGCCGCCGGCCTGCTGACCGCCGCCATGCCGTCCGTGCGCCTCGGGGTCACGCTCGCTGCCTGCTCGGCGACGCACGACGACTCACTGCTGCCGATCGTCGCCTACGGCGCCGCGACCTTCGGCGCGGGCGTCGTGCTGCTCGGCGCGGTCGTGCGCCGCTTCGGCTGGCACGCCGGCACCGAGATGTGCGGGCGAGAACTGCACTACACGAAGTGGGTCGGCATGAGCGACGCCGCCACGGTCCTGTCGCAGGTGTTGGCGCTCCTGGTCCTGAAGCGCTGCGGTCAGGACGCCGAAGCCGGCCGCTTCGCGTTCGCGATGCAGGCCGTACAGGTCTTCGTCGCGATGTTCGTCGCCTTCTACCAGTCGTTGTTGCCGCGCGCCGCGCGCCTGGGCGGCATCGACGCCGTGCCGATCTTCCTGCGCCAGAGCTTGCGCATGGCGTTCCGTCTCGCGCTCGCCTGCGCGGTCGCCGCTTGCGTCGCGGCCCTCGTGCTGCCGATGGTGCTCGAAGTCCTGCGGCCCGAACTCACCGCCTTCGGGCCGGGCTTCCTCGGACTGAGCGCGTTCGCCGTCGTCATGTTCTTCGAAGCACCGCTCGGCGTGATCTGTCAGTACCTCCTGCGGCCGCGCCTCCATTTGCTCGCGCTGCTCGTCCGCTGCGCCGCGGTCGGCGGGCTCGCGCTCTGGCTCGTGCCGGGGAACGGCGCTCTCGGCGCCGGCCTCGCGCAGTTCGGCGGCGGCGTCCTCGGGGCGATGGCGTTGCTGTGGCTGGTACTCGGCGCTCTCCACGAAGCGAAAGGACCCCGCGCGTGTGCGGCATCGTAGGCGCGATCCGCATCGCCGACGGCGACGTCGTGCGCCGCATGACGCGCCTGCTCGCCCATCGCGGTCCGGACGACGAGGGTTTCTGGCAGGACGGCGACGTCGTCTTCGGCCACCGCCGTCTGTCGATCCTCGACCTCTCGCCGGCCGGTCACCAGCCGATGCAGACCGACGACGGCGAGTTGACGATCGTTTTCAACGGCGAAATCTACGACTTCCCGCGCGTGCGCGAGGAACTCGAACTCCTCGGGCATCGCTTCCGCACCCACAGCGACACCGAAGTCCTCCTGCTCGGCTATCGCCAGTGGGGCGACGCGATGCTCGAGCGCATCGAAGGCATCTTCGCGTTCGGCCTGTGGGACGCCGCGGCCGGTCGACTGCTGCTCGCACGCGACCGCTCGGGCGTGAAGCCGCTGTACTGGCACTCCCGTGACGGCGGGCTCGCCTTCGCGTCCGAACTCAAGCCCTTCCGCCTCCTGCCCGACTTCGTCAGCGCGGTGAGCCGGCGCGCCCTGCGCTCGACGATGCGTTTCGCCTGCAACCTCGAGGAGGAGTCGATGCTCGCCGGCGTGCACAAGCTGCCGCCGGGGAAGAAGCTGATCTGGCAGGACGGCCGCGTGCAGGTCTCGAGCTACTGGAGCTACCCCGAGCCCCGTGCGCGCGCGTGGTCACCAAACGATGCCGCGCGCACGCTCCGCGACGTGCTCGGCCGCACCGTCCGCGCGCAGATGATCAGCGACGCCCCGCTCGGCGCGGCCTTGAGCGGCGGCCTCGACTCGAGCGGCGTCGTCGCGTTGATGGCGGAACAGGGGGCGAAGGTGCGCACGTACACTGTCGGCCACGGTCACGACGACCCGGATCTGATCGCGGCGCGCGTCGTCGCGGAACACTGCCGCACCGACCACCACGAGATCATGATCGAGTCGGAGGACGTGCTCGACCTCCTGCCCAGGGTGATGTGGTTCTTGGAGGAACCGCTCGGGCAGATGGAGATCGTGCAGATGCACCTCAACTACGAGGCGGCGAGCAAGCACGTGAAGGTGCTCCTCGTCGGCGAGGGCGCGGACGAGTTGTTCGCCGGCTACGACCGCTACCGGATCTTCGATCGCGCGCGACCACTCACCCCCGGTCTCCGCGCCGCGCTCTACGAGCGGGTCTACATGTACGCCGACCGGCAGCCGCGGCACCTGCTCGGCGCGCTCGCGTCCCGTGTGGCGTTCGGTCACCTCGCCGGTTCGCCGATGAAGGACCCGCTGCCTCGCGCCGCGGAACCGCCGCTGCGCGGACTCCCGCGCGAGCGTGCGCTGGAACGCGCACTCAACCACGACCAGCGCACGTACCTCCCCGAACTCTCGCTCAAGCGCGCGGACGCCACCGGCATGGCGCACGGGCTCGAACTGCGCGTGCCGTTTCTCGGGCGCGAGGTCGTCGAACTCGCCGCGACGTTCCCCGGCGACCTCCACCGCAAAGGCGGCGTCGAGAAGTGGTTGCTGCGCGAAGCGCTCCGTCCGCTGTTGCCGCAGCGGATCGTCGAGCGCCGCAAGCACGGCTTCCAGATGCGTCTCGACCAGCGCCTCGTCGACACGCTGCAAGCGATGTGCGATCGCCTGATGCCGGACGACAAGGTCGCCGCGCGCGGCTTCTTCGACCCACGCCGCGTGCGCGCCCTGCGCGACGGCCGCCCGCGCGCGGGCGCTCCGTTCATCGCGCACCGCGTCTGGTCGTTCCGGATCTGGGCGATGCTGATGGCCGAGGTCTGGGCGCGGCTGTTCCTCGACACGCCGCCCGGAGCCCCGCCGCCCGCGCATCTCGCCGACATTGCGTGAGCCCGACGGAAGCCGGCTCCCTGATCGTGTCGATAGGGGGACCCGGTAGGCTCCCGCAGTTCCCGATGTCGAACCCGAAACCCGGCGCCCCGTCGCTCCTCGCTCGCGCCGGTCTCGCGGTCGCGCGTGGACTCGTCGGCCGGCGCTTCACGCGCGGACTCGCCGAGTTCCGTTCGACGCTCGCGATGTCCGCGGACGAACTGCGCGCGCGACAGCAGGCTCGCACGCGCGCGATCGTCGCGCATGCGATCACCCGCGTGCCGTTCTGGCGCGAGGCCGCGCGTGGACTCGGCATGTGCGCCGGTGACGTGCGGGGCGTCGACGACCTCGTCCGTCTGCCGGTCGTCGACAAGCCCGTGTTCCGCTCCCGCCCGATCGAGCACTTCCTCGCCGAGGGGATCGACGAGCATCGACGCATCCCCTACCGCACATCGGGTTCGACCGGCGACCCGTTCACGTTCGTGCTCGACCGCCAGGCGATGCCGGTCGTCTTCGCGAGTCACCTGTTCTTCGACTCGATCTACGGCCTCGACCCGTTCGACCGCAGTGTCCGCCTCCAAGGTCCTTTCGCCGCGGACCCACCGTTGCCGGTCGGCGAACGCACGACGCTGCGCCGGATGGTCACGCTCGAGGCGACGCCGGAGCGCCTGCGCTCCTTGATCGACGACTTCGCGCCGGTCTACCTGCTCGGGTACACCTCGACGCTCGCCGTGCTCGCTGAACAACTACTCGCCGACGGATGGCGCCCGCGCCGGCCGCTTCGCGCCGTCATCACGATCGCGGAGACGCTCACGCCGGAGCGACGCCGCGTCCTCGAGGAGTGCTTTGCGGCGCCGATCGCCAACCGCTACGGCCAGCGCGAGTTCAAGTTCTGGTGCGCGCAGAGCCCTCCCGGCGACCCGACCAGCTTCGTCGTCCACACCGATCTGGTCGTCTTCGAGACGCTGCGCGCGGACGGATCGCCGTGCGCCGAGGACGAATGCGGGCGCGTGGTTCTGACCAACCTCCACAACGAGGTCATGCCGTTCCTCCGCTACGACTGCGGCGACCTCGCGACGCGTCGCGAGCCCCACGCCCGCTGCCCATTCCCGGTGATGGGTCGTCTCGAAGGCCGCACGCAGGAAGTCATCCGCCTGGCGAGCGGCAAGG
>JACRLW010000058.1:0-13743 GCA_016235155.1 Planctomycetota bacterium
CATCGATCTGGAGCGCCGGCAGGTACGGGTGCGAAACGGCAAGGGCGGCAAGGACCGCTACGTTCCTCTGCCTGAGGCAACCCGACTGCTGCTGTGCGAGTTCTTCAGCCAGAGCGAACCGGAACAGTGGCTCTTTCCGGGACGGGTGGTCGGGCGGCCGATCGATGCCTCGAACCTGCAGCGGGCGTTGCGCTCGGCCGTTCGTGAAAGCGGCATCCCGAAACATGCCTCAGTGCACACGCTGCGTCATTCCTACGCCACGCACCTGCTCGAATCCGGCGTCGATGTGCGCACGATCCAGGAACTGCTCGGGCACGAGAGCCTGACCACGACCATGGTCTACACCCATCTGACCCAAAGGACCCAAAACACCCTTTGCCACGTGCTCGACCAGATTCACGCCGCGATCTAGGCCACGGGCTCGGCCATGCCGATGCTCGCGGAGGTCTTCGAAGGTCTGGTTGATCGAGTCGAGCGGCCGGCGCTCGATGAACGGTTCGATGCGGACCTTGCCGGCGACGGCGAGCTCGACGACCGCCGGGTAGTGCTCGGGGAGGCAACCCCAGTTGCCCTGGACCGTCGCGTCGAACGCCATCACGTTCGACAGCCGCAGCGTGACCTTGTCGGGCGTGAAGCCGACGACCGAGAGATGGCCGCCGTGCTCGAGCAGGCCGAACGCGGTGGTCTGTCCGGCCGCCGTGCCGGAGGTCTCGAAGATGCGCTGCCGGAAACCGTCGATGCGGTGCTGCCTGGCGAAGTCCTTGATCGCCGCGCGGATCGCCTTGAAGTCGAGCGCCTTCGCGTCGAGCGTGAGCGCGGCGCCGTGTTGGCGCATCAAGGCGAGCCGCGATTCGCTGACGTCGATCGCGACGACCTGTGCACCCCGCGCCGCGGCGATCTGCACGCCGAAGCCGCCGACGCCGCCCGCGCCGACGAAGATCGCGAGATCGGACGCGGCGAGTCCGCTCCGCTGGATCGCCTGGAAGGGGGTCGTGACCGCGTCGGCGACGACCGAGAGCGCCGCGAGGTCGATCCCCGCCTTGTTCACCCGCAGGTCGCTCAGGTCCGGCACCGGGCAGAGCCCGCGCGCGGGGACCCGCACGTGACTCGCGAAGCCGCCGTGGACGTCGTTGCCCGGGAAGATCTGCTTCGGGCACACCGAACCGCGGCCGGCGCGACAGGCGGCGCACTCGCCGCAGGGGATGACCGCCGGTACCACCACCGCATGGCCGGACCAGTGCTCGGCGCCCGGACCGGTCGAGATCACCGTCCCGGCGATCTCGTGGCCGAGGGTCAGGGGGAAGGGGTGGCGGGTCGGGACGCCCTCGAAGTGGAAGCCGAGGTCGGTGTGGCAGACCCCGCAGCCCGCGACCTGGACGAGGACCTCCCCCTGACCAGGCTGTTCCTCCCGCTCGACGCAAGTCATGGGTTGGCCGGGGGTTTGGACGGTCCAAGCGCGGATCAGCAAAGTTCGGCTCCGGTCAGATGGTGAAAGCGGCAATCAGGAGGAGCTTTACCTATTTCACCGGACGATGGAAGTCCCGAGTCGTGGGCTCGTACCCTCGCCGCCGATACCACCGCATGGTCCCGATCCCTCGCTGTCCCGCTCTGTCCTGGGTCCTCGCCCCCTTCTTCTGCTTGGCATGCGCCGCGCCCGACGCCGCCCCGGATCCCGAACCCGCCGCGCCCGCACCGCGCGAAGAACGGTCTCCGCCCGCCGAGCCGATCGAGGAAGCCCGTCCCGGTCCGCAGCCGAGGGAGATCCCGTTCCGCAGCATCGAGGAGCACTTCGACGCGGGCACCAAGGCGCTCGACGCGGAGGACTGGCAACTCGCGCTCGACGAATTCCATGCGGTGATCCGCCGCCACCAGGACATCCCCGGCGCGTTCGCGAACCGCGCGCTGGCCTGGGACGGGCTCGGCGAGGTCGGCGAGGCGATCGCCGACCTGAAGACCGCGATCGCCGCCTGCGAGTCGGTGACCGAAGGCCCGATCCACGAGATGCACCCGGAACTGCTGCTGTTGCGTGCGGCGATGCGCCGCCGCCTCGGCGCCTACGACAACGCGCTGCTCGACTGCGACGCGTCCTTGCGCCTCGCGGAGGCGAACGCCCTCGCGCACCGCCAGCGTGCCAAGGTGCTCTTCGCGATGGGCCGCGAAGCCGAAGCGGAGGCGTCGCGTGCCCGCGCGACGGCGCTGGCGACCGACCTGCAACCGTTGCCGTTCCCGCGCGAACTCATCGCGCTGCACGCGCGGATCCGCGAGGCGGGGGACGAGCCCCAGGATGCACGGCTCTTCTTCGACCGCGGGGTCGCGATCCTGGCACTCGTCACCGGCGACGACCCGAGCGACCTGCTCGACGACGCGATCGACGACTTCCGTCACGCGGCGCGCCTCGACCCACGTGACGCGACGGCGTGGGTCCAGTGCGGCATCGCGGAGGAGAAGCGCCCGGCGCGGCCGGGGCTGTTCTTCGCGCAAGAGAACGGCCGCGCGATCGCGTACTACTCACGCGCGATCGAGGTCGACGCGAACTGCGCCGAGGCCTGGCATCGGCGGGGGATGTGCAAGCTCGCGAGCGGCGCGCTCGGGCTCGCGTTCGCGGAGGAGTCCGAGAAGGACGCGCTGCTCGCCGACCTCGACCGCGCGTCGGCGCTCGGCCACGACGAGCCGTCGGCCTGCGTCCTGCGGGCGAAGCACTTCGTGAGCGCGGGACGGCACGAGCCCGCGCTGCGCGATCTGGATGCGGCGCTGCGCCGCGAGCACGATCACCGCGACGCCCTCGCCGCACGCGCCGACGTGTTCGCCGCACTCGAGCGCTTCGACGAGGCGATCGCCGACCGCACGCGGCTGCTCGAACTCGCCAACGGCGCGTCCGAGGCGCGGATCGCGCGCGCGCGCCTGTTCGGGCACGCGAAGCGCTGGGCCGATGCACTCGCGGACTGGCAGATCGTGTCCGAAGGCATCGAACCGGCCGAACGGAGCGCGGCGATCGGCGACTGCGAACTCGAACTCGGCCGACACGCGGCGGCGATCGCCGCCTTCGACGAAGCGATCGCGCTCGAGCCGACGCACGTCGAACACCGGCTCGGTCGCGCGCGCGCACACCGACTCGCGGGCGACGAGGATCGCGCGCGCGCGGACTACGCGAAGGCCCACGAGATCGACCCGAAGGTCCCGTCGGCCGCCGCCGACCTGTCGAACGCCGAGGAACTCGACGCCGACCGCGCCTGGGCCGGAGTGCGCCGGGTGTCGGGCGAGCTCGGCGAATCCTTGCGCGAGCAGTCCCAGGCGACGCGCGAACTCGCGGAGGCCGAGGATGAGGCGAAGCGCGCGGCGGCGGACCTCGCCGAGTCGCTGCGGCGCCTCGCCGAGACTCCTGAGCAGGCGATCGAACGCCTGACCAAGGCGATCGACGGCGGCGAAACGACGGCGGCGAACTACGAGGCGCGCGGCGACGCGCGGCTCCAGCAGGACGCCAAGGGCGCGATCCTCGACTTCCTGGCGGCGACCGTCGAGGACCCGACCTGCGGCCGCCTCTGGGCGAAGCTCGGCGCCGCGAAGCTCGCGGCGACACCCGACTCGCCGAAGGACGCGCTCGCGTTCCTCGACAAGGCGATCGAACTCGACCCTGGCTTCGCGTTCGCGTGGAACCGTCGCGGCGTCGTGCACGAACTGAGCGGCAAACTCGACGAGGCGCTCGCCGACCAGGACAAGGCGATCGAACTCGCGCCCGAGGTCGCACAGTCGTGGTCGGATCGCGGCGACGTGAAGACGAAGCGGGAGGACCACGCCGGCGCGCGTGCCGACTTCACCAAGGCTATCGATCTCCTCGGCGAGCATCCCGCCCGCTGGACGCTGCTCTTCAACCGCGGCAACGCGTGCTACCACCTCGACGACTTCGACGCCGCGATCGCCGACTACGACGCGGTCCTCGAGAAGCGGCCGGACTTCGACGGAGCGAAGCGGAACCGCGAGGTCGCTCTGCGTCGCAAGGGCGGCGGGTGAAGCGCGGAGATCAGGCGTCGCGCGCCGGCACGTACAGGGCGACGCAGCCGGCGTCGTCGATCCGGCCGCACGACGCTCGGCCCGCCGCGCCGAATTCCTTCGCAGCGCGGCGCAGTTCGTCGACGGCGATCGGTTCGACGAGGCGCATCGCGTAGCGACCGGCCGGCATGCGGTACTCGAGGATTCCCGGCGGCAGCACGCGGTCCGGCGCAATCTCGGCGCCGACCGCGAGCTTGTCGTCTTCGACCAGGAGCCACGGCCGCGTCGCCGCCCCGGACACGGCAGCCCATGCGAGCAGCGCACCCGCCTCGGCGAGGACGAGGTCCGCGTCGACCAGTCCGTCGGGAAGCGTGCGGATCGCGAGCCGCAGCGAGGGCAGGTCGACGGTCGCGTCTCGTTGCACGCGCGCACGATAGCTGCGCGACTCGCACCGGCCATTGCGATCGATACGCAGCGGTGCCTTGCGCTCCACGGTTGACCGTGCGTGACGCGCACCGATCCGCGCGCGAGCGCGGCCACCGGCCCTGGCAGACTTCGTAGCGTTCGGACAGGATGGCTGGCGCGCGGCGGTCGGTCGTGATCGCAGGTCTTCCATCGCAGCCGAGGTCGTCGAGCCTCGGACCACTTCCGCGCCGCCATCCTGTCGCGTGTCTCACCACGAGACGCGCGGACGTGCCGACGCGGTCGCCCTCGCCGCGTGCACCGTCGCGAATCCCGACATGCCGACCGGATCGAGCGTCGCATCCGTCGATGGATTCGACGAACCACCATCTCGAATCGATCCGCCACCCATGTCGCGTTCTTCGACACACCATCCGCTCTGCACCCTGTTCCTCGCGTTCGCTGCGGCATGTTCCGCCGGAACCGGCTCGTCCGTCGGTGGCGGCGCCCGCGGCAACCATCCGCCGATCGCCGCGGCCGGCGACGACCGCACGGTTCTCGAGTCCGACGTCGTCAGGCTGGACGCTACTTCGAGTTCGGATCCCGACGGCGATCCGCTGCGGTTCCGCTGGGAACTGGTCCAGCGCCCGGCGGGCAGCGCGGCGGCTCTCGACGATCCGGAGTCCGCGACGCCGAGTTTCCTCTGCGATCTCGCCGGGGACTACGTGGCGTCCCTCGTGGTCGACGATCGCATCGTGGCGAGTGCCCCGGATCGGATCGATGTCCATGCCAGCCAGGACACCGCGTTGCGCGTTGGACCGGGGCGAGCCCTGCGTGTTCCGAGCGAGGCGGCAGCCGTCGTGCGCGACGGCGACGTCGTCCGCATCGACGCCGGCGAGTATCGCGGCGACGTCGCCGTCTGGACGCGGAACGACCTGCGCCTCGTCGCGTCCGGCGGCGAGGTGTTGCTGGTGGCCGCCGGCAACTCGGCGCAGGACAAGGCGATCTGGGTGATCCAGGGTTCGCGCACGACGGTCGAAGGCATCGCGTTCGAAGGCTGCCGCGTGCGCGACGGCAACGGCGCCGGCATCCGACTCGAGGGCGGGTACTTCGTCGCGCGCGGTTGTCGCTTCATCAGGAACCAGACCGGCTTCCTCTGCGGCGATCTCACCCAGAGCCGTGCCGCGCAGACGCGCATCTTCTGGTCGCGTCTCGTCGACTCGAGCGCCGGCACTTCGAGCTACGTGGTCGACGTCCCCGACGGCGGGATCGCGATCCTCGTCGGCAACGTGATCCAGAAGGGCGTCGCCTCGTCGAACGAGACGGTGATCTCGTTCGCGGAGGAGAGCCACGGCGTGCATCCGATCGACGAGCTCTACGTCGCGCACAACACGGTCGTCAACGACCGGCACACCGCGACCTTCGTCCGCGCCGTCGCCGGCACCGCGCAGCTGGTCAACAACGTGTTCTGCGGAACCGGCACCGTGCTGAGCGGCGCCGGGACGCAGCTGGACAACCTCGTCTCGTCGAGTCCGGGCTTCGTCGATCGCGCGGCCTTCGACTATCGGCTCGTGCCGGGCTCGCCGGCGATCGACGCCGGACTGCCGCCGGGCAGCGCCTACGGTGTCGCACTCGCGCCCGCGTTCGAGTACCTCGATGTCGCGCGCAGCGTCCCGCGCATCGACCCGGGTGCCGCGGATCTCGGCGCCTTTGCTTTCGCCGCTGCGCGGTGAGCGTGTGCGTCGCTTCGGGTCGGCGGGACAGGAGCTATGCTCCCCGCCCCCGAGATGGCAGCCAAACCCAAGTCCGCGGCGCTCGAGCCGCGTCCCGAGCACAAGTTCAGTTTCGGCCTGTGGACGGTCGGCAATCCCGGCCGCGATCCCTTCGGCCCGCCGGTCCGTCCGATCCTGAAGCCGACCGAGATCGTGGCGCTTCTCGCCGAGGTCGGCGCCTGGGGCGTCAATCTCCACGACGAGGACCTGGTCCCGCGCGATGCGAGCGGCAAGAAGCGCGACGCGATCGTCGCCGAGTTCAAGCAGGCGCTGAGCGACCACGGGATCGTCGTGCCGATGGCGACGACCAACCTCTTCTCTGATCCGGCCTTCAAGGACGGCGCCTTCACCGCCAACGATGCGCGCGTGCGCGCCTATGCCCTGCAGAAGACCGCCCGCGCGATCGAACTCGGCGTCGAACTCGGTGCGACGACCTACGTGTTCTGGGGCGGGCGCGAGGGCGTCGAGAGCGAAGCGAGCAAGGACCCGGTGCTCGCGCTGCGGCGTTTTCGCGACGCGCTGAACTGGCTCACGAGCTTCTGCCGCGACCGCGGCTACCGGATGCACTTCGCGCTCGAGGCCAAGCCGAACGAGCCGCGCGGCGACCTGTACCTGCCGACGACCGGCGCGATGCTCGGCTTCATCGCGACGCTCGAGCACCAGGAGATGGTCGGCGTGAACCCCGAGGTCGCCCACGAGCGCATGGCGGGGCTGTCCTTCGTGCACGCGCTCGCGCAGGCGCACGACGCCGGCAAGCTCTTCCACGTCGACCTCAACGACCAGGCCGGGCCGCGCTACGACCAGGACCTGCGCTTCGGCTCGAGCGACCTCAAGGGTGCGTTCTTCCTCGTGCGATTCCTCGAGGAGTGCGGCTACGAGGGCCCGCGCCACTTCGACGCACACGCCTATCGCACGGAGGACGTCGCCGGCGTGAAGGACTTCGCGCGCGGTTGCATGCGGACCTACCTCGCGCTCGCGCAGAAGAGCAAGCGCATGCGCCAGGACCAGGAGATCCAAGGGCTGCTCGCCGAGATCGGCGCGCAGGACCCCGCCGCCGCGGCGTTGCTCGGGCCGTACTCGAAGGACGGCGCGAAGCGCCTGCTCGCCGCGAAGCTCGACCGCGAGGCATGCGCCGCGCGCGGCCTCCGGTACGAGCAGCTCGACCAACTCGTCACCGAACTCCTGTTGGGCCTGCGCTGAAGGAACCCGTCCGCCATGGGCAGCAAGGAAGCGTTCGTCTCGCTCGTCACTCCGCTCGTGCAGAAGCTGGCCGGCAAGGACCTCGGCGACGCCGAGGCGCTGCGCGCGCAGCTCGAACGGGACCTGCCGCTGCGCGACGCACTCGTCGCGAGCATCCGCGCCGCCGCCGAGGAGGGCCTGCGCGAGGGCTGGCTCGTGCCGAAGGAGAACGCGGGCATCAAGTTCGGCCGCGTCGCCAAGGACGTGCTCGGCTTCTCGATCGACGCCGTCTGGATGCAGGGGCCGGGTCCGAAGCACCGCCATCCCGACGGCGAGATCGACCTTTGCTTCGCACTCGAGGGCGATCCGCGCTTCGACGGCAACCAAGAGGGCTGGACCGTCTACGGCCGGGACACGACCCACGTCCCGACCGTGCGCGGCGGCACGATGCTGATCCTCTACTTCCTCCCCGGCGGCAAGATCGAGTTCGTCACGGGCTGAGGCTCGACCCGCGCGCGCAAGGCCACCATCATCGCGCGCCATGATCCGACGCCTCGCGTGCGTGTCGTGGGCGACCATCGTCCTCGCCCTGGTCGCGGTCTCGTTGCCGGCGCAGGAGGCATCGCACGAAGCGCTGCGCGGACAGCTCGGGACGATGGTCGACGAAGCGCGCGCCGCCGCGGGCATCCCCGGACTCGGCGCCGCCGTGCGGACCAGGGACGGGACGATCCTGGACGTCGGCCGCGGCATCGCGGACCTCGAGAACGACGTGCCGGTCACCGAGCGGACGGTGTTCCGGCTCGCGTCGATCAGCAAGCCGATCACCGCGGTGATCGCGTTGCGGTTGATGGAGCGCGGCGTGCTCGACCTCGATCGGAACGTGAGCGAACTCGTGCCGCGCTTCCCGGCGCGCGAGCAGGCGGTCACGACGCGGCAGCTGCTCGCGCACCTCGGCGGGATCCGCCACTACCGCGGCGGCGAGATCGCGTCGAACCGGCACTACTCGAGCGTCGCGGACGCGCTCGCGATCTTCGCGGACGACCCGCTGGTCGCGGATCCGGGCGTGCGTCATCACTACTCGACCTACGGCTACACGCCCGCCGGTGCGGCGATGGTCGCGGCCGCGGGGAAGGAGTTCGGCGAACTGCTGCGGAGCGAGATCGTCGAACCGGCCGGCTGCGCGACGCTCGTCGTCGACGACGCGCTGCGCATCGTGCGGCATCGCGCGCAGGGCTACGTGAAGCGCGACGGCGCGCTGGGCAACGCGATCCCGGTCGACGTGACCAACAAGGTCCCGGGCGGCGGACTGTGCGGCACGCCTTCGGATCTCGTGCGCTTCGCGGGAGGCCTGCTCGACGGAGTGCTCCTGCGGAGCGAGACGCTCGAGTCGGCGTGGACCGCGCAGACGACGCGGGACGGGGCCGGCACCGGCTACGGCCTCGGCTTCCGCGTCGACGAACTCGACGGCCACCGGATCGTCTCGCACGGCGGAGCCCAGCCCAAGGTGAGCACCATGCTCTGGATCGATCGCGACGACCGCACGGTCGTCGCGTTGATGGCGAACCTCGAAGACGCCGGGCGCCCGCTGCGGGAACTGGTGATCCGGCTCAGCGCCGCGTTGCGGTGACGAGTCTTTCGAGGTCGTCGGGCAGCGGCGCGTCCAGGACGAGTCCGGCGCCGGTGATCGGGTGCGCGAACGCGAGCCGCGCCGCGTGCAGGCCGATGCGACCGCGCGGCAGGACCCGCACGGCGCGCGGCATGACCGCCCCGTAGCGGTCGTCGCCCGCGATCGGATGGCCGAGTTCCGCGAGGTGCGCGCGGATCTGGTGCGTGCGCCCCGTCTCGATCACGACTTCGAGCAGCGTCCAGACCGTCGCGCTCCGCAGCGTGCGGTATTCCGTGCGCGCGTCGCGGCCGAGCTTCGCGATCTCGGACTTGCGCGCACCCGCGCCCCGATCGCGCACGTCGAGCGGCAGGTCGATCACGCCCGCGGCCGGAGCGGGCGCTCCCCGCACGACGGCGAGGTAGGTCTTCTGCACGCGATGCTCGCGGAACGCTGCGGCGAGCGCGCGCGCCGCGGCAGCGGACTTGCCGATCAGCACGAGGCCCGAGGTGCCGCGGTCGATGCGGTGCGCGGGCGCCGGCCGGAAGGTGGACCGCGGATCCCGCGTGCTCGCGACGTGCGCGTCGATCCAGGCGAGCAGGTGTTCGTCGTCGAGTCCGCTGCCGGGCTGCACGGCGAGTCCGCCGGGCTTGTCGACGACGAGCAGGGCGTCGTCCTCGTGCACGATCCGCGGCGCGACGCCCGCCGGTGCGCGCGCGACGTGCGATCGCCGGGTCCCGCGCAGTTCGGCGAGGCGCGCCGGGGCGAGCTCGAGTTCCACGGTCGACGCGTCGAGGTGGTCGGCGGCGCGCAGGCGCTTCGATCGCTGGCGCACGGCACCCTGACGCAGGAGCCGGTGCACGAGCGCGAGCGGCGCGTTGGGCAGGAAGCGACGCAGCCAGCGATCGGCGCGCTGGCCGGCGTCGTCCGCGCCGATCTCGATCTCGACCACGGCGCGAGGAGAACCGCCGGACGGGGCGGCCGCAAGTCGGCGTGTCGCGCAGCCCGCGGGCCTGGAATGATGCGCGCGTGGACGACCTTCGCGCTCGCCTCCGACTCTTCGTCGGTCTTCCGTTGCCGGATCCCGCGCGCGACGCGCTGGCCGTCGAACTGCGTGCGCTGCGCGAACTCGACGCCGACGTCCGCTGGACGCGGGTCGATCAGTTGCACGTCACGCTGGTCTTCGTCGGCGAGGTCGGGCCGGACCTTGCGGTGGCGATCCGCGGTGCCCTGCGCGCGATGCCCTGGCCCGCCCCGCTGCCGCTCGGTCTCGCCGGCCTGGGCCGCTTCCCGGCGCGAGGTCCGGCGCGCGTCGTGTGGGCGGGCGTCGCGGGCCCGCGCGAGGCGCTCGATGCGACGACGGCGCTCGCGACCTCGATCGCCCAGGTCCTCGAGCCGCTCGGGATCAAGCGCGAAGCGCGACCCTTCCATGCGCACGTCACGCTCGGACGCGTACGCGGGCAGCGCAACCTCCGCGCGCTCGAGGCCGCGGTCGCGCATCGGTCCGACGCCGTCGCGGTCACCTTCCCGCCGATCGACCGCGCGACGCTGTGGTCGAGCGAACGGCGGCCGGAAGGCTCGCACTACGCGGTCGTCGAGGAGTTCGCGCTGCGATGAGCCGCGGCACGTCGTTCGCCGCGGAACCGTGGCGCGTGTGTTTCCCGATCGGCCTGCTGTGCCTGTGGGCCGGGGCGTCGCACTGGGTGATCTTCGCGCTCGGCTGGTCGAGCGACGGCAGTTCGGTCTTCCACGGCATCGCGCAGACGCAGGGCTTCGTGCTGGCGTTCGCGCTCGGTTTCCTGCTGACCATGATCCCGGCGCACACGGCGACCGCGCCGGCGTCGCGGCTGCTGCTGGTGATCGGCGCCGTCGGCACCTTCGGCACGATCGTCGCCGTGCACCAGGGCGCCGTGAGCCAGGGGGAGAGCGCCTTCGTCGTGCTCGCCGTCGCGATGCTCGCGTTCGCCGTCACGCGCCTGCGTCGCGCGGCGCGGTCCGCTCCCGCGGGACTCATCTGGTTCGCGCACGCGTTCTCGATCGCGCTGTTCGGCGCGGTGTTCACGGGGATCGGCGGAGCGCTCGGGCGCGAGTTCTTCGCGTGGCACGAGTTCGGCAAGCTCTGCGTCACGCAGGGGACGGTCCTCGCGCTGATGCTCGGCGCCGGCACGGTGGCCGTTCCGGAACTCGAAGGCGCGGCACCGCCGCTCGGAGCGACGCGGCGGTCGACCTCGCTCTCGGGGATCGCGGCCGCCGCGCTCGTGGGGACGTTCGCGGTCGAGGTCCTTCTCGACTACCGGGTCGGACACACGGTGCGCGGCCTGCTGTTGCTCGGCGTGTCGGCGCGGCCGCTCCGCCTGCTGGCACCGCTGCCGCGCGGCGTCGACGCGATCACGGTGCGCCTGGCGTGCTGGGCCGTCCCGCTCGGGTTGCTCGCCGGCGCCTTTTCCGCATGGCCGCGGCTGGGACTGCACGTCGCGTATGCGGGCGGCGTCGCGCCGTTCGTGCTCGTCGTCGCGGCGCACGTCGCGCGTGCGCCGGCCGGTGCACTCGCGTGGGCCACCGCGCTGTCGTGTGCGGCCGCGATGTGCCTGCGCGCCGCGGCGGAGATCGATCCGCTCCACCGGACGCGCTGGCTCGGGTTCGCCGCCGCCGCGCTGTTGGTCGCGTCGTGCGCCTGGGCGGCGCGCGTGCTGCCGCGCTGCCGGCGCGTCAGCGCGAATCGGCCCGGACTTCGAGGCCTCGGCTGAACGAGAGGCCCTGCGCCGCGCCCGCGTCGATCTGCACGGTCTGGTAGTAGACCGGCTGGCCGACGAGCGCCGGCGAGTTGGGGTAGGGGATGCCGATCGTGCCCGACGGACTCGGCAAGGCGACGCCCTCGGTGATCATCGGCGCGACGAGCAGCGTGCCGCCGAGGATCGGGACCGCCGAGGTTGCGACGCCGATCACGAGCACGCAGCCGGTCGCGGCGCCCACCGAGTTGCCCATCCGCAGCGTGACCGTCGAGTTGATCTTCGGTCGCGCAGTCGTCGCGAGCGTCGGCACGCCGGTCGTGCCTGCGAGGCCATCGCCGTAGAGCACGGTCTCGTAGCCGAAGCGCGCGATCCACGTCTTCCAGTTGTTGCTCGTGCCGCCGTACTCCTGGATCGTCCAGAAGCCGAGGTCGTCGACCGGGTCGACGTTGATGTGGCTGTAGTCGCCGAAGCGGTTGCGGCCGGAGCCGTCGACGTGGTTGATCGCACCCTCGCCGGCCTTGGTCATGATCGGCGGAGCGTTCGTGCCCGACGGATCGGTCGCGTGCCGGCCGGTGACGAAGGTCGAGGCGTAGACGCCTGCGTGGCTGCCGCTGAAGCCGAGTCCGACGTTGCCCGCGGCGTCGACGGCGATCGACCCGAAGTAGTAGTGCCACAACGGGTCGGTGATCGTGCCGTTCTGGACGAGCACGGTCGGCGAGACGTCGAGTTCGTACCAGCGGCACGCGGCGCGACCCCCCGACGAGACGCCGTGGATCGTCCAGACCGAACCGTTGCGGAACACGGCGTTCATCGGCCGGGTGTCGATCGGGTTGAGTCCGGGAGAGCTGCCGAGCGCCGGCGCGAGCGGCGGCGACGAGTGGCTCGGGACCGTGATCAACGCGACGCTCTGCTGCGTCGGCGCGGTCAGCGGCGGGTTCACGCGGCGCAGGCGCAGCGACGTCGACGACGCGCGCGACACGAACCACTCGGCACCCGGATCACCGTAGGTCACGCAGGGCTGGATCGCGCCTTCCCAGGTCAGGCTGCGGAACGCGGTGATCGTGCCGAGGCTCGGCGCCGGAGCGACGAGCGGCGCCTTGTCGATCGCCCAGATCGTCATCAGGCTGCCGGTGCCGACCATGTACGCCGACGTGTAGATGCCGCGCGCGTCGACGCCGAGCGTCGGGTAGTCGGGCCACTTGCCGGCGTCGGTGCCCTGCGCGGTGTTGAAGTTGAACTTGAACCAGGCGCCGGTCGGGTCGGCGGTCCGGGAGACGCCGATGTAGATCAAGGACCCGCCGCTGAAGGTCGTCGCGAGGACGATGAAACGTCCGGCGTGCGGGTCCCACACCGCGCGCGGGTCGCCGGTCGTGCCGGTCGAACCGAAGAACGAGTTCAGGCTCACGTTCAGCACGCGCGCACCGGTCGTCTTGGTGAAGGCCGACAGGTTGGTGTTGACGATCGAGAGGTAGTGGTCGGGGCCGACCGCACCGCACGAGTCGGGCGGGATGAAGCCCGCGCCCGGATCACCGCGCATCGGGCCGACGAAGTTCTCCCACACCGTCACGGGCGTCGGCGTGAGGCCGGCAGTCATCCCTGGGACACTGTTCTCCTCGGCGACCGGGTCGCCGTCGTCGCGCGACGGGTTGATCGGCGCGTGGATCACGTCGGAATCGTCGATCGGCAGGCGGAAGCCGCGGCCGGTCTCCCAGTCGAGTCCGCGGTAGCGCGAACCGCTGAGCGTCGTGCGGAACGAGAGGTCCTCGAAGTCGACGACGACCGCCGCGTTCGGCTGGCCGTGCGGAGCGAAGCGGAGGTCGTCCAGCGCGATCCAACCAGCGCGACCGACGACGCCGGTGATCTGGAACTCGACGCGGTCGATGCCCGCGAAGCCGAGTGCGACGCGCTGCGACTCCGCGCCGAGTCCGAGCCACGCGCTCCGCTGTACCTCGACACCTGCGCGGAACCCGACGACGCGCACCGCGGGCGCCGCGGTTCCGCCGTGGCCCGCGAGCCACAAGTCGTCGACGTCGACGAGCCGACCGAAGCCCAGCCCCATCCGCGGACC
>JACRLW010000058.1:13809-33618 GCA_016235155.1 Planctomycetota bacterium
GGTTCCCGAGTGGGTCGGCGTGCGCGCCGTCTCCGGCGGGACGATCCAGCGACCGTCCTCGCCGTTCCAGAGGCCGTGCACGCGCGGCGAATGCACCGCGGTGCGTTCGCGCTCGAGGACGACCGACATCGGTTCGAGGACGAGCGGCGAGATTGCGCTCGCGGGCACGCGTTCGCCCGGCTGAGGCGCTTCCTGCGCGGTGAGCGGGGTGGAGAAGAGCAGCGGCGACGCGCAGAGGGCGGCGCCGACGACCGTGAAGAGGGATCGTCGCATGGGAGGGAACGTCGGGTTCGCGCCGCGGGGACGTCGGCGCAGCGGAGAGGGCGGCGCGCGCAGTGTGGCGCCGAGAACCCCGTCCGACAATCCGCAGGACCGTCGCAGGCGAGGCACGAGACGCGCGTCGCGATGACTCTCCTGGCAACGGGCCGATCGCGGCGAGCGGGCGGATCGGGCCGACTGGATTCGAACCAGCGATCTCCTGGTCCCAAACCAGGCGCGTTACCAGACTAAGCTACGGCCCGACGCAGGCGCGGAACCGTAGCGCGACGGGCGCAGCGGGCCAACCCATCGCGGCCGAGGCCGCAGCCCATCCGGGCTGCCAGCGTCGTCGCTGACGCGACGACCAGAAGGCCTCGGCCGCTCCTCTTTGCTGGGGCCCTTCGTCCTCCGAATCCTCGCGCGGCGCGGGGATTCTGCGGACTACGGGCCCAAGGATTCATCGCCCCGCGTCTTCGGACTTGTCGGAAACCGCGGAGCCGGGCACGCCGGGGAGTACGCCGCGCGGGGCTTCTTGCGGCGGCGGGGGCAGCAGTTCCTCGAACCAACTCGTCATCCGCTCCAGGAAGTGCCGGCGCGCCGCGCCGCCGAGCCCGTGCTGTTGCATCGGGTACGGGAGGAAGTCGACCCGCTTGCCGTGCTCGACGCAGCGCTGCAGGAACGCCATCGACTGGCTCCACATGACCGTGCGGTCGTCGGTGCCCTGCACGAGGAGCAATCGCCCGCGCAGGTTCTCGGCGAACGGCAGCACGCTCGACGCCTCGTAGCCGTCCTCGTTCTCGGCCGGGAGGTCCATGTAGCGCTCGGTGTAGCCGGTCTCGTACTGCCGCCAATCCGTGACCGGCGCCCCGGCGACGCCGCAGACGAACTGCTGCGGAGCGAGCGTCATCAGGCGCAGGGTCATGTAGCCGCCGTACGACCAGCCGTGGACGCCGACGCGGTCCTTGTCGGCGAAGGGGAACAACTTCAACGCGGTGTCGAGGGCGCTGAGCTGATCGAAGACCTCGATCTCGCCCAGGTGACGGTGCACTTCCTGCTCGAACTCGATTCCCCGCCACGGCGAACCGCGCCCGTCGCAACGGAGCACGACGTAGCCGCGACTCGCCATGTACTGGAGCCAGAGGCTCGCGCCGCCGCCCCAGACGTCGCGCACGAGTTGCGCCTTCGGGCCGCCATAGACGTAGAGGAGGACCGGGCTCTTGCGCAGGCGATCGGGGAACGGCGGCAGGATCGCGTGGCCGTGCAACATGGCCCCGTCCGCGGTCTCGACCGTGAAGAACTCGCTGCGGCCGATCTGGTAGCGCACCAGCGGGTCGGGCGCCGCGCCGACGATCCAACGCCCGCCGCCGGGAGTGAGCAACGAGACCATGCCCGGCGACTGGAGGTTCGACCAGCGATCGATCACGACGCCGTCCTCGCGCGCTTCGCACTCGTGCCAGCCGCGGGCCCACTGCGTGAGGATCGTCTGCTTCGGCAGCGCGTTGAGCGCGATCATCGGCTGGGGTCGGCCCAGCCGGATCTGGACCAGATGGTTCTCCCGCGGGTTCGGACCGCTCGCCATCGCGTGCGCGAACGCGCCGTCGTCCGTGAAGCCGAGGAACTCGCGGAAGTCGAAGTTGCCCTCGGTCTCGCGCCACTGCGGCGCACCGTCGCGGGCGTGTCGCCAGAGTTGTCGATGACCGTTGCGCGCGGAGAACCACAGGAAGCCGGTTCCGTCGGGCAGGAAGATCGGCCCGTGCTCGGGCTCGACCCACTGCTCGTCGGTTTCGGTGAGCAGCGTGCGCAGGGGTGAGCCGGTTGCGGCATCGAACTCGACGAGATCGCAGCGCTGTTGGTCGCGCGTGACGAGCGCGACGCAGATCGACTTGCCGTCGGGAGCCCAGGTGACGTTCGTCCAGTAGACGTCGGGATCGCCGTCGCGCATCAGCCAGCGGAGCGAGCCGTCGCGGCGGTCGAAGATCCCGACCTGCACGCGCGAGTGCGTGCGACCGGCCATCGGGTAGCGACCGTGCCGCGGCGCGACGTCCAGCCCGCGGTAGTCGGCGTAGGGGTACGGCGCGATCTCCTTCATGTCCTCGCGATAGAAGGCGAGCTGGTTGCCGTCGCGATCCCAGAACAGTCCGCCGTGGATGCCGAACTCCGCGCGGTGGGCGGCGCCGCCGTACTCGAGCTCCTGGTCCTTGCCGTCCCAGGTCACGCGTTGCTCGCGGCCCGCGGCATCGAGGACCTTCAGATCGGCGTCGACGATCCCCGCGACGGCGACGTCACCCGGCGCGATCGCCGCCGCGGTCGCGCGCGGCAGGGGCGGCAGGAGGCGTTCGGCCTTCACGGTGCCGAAGCGCCACGCCCACACGCCGTCCTCGGTCTCGACGCGCACGCGATCGGCTTCCAGGAACGAAAACGGCGGCACGGCGCCGTCGTCGGGGATGGTCGAGCCGGCGGCGCGCAGCGCGATCCGCAGCGTCATGCCGTTGAAGAGGCGCGTCGTCCCGCGGGTGCGCAGATCGACGCGATCGACGACCTCGACGCGACCGGGCATCTCCTGGACCTGCCACACGACCGTCGTCTCGCCGGGAAGCAGTCCCACGCGGGGAAGTTGCGGCGCGAGTTCCTTCGCGCGGTCGAGGACATCGGCGAGGGTCAGCGTCTCGCGACCGAACTTTTGCGCGCAGAGCGACGGAGCGAACGCCGCGATGATCGCGAACACGAGAATGCCGGCGGCGCGAGAGTGGACGCAGGTCTGCGGGTCGTCCATAGTCGGGTGCGGATCGGAACCGAGGCGGCTCCGATTCGCCAGCACATCGCCGAGAGCCGAGCCCGCGCGCAGTTCCGTCGTCACGACATGGGCAGTTCCGATCCACGAGTGCTTGGAGCGCCCCTGCGTTTCCTGCACGCGGCGCCGACGATGGGTTCCGGAGGGCGCGAGCAGCGGGTCGTCGAACTCGCGGCGCTCCTCCCGCGCGAAGTGGAGCACGTCTTCGTCGCGTTCGACGGCGACACGGCGATCCTCGCTCGGATGCCGGCGGACGTGAAGTTCACGATCGAGCCGCCGCCGGTGGCCCAAGGGCTGTTGGGTCGGTTGCGGGCGATCCGCGCGGTCATCCGTCGCCTCCACGCCGATCTCGTGCTGACCTACAACTGGGGCGCGATCGAATGGGCCATGGCGGCGCGTTTCAGGAAGCTGTGTCCGGTCGTCCATCACGAGGACGGTTTCGGCAAAGAGGAGGCGCAAAGGCAACTGCGGCGCCGCGTGCTCGCGCGGCGCCTGGTGCTGAGTCGGGCGGGCGGGGTGATCGTCCCCTCGCGCCACCTGCACGCGATCGCGTCCCGGGAGTGGCGCCTGCGCGAGCCGCCGCTCGTCTACCTCCCCAACGGTGTCGATTGCGTTCGCTACGCGCCGCGGACCGGCACTCGACCGGCCGGCCCGGTGGTCTTCGTCGCGGTCGGCTACCTCCGCAAGGAGAAGAACCAGGCGCTCGCGATCGAAGCCTTCGCGCGTGCGCGATGCAACAGCGCGGCGCGCCTGCGCGTCGTCGGCGACGGTCCCGAACTCGGCGCGATCAAAGCTCTCGCACGGGCGCGCGGCGTCTCCGACCGCGTCGACTTCGCCGGGATGGTGACCGACACTTCGCCGGAGTACCGGGGCTGCGACGTCTTTCTCAATTCGTCCAGCACCGAGCAGATGCCGCTCTCCCTGCTCGAGGCGATGGCGACCGGGTTGCCCGTCGTCGCGACCGACGTCGGCGACGTGCGCGCGATGGTCGATCCGTGCAACGCCGACTGGATCGTGCCGCCCGACGATCCGGACGCGCTCGGTAGGGCGATGGACGCGGCGTTCGACGACCCGCGCGCGCGGGTCGAGCGCGGCGCCGCGAACCGCGTGCGCGCGCAGCGCGAGTACGACCGCGAGCGCTGCTATCGGCGCTACTGCGACCTCTACCTCGCGACGGCACGCGGGACGCCGCGGTGATCAGCGCTGGAAGATCGGCAGGTACTGCTTGTCGATCTGCAGGATGAGCGCGGCGACCGCGGTGGCGAACACGTCGCCCGGACCGACGTCGTTCGTCCAGCGGCCGTCCAGCGCCTGGCGCGCGACCAGGTCGCCCTGGATGCGTCGCACCCAGCGGTCCCAGCGCGTGCCGCCCGCCTGGAAGAAGGCCTGGCACGCGTAGTAGTTGCCGTACCAGAAGTAGTAGTGCGTCGCGTAGTAGTCGGAGATCTCGCCGTAGGCTCGATCGAGCCAGTCGAGGGTCGGCGCGTGCAACGCGTCGTCGGTGACGCCGGCGCTGGTCAACGCGGTGAGCGCGGCGGCATTGATCGCGTACTCGTGGCTCTTCTCCCACGCGCCGGCGCCGGCGGTCTTGTAGTGGTAGAGCCCGGCCTCGGGACCGCGCTGGATGCGCGCGCGCATCACGTAGGCGAGCGCATCGTCGATCGTGCGCTTGTTGACCTGGATGCCGATGTTGCGCGCGGCGCGCAGCGCCTGGAGCTGGCAGACCGTCACCGACATGTCCGCCTCGGGCGTGAACGGCGTGTAGCGCCAGCCGCCCTGCCGGTTCTGGCAGTCGACGATCATGCGCACGGCGCGATCGAGCGCGTCGCGCAGCTTCGGCTCCGCCACCATCCCGTACGCCTCCGCGAGGAACAGCGTCGCGAAGGCGTGGCTGTACATGTTCGTGCCGCCGTCGGTGACGTAGCCGGCCTCGCCGGTGTGCGCGATCAGGTACTCGATGACCGCGCGCACGAGTTCGCCGTGGCGACCGCGGTCGGGGAGGTTCCCGCCGGCGAGGAAGGCCATCCCGGCGATCGCGGTCAGGCCGACGTGGCCCTCGCCGCGAGCGCGGTTCTGCTCGACGCTGCGGACGACCAGGTACGCGTCCATCCGCTTGTTGCCGACGTCGCCCTGGAACTCGCCGTGCGGACCCTGCTGAGCGGCCAGCCAGTCGAGTCCGCGCTCCGCCGCCGCGAACGCCGCTTCGCGCCGCTCGCGATCGACGTCTTGGGCTTCGTCCACCTGCGCCTCCTGGGCGCGCGGCGATCCGTGCAGTGCGCACGCGAGCACCACGAGCGAGAGGACGCGGCCGGACATCGGGCGCGGATGCTACCGCGCCCGTCCCGCTTCACCCGTAGTAGCGGCCGAAGCGGTTCTGGATGAAATCCTGGTACGACACGTCCTCCTGGCGGACGAAGCCCCTCTGGGGCAGACGTCCCTGCAGCAGGAGATCGAGCACGCCGCACACGCCCGCGGCGGTCGTGATCTGGATGCCGCTCCAGTTGTGGCCGTCGATCTCCTGGTGGTAGACGGTCTTCGCCCAGGTGCGCTCCGTGAGTCGGCTGCGGTACTGGCCCGTCGCGCTCACGAAGATCACGATCTGGTCCTGATAGGTCCCGGGCAGCGCCCGCTCGAAGATCCGCTTCAACTCGTCCTGGTGGTCCTCCATCTGCAGGTCCTTCAGCAGGAACTTCAGCAGGTGGTTGTGGCCCGGGTAGCGGATCGACTTGTAGCTGACGTTCCGCACCTTCCCCATCAAGGTCGTCGCGAGCGTGCCGAGGCCGCCCGACGTGTTGAAGGCCTCGTACTCGACGCCGTCGACGACGATTGCCTCGAGGTTCTCGAGGGGCTGGACGGACTTGAGCTTGCCGTTCATCACCACCTCGCAGGGCTGGCAGTACTCGTTGATCAGCCCCTCCGTGCTCCAGGTCAGGTTGTAGCGGAGCATGTTGCTGGGGAAGCGCGGCAGGGCGCCGACCCGCATCCGCAGGTCGCGCACGCTCGTCATGCCGTCGATCAGGTGCACGGCGCAGAGCGTGATGAAGCCCGGCGCGAGTCCGCACTGCGGGATGAAGGCCGAGTTCGCGCCCTCGGCGAGCGCGGCGACCTTCTGCGTGACCGCGACATCCTCGGTGAGATCGAGGTAGTGCACGCCGGCCTTCCTGGCCCGCTCGGCGATCTTCGGATTGCAGTGGAAGGGCGCACAGGAGATCACCGCCTTGGCGCCGGCGAGGATCCCGTCGAGGTCCTTCTCCGACCCGAAGTCGACCGACTTGCCCTCGCTGCCCTTGATCCGTCCGAGCACGACGTCGACCGCTGGTTGGCTGGCGTCGCCGATGCGCAGCCGGTAGTCCCCGCAGTGTCCGAGGAAGTGGGCGACCATCCGGCCGATCTTGCCGGCGCCGAGGATGACGATCGTGTCCATGGGGGATGGATGGGGAGGGTCGTGCGAGCGCCGTGGTCCGCTGCGGCGCCAAGATCGGGACGCGACGGCGTCCCTGCGGGGGGCGAGCAGTGTCCGGATCGGGGCAGCCGCGGTCAAACGCGGCGCTGCCGATGTCTCACCACGGGCTTGTGGCGACCGATGCCATCGTGCAGGACGGGCCCAGCAAGTAGAGCGGCCGAGATCATCTTGGTCGGCGCGGCAGCGACGACGCTGCATTCTGCGGTCGCGGCCCCGGCCGCGAGCGGGTGACGTGGACCCGCCCGCACCCATCGACCATGCCGCTCAGCCGAGTTCGCCGAGCAGACCGACGAGTTCGGCACGAAGCACCGGGACATGCTGCGAGAGGATGTCCCACACCGTTTCGTGCGCGAGCACGTCGTAGCCGTGCACGACGATGTTGCGGAATCGGATGATGCGTCGATGGTGAGTGATGCGCGAGAGGGTCGCAGGGCTTCGATCTCGCAACCGCACGAGCGCTTCACCGATGGTCACGAATTGGCGTTCCACAGCCGCGCGCAGGAGATCGTCCGTCCGGTAGTCGTCGAGAGACTTGCCCTTGGCGAATCGCTCGACCCTTTCGACGGCCGACAGCGCGTCGGACAGGTGCTTCTTGACCTCAAGCTGCATAGAGCAACTCGGACGCACGAGCGACACCGGCACGGAAGTACTCGTTGGTGATCGCGCGGGTCTCGACCAGGTCCACCGGTCGTTCGAACAGCGCCTCGAGCGCCTCGACGAGGCCGAAATACCGATCCGCCAGGCCGACCGGATTGCGGTCGAAGTCGACGAGGAAATCGAGATCGCTCGAGGAAGGATCGAATCGCTCCGTCGCGCCGGATCCGAACAGAGTGAGCCGCTGCACACCGAACTGCCGGCAGAGCGCGCGAATCGCCGGCAGCTTCACGCTCACGAGGGGGTGCATGTGGGGGCCTTGTACTCACGCTCCATTCTCACGGCAAACCGTCGCGGCGCCGCCGCCGACAAGCAGCCGCACCGAGCCGCGTGGTTGCGCGGGCTTCAGGGCATCGGTTCGAGGAGGAAGTTGTTGCCGTACGCGCGCTGCCCGACGACCTGATGCTTCGCGGCGTCGAAGCGGTCGACATCGAGCAGCTCGCGGCCGAAGAAGAACCGGATGCGGTAGCGGTGCGGGGCCATCGTGTGCACGAGCCCCTGCACGCCGCCGTCCTCGTCCTGCCGGTGGCGCTCCTCGCACTCGCAGAACAGGACCGGTCGGTCGCGCTCGAAGATCTCGCCGCAAGAGCGGAGGACGCGCAGCTCGTGGCCCTCGATGTCGCACTTGATGAAGTCGACGCGCGAAAGTCCGCTCGTCGCCATCAGTTCGCGCAGCGTGCTGCGCATCACGGGCACGCGGATTCCCGGATCACCGTCGGGCCAGCCGGTCAACGACGCGCCGTGCGACGAACCGCTGCTGCGCAGCACGATCTCCGCCGGTCCGTTGGCGTCGCTGACCGCGACGTTGTGCACGGTGACCTGCGGCATGCGCTGCGTGAGATCCGCGAGGCGGCTCGCGAGATTCGCCTGCGGTTCGGCGGCGACCACGCGCCCGGCGGGTCCGACGGCGCGCGCGAGCCAGTAGGTGTATCCGCCCTTGTGCGCGCCGATGTCGATCGCGTACTGCCCGCGCGCCACGTTGCGCCGGATCCAGGCGATGCCCGCGGGATCGACGTAGAAGCGGTACCGCCACACGCGATGGAGCCAGCGGAGCCGCGCGACGAGCATGCCGGCAACATAGCCGGCGGGTTCGCACGGCCGTGGCCCTCAGCGCAGGATCTCGCGCAGCTCGACGCGCCGGAACTCCATCGCGGTGCCCTCCGACTGGAGCACGATCGGACCGGGTACCCGCTCACAGCCGAAGGCCTCGTTCTGGACGACGCCGTTGACCGTGAGCCGCAGAGCACCGCCGTTCAGCACGATCTCGTAGCGGTTCCATTCGCCGAGGGGATGCTCGCTCGAGACGGCGAGCTTCCTCGTACGACGGCCCTCGGTGCGATCGGGCGCGGTCTCCATTCCGAAGGCGTCGATGTTCCAGATGTCGCCGGCGCTGCCGCTCTCGAGCTGCGCCTCGATGCTGCGCGGCCAGACCTTGTCGTCGCCGACCTGGCGCAGCAGCACGCCGCCGTTGCCGGGTGTGCCGGGGAAGCGCCATTCGACGACCAGGACGTAGTCGGTGAACGCGCGCGTCGTGCGCAGATAGCCGATCGGCAAACCACGGTTGACGAGCACGCCGTCCTTCACCGACCAGACCGCTTCCGTCGCCGCGCCGCTGGGGAAGTGGCCGGTCCAGCCGTCGAGCGACCTGCCGTCGAAGAGGGCGATCGGTTCGCCGAGCCGGAGTTCGTCGAAGGGACGCTCGCGGAGGAAGGCGACGAGATCGACGAGTTCCTGCTCGCTCAGCCCGAGTGCGATGCCCTCGGGCATCAGCGAGGTCGTCTGCGGCGTGCGCGTCGCGATTTCCACCGCCGGGATCACGAGGCGCGCACCGGCGAAGTCCTTCAGCACGAGCTGGTCGCCGTCGGCCAGCACGAAGCCTGCGTGCGAAGCGCCGTCGTGCGTCGTGACGGCGATCGTCTCGTAGCCGAACGCGATCCCAGCATTCGGCTCGAGGATCGCGAGCAGGAGGCCGGTCCGGTCGAGCTTCTCGCCGATGCGCGTCAGCTCCGGGCCGAGCACGCCGCCGCGGACGCCGACGACGTGGCACGCGGCGCACTTCGCCTTCTCGCCGAAGAACTGCGCGCGGCCGCGCGCGGGATCGCCGGAACGCGCCGCGAGCTCGGCGACAGGCGGCAGCTTCGCCAGCGCGGTGCCCGGCTTCGCGAAGGGCTTGCTCGCCAGCGCGCGCAATGCGGGATCGGGATGGCGGCGCATCGGCTCGGCGATCGCGTCCTTGATCGCGGGATCGAGCGCGTCGTCGAGTGCGCGCTGCACGAGCAGTGCCGCGCCCTCGCGGTCGGCGGCGAGTTCGCGTGCCGCGGCGATGCGCACGTCGAGCGGTCGAGCGGCGTCGAGCAGGGTCGCGCGCGCAGCGTCGAACGCGCTGCGATCGGGTGGCCTGGCGAGCCAGACCTCGATCGACAACGACGTGAGCGCGCCGGGCTGCGTCGTGCCGCCGTCGTCGGGGCCGACCGTCGCACGCAGACGTTCGAAGCCCGGCGGGATCTTGATCGCGATCTCCGCGGGAGCGTGCGCGCCGAGGCCGTGCGCGAAGGGCACGCCGTCGATCGCGATCGGCCCGCCGCCGGCGTTGCGATCGCGACCGAGTTCGCCCCAGCCGGTCGACGCGCGCAGCAGCGGTGCGTCGTGCAGCGCGAGTTCGCCCCGCGCTCCGACGAGGCGCAGGTTCGCGAAGCTCGCCCAGTCGTGGCTGTTGCCGTCGCCGGCGTCGGTCACCACGAGGAAGGCCGTGCGCGCGCCGTCGAGCGGCACGTCGATCTCCCGAGCACCCTTGCTCATGTGCCCGCTGTCGAAGGCCTTGGCCGCGCCGTCCCGCGTCGTCGACCCGAGCCGTGCTTCCAGCCCGAACTTCTCCCAACGCCCCTCGGCGAGCCGCGCGAGCCAGGACGTCGCGAGTGCCTGCGCATCCGCCGGCCCGCTCTCGCTGATCGCGAGCATCGCCTCGACCGCGCGCGCGTCGTCGACGAACGCGATCGCCGACACGGCGCGGGCGCGGTCCTCCTCGCCGAGCTCGGGCGCGAGCGCGCGCGCGAGGAAGGCCGGCACCGCGCCCTTTGGGTGGAGACGCCACGCGATCTCCGCGAAGGCCGCGGGCCATTGCGTCGGTGGCTTGCCGTGCTCGGCGAGGAGCGCAGCGAACACTTCCTCTTCGATGCCTTCGCACGCGAGGCCGATGGCTTCGAGCGCCCAGCGATCGCCCGCGAGGTGGCGTGCCGCGAGCTCGCGCGCGATGGGGAGCGAACGCGCGTCGCGATTGCGAGCTAGCTCGGCCGCGACCTGCAGGCGGATCGCGGGCTCTTCGTCGCGCGCGAGGTGGAGCCAGACCTCGCGATCGCCGTCCCAACCTTGCGCGAGGGCAGCACGAAGGTACGTCGCGCGTGCCGGCGTGCCCGGTTCTCCCATGTGGGGGGCCAGGAGGGACCGCGTCCACCACGCGCGACGCGCGTTCTCGATGGCGTCCCTCGGCTCGCGGATGGGGATGGGTCGACCCCCGTTCCAAGGTGTCGAGTACCTGAACCGCGCGTTCGGGATCGCACCCCGGCGCTGCTCGCCGATCGTCCTCGGATCGACGAATGGCGGAGACGTGCGCGGCGCGACCCGCAGGATCCGCCCGTACGCTTCGCGGTCGCCTGATCCGTGGCCGCCGACGCCGGGGTCGTACCAGTCGGCGACGTAAGCCGCACCGTCGGCGCCGATGCAGACGTCGCTCGGGCGGAACCAGCCCTTTTGGCGCGCACCGTCGTCTTGCGTCGCGCGCAGGAGCACCTCGCGATCGAACGCGAGTCCTGCGCCGTCGGACTTCGGGAAGTGCGCGTAGACGACGCCCGCGCCGGCGTCGCAGTCCAGCACCGCGCCGATGAACCGGTCGGGCAGGACGCCGCCTTCGTAGACGCAGAGCCCCGTCGGCCCGCCCGCGCCGTTGCGATATCCGGCCGGCGCCGTGCCCGGATCGTCCTGGTGCCAGTGCGCCCGCCACGCGTCCTGACCCGCGAGGCGATCGGCCTGCCAGGTGCGCGCGCCGTCCTCGGAGGTGAAGCCGTGATCGCCGCCGGGCAGCACGTGCACGAGGCGGCACGACGCGTTGCCGTCGTCGTCGTTGTCGGCGGTGAACACGTTGCCGAAGGAGTCGACCGCGACCTCGTAGGGGTTGCGGAAGTCGTGGGCGAAGACGCGCAGGCCCGTGCCGTCGGGCTTCACGGAGAGGACGAGGCCGCCGACCCACTTCTTGCCGTCGTCGGAGATCAGGCCCGGCCGATTCGGCGCTTCCGAAGCACCTCCGCCCGTGTAGGCGCTGCCCGCGCGCAGGGTCCAGCCGGACGCGTCGGTGACGACATGCGGCCCCGCGTTGCCGACCGTGAACCACAGGCGTTCGTCGGGTCCGCCGACGAGCGAGTGCACGCCATGGTCGTGGTCGTGGCCGCCGAAGCCGGTGAGGAACACCGTCTTCTCATCCGCGCGCAGGTCACCGTCGCGATCGCGGTAGCGCCAGATCGTCGGCGAGCACGACACGAACACCGAGTCGCCGATCACCGCGATGCCCAGCGGGGCGACGAGCTCGCGATCCTGCGCGAAGACCGTGCTCGTCTCCGCCGTGCCGTCGCCGTCCTTGTCCTCGAGCACGACGACGCGGTCGCCGTCCTCGTGCCGCCGCCCGGGGTTGCGCCCGTTCCAGGTGCGGTAGTTCACCGCTTCGACGACCCAGACGCGGCCCTTGCTGTCGACGTCGATCGCGGTCGGGTTGAAGAGCTGCGGCGACTCGGCCCAGAGCGTGACGCGCAGGCCGTCTGGAGCGGCGAAGGCGTGGGACAGGTCCTGCGGTGCGAGAGCGAGGGCGAGTGCGAGCGCGATCACGCGCCGCAGTCTACGCGCGCCCGGCGACGTAACCGATCCACGCCGGATCGGCGTCGGCGCGCAGGACGCGCCGGAACACGCCGTTGCCGCGTCCGCTGTCGCGCGAAGTCCCTTCCATCAACACCTGCACGCAAGAGAACCCGGCCTCGCGCATCAGCTCGACGAGCTCGGGCAGCGTCCACAGCCGCCACTCGTAGCGGAACGCGTTGCGCATCACGCTGCCGTCCTGGAAGCGGAAGTGGATGCGGCAGTCGCAGTGGTAGCTGACCGGGTCGAAGTCGTGCTGGTCCCAGCAGTAGGTGAAGTCGGCGACGCGCCGTCGCTCCTCGCGGACGTCCTGCGTTTCGCTGCCGCCCCAGGCGTCGATCACCAAGGCACCGCCGCGGCGGAGCCCGTCGCGCACGCGGACGAAGTACTCGCGAAGAGCATCGCGAGTCTTGAACAGCGAGTACGAGAAGTTGAACGCGACGACGAGGTCGACCGCTTCGACGCCGACCGCGCGCACGTCCGCGCGGATCAGGCGCAGGCGCGTGCGCTGTTCGTCGTCGAGCAGGGTCGCGACGTTGTGCGTGCGGCCCCAGGCGAGCGTCGGCGCGTCGAGGTCGACTCCGATCGCGCGGTTCTCCCGGTGTGCCAGGACCCAATGGCAGGCGAGCAGCGCCGTGCCGCAGAAGTCCTCGCGCAGCGTGCGCGGCTCCCGGCCGACGTTGCGTGCGAACCAACGCGCGAGGAAGGGCACGTCGACGTCGGGCGCCTGGACGGCGAGTTGGTAGAGCTCGTGCTTGTCGGAGTTGCGCGCGTTGCGCGGCGGACGCTTGCTGCGGGTCGACTTCGGCATGACCGCGCGCACCCATAGCGACGGAACACCGTGCGCGACAGCGCGGCGTCGCGAGTTATCGTGCGCCGCCGATGCCGAATGCGCTGCGATGCGGGATCGTGGGTCCGGGCCGGAGCCGCAACGGGCTCGGGCCGTTCCTCGCGCGCTTCGCCGCGGCGTCGGGGCTGACGGTCGTCGCGGGCGCCGGCCGCGACGCGACCCGCTCGCGCGCCGCCTGCGAGGACCTCGCGCGGCGCTTGGGGCACGCGGTGGAGGCGTACGAGGATGTCGAGGCGATGCTCGCGCAGGCGCGACTCGACGCCCTGATCGTCGCCGCGCCGCCGGCGGCACATCGCCGGGCACTCGAACTCGCGCTCGCGCAGCGCTGCGCCGTGCTGTGCGAGAAACCCCTCGTTGCGGACGAGGATCGAGCGGCGGTCGACGGCCTCCTCGACGCCTTCCTCGCGCACGGCGTCCCGCTGGTCGAGAACTGCCAGTGGCCGCACACGCTCGACACCTTCGACGCGCTCTGGCCGGGAGTGCGCGGCGGCGCGGGCGCGTTCGCGATGGGCCTTTCCCCCGGTGACACCGGCCTCGGCATGGTGGTGGATTCGCTCTCGCACTTCGTGAGCCTCGCGCAGGCGATCGTCCCGCTCGACGGACGCAGCACCGTGCGCGTGCACGCGGCGCCGCGCATCGCACCAGGCGACACGCAGGCATCGCTGGACGTCGAGTTCGCCGGCAGCGAGACCACGCTCTGCGGCAGGTTCGAGTTGCGGGTCGTCTCTCGTCAGCCGCGTCCGGCGTGGTTTGCCATCGCCGGCCGCCGCGTGGATCGCCGCATCGCTCTTCCCGAGTACCGCTTCGCCTTCGAAACGCCGGACGGCCGCCGCGAAACGCTCGCGGACCCGATGCAGCGCCTCGTGTATGGTTTCGCGGCCCTCGTCCGGAGCAAAGATCTTGACCTCATTCGAGCCGAGTCGGAGCGCATCCGACACCGCGCCCGCTTCTACCACGCGATCCTCGACGCCTGCCGCGGAGCGGCGCGTCGAAGCGATCCATGACTTCGCCCAGAAGCTGCGCCAGCCGTCGTTGTGGCCGCAGGTCGTGCGTTACGTCGAGTGGCAGCGCGCGCTGCGGTCCGCCCGGCGCGAGGGCCGGCCGGAGCCGGCGCTGCCCGAACTGGTGCCGCTGTCGATCAACCTCGACCTGACGACGGCCTGCAACTATCGCTGCGACCACTGCATCGACTGGGACATCCTCAACGCGAAGGTGAAGTTCGAGGAGGAGACGCTGCGCGCGCAGATGACGGAACTCGCGGCGCGCGGCATGCGCAGCGTGATCCTGATCGGCGGCGGCGAGCCGACGCTGCATCCGGGCTTCACGGCGTTCGTGCGTCACCTGAAGGACCTGCGGCTGCAGGTCGCGGTCGTCAGCAACGGCAGCCGTGGCGACAAGCTGAAGGAGATCGCGCCCTACCTCGAGAAGGGCGATTGGATCCGCCTCTCGCTGGACTCGGGCAGCAACGAGGTCTTCCAGCGGATGCACAAGCCGTCGCGCGAATCGCTGACGCTCGACGAGATCTGCGCCTGGATCCCGCAGATCAAGCGCGTCAACCCGCGCTTCGAGCTCGGCTTCTCCTTCATCATCACGTGGAAGGGCGGCACGCGGGACGACGTCAAGGTCGTCGAGAACATCCACGAGATCGAACTCGCGACGCAACGCGCTCGCGACGCCGGCTTCGACTACATCGCGTTCAAGCCGTTCCTCGAGCGTGCGGAGACCGGCTCCGGGGTCATGGACCCGCAGAAGATGGAGGGCCGTCTCGCCGAGGTCGTCGCGCGGATCCGCGCGAGCGTCGACCGCGCCCGCGGGTTGGAGCGGCCGGGCTTCGTCGTCCGCGAGAGCACGAACCTGCGGATGCTGATGCAGAACTCGTGGCGCGACTTCACCAGGCAGCCGCGCGTCTGCCACATGCAGTCCCTGCGGCAGGTGCTGAGCCCGCACGGCACCTTCAACTGCCCGGCGTACCGCGGCGTCGGCTACGCCCGGCTCGGCGGCATGGACCTCTACAAGGACGCCGCGTCGGCGCAGGACGGCGCCGCGATGACGAAGGCGCTGCTCGACAACTTCGACGCGAGCGAGAACTGCAAGAACGTCACCTGCCTCTACAACGGCACGAACTGGTGGCTCGAGCAGTTGATCGAGTCGGACACGCCGCTTGCGACGATCGAGATGGTCGCCGACCGCCGCGACGCCTTCCTCTGACGCGCTCGCCATGGAATACCGCCGCCTCGGTGCATCGGGACTGCGCGTCAGCGCCGTTTCGCTCGGCACCTGGCTGACCGCCGGCCACACGATCGACGTCGCCGCCACGACGAAGCTCGTGCGCACGGCGCTCGATCTCGGGATCAACCTGCTCGACACCGCCGACGTCTATGCGAAGGGCGCTGCCGAGGAAGCGCTCGGCCAGGCGATCGCGGGCGTGCCGCGGCACACGCTGGTCGTCGCGACCAAGTGCTTCTTCCCGATGAGCGACGACCCGAACGACAAGGGCCTGTCGCGCAAGCACGTGGTCGAGTCGCTGCACAAGAGTCTGCGGCGGCTGCGCCTGGACTACGTCGACCTGTTCCAGTGCCATCGACCCGATCCCGAGACGCCGCTCGAGGAGACCTGCCGCGCGATGGACGACCTCGTGCGCCAGGGCAAGACCCTCTACTGGGGAGTGAGCCAGTGGCCCGCGGACTCGATCACGCGCGCCGTCCAACTCTGCTGCGACAACGGCCAGGCCCCGCCGATCAGCAACCAGCCCTGCTACAACCTCCTCGACCGCGGGATCGAGGCGGCGGTGTTGCCGGCATCGCGCGAGGCGGGGGTCGGGCAGATCGTGTTCTCGCCGCTCGCGCAGGGCGTGCTGACCGGGAAGTACAAAAAGGGCGCCAGGCCCAAGGGTTCGCGCGCGAGCGACGAGCGCGCCAACCGCTTCATCGGCCGCTACCTCGACGACGCGACGGCCGTCGCCAGGGTCGAGCGCTTCGTCGAGCTCGCCGCGGCGACCGGTCGCGCGCCGCACGAACTCGCGCTCGCTTTCTGCCTGCGTCGTCCGGAGGTCGCGAGCGTGATCGTCGGCGCGACCTCGCCCGAGCAACTGCGCGCCAACGCCGCCGCGGCCGCGGTGAAGCTCGACGACGCGACGATCACCGCGCTCGACGCGATCTTCCCGGCCCCATAAGGTGGCACGGATGAACGTCCTGGTCGTCGGCGGCGGTGGCCGCGAGCACGCGCTGTGCTGGAAGATCGCGCAGTCGCCGCTCGTGACCAAGGTCCACTGCGCGCCGGGCAACGCCGGCATCCAGGAGCTGGCGCAGACCTGGCCGGTCCAGGCGGAAGACGTCGCCGGGATCGTGGCGCTCGCCAAGGAGATCGGGGCCGGCCTGGTCGTCGTCGGGCCCGAAGCCCCGCTCTGCGCCGGGCTCGTCGACGCCTTGACCGCCGCGGGCCTCAAGGCCTTCGGGCCGACGCAGAAGGCCGCCGCGATCGAGGGCGACAAGGCGTTCGCGCGCGAGATGTGCCGCCGCCACCGCATCCTCGGCCCGCAGTTCTGGATCTTCGACGACATCCGCGTGGCGCTGAGCTTCCTCGACAACCGCGAGCCGGGGCCGGTCGTCATCAAGGCCGCGGGTCTCGCGGCGGGCAAGGGCGTCGTCGTCTGCAGAAACGGGGACGAAGCGCGCGCCGCGGTGCGCGCCTGCCTCGAACTCAAGCGCTTCGGCGAAGCCGGCAAGCGCATCGTGATCGAGGAATGCCTCGACGGCCCCGAGGTCTCGATGATCGTCTTGACCGACAGCCGCACGATCGTCCCGCTCGATCCGTGCCAGGACCACAAGCGCGTCTTCGACGGCGATCAGGGTCCCAACACCGGCGGGATGGGCGCCTTCTCCCCCGTGCCGAGCGTGCGCGGCCGCATCCTCGCGCAGATCGAGAACCAGATCCTCTTGCCCGCGGTGCACGCGATGAACCGCGAGGGACGGCCGTTTTCCGGCTTTCTGTATGCAGGCCTGATGCTCACGCCGCTCGGCCCGCGCGTGCTCGAGTTCAACTGCCGTCTCGGCGACCCCGAGACGCAGCCGCTGCTCATGCGCATGACGAGCGACCTCGTGCCGCTCCTGCTCGCGACGGTCGACGGCAAGCTCGAGAACTGCGAGGCGCCGTCCTGGGATGCCGGCACCGCCGTCTGCGTGATGGCGACGAGTGCCGGGTATCCCGGCGAGTACGGCAAAGGCGTTCCGATCCACGGGTTGGAGTCGATCGAACGCAGCGCGCACTTGCAGGTCTTCCACTCTGGGACCGCGCGGCGCGCGACGGAGACCGTCACGAGCGGCGGCGCGAGGCGCGCGATCGCGCCTATGCCGCGATGGCGAAGATCGAGTTCACCGGGATGCACTACCGCAAGGACATCGCGGGGCGCTGAGGGGCGTCAGCTCCCGATCACGCCGCGCCCGGCATTCGACACGGTGAGACCGAGCGCGTTCGCCACGGGGTCGAAGGCGAATGCCTGATTGAAGAACGCGTAGCCCGGGTAGTTCGGGACCGGAAAGCTCCAGGTGCCCACGCCGAGGACGTTGGGCACGGGATAGAGGATGTCGCCGCTGACGAGGAGGCTGCAGAGAGGCGCGCCGAGGACTCCCAGGTTGAAGGGCAGCGGAGTGCCGCCGTAGCTCGTGTCCGAGAACCCGAAGAACAGGAACGCGGGCCCGGTCCAGGGCAGGTTGTTGACCTGCAGCGTGAACGCGCCGCCGACGCGGGGCGTCGGACTGCCCTGCGGTACGAGGGTCGGAATGCCGCGCGAGCCGATGCAGCCTTGACCGAATGTTGAGTAGGAAGCGGAGGGGCCGAGTTCGAGTTCCCAGGTGTCGGCGAAGCCCGAGCCACCGTGCAGGACGAATCGGTTCCGCCCGCTGTCGAAGACCAGATTCGCGTCTGAACGCATCGCGGGGTAGTTCGTCAAGAACAGGCGTGAGAGCCCCGCACTGCTGACCTGCAAAGCTCGGGGGTAGCCCAAGCTCGCCGTGAAGACCATGCTCAGGTTCATGTTGTGCTGCGGTGCAGTTGCGACCTGCCCCAGCCCAACCTCAAGCGACACGGGGTACTGCTGAGCCCAGTTCGATCCTGTCCATTCCCAGTAGACTGGAGCCGGTGGGCTTTGAGTGCCTTGATAAACTTCCGAAGCGAAAGCGACGCGGGCTCTCGCGTAATCGAAGTAGGTAGTTGAGCGAGTGACACTTCGCACATCTGGCCAGACTACGGGGAGTCGCCGAAGCCAGGTAACGCCGTCGAAGGCACTGATGTCGACGCGATTGAACTCTCCATTGTTTGCACTGGATAACGCGAGCAGCTCTCCGCGTGCGTGGTCAAACACAATTCGCGGCGACTCATTACCCCATAATCCGCTGCGATCAAGCATCTGCCAACTTGCTCCATCCCACTCGAGCAACGCATACCCCCCTGGACTGAGGTTCATCACAACGATGACTCGCTGTCGGGCCGGATCCCACGTGGATGACCTTGCGGATGTGATGTTTGGCAAAGGCAAGGAAGCTTGGTGCGAGCGCCAAGCGAGGCCATCCCACGAGTTCGGCTGCGGTGTGAAGATCCATGACACTCGCCTTGCTGGGTCATAGCAGAGTGCCGCTCCAGCGTTCGGGCCCTGACCTCCGGAGGGCGTCACATCGACCCATCCCTGTGCAGGACTCAATGAAGCGAGCGTGAACAGCGCAACGAGAAATCGCATGGCTACTCCTGGGGATGGCCGAGGTGACGGGCCGCGCACACGGATGCTGAGGTGAAGAATACAGCGAGTCAAGCCGACCCCTCCCGGTCGGTCTCGCGCAGATCGCAGTGCTCTTTGCGCTGGCCCGTCCGCGATGCGGCCCTCCGCGAAAGTCATGCGGCGCCGTGTCCCTCGCGCGGCAACTACCCTGACACCTGCCGCAACGGCGAGGCGCGCACCTTCACGAGTCCGCCCGGTACTCGCTCGACCTGATCCCGTAACGCTGCATCAGCTTCTGGAATGCCGAGCGCGCCATCCCCGCTTCCTCGGCGCTGCGCGTGACGTTGCCGTCGTGCTTGCGCAGCAACTCCTGCACGTAGCCGATCTCGAGCGCGGCGACCGCGCGGGCCTTCATCTCCTGGAGAGTCCCGCCCGTGACTCCGAGCCGATCGTCGACCACCCCGGTGCGGGCATTCGTCGCCGCTTCCTCCGGCAGGTCGCCCGCCTCGATCAGCGGTCCGGCGCCGAGCGCGACGGCGCGCACGATCGCGTTCTTGAGTTGGCGCAGGTTGCCGGGCCAGTCGCGGTCGAGCATCTCCTGGATCGCCGACGACGAGAACCCGGTGGCGACGCAGGCCGGATCGCGCTGGCGGAGTTCGGTGAGGAAGTGGCGCGCGAGCGGCTCGATGTCCTCCTTGCGCTCGCGGAGCGGGGGGACGTCGATGCGGATCACGTCGAGGCGGAAGTAGAGGTCCTGGCGGAATCGTCCGCCTTCAACCTCGGTGGCGAGCACGCGGTTGGTCGCGGCGACGAGGCGGACGTCGACGTCGACCGTCTCGGTGCCGCCGACGCGGCGGATCTGCCGCTCCTGGATCGCGCGGAGCAGCTTCACCTGGAAGCCGAGCGGCAGCTCGCCGATCTCGTCGAGGAAGAGCGTGCCGCCGTCGGCGACCTGGAACAGGCCCATCTTGCTGCCCGATGCGCCGCTGAACGCGCCCTTCACGTGGCCGAAGAGTTCGCTCTCGATCAGGTTCTCCGGCAGCGTCGAGCAGTCGACGGGCACGAAGGGCTTGTCGGCGCGCGCGCTCGAGTCGTGCAGGTGGTGGGCGAGCAGTTCCTTGCCCGTGCCGCTCTCGCCCTGGATCAGGACCGAGGCGTCGGTGCGCGCCGCGCGCTCGATCGTC
>JACRLW010000059.1 GCA_016235155.1 Planctomycetota bacterium
GTCGCCGTCCATCCAGGCTTCGAGCCGGGCGATGACGGCCGCGGTCGCGGGCAGGCGGTCGAGCAGGAGCACGAAGTGATCCTGGGAGCACTCGCGGTCATGCTCCGAGAAACGGGGGAGCGCGTTGATCGCGCTGAGGAGATCGTCGGCCGAGTCCTCGGGCGCGACGCCGCAGATCAGCACGAGCCGGGCGAGATCGGCGCGAATCGGAACGGACCGGGTTCGATCGGCCAGGGCCGCGCACGCCGCGCGCTGGACCGACGCGAGCTCGGCGCCGCAGCGACGTTGTTCGAGCGCGAGGCGGATCGCGTCGGCCCGCAGCGCGGTCCGGTCCTCGATCGTGAGAGGCGTCAGGTGCTCGAGCAGGCGCGGTTCGGCGTCGTGCAGCGTCTCGGCGAGGACCTGAGCCGCCGCGATCCGGACCGCGGTCCGATCGGAGCCGAGGAGATCGATCACCGCCTGGCGCTGTTTGCGACCGGTGACCGCGACGCGGAGCGGGCCCACCATGCCGTCGACGTGCATGCGCCTCGCCGCGATCTCGCCGGGGCTCGGCACTGCATCGTCGGGAACCTGGAGTTTCCGGAGGGCTGCGTTCGCGCTCGTGGACTCCTCTTCGTCCTCCGAGCCGGCGTATCGCACGAGAGCATCGATCGCGGGGAGGCGCAAGGCATCGGGGAGCTGGAGCCAGGTCAGCGCGAACGCCGCGCGCGCTGGCGAACGCGGTCGATGCGCGGTGATGTCGCCGATCAGGACGAGTGCCGCCGCGCGCTGACTCGCGGGGCGGAGCGGTCCGCAAAGGATGGAGAGCGCGATGCGCGCCGCTTCGATGTCCGCATCGAGCACCACCCGAGCGAGACGGGCCGCGAGCGCGGGTGCGTGGTCCGTCACATCGATCTCACGCAGCGCCGCCACCGCGAAGTCCGGATCCTCGAGCCAGCGGTCCAAGACCATGAGCCCGGAATCCCCGAGGCGGACGAGCAACGGCACGACAGCGGCTGCCGTGCCGGCGGCTGGCGTGTCGGCGGCTGGCGCGAGCTGCAAGAGGCGCTGGATCGTCCGCTCCGGGCGGCGCGCGGCGATCGCCCACAACTCATGCAGCGGCAGGCCGTCGCGGGGGGCCGGCAGTGTGTCGAGCAGCACGTCGAGCACCGCGTCGAACACGGCGTCGTCCCGTTCGGCGCCGCGGAGCAGGACGACCCGGGCGACGCATTGCTCGGGAGTCGCGAAGGCGACGAGGTCCGCCACGCTGCGCGGGATCCCCGGTTCGAGGGCCGGCGATCGGGGGATCGGGTAGATCGCGAAGTCGGGGAGATAGCCGTGTGCGATCTTCGCTTCGGCGCCTCCGCTCGGACGGAGTCCCGCGAGCAGGGAGACCACGTCGAGCTCCCGCGCGGCAACGAGCTCGCACACGATCGCGTTGCGCGTGCGCCAGTCCGTTGCGCGCAGGCGTGCGACGGGATCGCTCGTCACCTGCGCCGCGAGGCTTCCGGCGAACGCGATGCCGACGCATCCCGCCGCGAGACCGAACCGCCGGCTCATGGGTTCGCGTGGTTGTCGAGTTCCTTCGGCCGCGCCGACACCATGCGCCAGAACGCGGCCGCGCGATCGACGGCGAGCGCGAGCACGGTGCCCGCGGGATACCGGCCGTCCGCGCCGAGCGCGCCGGCTTCGCGGCCGAGAAACAGCTCGAGTGCGTCGTGGATCGTGCCGACCGCGAAGACCGAGAAGCGACCGGCCCGGCAGGCCTCGACGACGTCGCGGCGCAGCATGAGATCGCCGACGTTGGCCTGTGGGACGATCACGCCTTGCGTACCGGTGAGGCCGGTTTCGTGACACACGTCGAAGAAGCCCTCGATCTTCTGTGTCGCCGCGCCGATCGGCTGCACGTGACCGAGCTGGTCGATCGCGCCGGTCATCGCGAGGTCCTGGCGCGCGGGCAGGCCGGTCAGGGCACTGAGCAGGCAGACGGTCTCCGCGCCGGAGGCGGAGTCGCCGTCGATGCCGCCGTAGCTCTGCTCGAAGGCGATCGCGGCGCGGAAGGCCAGGGGGTGATCGACGGGCAGGAGGCGCCGCAGCAGGCCGCCGAGGATCTGGAAGCCCTTGGTGTGGATCGAGCCGCTGAGCTGCGACTCGCGCTCGATGCTGATCGTGCCGTCGGTGCCGGCGCCGATCGTCGCGGTGAGGCGCGACGGGAATCCGAAGGTGAGCGGTCCGGCCGAGATCACGGCGAGGCCGTTCACCTGCCCGAGCTCCCAGCCGCGCGTCTGGATGCGCACCGCGCCGCTCGTGATGCGTTCGCGGAAGCGCCGCGCCGGCAGATCGGCGCGCGAGCGGCCGCGTCGGATCGCATCGCAGACGTCCTGGTCGTCGACGAGTGCCTTGCCGTGACGTTGGGCGAGGAACGCGGACTCGTGCGCGATGTCGATCAGGCGGCCGAGCCGGGTGGTGAGGCGGTCCTGTCGCCCCGCGATGCGGGCCCCGTGTTCGACGAGCAGGGCGACGGCGCTCGCGGCGAAGTGCGGCAGGGCGCGCTCCTGCGCGATGCGCGCGAGCACGCCCGCGTAGCGCGCGATGCCGCGGTCGTCGCGGGGGATCTCCGTGTCGAAGTCGGCGAGGACCTTGAAGAGGTGGGGGAAGTCCGGGTCGAGCGCGTCGAGCTCGTAGTAGAGCCAGGCGTCGCCGACGAGGATCACCTTCACCTGCACGTCGATCGGCTCGGGCTTGACCGCGCTGCTCGCACCGAGCAGCAGGCCTTCGGGTGGAGCGATCTGCAGCCGTCCGCCGCGCATCGTGCGCACCAGCGCGTGCCACGCGCCGATCTCGCTCAGCAGGTCGCGCGCGTCGAGGATCAGGTAGCCGCCGTTCGCGCGCAGCAGCGAGCCCGCGCGGATCAGCAGGTGATCGGGCGTGCGGTCGCCCTCGCGCGGCCACTCGCGTTCGATCGTCCCCATCAGGTTGACGAGGCTCGGGCGCGTCTCGATCAGGATCGGGCAGCGGGCGTCGGGCTCGTGGGTGTTGAGAACGTTCACGCGGTAGAGCGGCGTGAAGTCCTGCTGCTGCGGCTGGCCCTCCGTGAAGCGGCCGACGAGGTCGTCCAAGATCTCACGCAGGAAGACGACGACCGCGTCGCAGCGGAAGCGCTCGGCGATCCCGGTCGTGTACGCCTTCAAGGCCGCGCGGAGTTCCTCGGCGTGGACCGCGCGGACGGCCTCGCGGTGGCGGGTCTGCGCCGCAAAGACCCGGCGGGTGAGGTCCTCGAGCCGCTCGGAGAAGGTCGCGATGCGGTCCTTGATCGCCGCCGCCTGCTCGTCGTCGAAGACGCCGCGCTGCCGCAGCGCTTCGAACTGCTCGGGGGGGAGCGGTTTGCCGTCGTGGAGCGGGAAGATCGCCGGGTGCGAGGCGCGGCCGATCTGCACGCTGACCAGGGCGAGCTGGTTCTTGCGCAGCTCCTCGGCGAAGGGTTCGGTGATCGCCTCGACCTCCTTTTGCGCCTGCTTCTCGATCGCCGCGACCCGCTGGCGGACCGCCTCGGACTCGAGCGCCTTGCCGAGGTCCTGCTTGACGAACTCGATCAGGTCGTCGATCGCGCGGCCGAACTCGCGGGCCTCGCCTCGCGGCAGGGTGACCAGGCGCGGCTGTTCCGGCCGGGCGAAGTCGTGGACGTAGGCGTGGTCGGGGGCGAGCGGGCAGAACGGCAGGATCTCCTCCAGGAGCTGCTGGACCAGCGTCATCCTGCCGGTGCCGGCGAGCCCACGGACGAAGATGTTGTGCCCGGGGGCGTCGGTCTCGAGCCCGAAGCGAAGGGCGTCGACCGCGAGGTCCTGGCCGACGATGCCGTGCACCGGCTCGATCTCCTTCGTGCTCGCGAACCCGAGCGAGGCCGGGTCGCAGAGCAGGCGCAGGCGGTCGGGAGGGACGAGCAGGGCATCGGCCGGTCGCATCGGGAGGAAGGTAATCGCCTGGAACGGAACCGGGCTCGGGTCGTGTCTCGGCCCCGGCCCGGAAAGAACGGCATTCACGCCGGACTTGACCAGACGACTTGACCAGACACCGGACTCGCCGGTCCGATACCCAACCGCGAACTCCGCACCCCGAACACCTCGATGACGATCATCCGCTTCCTCGCCGCTGCGCTCCTCTGCGCCGGCGTCACGTTCCCCCAGCACGAGCACGCCCCGGCCGCGAAGGCCGAAGCCAAGACCGAGGCCCAGGTGCAGAAGGCGTACACCCGCCTCGCCGCCTACCCCCTCGACGTCTGCATCGCCTCTGACAAGAAGCTCGGCGACGACGCGGTGACCTTCGAAGCCGGCGGTCGCACCTTCAAGACCTGCTGCGAGAAGTGCCAGGCCAAGATCGAGAAGGACCCCGCACCCTTCGTCGAGAAGCTCGACGCCGCGGTCGCCACCGCGGTGACCGCCGCCCAGTTGCCGCAGTACCCCCTCGACGTCTGCCCGCTCCCGGGCAAGAAGCTCGGCTCGATGGGTGACCCGATCCAGCTCGTGCTCGACGGCACCCTCGTGCAGCTCTGCTGCAAGGGCTGCATCAAGCGGGCGAACGCCGGCGCGGCCGGGATCGTCGAGCGGATCCACGACGCCGCCTACGCGGCGCAAGCGAAGGCCTACCCGCTGAAGGACTGCGTGATCTCCGATCACGAACTCGGCGCGGATGCCGTCAGCGTGATGGTCGGCACGAAGCTCGTGCGCCTCTGCTGCAAGGACTGCATCGAGGACGTGAGCAAGGACCCGGCGGCCGCGGTCGCGAAGGTCGTGGGAGCCGCGGCGCCGAAGACCGACGCCGAAGCCGCTCCGAAGAAGGACGGCGCGCACGGTCAGGGCCACGAGAAGCACGGCAAGGACGGCGAGCCGGCTGCGCAGGTCGAACTGACCGCGACGAAGGGCAAGAAGGCCGAGGACTGCGGCGATGCCTGCGTCGAGAAGGCCGCCGGCGGCTGCTGCAAGGACGGCGCGAAGGCTGCGCAGAAGCCGGTGAGCACCAAGCCCGTGAGCAAGGAGCAAGGCGCCGACTGCTGCGAGACGACGACGACCAAGACCGCCACGCCGATGGCCGGCGGTTGCTGCGATGGCGCCAAGGGTGCCACGCCCGTCACGCCGCCCGCGAAGAAGGACTGAGCGCGACGCACTGAAAGTCCGGCAGTAGGCGGAAGCTCTTCGCCTTCCTCACCGACCCGGGCGTGATCCGCAAGGTCCTCGAACACCTCCACTGCCCCTCGCCGATCCCTCCGGCCCGGCCACCTCCACAGCCCGCGCTCCCCCTTTGCCTGTGGCCAGCACTGCGCAGGAGCTCGGCTTTTCCACACTCCGGCTGTCGCCTGCCGCGCTGCTCAGGCCTCCCGTCTCACGCTCCTCGGGACGTTGCTCGCGGCTCACGCCACTCGCGTCCTCAGGGGAGCCGAGCAGAGAAGCTCAGCTCACCGGTTCACGTACGGGCGCAGCCGGGTAGCTTGACGCGCCTGTTTGTCGAGTTTGGTGCCGCACACGCACACGAGAAGCCTGACACGCATCGTTGCGCCCTGCTCCCGTCCGTTGACAACTGGTTTGGCACATGGAGAATCCGGCCCGAACTTGCGATTCCTAACCCCTTGTCCTGCTCCAAAGGAGAATCACATGAGGATGGTCAGCACAGTTATCTTGTTGGCGCTTGTCGCGGTGGGATGCAGTACGTCGACAACCATCCGCACGGACCCCCCTGGGGCGGCCGTTTTCGTCGATGGCA
The DNA here is from genome assembly GCA_016235155.1 of Planctomycetota bacterium. Taxonomy (GTDB): domain Bacteria; phylum Planctomycetota; class UBA1135; order UBA1135; family UBA2386; genus JACRLW01. The sequence goes on from JACRLW010000059.1 coordinate 5,734, forward strand.
AGGAGGTGGGGCAGAGCCCTCTCAACTACAGCTTCTCCACCGCAGCGTGGAATCAGTCCTACGAAGTCAAGTGCGTGCTGGAGGGATACTATGAAGCGATGGAAACCGTCAGGAGGGTTTCGAAGGGGCTCATGGGCATGGGCGGAGCCGACTGGCCCGAGTCGATCTTCATCCAGCTCAAGCAGAAACCCAAGAACCCGTAGATAGCGGGAAGCATCGCAGTGCGCTCGGACGTGTCGCCGCGGCGCTGGCCGGCGACGTGCCGAGTAGCTGTGCCACGAGCGGCTTGATCGACGACGGATCGAAATCGCCCGCAATCACGAGCGCGGCGTTGTCTGCCCCCATTGGCAGAGTCTGCGGTGGCGCGTGCGTCGAGAAGGCCAGCAGCGGCTGCTGCAAGGACGGCGCAAAGGACGGCGCGAAGGATGCGCAGAAGCCGGTGAGCACCAAGCCCGTGAGCAAGGAGCAAGGCGCCGACTGCTGCGAGACGACGACGCAGAAGACCGCCGCGCCGAAGGCCGGCGGCTGCTGCGACGCGCCGAAGGGCGCCACCCCGGTCGCGGCACCGGCGAAGAAGAACTGATCGCGACACGCTGAAACATCGCGCGCCGTCCGCCCGTTGCCTTCGACGTCCCGGCTGCCCCGCCGGGTACGGAGACCCGGCGATGAAGCATCCTGGCGACGGCGGCGCGTGGATCGGACTCAGCGTCCGCGACGTAATGCGCGCAGACGTCGTCACCGTGGATTCGGCGGCGACGGCGCGCGACGCCCTGCGCCTCCTCGCCGAGCACAAGATCTCCGGCATGCCGGTCACCGATGCGGCCGGTGCGATCGTCGGCGTCGTGTCGATGCGCGACCTCTGCGAGTACCTCGCGGAGGAGGTCGGGGCCGAGGAGCGCGGCGCGGCCCACTACGCGGGCGATGACGGCGACGCGGAGGAAGAGGAAGACGCCGGGAGCTGGGTCGACGTGTTCCCCGGCGAAGGCGACACCGAGGTCGCGAACGTGATGAGCCCGGAGGTCGTCGCGGTGCCGGTCGACACCGACCTGCGTGCGGCGGCCGAGTTGATGGTCGACCGCGGCTTGCACCGGCTGATCGTCCGCGACGGCAAGCGCTTCGTCGGACTGCTGACCGCGACCGATCTGCTGCGCGCCATCGTCAAAGGCACCTGAGTCGGCCGGGCGCGTATCGTCGCGGACCCATGACGACCACGCGCCGCCGCTTCGTGCCGCACCTTGCGCTCCTGCTCGCGGCAGCCTGCTCCCAACCGGATGCCGGCGGCGGAGCCGCACGGCCCACGACGATGCCCACGACGATGACCACGACGACCGGCGGCGGAACGGCCGCGACGGAACGACTCGCGACCTTCGGCGCCGGCTGCTTCTGGTGCGTCGAAGCCGTGCTCGAACAACTCGACGGCGTGCTCGACGTGCAGTCGGGCTACATGGGCGGCAGCGTCGCCGACCCGAGCTACGAACAGGTCTGCACCGGGACGACCGGCCACGCCGAGGTCGTGCACGTGCGCTTCGACTCGTCGCGGATCGCGTACGCGACGCTGCTCGAGTGGTTCTGGAAGCTGCACGACCCGACGACGCTCAACCAGCAGGGCGCGGATCACGGCACGCAGTACCGCTCGGTGATCTTCGCTCACGACGACGCGCAGCGGGTCGCCGCCGAGAGTTCGCGCGCGGCGGCGCAGGCGCGGTTCCGCGATCCGATCGTCACCGAGATCACCCCGGCCGGTCCCTTCTACGTGGCCGATCCGCATCACCAGGACTTCTACCGCGGCAACAAGGCCTACGGATACTGCCGCGCGGTGATCGTCCCCAAGCTCGAGAAGCTCGGGTTGAAGCGCTGACGTCGCGTCCGGCGCGGGTGCGTCGCTATGCTCCCGCCGCAACCCAGCGATGCGCATCGGAGCCAAGGAACTGATCGTCGTCGGCGACCGCATCCTCGTGCTGCCCGACGAGGGCGAGGTGCGCACCAAGGTCGGCCTCTTGCTGCCGCCGGGCGTGAAGGAGAAGGAGGACGTGCGCGGCGGCCGCGTGGTCGCGGTCGGCCCCGGCATCCAGTTGCCCGCCCCGCAGGACGACACCGAGCCCTGGAAGGAACTGCAGCGCACCGCGCGCTACATGCCGATGCAGGTCGAGCTGGGCGACTATGCCCTGTTCTTCCGCAAGGCGGCGATCGAGATCAGCTTCGAGGAGAAGCGCTACCTGATCGTCCCCTACGCCGCGCTGCTCGTGTTGATGCGCGGCGGCGAGGTCCCCGACCAACTGCCGGACACGCTGTGAGCGCGGGCGATCCTGGTGGCGCTGCACCGCGCGAGTTGCTGCGGCCGCGCTCCGCCGTGTGCCTCGTCGTCGCGAACATGATCGGCGCCGGCGTGTTCACGAGCAGCGGCTTCGCGCTCAGTGACCACCCGCCGTGGATCGTGCTGCTCGCCTGGCTCGTCGGCGGCGTGCTCGCGACCTGCGGGGCTCTGTGCTAGGGCGCGCTCGGCCGGCGCTATCCCCGCGCGGGCGGCGGAAGCGCCCGCGCACGTGCTCGGCGCCCTGGTGATCGTCGTCGCGGCGATCCTGCACGCGGTGGGATTGAACGCCGGTGCGCGCGCGCAGGACGCATTGGTCGTCTTCAAGCTCGCGCTGATCGCGGGGCTCGTCGTCGCGGGAGGGATCGCGCTCGCGGTGAAGGGGCTGCCGGCGCCGAGTCCGGGCCTGCCCGAGGGCTTCGAGCCGGTGCCCTTCGCGGTGACCTGCGTGTGGGTGTCGTTCGCGTACTCGGGCTGGAATGCGGCGAGCTACCTCGCGGGAGAACTGCACGACGCGCGACGCACGCTGACCCGCGTGCTGCTCGCGGGGACCTGGATCACCGCCGCGGCGTACCTCGCGCTCAACCTCGTGTTCGTGTTCGCCGCGCCGCGCGCCGAACTCGCCGGCCAGGCGGAGGTCGGCGTGCTCGCCGCGCGCTCGCTCGGCGGCGACGGTGCCGCGATGGTCCTCGCCGCGCTGGTCGCGCTCGCGGGCGTAACCTCGGTGACGGCGATGACGATGGCCGGCCCGCGCGTCTATGCGCGCATGGCGGAAGACGGTTTCCTGCCGCGCACGATCGCCACGACGCGCGGCCATCGCGCCGCGATCGCGTTGCAGGTCGTGCTCGCGCTGGCACTGCTGTGGTCGGCGCCCTTCCAAGACTTGATGACCTGGACCGGCTGGACGCTGTGGGCCTTCAGCGCTCTCACGATCGTCGGCCTCGTGCGCGTGCGCTTGCGCGAGGGTGCCCTGGCGGTGCCGGTGCCCGGCTGGCCGTGGGTGCCCGCGCTCTATCTCGTCGTCTCCGCGTCGATCGGCGCGTTCTCGTTCACGCGGGATCCGGCGGCGGGCGGCGCGGTGCTCGGCGCGCTCGGCATCGCGGCGCTGCTCTACTTCGCGCTGCCGGGTTCGCGGCGCGCGCGAGGATCGTCGAACTCGTAGACGCGCAGCTCGCCGCGGACCGCGACCGCGATGCGCCGGCCGTCGAGCGACGCCGCCGCCGACCAGATCGCGTGGAGACCGAAGGGCAGGTCCTGCACGAGTTCGCCATCCCGATGGTCGACGACCAGCAGGTGATGGCGGTGGGTGAGCACCGCGCGTCGCGCGTCGACGCGGACGATCGCGGTGGCGTGCAGCGGGATCTCGAGATCGGGACGGACGCCATGCGCGTCCAAGACAAGCAGCTCCGTGGCGCCGAGCGCGAGGATCCGCGCCGAGCCGGGGATCGAGGCGACGGCGACGTACGGGTCCCGCGCGCGCAGCGGGGCCGGGGCGAGTGGGCCGGAGAACGAAACGTGCGTCGCCGCACTCAGCCGGTCACGGGACAGGACCACGGTCGACTCGCCGCCGGCGAACCAGTCCACGGCCGATGCGCGCGCCAGGATCCGCGGTTGATCGCCTTCGGGCGCGCAACGCCAGGCATTCGTCTCGTCGAGCACGAGCAACTCGCCGTCGCGCGGCGAGACGCGCAGGTCGCGCACGTTGCCCCAGGCCGATGCCGAGAGGTCGCGCACCGAGACGCGACGCCCGCTCGGCGCGTGGACGCGGTAGACGCCGCCGCGGTCGACGACCACGACCTCCGGGCCGGTGTGCGCGGGCGCCGCACGCGCGGGCATGCGCGAGGCGAGAGCGTGCGGGACGACGGTCGGGCGCTCGCCGTCGGGTTCGATCGCGCAGATCAGGAAGCTGCGCTCGCGCACCGCGACGAGCCACCGCGCGTCGGCGCTGAAGGCGAGCGCGACGGGCGCCGCGATCGGCTCGTTCAAGGACCGCGTGTGTTCGCCGTCGGCGAGCACGGCGAGACGTCGCACGCGCGACCAGAGCAGGCGTCGCGCTTCGCCACGCGACGTGCGAAGGACCAGCAAACCGTCCTCGGCGGCGAGCGGCCGCGCGTTGCCGAGCTTCGCCCGCCGCTCCAGGATCGCGGTGCGCAGGGCCTCGGGGACCAACTCGACCGCGATCCGCGCCGGCGAGGGATCGAGGCTCCACGCGCGGAACTCGTCCGCATCCGCAACCGCGATCGCGCGGCCATCGTCCGAAAAGACCAGCGCCGCGCCGCCCTCCGCCGGCGGTCCCGCGAGCTCGGCGATCGCGGTGTCGCGGTCGGCGTCGCGCACCGCGATCACCCCGTCCTCGCGCCACAGCGCGTAGCGATCACCCGCCGGCGCGAGGTCCGCTGCGACGACCGGCTCCGCGTCGACCGGAAAGCGACGGATCTCCCGCAAGACCTCCTGCGCCGGCGCGAGTCCGGCGGCGATCGCGATCAGCGCGAGGGTGCGCACCACGCGGACGATAGCGACCGCGGCACGGATGGGGCTCTTCAGAGGATCGGCAGGAGCACCGGTGACGGACGCAGGTCGCCTTCGCCGCGCAGCTGGCCGGTCGGCACGCCGCGGTCGTCGACGAAGACTCCGGCGGCGTTCTGGAAGCCGCGCCAGCCGAGGTAGCGGATCTTGTTCGCGCCGGTCAACGCGACGCCGTTGCTCACGATGGTGATGCCGTCGTCGAGCACGGTGTTGGTGCCGTCGGCGTTGGTGCCGAAGGGGACGATGAACTCGATCAGGCCGAGTCCGCCGTAGCCGCCGGCGGGCAAGGTGCTGCGCACGGGCGCGACCGGGTACTTCGCGTCGAGCGCGGCGCCGCCGAACGGACCCTGGCGGCCGATGCCGCCGTCCGCCGAGACGACGAAGTCGCTGTCGCCGTTGCGCCAGGTCTCGCCCTTCACGTGCAGTTCGAGACCCGAGCGCGCGAAGCACACGACCATGCCGCCGGATCCGCCGCCGCCGCCGCCGCCGTGCGTGTTGCTGCCCGCTTGCTCTCCGCCGCCGCCGTCGCCGCCGTCGGCGACGATCCGTCCGAGGGCGCCGACGATGATGCGGCGGTACGTCGCGATCAACAGCGCGCCGCCGGCTCCGCCGCCGCCGCCGCCCTTGCTGTCGGTGAGCCAGCTCGGACTCGTGAAGGAGCAGTCGAAGGCGAGGTCGCCGCCGCCGCCGCCGCCGAAGCCGCCGAAGAGCAGCGGCAGCTCGCCGTGCACGACGCGCAGCGACGAGACGTCGATCCCGTCGCCGAGGAAGTCGTTCTCCTCGCGCGCGTCGAGGAAGGGCCGCGGCCCCGCGGCGCCGCCGGCGAGCGTGCGCGCGAAGCAGCCCGCGCCGCCGGCGCCGAAGGCCTGCGAAAAGACCGGCGCGCCGAGCAGATGGTCGACGTCGCCCGCGGTCGCGAAGCTGCCGCCGCCGCCGGCCGAGCCGCGGCCGCAACCGGGCACGCACGCGAGAAGGCCTCCGCCGCCGCCGAGACCGAAGAGCCCAAACGGGCCGTAGCCAGGTTCGCCGCCGGGCGAGCGACCGGTCGCGATCGGGCTCCCGCGTCCGCCGTCGCCGCCGCCGGGTCCGCCGCGTCCCCCGAGCGCGGGGAAGTTCGGCGAGTTCAGCGTGTCGACGCGCTCGCCGTCACGGCCGCTCACGTCGAGCGTGCCGTCGATCACGACGTCGTTCAGGACGATCATCACGAGCGGGTTCGGGCCGACGCCGCGCACCGTCACGCCCGCGCCGATCGTGACGCTGCGAAACACGAAGACGCCGCCGACAACCGTGATCGGTCCGCTCGGGGTCGAAAAGACCTGCACGGCCGTGTCGAGTTCGACTTCGCGGGCGGTCGGGTTGAAATCGAAACCGAAGCCCTGGGCGAGAAGCGGCGTGACGGTCAACGAAAGGGCGGCGAGTGTGGAGAGGGTCGATCGTTCCATGCGACTGGTCTTGGTTCGTCGAGGGATGTCCAGGGGGCTGGACCGCGGGCTGTATTCCCGCCGCGACGCCGCGTAACCGGTTCCGCGTGATGCTCGCCGTGCGCGGACTCAGTCGCGCGGTCGCCGGAACATCGCCTGGTGCAGCGCGAGGACGCGTTCGAGTTCGGCGATCGGCGCCTCGTGGTCGTCGACGCGGACGTCGCGGTAGCGGTCATTGCCGCCCGCGTAGCCCCAACCCTCGCGGACGACGAGGAGCGCCGCGCTCTGCTTGCCGCGCTGGTCGCCGCCGGCGTCGTCGCCGGCCTTCAGCGCCAAGAGGAGGCGCTCCTCGAGCAGCCCCGTGCCCGACCTGAAGGCATCCGCCATCGCCGACACGACGGCATCGCCGGCGAGGATGTTGCCCTGCGCGCAGAAGTTCTCGCCGGCGATGCCGCCGGCCCAGGCCATGCATCGCTCACCGGTGAAGGTGAAGGCGCGGCCCTGCGCGTCGACGACGCCGATCTGGCGGCGATCGCGGCGTGCGTCGGCCGCGGTCAGCGTGGCGACGGTCTCCTCCGCGCTCTTGCCCTCCGCCAGCAGGGCGAGGGCATCGGGTCCGTAGCGTGGGTTCGCCGATGCCTGCGTCGCGATCGCGCCGACGCCGGCCTTCGCGTAGGGGACGACCGCGCCGACGCCGACGACCCGCGACGCCACGGCGACGCCGAGCTCCTGCGTGTCCGGGTCGAAGGCGACGATGGAGAACGTCGCGACCGTTCCGAGCGGGGAGGCATCGTCGTGCGGCGGCGATCCGGCACAGGCGCAGACGAAGCAGGACAAGAGGACGGCGAAGCCGCGGGCGAGCATGCCCAGGATGATCGCGTGCCTGCGGCGGCGCGTCACCCGCGCGTCGTCCCCAGCAGCTCGGCGAGGCGCGCACGCGAAGTCGCGTGCTCGGCGCGGAGCCGCAACAGCGCGCGTTCGACGTCGATCGCGTCCGCGCTCGCCGTGGCGTGGTCGGCAAACGAACCTTGCGCGGCGGACCATCGCGCGCGCGCGAGGCCTTCGATCTGGCGAAGGCGCGGGAGCAGGCGCTCGGCGAGGATCGCGTGCTCCGCTTCGACCGCGCGCAGGGCCGTGGTCTCGGCGCGCAACGAGGCGGCGACGTCGTAGCCGGCCTGACGGCGCATCGCTTCGGCCGCCGCGCGTTCCGCTTCGGCCTGCCGCACCGCCGCTTCGATCGCGGTGCCGCGGAGGAAGGGCAGCGAGAACGCGCCGGAGAGCGACGCGACGCCGTCGCCGGAGAGCATGCTGCCGAAAGCGAACTGGGGCACTCGCTCCCAGGTCCTCGACTCGATCTCGGCCGCGGCGGCCGCCAGCTCCTCGCCGCGCAACGCGAGCTCGGGATTGCCGGCACGCGCCTGTTCGAGCAGCGCGATCTCCTCGTCGCGCAGCGGCGCGAGTCCGTCGAGCGACGGTCGCAATGCGTCGAGCGGGTCGTCGGCGGCAACGAGGGACTGCAATGCCGCGAGCAGGGCGGGCCGCTCGGCGCGCATGCGCACACTCTCGGCATCGAGGCGTTCGAGCGCGGCGCGCGCGCGCAAGGCTTCGTCCTGCGTCGCGGTCCCGCTCGCGACGCGGGCGTCGACCGAGGGCACGGCGACCGACAAGACGCCGTGCAGGCGATCGAGCAGCACG
>JACRLW010000064.1 GCA_016235155.1 Planctomycetota bacterium
GGTCCGCGAACTCGTTGTCCGCGAACTGAGGATGCGGGATCCGATACTCGCTCATCTTCGCCGTCATCCCCGGCGAGTGGCTCCACATCGACGCGGCAATGGCATGGAACGACGTGCCGATGTTCTTGCGACCGAGGTCGGGTGCGCTCGTGCCGCCTGCGCCGCGGACGGCGTGGCAGCGGACGCAGCTCTTCTGCACGAAGAGCCGTTGGCCCGCAATGGGGTCGCCGAATCCGCCGAGATCGCCCTGCGGCGAGGCATGGAGCGGAGTGCACGTGCCGAACGCGCTCGCCGCGACCAGCAGGGCGACGCAGACACAAGTGATCGGAGCCGTCTTCATGACACCAACCTCAGGCAGGTGAATCAGGCAGGTGAATCGGGCAGCGTCGCCCGAACGCGTGTGGCGACCTCGTCCAGCGCATGTTCACGTCCCTCTTTGATCTCCCACACCGAGATGATCGGGAAGAACTTGGTGAACAGCCCGTACAGGAACACGAACATGGCGAGGAAGCCCGCCAGCAGGGACCACTCCACCCAGGTGGGGAAGTACGAGACGTCCGCGCGGGGAAGCCGGGGGTTCGACAGGCTCGGCACGACGATCAGATAGCGCTCCAGCCACATGCCGATCTCCACCGAGATCGAGGCCACGACGCAGCCCCAGACCGTGGCGCGGGTCTTGCGTCGGACGAGCAGGGCCATCGGGATCACGAGGCAGGTCGCCACCATGGTCCAGAACAGGTAGGCGTACCTGCCGGTGAACTTGGATGTGAAGACCGTCATGTGCGACGGGTCGGAGCCGTAATAGGTCGTGAGGAACTCGGCCAGCGTGAAGTAGGTCCACAGGGCGGCGAACACGAGGAGCAGCAGTCCCAGGTTGTTGAAGTGCACCGGCTTCAGGTAGTGCTGCAACCCATAGGCTTTGCGCACGATGGCCATCGCGATCAGGATCGCCGCGATGCCGGAGAAGATCGCGCCGACCACGAAGTACGGGCCGAAGATCGTCGAGTGCCACATCGGCTGGACGGTCATCGCGAAGACCCACGAGACGACGGTGTGCACCGACACGGCGATCGGGATCACGATGACCGCCATGACGCCGATGATGCGTTCGAGCAGGCGCTTCTGCCCTGGGGACCCCGACCAGCCCAGCGCCAGGATGCGATAGAACCACTGCCGGCTGCCGCCGCGATCGCGCAACAGAGCGATGTCGGGGATCAACGGCAGGTAGAGGTAGACGGTGCTCGCCGTCAGGTAGACCGTGATCGAACACACGTCCCAGACCAAGGGGGATTGGAAGTTGGGGTGCAGGATCACGTTCATCACGCGGTCCGCGCGTCCCAGGTCGAGGATGACGCAGCCGGCGCCGAAGAAGAGCACCAGCACGGTGATCACCTCGGCGGCTCGGGTGATCGGTCGCCGCCACTCGGCATGGCACAGCCGCAGGATGGCCGAGATCAGGGTGCCGGCGTGGCTGATGCCGATGAAGAACACGAAGCCGGTGATGTACAGGCCCCAATAGACCGGGACGTTCATCCCGGTCATCTGCAGTCCCGAGTCGAGCTGTCGGGTCCAGGCGTACATCCCCCAGATCCAGATGCCGACCAGCGGCACCGAGAACAGCCAGAAGGCTCGCGTGGTCCGTTGGATCGGGCGCAGCAGGACCTCGTCCGCTCCGAGCTCTTCGGCGTGCATGGCTCAATCTCCTCTGGACAGGTAGGTGACCTTGGGTCGGGTTCCGAGTTCCTCCATCAGACGGAAGGCGCGCGGGCTCTCGGCCAGACGCGAGACCTCGCTGTGGGGGTCGTCGAGGTCGCCGAAGAACATCGCGTTGGCGGGGCAGCTCTCCACGCACGCGGGAAGATAGTCGCCGTCCTGGAGCTCACGTTTCTCGAAGCGCGCACGATCCCGGGCGAGCATCAGGCGGTGATGGCAGAAGCTGCACTTCTCCACGACGCCGCGCGGCCGCACGGACACGTCGGGGCTCAAAGCCTGATCGAGCGGCTCGGGCCAGGCGGCGTCCTTCCAATTGAACTGACGCACCGTGTACGGACACGCGGTCGTGCAATAGCGACAGCCGATGCAGCGCGGGTAGACCTGGGCCACCAGACCTTCCTCGCCGATCCTGGTCGCGTTCGCCGGACAGACCTTCACGCAGGGCGGGTTCTCGCAGTGCATGCAGGGAACCGGCACGAGCTGCGCGCTGGACACGCCGCCATGCTCCTGTGTTTCCATGCGCGCGAGTCGGATCCACGCGATCGACCGGCCGACCGCAGCGTCCTCGGGGCCGGCCGGCGGGATGTTGTTCTCCACCTTGCAGGCGACGACACAGGCCTGGCAGGCCGTGCATCGCTCGAGATCGATCACCATTCCCCAGCGGGTCATCTCAGACCTCCTCCAGAAGGAGTTGCACGCGCGTGGCGCCGGGATCGGGGAGTCCGCCGAGGCTCTCCCTGACCGCGCCGAGGAGGCGCAGCGGATTGGCGCCGATACCGCGCGCCCAGCGTCCGCCGGCACGTTTGCCGAGTCCGACCGGAATCGCCGCGACTCCCGGCAGCACGCGTTCGGTCACCTGGACGCGCGCCCGGATCGAGCCCTGACTCGAGGCGACGCGGACCAGACTGCCGTGCTCGATCTGCAGCGCCAGCGCCGTCTGCGGGTGGACCTCCACCCAGGTCCGCCAGCCCTGCTCGTGACTCGGATCGATCACTGCCTGCAGGAACGGCAATTCGGCGCCCGTGCCGCCCGCAATCGGTAGCGGTTCGAACAGCGTCAACGCGAGCGCACGCTCCGGAGCGGAGGAAGTGGGGCCGTCGATTGCCAGGAGATCGGAGCGGGTTCCGCGCTGCGCGTCCAACTGCTCGAGCTCCCGCGGACGGAACTGGAAGCGACCCGAAGGAGTTCGCAGGACCCGGCTCCATTGACCGTGGTCGTAAAGGGGATCCCACCATCCGCCGGCCTCGCGGATCCGCGTCCATAGCTCGTCCTCGGACCGGTATCCGGGCGCCCACCAGCCGGCGCCCTCCATCATCTTGACCCAGGCTTCGTCGAACGGCGTACCGATGACGGCACCGCGCCGCGATTCGTGCAGTCCGCGTGCTTCCTGCTCCAGCAGCGACGGAAGGTCGGCCCATGGGAATGCCTGAGCCACCGGCTCGCCGATGCGGCGGACGAGCTGGAGGACGATGTCGCCGAGCGATCGGGTGTCGCGCATCGGCCGGTCGAGAACCGCAGCCGCATGACTGACGAGCGGGAAGGGGACCCCGGGCGGGGACGTGCTCAGGTCGGAGCACTCCAGCGGGTGCGATTGCGGGAGGATCCAGTCGGCGTAGAGGCTCGAGTCGTCGGGAAGTGAAGCCAGGGAAACGACGAGCGGCACCCGCTCCAATGCCGCCCTGAAGGTCTCGGGTGCGAGCGAAGCGAACGCCGGATCCGCATCCGCGATCAGGACTGCCTCCACCGGGCTGTGCTCCGCGGCCAGGATGGCCTCGGCCAGCCCCTCGGCGTCCGAGGACATGAGCGCGCGTTGACCAAGACCGGCGCCGTCGAGACGGGGTGTCTTGCGGCCCGCGTCGGCGATCGGATCGGCCGGCAATTCCGGCCAGGGCCGCAGCGGCACGGCCTCGGGGACGAGTACGCCGCCCGGCGCGTCGATGTTGCCGACCAGCGCATTGAGCACGTGCACCGCGAGATGGTCGAACAGCCGCCCCGGGAGCAGCGGGCCGAGGCGCGGTCCGATGGCGAGCCCCGGGCGAGCGGCGGCGAATTCGCGGGCCACGCCGAGGATCGTGTGGACGCTCACGCCGGTCTCGGCCGCGACGCGGTCCAGCGTGTAATCGCGGCGCAGGAGCGTGCGAAGTCCGATCTCCGCGTGGTGGTTCTCGGGATCGGGCGAGTCTTCGAATTGCTCGCCGCGACGCCCGACGAACTCCTTGTCGTACAGCTCCTCGGCGACGAGCACCGATGCGACCCCGAGCGCGAAGATCGCTTCGCTGCCGGGGTGGATCGGGATCCACTCGTCGGCCACCGTGCCGGTGATCGACCGGCGCGGTCCCACCAACACCAGCTTGCCTCGCCGGCCGGCGGCGCTGTCCCGGAAGCGGCCGTAGGCGCGCATCATGTGGACCGGCGACGCCGGCGTCTCGAGCTGCGCGCCTCCGAACGCGAGGACGTAGTCGGCGGATTGGAGGTCGTAGACCGGCACGGCGGAGACGCCCTGCGTGAGCAGCAGCGCCATCGCGGTCGCGTCGTCCCCGCGCGGCGTCGAGACGTCGTTGGGGGATCCGATCGATTGCATGAAGCGGGTCAACAGCCGCCCGCCGGCGCCGTGGATCGCTCCGCGCAGCAGTGCCAGGCTCTCGGGTCGACCCTGCTGGCGCAGCAGCAGGAGGCGACGCGCGACGAAGTCCAGCGCCTCGTCCCAAGCCACCGGCTGGAATGAATCGAGCGATCCCTTGGGGCCGACCCGACGCATCGGCCCGGCGAAGCGGTCGGGGTGGAACAGCGACTGCAGCATCGCCTGACCCTTCGGGCACAGCCGGCCGCCGCTGACCGGGTGAAGCGGATTGCCGTCGACCTTGACCGGACGACCGCCGATGCAACGCACCCGCACCCCGCAGCCGCCCGAGCACTGCCGGCACGAGGACACGACGAAACTCTCGGCCCCGCGCTTTGGTCGCGGTGTGTCGTCGATGGCGAGCACGCCCCGTCGCAGCAGTCCCCCGGCCTGGACCCCGGCGGCGACGCCGGCCGCGACTCCCGCGGTCAATCCCAGGAAGGTCCTCCGATCGAAGCTCGAGTGGCGTTTGCCGTCCATGGGTCCTTTGCACCGTCAGCGGTGGCAGGCCGAGCAATCCGTGGGGGCTCGGCTCGTTTCGTGGCAGCCGATACAGCGATCCATGCGCAGCGCGGCGCGGTACTTCGGCGGCGCGGTGCTCTTGCCGATGTCGCCGTGGCATTCGTCGCATTCGAGGCCGGCCACGGTCGTGTGCCGGCGGTGCGAGAAGAAGACGTGTGCCGGCTGTTGGAACAGCGAGCGCCATTCGAGCTGGGCACCGGCCTCCAGCATCGCGATGAATTGCTTCTCGGCAGCGCTCTCACCCTGCGGCGACGAGTGACACAGGGCACAAGCTTTCGTGTTGGGCAGACCCGAGTTCACTCCCTCCCGGCACCCGCTGTGGCAGGCGGCGCAATCCTCGTCGAGTGCCTCCAGGTGCTTTTCGTGGTTGAAGGCCAACGGCTGGTCGACGGGCTCGTGCGCGAATGCGCCACCGGTGAAGAACACCAGTCCAGTCGTCAGGGCGGTGACCAGCAGGAACGGAGCGATCGAGGCGAGGAGCGCCGTGCCGATCCAGATGGAGATCGTCTTGGGCATCGGGCCTTCTCTTCCGAGCACGGAACTCCAGCGGGATCTGGGGGGAGACAGGGCCGGGTTGCCGGCATTGATCGAACGCTGCACCTCTCGCGCCCACAGCGCCCGCATCGTGAGGAACCTCCGGCCGAGCACCTCGGCGAGGCGCCCATAGAAGGCGCATCCGACGCGAGGTTCGTCCTGAGCCAGTTGCAGCAGGTCGGCGCGCGTGAAGGTGGCCAGTTCGGAGGCCTCCGCGGCGCGGGCCGACAGCGTGAAGCGGTATGGCCTCACCAGGGCCGAGAGTCCGAAGACCCTCCCGACGTCGAGCGTCTCCACGGCGACGTCCTTGACCACGCCGCTCACGGAGAGTGGAAAGCAGACCTCGAACTTGCCGGCGAGCAGCACGTAGATGCGATCCGCATGGTCGCCGAGGAGGAACAGGTACTCGCCCTTGGGAAGCGATCGTCTGCCGGCGATCGCGAGCAACCGCAACTGGAGTTGCTGGTCCACCCCCTCGAACAACTCGGAGTCGGCAAGCAGGTCTTGCATGGCGGGTCCTCGTCTCCCCGGTTCAGGCGACCGTTGCCAGCTGCCCGTGGAAGCGGTCGTACGACGGATCTGAGACGAACCGGTCGACCAACTCGAGTTCGCGATCGAGGAACCGCCGGATACGCGCGAACGACGCGGGTTCCGGTTCCGATACGTGCGCCGGACCGGCGACGTGCAGGCTGTCGATCGAAGGACGCGCGACGAAGCGCGTGGCGACTTCCGTCTGCCCGCGCAGGTATTGCTCGACGCCCTGGATCACGGACTCGTCGACGTCGCGAGGAACTTCGAACGCGGCGTCGAGCGTCGCGAACAACGAGCGGGTCGGCGCCGGCGCAAGCGACGTCGAGTCGGTGTCGCTTGCGCCGCGCTCCAGTTCGCGGCTCTGGATGCCGCAGACGAGGATGAGCATCGCGAAGCCGAACAGTCCGACGAGGAACAGGAGCAACGGCCAAACACTGTCGCTGGGCATGACGTGCCTCGGGTCGAGGAAGGAGCGGCTCGCATTGCGCAATCGGTGTGCCCGACGAGGTCAGGTGGGCTTCGGCGAATCGAGCGCCGCGGCCGTCCTGGTCGTCCCCGCAATCACGACTCCCGATCGTGGCTTGCGACCGCGGCCGTGATCGAGAGCCGCGACCACCGCCGTCATGACATGCTGCCAGTGCCGCTACTCGTCCGGTCGCGACGGGATCCGCTTGAGGAGCCGATAGAGGTTGCGCTCGCTGATGCCGAGGATCCGCGCGGCGCGGCCCCGGTTCTGTCCGACGCGCACCAAGACCTCGCGGATGTGACGCTGCTGGAGCTCACGCAGCGTGGGGAGCTCGGGCTCGACCGAGGAGCCGATGTCCGGCGCTCGGGATCGGGAGAGCGGCAGATGTGCGGGGAGGATGATCTCCCCGTCACAGAGCACGACGGCCTGCTCGAGGACGTGGATCAGTTCCCGGACGTTGCCGGGCCAGTCGTGGCGGAGCAGTTCCGCGAGCGCCTCGTCGCCCACCTTGCACGTGCGTTCGAAGCGCCGGTTGAAGTGATCGACGAAATGGGCGACCAGGAGCGGGATGTCGTCGGCCCGTTCGCGCAGCGGCGGCACTTCGATGGTGAAGGTCGACAGCCTGAAGTACAGGTCCTGGCGGAAGCGCCCCTGCGCGACGGCGCGTTGGAGGTCGCGGTTGGTGGCCGACACGATCCGTACGTTCACCGCGATCTCCTGCGTGCCGCCGACGCGCCGGAAGCGCCCGGTCTCGAGCACGCGCAGGAGCATGGCCTGGATGTCACGGCTCGTCTCCCCGACCTCGTCGAGGAACAAGGTGCCGCCGTTGGCGACCTCGAACAGGCCGTGCTTGAGCCGCCCGGCCCCCGAGAACGAGCCTTTCTCGTGGCCGAAGAGTTCGCTCTGCAGCAGTTCCTCGTGAAGCGACGCGCAGTCGACCACCACGAACGTCGCGTCGCGCCTGGGGCCCTCGGTGTGCAGGATCTTGGCCACCAGGTCCTTGCCGACACCGGTCTCGCCGAGGATCAGCGTCGTCGCGTCGGCGCGGGCGATGCGGGCGACGGACTCGCGCAGGCGATGGACCGCCGCGCAGGCGCCGACCAACTGGCTCCTCACGTCCGGCGGCGAGTAGCCGTCCTGCAGGACCCGTTGCCGGGCGAGCAGGGTCAGGTGCTCGCGCGTCTTGCGGATCACCATCTCGACCTTGTCGATCGGACAGGGTTTCTCGAGGTAGTCGTGGGCGCCGAGGCGGATCGCCTGGATGGCGGTGTCGATCGTGCCGTGGCCGGTGAGCACCACGATGCCCGCCGGCAGGTCCTGCTCGCGCATGCGCTTCAGCACCTCGATGCCGTCGAGGTCCGGCAGTCGCAGGTCGAGGAGGACGACGTCGACGCCCGAGAGTTGTGCCTGCGTCAGGGCTCGTCGGCCGTCGGCCGCGGTCTCGACGACATGTCCGCGGCGCGTGAGTTCGGCGGCCAACACGCTGCGGAACGCGTCGTCGTCGTCGACCAACAGGACGCGGTGATCGCCGTTCGCCTGGTTCATTGCGGTATCACGCCCTCCCGCGCGAACACGACCTCGAAGTAGGACCACACTCCGATCTGGCCGTCGACCAGGCGCACCTCGCCGCCGAAGCGACGCATGAAGCTGCGCGAGAGGAACAACCCGAGACCGGTTCCGCCGCGCTTCCGGCTGCGGAACGGCTCGAAGAGATGGCTGCGCTGTTCCGGATCGATGCCGCACCCCTCGTCGCTGATGCGGAGTCGCACCGCATCGTCGCTGCAGAACGACAACTCGACCCTGCCCTTGCGCGCTTCGAACGATTGCACCGCATTGATCAGCAGGTTGAGGACCACGTGTTGGACCACCTCGGAGTTGGCACGGACCGTCGGCAGCGGGCCATCCGCGCGCTGCACCAACTCGACGCCCTGTTCTCTGGCCGTCGGCGCGACGATCGTGATCACGCTCGCCACGACCTCGCGGAGATCGATGGGCTCCACCGTCGGGGGGATGCCGCGGGAGAACCGCAGGAACTGCTCCGTGATCCGGCGGCAGCGCAGCACCTGCTCGCGGATGATCTGCGCCTGCTGCCGGATCACCGGCAGCATCCGATCCGCTTCGTGAGTCCCGGCCGCGTCGTCGATCCGTCCGAGGACGGACTCCGCGCAGGTCAGCACCGTGGCCAGCGGCGTGTTCACCTCGTGCGAGAAGCCCGACGCCAATGCGCCCAGCGAGACCAGCCGTTCGAACTCCGCGAGGCTCTCCTCTTCCCGCACCCGTTCTGTGATGTCGCGCCAGATCTCCACCACGCGGATGACCCGGCCCTGCGCGTCCCGCACCGGCGACGCATAGATCTCCTCGACGACCCCCGGCAGACCGTCGGCGCGCTCGGACCGGAAGACCACGCGTTGCACCTGACCGGTGCTGCGGCAGGCCGCGGCGGGACAATCCGCGCCGCTCGCACGACAGGGCAGCAGCTTGTCGCAGGCGTCCTGACAACGGGCCCCGAGGATGGTCTCGGGGAGCCTGCCGATCCGGCGGCCGAACGAACGGTTGCAGGCGATGATCCGCGAGTCGGCGTCGAGGACGACCAGTCCGTCGTCCAGGCTGTTCATCACGTCCCGCATCTGCGATTGCTGGTCGCGTACTTCGTGGACGAGCCGTCCGACCGTGTCGGCCATGTCGTTCAGGTCGGTGGCCAGCGAGGCGATCACGTCCTTGCCGCGCAGACTGACGCGTTCGGAAAGATTGCCGGCGGCGATCGACCGGGCGGTCCGGCTCAGGCGAGCGAGTCGGGAGAGGATGAGCCGGCGGACGAGCACTCCCACGCCGCCAAGCAACATCAGGGCCAGCACCAGGGCGCCGGCGACGAACATCCGCGCGTCGCGATCGAGCTCTTCCTGCAACTCGGTCATCGACGTGTCGAGCACGAGCATCCCGTTGAGCTTGGCCTTCGTGCCGTGGCACATCTGGCACTCCACCCGGTTCTCGATCGGCAGCACGCTCCGCAGGAGGGTCTGATCGTCGTGTTGGATCAGCGTCCAGAGACCGCGATCGGCCGGATCCTTGGAATGGCACTCCCGGCACTCCGACGAGTCCTTCGTGATGACCCGGTCGAGCATCGACTCGTCGCTCGCGAAGCGGATCCTGCCGTCGTGGTCGAGGATCATCGCGTTCCGCACCTGGGTGTCGGTGGTGACTTCGCGCAACACCGACGTGATCAGGTCGGCGTCGAGCTCGAACATCGCGTGGCGCATGGCCGCCTCGAGCAGGCGCGCCTGCACCTCCGCGCCGCGCTGCTGCCTCGCGACCGAGCTTTCGAAGTGGTGCGACGCGAAGAGCCAGAAGCCGAGCGCCAGCGGTCCGATGACGATCAGCGTCACCCCGAGCGCCAGATGCAGATGGAGTCGATCGATCGTCCACCCGAACAGACGCACCCTCACCGCGGGCGCGGCGCCCGCTCCGGCTTTCGCAGGCTCCTCGGTCCTGGCCTGAGGCACGTGCCGTCTCGAACAGGGGCCCGCCCGACCAGCGCGGCACTGTGCCGGCGATCAGCCGGGCCCGCGCGCCGGTGAATCGCGGTGGGCCGCGACAATTCCCCCGGGCCGTGAACTCGGGCCGCTACCCCGGTTCGTCGGCCGGTCGCCGCTAGCGCGCCGACCGAGAAGGCCTCGACCGCTCTCTTTGCCGGGGCCCTTCGTCCTCCGAATCCTCGCGCCGCGCGAGGATTCTCCGGACTTCGGGCCCATTGCCGATGCGTGCTGGCACGCCGGGTCGCCATCGGTTGTCGTTCCGCCATGCCCATGCAGAAGCGCATCGGCGTCGGGCTCCTCGGCGCCGGCTTTCTCGCGAGGACGCGCGCGCGGTGCTATCGCGCGCTGGATGGTCGAGCGGAGCTCGTCGCGGTGGCGTCGCGCGGTTTCGAGAGCGCGGAGACCTTCGCGCGCGAACACGGCGTGGCGCACGCCTGCCGCAGCGCCGACGAACTGCTCGCGCGCGACGACGTGCAACTCGTCGACCTCTGCGTGCCGAACGACCAGCATCGGCCGCTCTGCGAGCGCGCCGCGGCGGCCGGCAAGCACGTCGTATGCACGAAGCCGCTGACGGCCTACGTCGGCCAGGACCTGCCTCCCGACGCGAGCGACGCGGCGATCTCGGGTCGCGACCGCCGTGAGATGGCCGTGCTCGCGACGGTCGACGCGCGCGCGATGGTCGAAGTCTGCGCCGACGAAGGCGTGCGCCTGATGTACGGCGAGAACTGGATCTATGCGCCGTCGATCCGCCGGGCGCAGGGCCTGCTCGCGCAAGCGAACGGGACGATCCTCGACCTCCGCGGGGGCGAGAGCCACAAGGGTTCGCATTCGCCGTACTCGCGGCGTTGGCGTCACACCGGCGGCGGCGCCCTGCTGCGGCTCGGCGCGCATCCGCTCGGCGCGATGTTGTGGCTCAAGCGCGACGAGGGGCTGCGCAAGCGCGGCGCTCCGATCGTGCCGATCGCGGTCACGGCCGACGTCGCCGATCCGTCGCGCATCAAGGCGCTCGACGACGAGACCGCGGAGTACGTCGCGCGCGGTTGGGTCGACGTCGAGAGCTGGGGCGCGGTCATCGTCGAGTTCGACGACGGCGCGCGCGGTCTCGCGTGGGGAGCGGACACGACGCTCGGCGGGATGGAGAGCCGGCTCGAGATCCAGTCCAGCAATGCGCGCTTCCGCTGCAACCTGAGTCCCAACGACCTGCTGCAGTGCTACACGCCGGAAGCCGAGGTGCTCGGGGACGCCTATGTGATGGAGAAGATCGGTTCCGGCGCGGGCTGGACCACGCCGATCCCCGACGAGGACTGGAGTTCGGGCCATTTGGGCATGTGCGCGGACTTCGTCGGTTGCGCCCGCGACGACCGCGCACCGATTGCGACCGGCGAGATCGGGCTCGACGTCGTGCGCGTCGTGTACGCCTCCTATGTCGCCGCCGCCGAGGGTCGCAAGGTCCTGCTCGAGGAAGTCGACACGTGGACCGCGTGATTGCACGCGCGCTGGTGTTTGCGTGTGCGTGCGCGGTGTCCGCGCCGGCACAACGCGGCGACGAGAAGGACCCGCCGGGCACCGTGCAGGCGCCGCCGCCGGGTTTCCTGTCGCTCCCGCCGTCGCCGCCGCTGCCGCCGCACGAGGAACTCGCGACGTTCACGGTGCAGGACGGCTTCTGCGTCGAACTCGTCGCCTGCGAGCCGATGGTGGAGGACCCGGTCGCCGCGGTCTTCGACGCGCACGCGCGCCTGTGGGTCGTCGAGATGCGCGGCTTCATGCCCGACGCCGACGGCGGCGGCGAGAGCGAACCGAACGGTCGCATCGTCGTGCTCGCCGACCGCGACGGCGACGGCGCGATGGATGCGCGCACCGTGTTCGCCGACGGACTCGCGCTGCCGCGCGGCGTGTTGCCGCTCGGCGACGGCCGGGCGCTCGTCCTCGCCCCGCCGTCGATCTGGCTGTTCTCGGATCGCGACCGCGACGGGGTCGCCGACGAACGTCGCGATCTCGGGCTCGAGTATCCCAACGGATTCAGTGATCCCGAGCACGCCGCGAACACGCCGCTCGTCGGTCCCGACGGTCGCATCTGGTTCGCGCGTTGGGATCGCTGCCTGCGCATCGACGGTGAGACGGTGACGAGCGAGCCGGTCGCGATGGGCGGGCAGTGGGGTCACGCCTTCGACGACGCCGGTCGTCTCGTGAACAACGGCAACAGCGACTATCTGCGCGGCCATCCGGCCTCGCCGCACTACGGCGTGCGGCACCCGTTCCTCGACGCGCCGGCCTTCGTGAACCGGCAGTACGACAAGGACCAGGAGGTCTGGCCGATGCGCATCACGCCGGGCGTGAACCGCGGCTACCAGAAGGGCACGCTGCGCGAGGACGGCCGGCTGTGGCGATTCACCGCCGCGTGCGCGCCGTTGGTCTATCGCGGTGATTGGCTCGCGGCGTGCACGGGCGACGTCTTCGTCTGCGAGCCGAGCGCCCACTTCGTGAGACGTGCGGTGCTTCGGCCGGACGGGGCGAGCCTGCGCGGGCGCGTCGCCGAGCCGCAGCGCGAGTTCCTCGCGTCGACGGACGAGCGCTTCCGGCCGGTGAACCTCGCCGACGGTCCCGACGGCGCGCTCTACGTCGTCGATCTCTACCGCGGCGTGATCCAGCACAAGAACTACCTGACGACGTACCTGCGGCGTCAGGTCGACGAGCGCGGACTCGCGTCGCCGATCCACCTCGGACGCATCTGGCGCGTGCGACCGGCGGCGGGGGAGCGACGTCGAGCCGTGGTCGTCGCGGAGCGGAGCGCCGGCGAACTCGCCGCCTTGTGCGAGCACGACAACGGGCACGTGCGCGATCTCGCGCAGCAGGCCCTCGTCGCCGCGCGTGCCAAGAGCGCCGCGCCGGCGTTGCGCGCGCAGGCGTTGCATGCCGTGCGCGCCGCGCTGCGGAGCCAGGCGCTGTGGACGCTCGCCGGCCTTTGCGCGCTCGACCGCGGCACCTTGGCCCACGCCCGCGACGACGCCGATCCGGATGTCCGCGCGACGGCGGTCCGTCTCACGGAGCCGCGCGTTGCACGGGGCGACGTGATCGCGGTGATCCGTGTCGCCGACGCGGCCCGGGGCGAGTCCGCGCCGCGCGTCGCGATGCAGTTCGCGCTGACGTTGGGCGCCACGCCCCGCGCGGACACCGACCTGCGCGTGCGCGCTCACGTCGCCCTGGTCGATCTCGCGGTCCGATTCGCCGGCGATCCCGCGGTGCGCGACGCCGTGCTCAGCGGCCTGAGCGGCGAGGAACTCGCGTTCCTCGCGCGTTGGTCGGAGGACTCGCGCGCGAGTGCGCCGCGCGACGAAGACCTCGAGTTCCTGCGGCGACTCGCGCAGTGCGTCGTGCGCGCGCGCGACGCCGGCGCGATCACCGTCCTGCTCGAGCGCGCGGTCGATCGAGCGCACGCCGGGTCCGGCGACGCGCTGCTCCGCGGCGTGCTCGACGCCTTGCCGAAGAAGGGCAGCAAGCGCATCGCGTTCGCGGCGGAGCCCGAGACGCTCGCTCGGCTGCGCGGCTCGACCGACGCATTCCGTCGCGGCGTGGCGGATCGTCTCGCCGAGGCGATCGACACGTCGGGCGCGGCCGCCAAGGACCTCGATCCGGCTTCGCGCGCGATGCTCGCGCGAGGCGCGGCGGGCTACGCGTTGCACTGCGCGGCGTGTCATCAACCCTCGGGCACCGGCCTCGACGGTCTCGCGCCGCCGCTCGCCGGGTCGGAGTGGGTCCTCGGCGATCCGCAGGTTCTCACGCGCCTCGTGCTGCGAGGCCTGACCGGTCCGATCGAGGTCGCGGGTCGTCGCTTCGAACTGCCCTTGATGCCGGACCACGCGCGCCTGTCCGACGACGAACTCGCCGCGAGCCTCAGTCACGTGCGACGGGCCTGGGACCACGAGGCTTCGTTGGTCGACCCGGACTTCGTCGCGTCGCAGCGCAAGGCCACGGCGGAGCGCGTCCAGCCCTACACGGTTCGCGAACTGCAGACGCGATGACCCCGTGCGGGTCAGGCGGGGCTGCCGTATGGTGCCTGACCGCCTCGCTCGAACCCGACGTACCCCATGCACCGCAAGCTCCCGATTCCCTTCGTCCGTTCGGCTCTCTGCCTCGGATTGGCCCTGCCGCTCGCCGCGCAGACCACCACCAACACCCTGACCATCGGCGAGGCCGGCGCGACCGGCTGCCAGGGACCCGGTGATCCGCCGGCCCTGACCGGCGGGGTTCTTGCGAGTGCGCGCTTCGAGGTCGGCTACGACGAGGCCACGCGCCGGATGACCTTGGTCGTGAGCAACACGTCCGCGGTGGTCGGCGGCGACGCGACGCCGCTGCTGACGGAGGCCTACCTGAACCTGCCGCACGGCGCTGTGACCACGGCACTGCTCGTGTCGCAGACGGGTTCCGGCGGCGCGACGCCCGACTTCGAAGTCCGTCTCGGTTCGAACGGCGCCGGT
Organism: Planctomycetota bacterium; assembly: GCA_016235155.1. Taxonomy (GTDB): domain Bacteria; phylum Planctomycetota; class UBA1135; order UBA1135; family UBA2386; genus JACRLW01. Next base: position 14,395 of record JACRLW010000064.1, read on the forward strand.
TGCCTCGGCGCGTTCGCGCTCTCGCTCGCCACGCGGAACGGCAGCCACGGCGGCATCGCGAATCCCGCCGCGACGCGCGTCGGTGGCCCGCCCGGCGCCGCGGTGGTCGGACCGGCGACCTTCGTCGTCGAGTTCACCGGTCCGGGCGCCGAGAGCCTCAATGCGCGCGCGATCACCTACGGCTGGTCGAACAACGCGCCGCGCGACGGCGTGCATGCGGCCGCGAAGTTCCAGGCCGGCGGCAGCAGCGCGGACGAGAGCGGCTTCATCGGCTCCACCAACCGGCTCGACGACTGCGCCACGTCGATGTGGCTCGTCGGCGATCCCCTGGTCGGTTCGACGGTCACCTTCTGCCGCAACGGCCAACGCGGTTGTCACGACTGCATGTGGGTGTCGCTCTTCCCTGGCCCGACCAACGTCGGCGGGATCACCGCACCGATCGGCCTGCCGCTGCTCGCGGTGTTGAGCGGCAGCGTCTTCGACCAGTTCCCCTTGTGCTTCCCGCTGACGATCCCGGGCGATCCCGGTCTGGTCGGCCTGCGCGTCTACTTCGTGCTCGCGACGGCGCAGGGCGAGTCGTCGCTCGGCATCCCGACCTACTCCTTCGGCGACGTGTTCACCGTGAGGTTGAGGTGAGGGAGCGACCGCGGTGAGTCCGACCGCGGCCGAAGGAAGCGCGCGGCCCGATCGGATCGGGCCCTACAAGATCCTGGACCTGTTGGGGGAAGGCGGGATGGGCACCGTCTACCTCGCCGAGCAGCGCGAGCCGGTGCGGCGGCGCGTGGCGCTGAAGGTCATCAAGCTCGGGATGGACAGCGTGGAGGTGCTGCGCCGCTTCGAACTCGAGCGGCAGGCGCTCGCGATGATGGAGCACCCCAACATCGCGAAGGTCTTCGACGTCGGCACGACGGAGCGCGGCCAGCCGTACTTCGCGATGGAGTTCGTGAAGGGGCGTCCGATCACCGACTACTGCGACGCGGCGCGGATGGACGTCGCGGACCGACTCGCGCTGTTCCAGCAGGTCTGCGGCGGCGTCCAGCACGCGCACCAGAAGGGCGTCACGCACCGCGACCTCACGCCGCGCAACGTGCTCGTCACCGACCAGGACGGCGATCCGCGGCCGAAGATCATCGACTTCGGGCTTGCGCGCGCGACCGACAGCCGGCTCGCCGACGGCACGCTCTACACGCAGCAGGGCCAGGTCTTCGGGACGCCGGCGTACATGAGTCCGGAGCAAGCCGGACTCGAGAACCTCGACGTCGACACGCGTTCCGACGTCTACACGCTCGGCGTCCTGCTCTACGAACTGCTGACCGGTGCGCTGCCGTTCGAGGCGCCGGCGCGCGGCGTGGCGGGATTCGTCGACCTGCGTCGCAGGATCTGCGAGACCGATCCGCAGCTGCCGAGCACGAAGATCACGACGCTGGGCGTCGATTCGAAGGCGTGCGCGCAACGGCGGACCGATGCGCGCTCGCTCGTCCGTCGCCTGCGCGGCGATCTCGACTGGATCGTCGTGCGCGCGCTCGAGAAGGACCGCGCGCGGCGCTACCAGACCGCGCACGAGCTCGCCGTCGACATCCAACGCCATCTCGACGATGAACCCGTGCTCGCCGGTCCGCCGGGCGCCGCGTACCGGGTGCGGAAGTTCGTGCGTCGTCATCGCCTGCAGGTGTTCGCGGGGGTCGCCGTGCTGCTCTCGCTGATCGCCGGCATGGTGGGCACGACCTGGTTCCTGCTCGAGGCAAGGGCGAGCGAGAACCGCGCGCGCAAGGCGGCCACGGCCGAGGCCGACGCGCGTCGCGAGGCGGTGGCGAACCTCGGCAAGTTCGAACTGCTCGCGAACGTCGTCCTGCTTCGCGAGGCGCGTGCTCTCGCGGAGGACCTCTTCCCCGAACGTCCCGAGCGCGCCGCCGCGATGCGTTCCTGGTTGACGGAGCGGGGCGAGCCGCTGGCGCGAGTCCTGCCCGAGTTGCAGAAGACCCTCGCCGACCTGCGCGCCACGGCGTCGGCGAGTGGCCCGGGGTCGGAGGAGTTCCGCTTCCCGCGAAGCGGCGAACAGTTCCTCCATGACACGCTCGCGCGCCTCGTCGTCGATCTCGTGGAGTTCGTCGCGCCGGGAAGCGGCGTGCTCGATCGGGTGCGCGATCGCCTTGCGTGGGCGGAGAGCGTCGGCCAGGCGACGATCGAGCAGCACCGCGACGCGTGGGATGCCGCGCGGCGAGCGATCCTCCGCGCGGACGGCGTGGTCGCGAGCACGCGCTACGCGACGCCGGTCGTCGAGATCACCCCGCAGATCGGGCTCGTGCCGATCGGGATGAATCCGGCCACCGGACTGTTCGAGTGCTACGACCTGCGGTCGGCGGAGCCCGGTGCGCCGCTTCCCGTGCACGACGCGACGGGCCATATCGAAGTCGGCGCGGCGACGGGCATCGTCTTCGTCCTCCTGCCCGGTGGTCTTGTGACGATCACCGGCGATCCGTCGGCCGGTTCCGGCGTGGGCTCGGCCGCTCGTTCCATCGAGGTGCAGCCGTTCTTCATGGCACGCCACGAACTCACGCAGGGCCAGTGGCGTCGCCTGTCGCGTTCGCCGAACCCGAGCTACTACGCGGCCGGTCGCGAGTTCGCCGCGGTGGAGGCGACGATCACCGAGGCGCATCCCGTCGAGCAGGTGAGCTGGCCGGTGTGCGAGCGCCTCCTCGCACAGCACGGGCTCGCGTTGCCGAGCGAGGCGCAGTGGGAGTACGCGTGCCGCGCCGGAAGCGCGACGACCTGGAGCACCGGCGACGAGCCGCTTTCGCTGGCGGGCTACGCGAACGTCGCGGACGCCACTGCGAAGAGCGCCGTGCCCGCGTGGACCTGCGACGAGCGCATCGTCGACGGCTGGGTGATCCACGCCCCGGTCGCCACCTTCCTGCCCAACGCGTTCGGCCTCCACGACATGCACGGCAACGTCTGGGAGTGGTGCGCCGACGCGTTCGGCGCCGCCGGGGCGCGCGTCATGCGCGGCGGCAGTCACACCAACGCCCCGGACCTCGCCGCGTCTTCGAATCGCGCCTCGGCGCCGCCCGACGCGAAATCGAACAACCTCGGTCTCCGCCCGGTGCGCGAACTTCAGCGGCGCTGAACCACCCCGCGGAGGAACGGACTTCAGCGGGGACCTCGCTCCCGGCCGATAGACGACCCGGCCCCATCGGCCGCAAGGACATCGGAGTCGTTGTTCGATTCGTTCACCGAAGGTGCGCGGCACGCCGTGTCGCGCGCGCGCTGGCACGCCAGTCGTCTCCATCACGACGCGATCCGTCACGAGCATCTCGTGCTCGGCGTCGTCGACGTCCTCGCCGATTCCGATCAGACGATCGCGGGGATCGCGGGACTCGACCTTCCTCGCTTCCGCGCACAACTCGCGCTGCGCGTGACGCCGGAGGACCATCCGGCGACGACGGCGCCGCTGCCGTGGACGAACGACGCGCTCGACGCGTTGACCGCGGCGCGCTGCCGCGCGGGCTCTTGCGAAGAGGTCGACGTCGTGCGCCTGTTCCTCGCCCTGCTCGAACGGCGCGGCGACGCGGCGACGATCGTCGCGGCCGCGCTGCGCGCTGCCGGCGCGGAGCCGCAGGAACTCGTGACCACGCTCGCGCTCGCGAGCGGTGAGGCGTCGAGCCCGACCTTGATCCTCGAACCGGTCGAGCCGCGTCGACTTCCACCCGGAGCTCTCGCCGGCGCAGATCGCGGTCGCGGTGCGCGCGCTCGGCGACTGGTTCCGCGCCTGCGGCGGCGCCGGTCTCGAGTTCCGCTTCGCGGAGCAGTACTGCAGCGAGCGCGTGCCGGAGGGCGTCTGATGGGACTGCGCTCGTTCCTCCGCTGTGTCGCCGCGAAAGTGTTCGGCGTCTCGCGTCGCGACTGGCGCACGACGCCGGGCCGACTCTTCCGCCGTGGGCTGCGTCGTGCCGCCGACGTCGCACAGCATTGGCAAGTCGCCGAAAAGGTGCGCGAGGCACGCGGGCTGGCGCGGAAGCGCATCGAAGGCCTCGCGCGCGAACCCTTCGAGCGGGCGATCCTCGCCGCCGCGCAGGAGGAGCAGCTCCGCACGCAGATCGAACTCGAGCGCCGCACCGCCGACACGCAGGTGGAGCACGCGCGGCTCAGGAACGAACTCGTCCGCAGCGAGATCGCCCGCAACGACGCCGAGCGCCGCCGCCTCGAAGCCGACGCCCTCGCGCGCATGATCGAGACCCTCACCGCCGCCGGCCTCGCGATCGCGATCAAGAAGCCGTTCACGATCGACGTCGTCCCTCACGGCGGCGTGATCCGGATCGAAGACCTTCGCGCACAACTCGACGGCAGCGTCGAGGCGGGGCCGGTTCGGGACGGGTGAACGTCGAACCGCCTGGTTTGCCCGAGGACTGGCAAGCTGCATGGCATCAGGCGATCATCCCGGCATGAACTGGCGCGAGCGGATCACCGCGCGTCCCGATGTCTGCCACGGTCGGGCCTGCATCAAGGGCACGCGCATCATGGTCTCGGTGATCCTCGACAATCTCGCTGCCGGACGAAGCCGGGAACAGATCCTTGCGAGCCATCCCTCGCTGTGCTCGGAGGACGTCGCGGCGGCGATGAGCTACGCCGCCGAACTGGCTCGGGAGCAGATCATCCCGTTCACACCAGGTGCGGCGTAGTCGGGTGCGATGCTTCGACTGAAAGTCGACGAGAACCTGCCCATCGAACTCGTGGGGCTGCTGCGCGGTGCGGGTTTCGAAGCCTGCCACGCGTTGGACCAGCAGCTCGGAGGGCAGCCGGATCACGTGCTCGCGGAAGCCTGCCGTGCCGAGTTGCGGGCCATCGTCACCTTGGACCTGGACTTCGCCGATCTTCGCGCGTTTCCGCCCGACCGGTTCCGCGGCATCCTCGTGCTTCGACTGCGTAGCCAGGACACCGAATCGGTGCTGTCCGCCTTTCGCAAGCTCCTGCCGTCGCTGACAGAGGAGACCGTCGTGGGCAAGCTCCTGGTGATCTCTGAAAGCAGCGTTCGAGTCCGTGGGCGGAGCGACTGACCATGCGAGCAACATTGGCGTCGTCGCCGCTGGTGCGGGCGCGACGTCGTGTCGCACCCCTCACCTCGCGCCCGGATCCTGCCCGCGCAGCACCGAGTTGCCGGTGAAGGTCTGACGGCGGTCGGCGGGGATCGGGTCTCGGATCGACGCGGGATCGAGGCGGCCGCTCTGCGCGAAGAAGCCGACGGGGTTGTCCCAGACGAGCTGCTGGATCTTCGCCTCGGGGTAGCCCGCTTCGAGGAGCTTCGCGACGGACTTCGGGACCATCAAGGGATCGCTCACGCCCCAGTCGGCGGCGCTGTTCACGATGATGCGCTCGATGCCGTACTCGAGCACGATCTTCGCCATGCGCTCGGGGGACATCTTGGTGTTGGGGTAGACCGAGAAGCCCGACCAGCAGCCGAGGTCGCGCGTGATCTTGATCGTCTCTTCGTTGCCGTGGTCGAGCAGCACGCGCTCCCAGGGGAAGGACTGTTCGCGCACGATGTCGATGCAGCGGCGGAAGCCCTTCACCTTGTCCCGGTGCGGGGTGTGGATCAGGATCGGCAGGTCATGGCGCTTCGCGAGCTCGATCTGGATCGCGAGGAACTTCTCTTCGGTCCTGGTCTGGTCGTCGAGGCCGATCTCCCCGACGCCGACGACGCTGTCCTTCTCGAGGTAGCGCGGCAACACGTCGATCACGCCCTGGTTCACCCGCTCGTCGTTCGCCTCGCGCGGATTGAGGCCCATCGTGCAGAGGTGATGCACGCCGAACTGCGAGGCGCGGAAGCGCTCCCAACCGATCAGCGTGTCGAAGTAGTCGACGAAGGTCCCGACCGAAGTGCGCGCCTGGCCGAGCCAGAACGCCGGCTCGAGGACGGCCACGATCCCGGCGGCGAGCATGCGCTCGTAGTCGTCGGTGATCCGGCTGAACATGTGGACGTGCGGTTCGAAGATGCGCATGGCGGGATGGGCGGGGCGCCGCAGGATAGCGGCAGCGCCCTGGACGCACCGTCGGACCTCAGTGGGCGAACAGGATGTCGACGTCGCGGATGATGACGTCCTGCTCGACCGCACGGTTGAAGACGAGCAGGAATCGCAGACCGGTCGCTCCGTCGAGGTTCAGGCTCGCGCGCCCGTTCTGGCCGTTGACGTAGGAGCGCCACGGTCCCGGTGCGCCGAGGAGCTGGCCGTTGGCATCCACGACGGCGCCCTGGACCCAGATGCGGACGGCGCCGGAGTCGGAGTCCGCGGGGTTGTAGTTCGCGGGATCGTCCGACCACGTCACGGGCAGGCCGCGGACGCGCGCGCTGATGCGGTAGTGCAGCCAGCGCGGCGCCGCGGTGAGTCGCGACGTGCGCCACCGCGACGTGCACGCGCTCTGCGCGTCGCCCTCGGTGGGTGCGAGCTGGCCGACGAAGCCGGTGAAGGTGTTCGGCGCTCCGGCCACGATTCCCAAGAGGTTGGACGTGGGATTGCCCAGGGACTCGAAGCGGATCGCGCCGTGTCCACCAGCGCCGCCGCGCGATCGCGCGGTTGCGGATACGCGCAGCGTCGCCTGGCTCGGTTGGCTGCCGGAGGTGACGTCGAGGACGCCGCCCTGTGTGAACAGAACGGGGTTCTCGATCTGGATCAGGATCGATCCGCCGGAGCCGCCGCCGCCGGGCGATGGAGCCCCGAAGCCCGGCGTGGCGAGGTTCGTCCATGCGATCCCGCCACTGCCGCGTGCCGACAGGCGGCCGCTACTCGCGATGGCGAGCGAGTAGCCGCAGCGCATCGCGAGGGCTCCGCCGCCGCCGCCGCCGCCGCCGCCGGCGTTCCAGTGGCGACCTGCGGCGATCTCGCTCACCAGCATGTTCAGCGGCTGCGAACCGCCACCGCCTCCGCCCGCGCCGGCGACGAGGAAGTGGTCCAAGGAACTCACGTTCGCGGGGCGCTGGACGAACGGCACGAGCGAACCCGGCGCCGTCGAGGGGCCAAGGTCGCTCGTGTTGCCGGGGATGAACGAGACGTCTGCCACGCCCGCGGAACCGATTCCGAGGAACGACCCGCCGCCTCCGCCGCCGGCGAGCATGCCGCAGATCTGTCCGAAGTACGAGAAGGTGATCGATGCGTTGAGGCCGCTCGCTGGGTGGAGCGCGCCGCCCGGACCGCCGCTGGAGTAGACGACGCTCGTGTAGCCGGAGCCCGCGGGCGCGATCGCGTCGTCGCCGCGGCGTCCGGTGAACGCGGGCAGGGACCCACGGCCGTCGCAGCCGTCGGCACCGCGACCCCCGGTTCCGCCGCCGGCGCCGCCCGGGGCACCCGCCTGTCCCGCGATCGAGACCCCTGGCGTCGTGGTCGCGGGGACGAAGTTCGAGCTCGGCGCGTCGCCATCGGCGCTCAGCGTGCCGAGGATCTGCACGCGACCGCTGACGTGGATCACTGCGGGGTGCGGCCCGCGGAACCAGACCCGTATCCCCAGCGGAACCACGAGGTCGGTGAACTCGAAGTGGCCGTTGGTCACCACGATGTCCTGCGTCTGGAGCAAGGTCCATGCGCGCGGAACGGTGGTGTTGCCGGTGTCGATGACCCAAGTGTCCAGCGAGCCCGGAAGCAGCGTGCCGAGCTGATGGCGGAACGAGCCGTGACGTCCGGAGCCGCCCATCACGCCAGGGGTCAACATGCCGGAGCGCCAGGTCCCGGAGGAGACCTCACGGTCGAGATAGGTCTCGTCGGCGAAGGACTCGCTGATCGACGCGACGTTCAGGAACCCCGGAGTGACCGCGACGGCGTTGCTGAGTTCGATCGCGAACGGACTCACGCCCAGGGCCTGCAAGACGAAGGGTGAACACGACAGGGACGGCGTGTCCGGGATCGGCAACGGCGCCGCGTTCAGCGAGCCCGACGCGTCGAGTCGCCCGATCGCAGCGAACTCCGGCTGCGGCGCGTACAGCGTGCAGCCGAAGAGGCCGAAGGACTCGAGCGAGACGGCCTGTGACGGCCCGGCGCCGATCCCGCGGTACGCCAGTGCGCCGGGCCGCCCGCCACGCATCGTGAAGAGGAGACCGTCGCCGCCGAGGCTTGCGTCGCCGGAGGCCAGCAACTCGAAGGGACCGGGACCGCAGCCCGTGCCGAGTTCGCCGAGGCTCGGCCGGCAGGTCGTCGCGCGACCTCCGGCGGCGATCGTGGTGACGTCGATCGCGGACAGCGCGCAGCGGTAGACCTGCACGTCGTCGAGGGCGCCCGCGAAGTGGGCGCTCGATTGGGCCTGCACGACCGCGCCGAGCGCGAGC
>JACRLW010000004.1:0-83360 GCA_016235155.1 Planctomycetota bacterium
GCGCGACGCGCCGCGGCCATGCCCGTCGCTCGCCCGCAACCGTCAGCCGACATCCATCGCCGCACCATCCGCCGGAGCGCCGGTTCCAGTAGGCTCCCGCCCCGCCATGTCGCAATCCCAGCCCGCCTCGCCGGCGAAACGACGGTACGTGCCGGCGGTCGGTCCACGACTGCGCCTGCTCCTCCACCTCTGCCTGTGGTCGTTCGCGCTGCTCGCGATCAATGGCGTCTACCTGGTCGCGGTGACCATCGCCGAGTGGTCCAGCGGCGCGACGATCCAGAATTACTTCTACCAGTCCATGTTCCTGGCGCACCTCGCGCTGGGGCTCGCGATCGCTGCGCCGGTCATCGCGTTCGGCGTCCTGCACATCCGCAACGCCCACAACCGGCCCAACCGACTGGCCGTGCGCGCGGGATACGCGTTGTTCGTGGCCGCGCTGTTGGTGATCGGCAGTGGTCTCGTGCTGACCCGGCTCGAGGGTTTGATCGAGGTGAAGGACCCCGGCGTGCGAGCTGCGGCGTACTGGACCCACGTGCTGGCCCCGCTGGTCGTCATCTGGCTGTTCATCCTGCACCGCCTGGCCGGGCCTCGCATCCGCTGGCGTGCCGGCGGCGTCATCCTTGGCGTCGCCGCGGCGCTCGCCGTCGCCATGGTGCTGCTGCACTCCCAGGATCCGCGGCGGTGGAACGTCGCCGGGCCGGCGTCGGGCGAACGCTACTTCCTGCCGTCGCTCGCGCGCACCGCGACGGGCAACTTCATCCCGCCGCGCACGCTGATGATGGACGACTACTGCGCGAAGTGCCATGCCGACGTCCACAAGGACTGGTCGCACAGCGCGCACCGCTTCAGCTCGTTCAACAACCCGGCGTATCTCTTCGCCGTGCGCGAGACGCGGAAGGTGGTGCTCGAGCGCGACGGCAACGTGCAGGCGTCGCGGTTCTGCGCCGGCTGCCACGACCCGGTGCCGTTCTTCGGCGGCGCGTTCGACGATCCCGCGTTCGACGACGTGGGCCACTTCACGGCGAAGGCCGGCGTCACCTGCACGGTGTGCCACGCGATCACCAACGTGAACAGCGTCCGCGGCAACTCCGATTACACGATCGAGGAGCCGACCCACTATCCGTTCGCGTTCAGCGACAACCCGTTCCTGCAGTGGGTGAACGAGCAACTCGTCAAAGCGAAGCCGGACTTCCACAAGCGGACCTTCCTCAAGCCGCTCCACCGGACCGCGGAGTTCTGCGGCGCGTGCCACAAGGTGCACCTCCCCGAGGCGCTCAACGGCTACAAGTGGCTGCGAGGCCAGAACCACTACGACTCGTTCCGCAGGAGCGGCGTCTCGGGTCACGGCGCGGCGAGTTTCTATTACCCGGAGCGGGCCGAGAGGAACTGCACCGGCTGCCACATGCCGCTGCGCGTGTCCGACGACTTCGGCGCGAAGTTCCTCGACGACACCGGCCGGCTGAAGGTCCACGACCACCAGTTCCCGTCGGCCAACACCGGGATCCCACACCTGCTCGGCCTGCCCGACGAGGTCAATGCGAAGCACCGCGCCTTCAATGAGGGCGTCGTGCGCGTCGACCTGTTCGGCGTCAAGGAGGGCGGCACGATCGACGGTGCGCTCGTCGCGCCGCTCCGCCCCACGGTCCCGACCCTCGTGCCGGGCACTGCATACCTGTTCGAGACGGTGGTCCGCACCTTGAAGATGGGCCACGAGTTCACGCAGGGCACCGCGGACTCGAACGAGGTGTGGCTCGACGTCACGGTGCGGAGCGGCGACCGCGTCATCGGCCGCAGCGGCGGTCGCCGCGCGGATGGCGAGGTCGACCCGTGGTCGCACTTCGTCAATGCCTACGTGCTGGACCGCAACGGCGAGCGGATCGATCGGCGCAATGCGCAGGACATCTTCGTCCCGCTCTACGACCACCAGATCCCGCCGGGCGCTGCCGACGTCGTGCACTACAAGCTCCTCGTCCCCGCGGACGCGGGACCGACGTTGACCGTCGAAGTCGCGCTCCAGTACCGGAAGTTCGACACGCGCTACATGAAGCACGTGCACGGCGCCGACTTCGTCAACGATCTGCCGATCATCACGTTCGCACGCGACGCGGTGACCTTCCCGGTCGCGACGACGGCGAGCCCGATCGACGCCGGTGAGTCGAAGATCCCGACCTGGCAGCGGTGGAACGACTATGGCATCGGCCTGCTTCGCAAGGGGGAGACCGGCGCGAACCGCGGCGAGCTGCGCCAGGCCGAAGCGGCCTTCCAAGCGGTCGAACAGCTCGGTCGTGCGGACGGGCCGCTCAACCTGGCGCGCAGCTACCTGAAGGAAGGACGCCTCGAGGAAGCGGTCGCCGCGCTCGCGCGCGCCGGCACTCACGAGCCTCCGGCACCGCCCTGGTCGCTCGAGTGGTTCGCGGGCCTCGTCGACCGGCAGAACGGTCACCTCGACCGCGCGATCGAGCGCTTCACGCGCGTCGCGGAGACGCGCTTTGTCGACGCCCCGACTCGCGGGTTCGATTTCTCCAGAGACGACCGCGTGCTCGCGACGCTGGCGCAGACGCTGTTCGAGCGGGCGCTGCAGGAGCGCGCCGGCGTCGACCGTCGCGACGCATTGCTCCGCGAGGCGCTGCGTTGGTATCGGGCCGCGCTCGATCTCGATCCCGAGAGCGTCGCCGTGCACTACGGACTCGCGCAGGTCTACCAGCGCCTGGGCGACGACGCGACCGCGGCGGAACACCGCGCACTCCACGCCCGCTACCGGGTCGACGACAACGCGCGCGATCGCGTGATCGCGAGCCATCGCGCCGCGAATCCAGCGGCCGACCACGCGGCGGAGGCGATCGTGATCTACGACCTGCAGCGGACCGCTGCTTACGACAGGTAGCGAGCGTGAACCGACCTACGACGCCCCCACCCGAAGCTGACGAGGAACTCGTCGCGACCGACGATCGCCTGATCGGGAGAGTCTTCCGCTGGTCGCTGGTCGCGCTGGTCGCCGTTGCGGCGATCGTCGCAATGATGGTCTACCTGCTGCGACGCGAGCCCGAACGAGTGCTTGTGCGGCAGGACCAGTACCTGCCCCCCCAGCGCCAGGATCCGGCCGCCGAGCCGCCGGACGTCCGCTTCACCGACGTCACCGCGGCGGCGGGGCTCGCGTTCCGCCACCACAACGGCGCGCGCGGCGACAAGCTGCTGCCCGAGGCGATGGGCCCGGGCTGTGCATTCCTCGACTTCGACGGCGACGGCGATCAGGACATCCTGCTGGTCGATGGGCGGTCGTGGTCCGTGGACGAGGCGTCGGCGTCGTCGCTCGCGCTCTACGCGAACGACGGCTCGGGCCGCTTCACCGACGTGACGCGCGCCGCGGGCTTGGACATCAGCCTCTACGGCATGGGCGTGGCCGTCGGCGATTACGACGACGACGGCCACGTCGACGTGTTCGTGTCGTCCGTCCACGCCTGTGCAACTACGTCCGCTGGAGCCCCGAGATCGACCGCGCGGTCGACTACCGCTTGACCGGCGTCGGTCGCGCGTACGGTCCCCCGACGAACTTCGCGGGAGCGCAGCCGTACTACTACCGCAACGAGGGCGACGGCACGTTCACCGAGCGCGCCGAGGCCGCCGGCTTGCACGTGCTGAATCCGGCCACCGGCGTTCCGTCCGGCAAGGGCCTCGCGGTGCTGCCTCTGGATCACGACGCGGACGGCGATCTCGACCTGTTCGTCGCGAACGACACGACGGCGAACTTCCTCTACCGCAACGACGGCGACGGCCGGTTCACCGAGGTCGGCGTCGCCGCGGGCGTCGCGTTCAATGCCGATGGCGCCGCGACCGGGGCGATGGGGATCGACGGCGGCTACTACCGCAACGACCAGACGCTCGGCGTCGCGATCGGCAACTTCGCGACGGAGATGACCTCGCTCTACGTGTCCGAGGCGCGCTCCGGCGCATTCAGCGACGAGGCGATCGCCGAGGGCATCGGCCCGGCCAGCCGGCAGGTGCTGACGTTCGGCCTGTTCTTCTTCGACTACGACCTCGACGGCCGCCTGGACCTGTTCCAGACCAACGGCCACATCGAAGAGGCGATCAACCTGGTGCAGCCGAGCCAGCACCATCGGCAACCCTCGCAGTTGTTCTGGAACTGCGGCCCCGAGCACGCGAGCTGCTTCGTTCCGGTCGAACCTGCGCGCACCGGGGACCTCGGGCTCGCGGTCGTCGGCCGGGGCGCGGCCTATGCCGACATCGACGGCGACGGCGACCTCGACGTGTTGCTGACGCAGAACGCCGACCGTGCGATCCTGCTGCGCAACGACCAGCAGCTCGGCAACCATTGGCTGCGGATCCGCTTGATCGGCACGCGGTGCTGCCGCGAGGCGATCGGCGCGTCGGTCGAGGTCGACGCCGGATCCGTGACGCAGCGGCAGCAGGTGATGCCGACGCGCAGCTATCTCTCGCAGGTCGAAACGGTGGTGACGTTCGGACTCGGGCGACACGACCGGGCCGACGCGGTGCGTGTGATCTGGCCCGGCAGCAAGGTCGCGCAGGAGGTCGGCGCGCTGGCGGGCGACCGGCTGCACGTGATCGAGCAACGCTGACCAGTCCAGCGGTCGGCGATGCGCGGGCGGCCGCAGCGGAAACCTGTCCCCCCCGCGCGACAACCCGTCTCAGCGCCAGGACGTCTGGCCCGGCACGTGCGGGCCGCTCGGCACATAGCCCGGATACGGGGCCGGGTAGCGCGGCGGGCCCTGATACCCGGCACCGCGATACCACGACGAACGCGTCGCCAGTTGATGGCGCGCCGCTTCGAGTTCGTGGTCGACGAGCACCGGCTTGGGACCGGGATCGGTTTCGAGCGGGGCTTCGCAGGCGACGGTCCAACTCCAACCCGCGGGGTCGAGGTGCACGTCGTTGGTGTAGGCGGAGATCACCGTCGTGTAGCTGTGGCCGGGCCAGAAGGGATAGCCCATCGGGTTGACCATGCGGGCCGCCGCGCTGCCGACGACATGCTCTTCCTTGTCGAGCACGTCGAGCCACACGAACGCCGTCTCGACGGGATGGTCGGTCGTGTTGCGGTAGGTCACGCGCGCGGTGAGGTAGACGTCGCCCGGAACGCCGGTCAGCTCCCAGTGGCGCACGGTCACCGTCCCCTGCCCCTCGAACTCGAAGTCCTGCGCCTCCCAGCCCTCGCGCCACAGCTGCGCCTTCTGGCGCTTCAACTCCTCCCAGGGCCGCATGAACTCGGCGAGGCGTTCGTCGTACGGCCTCGGCTTGTAGGTCGTGCAGGCGGTCGTCAGTGCGGCGAGGGCGGCGACGGCGCAAAGGCCGGCGCGACGGGCGAACGAGTGCCGGGTCGTGCTGCTCATGGCGAGGGCGGATGCTACTGCGGAGATCAGCCGGCGCAGGCCGGTCCGGGACAGGCCGCTTCGACGGCGCTTTCGCGCGCGTCTTCCGCGGGCGGCGCGGCCGCGAGCAACGCACGTGCCGCTCACCCCACCCGCCCCAGCCGCGCGAGCACCGGCCAGCGCAGTCTGCGTGTCATGCCCGCGCCGCCGAAGAGCTCCGCGAACGCCCTGGACTCCCGTTCGAGTTCGGCGCCGCGACCCGCGGCGAGGAATGCGCGGGTGCACGACCACGAGGCGACGTAGCCGAGGACCTGCTCGCCGTCCCAGCAGCGCTCGATGGACAGATCCCCGACCGCCAGCTCGGGCCACGGAAACGGCAGCGTCCGGTAGCCCGACTCGACGTGCCGGCGCTCGGGCGGCCAGTACGGACCGAGCAGCCCGTCGCGCAGCGCGTCGAAGGCCGCCGCGACATCGCGCGACGCATCACCGCGAGCAGCGTCGTCGACGAAGTTTGGGCACCCGTAGCCGACGAAGGCGACGGCTCCGCCCGGACGCACCACGCGCTCGACGGCGGCGCGGAACGCATCGTGATCGAACCAGTTCGCCGCCTGCGCCGCGACGCACAAGGCCGCGCTCGCAGCGGACAGGCTCGGCGCCTCCGCGCGTTCGCAGCGGTACTCCACGCGTTCGTGCCGGGGCGCCTGCGCGAGTTGCGCAGCACTCGCATCGGTCGCGATCACGCGCGCGAAACGCCTCGTCAACGCCACGGACAACTGGCCCGAACCGCAGCCGGCGTCCCACGCGACATCGTGATCCCCCACCGCAGCCGCGAGCGCGTCGACGAGCGCGTCGGGGTACGTCGGTCGATGCGCGGCATACGCGCGCGACGCCGCCGAGAAGTGATCCGCGGACCAACCTGACTCGCTCACGCGCGCAGCATGCCCGCCGATCAGCCGCGGCGCGCGCGCGCCATCGCGATCGGGGCCGTCGCCGACTCGCCGCCGCCGTCGCGCAGCACCGCCGCGACGCGCTCGAGCGTCGGCCACGGCAGCGTGCCGAGCGAGCGCACGACGAGGCCGCTGCCGCCGGAGTCGCGCACCGCGCTGCGCGCGGTCCACACGTCGTCCGCCGAGCGGAAGAACGGCGGGCAGGGGCGAATGGCCGCGCGCACGACGTGCCCGCGCACCGCTTCGCTGCGCCACGCGGCGCGCAACGCATCCGCGCCTTCGTCGACGTGCGACGCGACGAGTTCGTCGGCGTGACCCTGCAGGACCTGCATCGGCGCACCGATCGCGTCGCCCGAAAACAGCGAGTGGAAGTGGACGTGCAGCGCGACACGCACGCGGCCCGCGCTCGCCTTGCGCACCGCCTTGATCGTGCGGAGGTAGACCGCGAGGCGATGGCTCCACAGCGCGAACATCGCAGCGTGACCGAGGTCGTCCTCGAGCTTGCGGAAGGTCTCCTCGTTGCTCGACGGCCGCCGCGGAGCGAGCACGTCGAAGGTGCCGAGCCGAGCCTGGATCAGGTCGCGCACGCGCGAGCGCAGCCACTCGAGTCCGAGTCCCGCGCGCAACATCTCCTCGCCGCAGTCGGTGCAGAAGCACACCGAGAGGAGGAAGTCGGCGTACGGATCGGGAAGGAAGGCGGACTCGGTGCGCGCCGCGCCGCGCCGCGGATCGGCGAAGCCGAGCCCCTCGAGTTCGAGGCACTGCAGGCCGGGCTGCGCCGCGAGTTCGTCGACGAGTTGCACGACGTACTCCCGCACCGGCGCCTGCGCGGGACACAAGGCGCCGGGGTCGCGGTCGCCGAACGCGTTGACGACGCACGCGTGCGGGTAGAGCGTCGCGAGCCGGCGGTTGCGCAAGGGACTGAGCCAGGCGCGCGCTTCGATGCCGCACGCGGCGGCGTCGGCGCAGAATCGCTCGAGCGGCGAGGGGCGATCGTCGTGGGCGAGGCGTGCCGCCGCGGCCGGGGTCAGCAGGCCGAAGTCGCCGCGCGTGCGGAAGAACAGGGAGCCGTCGTCGCCGTCGCGCACGCAGGTGCCGCCCTGCCAGGGGACGAGCGTGCGCCCGCCCTGGTCCGCCGCGGCGATCGCCACGTCGGCAAAACCGAGTTCCGCGATGCGCGCGAGTCCGCCGTGAGCGGCGAGCGCGTCGAGGTCGTCGGGATGCGCATGAATGCCGTGGCGCATGGGGAGGGGGCGCGCGATCGCGGCCGTTCCGCGTCATCGGCTGTCCTGCGACCGCGACTCCAGCGGGTCCCCACCCGAAACGACCCTCGGAGCCCCCGTCAGCGGGCCGGCCGGATCACCGGCGGCAGCTCGCCCCCCGCCGGCACGAAGCGCATCGAGATCGAGTTCACGCAGTGCCGGACGTTCTTCCTCGTGAAGCCCTCGCCGAGGAAGACGTGCCCGAGGTGGCCGCCGCAGTTCGCGCAGACGATCTCGGTGCGATCGCCGTCGGCATCGACGTGTCGCGTCACGGCGCCGAGGATCTCGTCGTCGAAGCTCGGCCAGCCGCAGTGACTGTCGAACTTGTCGCCGCTGCGGTAGAGCGGCGCGTTGCATTGCCGGCAGAGATAGGTGCCCGTCGCCTGGTTCTCCGTGTACTCGCCGGTGCCCGCGCGCTCCGTCCCCTTGTGGAGGATCACCCGGGCCTCGGCGGGCGTGAGCGGGTTGAAGGCGACGGGGTCCTTGCGCGGGGTTTCGGTCATGGCGGTCGAGGCTTCCGGTGCCGGACTCGGGCTCGCGCCGTCCGAACGACACGACGACAGGAGCAGGCAGACGATCGCGAGGTGGCGGAGCATCGGCATCAGCGAGGGATCGAGAGTCGGGCGGGGAGGCTACCGGGCGCGGCGCGTCTACGCTGCCCGCACGCGAGTCGTTCCATGCCGAAGTTCCCCTGCACGGTTCTCCTGCCCCTCCTCTGCTCGCTCTTCGCCGCCTGCGCGAGCACCTGGTCGCCGCCGAGAGATCCCGCGGCGAACCGTGTGCGCGCGGAGGTCGCGGAGTTCCTCGCGCGCATCCCTCCCGACATCGCCCGCGAGGGACCGCGCGCGTGGCGCCGCCATCTGCTCGACGACAAAGCCTTCTTCATGGCGACTTACGGCGCGCTCCACCTGCGCAGCGGGGAGCACGCGCTGCGCTTCGTCGACGAGATCGCGCCGAAGATCACGCAGATGGAACTCACGCTCCGCGACGTCCGCATCGAACCGCTCGCCGAGGACCTCGCGGCGGTCAGCGCCGGCTACGCCGAGCAGGCCACGCTCGCCGACGGCGGCACCGAACGCTTCGCGGGCTGGTTCACCGGCGTCGCCGTGAAGACGCGCGACGGCTGGCGCCTCCAGCACGCGCATTGGTCGGATCCGATCGACGCGCCGGGGCACGAACCCCGACCTTGGTGACAGTCGGAAGGTCCCCGCGGCCGATGTCGTGGCCATGGGACTGGTGCTCCTGTTCGTGTGGGCCGCGCACATCGGCCTGGTCACGGTGCCGGGCACGGCGGGAGCGGCGATCCTGTGGCGGCGGGGGCGCGCGACGCCGAAGTCCTCGTTCTGGTCGATCGCGGCGTCCACCGCGATCGTCGCCCTCGGCCTCCGCATCGCGTACCTCGTCTACGGCTACCGCGACATCCAACGCATCGGTCACTTCGAGGCGCACGTGGACCTGCTGTTCTCGAAGGCAGTCATCGCGACCTGGTGCCTCGGCCTCGCCGTGGTCGTCGTCGGTCTCCTGCTGAGCACGCGGCGACTCGACGCCGTGGCGGCCGGCCTCTGCCTCTCGCTCGCCGTGCAGCTGCCGCTCGCGATGTTCTCGTCCGACGTGTTCACCGCGCTCGGCGTCGAACTCACGTATTGACCCGGGACCGGCGGCTCAATCGAACCCGATCGTCACCGGGCAGTGATCCGAGCCCAGGATCTCGGGGCTGATCGAGGCCTCGGTCACGCGCGGCGCGAACGCACGGTCGACGCAGAAGTAGTCGAGGCGCCAACCGATGTTCTTCGCGCGCGCGTTCGTGCGCATGCTCCACCACGAGTAGCCGACAGTGCTTGGATTGCGTTCGCGCCAGACGTCGGCGTGACCGCCGGCGAGGAACGCGCTCATCCAGGCGCGCTCCTGCGGCAGGAAGCCGGGATTGCCCGAGTTGTCCTTCGGCCGCGCGAGGTCGAGCTCCTCGTGAGCGACGTTGAAGTCGCCGCCGAGGACGATGTGCCGCTTCTTCCGCCGCTGCGCGGCGAGAAACGCGCACAAGGCGTCGCCGAAGGCCAGTCGGTACTCGATGCGCGCGCCCTTCTCCTGGCTGTTCGGGAAGTAGACCGACGCGACGAGGACCTTGCCGTAGCGCGCCGCGAGGAAGCGGCCCTCGTCGTCGAAGCGTGCGTCGCCGAGGCCCTCGAACCACTCGTCGGGCTCGTCGCGCACGTAGATCCCGACGCCGCTGTAGCCCTTCTTGATCGCCGGATGCAGGCGCAGGCGATAGCCCACCGGTTCGCTCAGGGCCGGCGGCAGGTCGGAGGGCAGAGCCTTCGTCTCCTGCACGCAGCACAGGTCGGGCGCGGTGCTCGCGAGCCAGTCGACGAAGCCCTTGCCGGCGACCGCACGCAGTCCGTTCACGTTCCAGGAGACGCAACGCATCGGCGCAAGGGTAGGCCGCCGATCGCGAGGTCGAAAGCGCACCCTGCATGACCCTTCCCTCGCACGACGCCGAGCCGAAGGCGCTCACCGATGCCGTGCTGCGACTCCGGGCCACCCGGCTCGACGAATCGATCGCCGACAGACACAGTGAGTGAGTCAGACCACCCCATGCTCGACCGCACCACACTCCCCTGCCGTCGCTCGCGCAAGCGCCCGGCTGGTCGCCGTTGCGGAACTTCGCGCCGCATTCCGAGCCGACGTCCGTCGCCTGCGGCCGCGCGTTCGCGACCGACTTCGCGCGCGGAACGATCGTCAGCTTCGGCTGCTATTCCGCGTCGAGCGTGATCGCCGACACCTGGGAGTGGGGCGGCACGCAGTGGACGCCGCGCGATCCTGCGCGCTCGCCGCCCGCGCGCAGCGAGGGCATCCTCGTCTTCGACTCGATCCGCCAGCGCACGGTGCTGTTCGGCGGCGTGTCGAGTGCCTTGCTCAACGACACCTGGGAGTGGGACGGCGAACGCTGGACCCAGCGGCAACCGGTGAACTTCCCGCCCCCGAGCGTGAACCACGCCGCCGCCTTCGACTCCGCGCGCGGCAAGCTCGTGATGTTCGGC
This sequence comes from Planctomycetota bacterium, assembly GCA_016235155.1. Taxonomy (GTDB): domain Bacteria; phylum Planctomycetota; class UBA1135; order UBA1135; family UBA2386; genus JACRLW01. The sequence continues at coordinate 10,590 of JACRLW010000004.1, forward strand.
AGCGGCGTCCTCTCCGCGCTCACCTTCGAGTACGACGGCACGACGTGGTTCATGCACTCGCCGGCGCACTCGCCGCCGGCACGCGCGCGACACGGCATGGCCTACGACGAGATCCGGCGGCGCACCGTGCTCTTCGGCGGTGACGCGGTCAGCGGCGCGACGGAGACCTGGGAATGGGACGGCGCCGACTGGACGCTCGCCGCGACGCTCGGACCGCCCGCGCGCCGCTCGCCTCTGCTGCTCTTCGACCGCGCGCGCGGGCGCACGGTTCTCTGTGGCGGCGGCCACCCGTCCTTCGGCCAGCCCGACCTCGCGGACACCTGGGAATGGGACGGCGTCGCGTGGCAGCAGCGCACGATCACCTTGCCCTTCACCGGCACCTTCGGCCTCGCCGGCGCGGTCGAGCCGTCGACGGGTACAGCACTCGTCTTCGCGAGCGGCCGCGTATGGCGTTGGAACGGCACGACCTGGGCGCAGGTGGAGATCGCCGCGCGCGGACCCGAGGGCGCGTACGGGGTCGTCGCCTGCACCGACACGGCGCGCAGCCGCATCGTCTCGTTCGGCTGCCGCGACGCATCGAACCCGCTCCCCGACACCTGGGAATGGGACGGCGATCGCTGGCACTTCGCCGAGGTCCCCGGGCCTCCTCCGCTGACCGGCACCGCGATCGCCTTCGATCCCGTCCGCGCGCGCAGCGTGCTGTTCGGCGGCACGCTCTCCCGGACCATCAACGTGACCGATGCGACCTGGGAGTGGGATGGCGTCGCATGGGTGCAGCGCGCGCTTGCGGCGCGCCCTTCCGCACGCACCGGTCATGCGATGGCGTACGACCAGGCGCGCGGGCAGATCGTGATGTTCGGCGGCTACGTCTTGGATCCGCGCGGCTATCCGATCTTCCTGGGCGACACCTGGGTCTACGACGGCACGACGTGGTCCTCGCGCCCCGGCGGACCGAGTGGGCGCAACGGCCACGCGATGGCGTACGACCCGATCCGCCAGCGCGTCGTGATGCACGGCTGGGGCGCCGACGGCGACCTGCGCACCTGGGAGTGGGACGGCGTGACGTGGACCGGAATCACGACGACGAACCCGCCGCAGGTCGGCGGCGGCTGCGGCATGGCCTTCGACCCGACGCGCGGCCGACTCGTGCTCGTCGGCCTGCTCGGCTACCCGACGCCGTCGGGTCGCATCGGGACCTGGGAGTGGACCGGCACCGCGTGGACGCCGATCGCGACGAACAGCGAGCCGCTCGCGCGTTCGAATCTCGCCGTCGCGTTCGATCCGGTGCGGCAGCAGATCCTCCTGCACGGCGGACGGCATTGCCGGATCCTGCAGTCGTGCATCGGTCGCTTCGACACCTGGGCGCTCGGCACGCCCGTCACGCCGCAGCTCGGCGACTTCGGCGCCGCTTGCAGCGCCGGAACGCCGCCGGTGCTCGGCTCGCCGACGCCGTATCTGGGCCACCGCGACTTCGCATTCGAGCTGCGCGCGCTTGCGCCGCATGCCGTGTGCGCGATCGGTGTCGCCGCCGGCGCGCAGTCGCTCGCGCTCGGGCCATGCACGATGTACCTCGCGAACGTGATCGACGTGCTGCCGGTGACGGCCAACGCGTACGGCGTCGCGAAGGCATCGCTGCCGCTGCCCGCGACGCCGAGCCTGCGGGGCGTCGCGCTGGTGACGCAGGGCGTGGTCCTCGCATCGCCCGGCGCCTTTGCCGGCCTCGACTTCAGCGCGGCGCGCGTCGTCGTGCTCGGCGACTGATCCGCTTCAGCGGGCGGTCGCCGCCGTCAGTTCCGCGAGCGTGCACGCGTGCGCGAAGAGCTCCTCGCCCGCGCCGTCGACGAAGCGGAGCACGAGCTGCGCGCCGGAGTCGGTGCGGTCCGCATCGAGCAGGAGGAACGTCGACGCCGGCTGGGCGTCGAAGAGCACGCCGTCGGTCTTGCCCGCGTTCGCGGGGATGACGTCCTGCGCGAGCGGCGAGGTCACGCACTCGAGCACGTCGTAGCCGCAGAGCGACTTCGTGCCGTGGCGGATCAGGCGCGTGACGTGCAGGTCGCCCCCGACCAACACGACGCCGCCGATCTTCGCGTCGCCGAGCCAGCGCAGGATCGCGTCGCGTTCGTGCGGCCAGTGGCCCCAGCAGTCGAGCTTCTGCGGGCGGACGGCGCCGTTCCAGACCATGCCGCAGGCCAGGACCTTGAAGGCCGCGTCGGATCGGCGCAGTCCGTCTTGCAGCCATCCGATCTGCCGCGCGCCGAGCAGGCTGCGCTTCCCTGGTTCGAAGGGACAAGGCTCCTCGTCGGCGAACCAGCGCGTGTCGAGCACGAAGACCTCGATCGGCCCGCGGCGGAAGCGCGTGTAGATCCCCTGCTCGCCGTCGCCGTACGAGTCGAGCGCGTGGTTCTCCGCGAAGGCCTTGCGCGAGCGCTCGCGGCCGTCGACGTCGCCGAAGCGGTCGTTGGTCGCGTAGTCGTGGTCGTCCCAGGTCGCGTAGGTCGGCACGACGCGCAGGCACGCCGCGATCGAGGGATGCGCGACGAACGCCGCGTACCGCTTGCGCTGCACGTCGAGGAAGGTGCTCTCGACGTAGGGCGTGTCGCCGAGCAGGACGAGCGCATCGGGTGACGCGCGCACGATCTGCCCGAAGACCGGCAGTTCGGGTGCCCTGCGCTCGTCGGCGCAGGAGCCCAACGCGATGCGGGCACGCCCATGCGCGTCGTCGATCGAACAGCGCAGGTAGCCGAAGTCGACGACGGCGAGCGTTTCGCCGTCCTTCTCGAGCCGCCAACCGAACGGCGCCTTCGCGCCGCGCAGCCCCGTGACGTGCCAGTGCAGGGTCTTGTCGTTCTCGTCGCTCGCCTCCGCCGCCACGCCGGGCCGCTCGGGCTCTCCCGCTTCGCGCAGCCGGATCACGTAGCGCCCAACCTCGCGGGCGCGCGCCCAGAGACGGATCGAATCGGCGTCGCAGGCGCCGACGAAGGGACCGGCGGCGAGCGGCTCGTGCGGGCCGTCCTGCTGCGGGCAGAGGACCGCGAGCGCCGCGGCGAGGGGCAAGTGCATGGCGCGCGTTGTCGCGCTCAGGTCCATGCCGGGCAAGCGGCCGATACCCTGCGCGCATGCCCGCTCCGCTGTTCCTCCGCGAGGCCGATGCCCTGCCCCGCGACGAGGCCCCGCTGCCCGCGCAAGCCGACGTCGTGATCGCCGGCGGCGGCATCGCCGGCATCTCGACGGCGCTCGCGCTGGCGCGCGCGGGAGTCTCGGCCGTCGTGCTCGAAGCGGAGGTCGTCGCCGCGCGCGCGAGCGGCCGCAACGACGGGCAGATGCTGCTCGGGCTCGGCGAGCACTACAACCGCATCGTCGGCCAGCTCGGCCGCGAGCGCGCGCGCCTGCTCTGGGACTACATCCTGCGCAACAACCAGGCGATGAAGGACGAGATCGCCGCGGCAGGCAACGCGTGCGGACTCGAGTCGCGCGGCGGCCTGCGCCTGTCGTGCAGCGAGCACGAACAGCGCGAACTCGAGGAGGCCTCGGCGCTGATGCGCGAGGACGGCATCCCGCACGAACTCCTGCCCGCCGAGGCGATCGGACGCGTCCTGCCCGCGGCGCGCGGTTTCCACGGCGTGCTGCGCCTGCCCGGCGAAGCGATCGTGCAGCCGGCGGCGATGGTGCGCGGCTTTGCGCTCCGCGCGCGCGAAGCGGGGGCGCGGATCGTCGAGGGCGCCCGCGTCGTCGCGATCGAGCGCGACGGCGACGACGCTTCGCGCGTCGTGCTGGCGGACGGCCGCGCGATCCGCTGCGCGATGGTCGTCCACTGCACTTCGACGCTCGCGCGCGAGCTCGACGCGTCGGGTTTCCTGAAGGCCCAGGTCTTCCCCTTCCGCGGCCAGATCCACGCGACCGCGGTCCTGCCCGACGCGATCGCCGCGCAGTTCCCGCCCTGCGCGATGTCGACGCACTTCTGCTACGAGTACTTCCGCGTGCACGAGAAGCGCTTCGTCGTCGGCGGCATGCGCTGGAGCGTCCCCGGCGAGCAGCTCGGCATCCTCGACGACCAGAACCACGACGACCGCGTGAGCGTGAACCTGCGCGCCTTCGTCGATCGTCACTTCCCCGCGCTCGCCGCCATCCCCTTCGTCGAGGCCTGGTCCGGGATCATGGCCGGCACGCACGACGCCCTGCCGCTGCTCGGCGCCTTGCCGGGGCGTCCGGGGGTCATGGCACTGCTCGGTTTCAACGGCTACGGCCTGAGCTTCGCCTTCGAAGCCGGACGCTCGCTCGCCCAGATCGTCGTCGACGGGAAGGCCTCGCATCCGGCCGTCGCGTTGTTCGCCCCGCGCCGCTTCGCCTGAGCCCGGCGATTCCCCGCGTCCGACGTGGGGCGACGTCGGCCGCAGTCGTCTCCGCTTTCGTCCCCAAACGCCACGTGATCGACCGGCGCCCGTCAGGCGCCGAGGCGTGGGAGGCTGCGGGTCGCGGCCGGCCTGGGGGAGGGCCAGCCTCCCCCACCAGAAAGGCGCTGGATTCCGCGCACCCATCGAGCCGATCGACGGATGCGGTGGAACTCCCGTTCTTCCTCTGGCTCGGCTACCACGGAGTCGCCGTCACGCTCGCGGTCTGGGCCTGCGTCTCGGCGATCGCCGGGCGCGACCGGCACGCGACGATGCACCGCGCGTGGACCTTCTGCGCCGCGCTCCTGCTGCCGCCCTGCCTCCTGCTCGCCGCGCTCGCGATCTCGCTGCGCGCGCCGGGCTTCTGGTCCTTCGCCGCGCTCGTCCCGGTGCTCACGCTCGCCGCCGCGGCCTCGAACGTCGCCACGCTCGCGCGCACCGGACTCGGCACGCGGCTCTTGTGCCTGCCGATCACCGCGTGGAACGCGCTGCTCGTCGCCGTCTTCTTCGTGAGGGCGCTCGCCGACCTCGCGGGTGAGGACGCCGGCAGCTTCGGCACCGCATTGCTCGGGGGCTACGCCGCGCTGCAGACGGTGATCGGCCGCAGCGACGCGCTCGTCCTGCCGGTCTTCCTCCACCTCCCGTTCTGCCTCCCGCTCGCGACGACCATCGGCTGGCACCATCGCCTCGCGATCGGCGCAGCGTCGGCGTGGTCGCTCGCCTGCCTCGGTCTGTTCGCCGTCGCGATGCCGTCCGCGCACGACCGCGCGAGCCGCTTCCGCGCCGACGAACTGGCGACGACGACGACGCTCCGGCCCGACCAGGTCCTGGGCGTGCGCGTGGCGTGGGACGCAGCCAGCGACGGCGACGCGGCCCGTGCCGAGCAGCACGCGCTGTGGATCGGGCTCGGCGCGCGCGCTTTGTGCATCGACGTCGACGCCGAGCTCTTCGAGGACCCGCCACGCCTGCAGCGCGTGACCGACGAACTCGCCTTCGCCCGCGACGAGCACCGCGCGGTGATCGCGATCGCGCGCCCGCCGCGGATCCGCCGCCTGCTGCCCGCCGCGAGCCTGCCCGCCTTCTTCGACGAGATGGCGAAGGTGCACTGGCTCTGCGCCGAGCGCCTCGCGCCGGATTGGATCGTCCTCTTCGACGATCCCTTCGGCGCGCTGGTCAGGAGCCGCGTCGATCTCGGAACCGTCGCCGATTCGATCGCCGCGTGCGAACGCGGCGCCGACGACGTGCGCCGCGCGAACGAACGTTGCCAGACGATGGTCGTGATCGGCACGCGCGCGCCGCACGCGCAGCGCCTCTTCGAAGCCCTCGCCCGCCGCGACTCGCCGCTCGCCGCGATCGGCATCTCGCTGCGCATCGAGGACCTCGCGGTGGAAGACGTGCAGCGCGCGTTCGCGACCCACGACGAGTGGCTCGGCAAGCCCAACGTGCAGCGACCTGTCTGGCTGATCGGTTACGGCGCGAGCCCCGCCGACGTCGGCGGGGAATGGGGCCAGTGGAACCACTTCCACCGCGCCGTCGCGTTCTGCGCGTCGCATCCAGGCATCGCGGGGCTCGTGGTCGACGCCCTGCAAGACGGTGATTCGGCGCGGGGCCTGGTGACCGTCGACGGGCGGCTGCGATTGGCGTATCGGCGGCTGCGGGAAGTGGCGTTGGGCCTGGCTGCGCCGCGGTGAGGCGCCGGCCCCGCTCCTTGTTACACTGTTGCTCAGCTTCGCCGCTCATCCCACATGGGAGCCCCCTCATGACCTCCACGACGCTTCAATCACTCGCGCTCCGAGTTGATGCACTTGAAGGTTCCGTTCGATACTGGCGAAAGATGGCTGCATGCTCAGCGGTGACCATCGCAGGATTGGTCTTGGCCGCTTCTCTGCCGATCGGACAGCAGCAAGACCAACCTAAGGTTCTAAGGGTGGACCAAATCGAGGCGCAGCTCATCCGGTGCAATTCGCTTACCGCCCTGGACCCGATGACACCGGAAGCGCGCAGCCACCTTACAGCCTTTGGACTTGCCGTTGACTTCATCGACAAGTCGAAGGAATGGTCGGGAAGCACCGCAACACTAGGTATTGACGGCATCGAGTTCGCGATTATCGCCGGGAGCCGGATTGTGAAGACACTCGGGGAACATACTCTTCCAGCGCCGCTCGAGCGGCCAAGCAAGAGCAAGATCTTCCGCGTTGCGCGTTCCAATCCCGATGGTCCACTCTCGCTGCTGTTCCAACCGACCTCCTCAGTCGACGGGGAATTCTCGATTGACGGCCGAGAAGGCGAGTGGCTTGTTGCCAAACTTGGAACCACCGACAAACACGTGTCGCTCTCCGCTGGATCCAATGGAACAAGTTTCGTGTCTGTTCAGAACGGAGAGCAAGACGTAATGCTCGGTACGTCTAATGCGGATGGCGCAACCCTCCGTATAGCAGACTCCTACGGACGCACGCGAGCAGTACTCGGAGGGCAACCTCTGACGGTCGACGGAGCGAGTAGACGACTCCCAGAATCCACGCTTTCGCTGTGGGACGAATCGGGGAAGAACCTGCTGACACTTCCAACGCGCTAAAGACTCAATGGGGAGTTCCAGAACGGTAGCAGATCGACATCGGAGTGCGGCGAACCACCCATCCGAGCAAAGGCTCAGAACTTCACCCGCACCGTGAACTCCGCCTGCCAGGCGGGATCGTCCTGGTCGAAGGCGGCGCCGGGGTCGAAGCGGCCGAGCGTCAGTTCCGCGGACATCGTGCGCTCGCGGCGCCAGCCCAGCACGAGGTCGGCTTCCCAGCCGAGATCGGCGTGCGTGCCGTTGGGGCGGGCGCGGAGGTCGTTGGCAAACAGCGACGCCGACAAGTAGTCCTGCCGATAGGTGTGCAGCACGAGGTCGGCGGAGAACGACGGCGTCGGTCGGATGCCGAGAGCGAGGGTGGTCACGCCGAGGTTGGCGAGTTCGGGCTCGAAGACCTCGCCGTAGTACTTGAGGCTGGTGACGCCGCCGAACTTCGCATTGTTGTCCTGAAGGCCGCTCTGACGGAATCCGTCGCTCGCACCGCCGGGATCGCGGCCCTCGCCATAGGCATAGCCGAGCGCGATCGTCGGGCGCAGCGGGCCGTCGAGCCGGTACAGCACCCCCACGTCGAAAGCCCGGCCGTCGATGTCGCGCCCGGCCGCGTGGCCGCGCGCCATGGCGAGCTCCGCCCAATGGCCCAGACCGCGGTACGGGCGCGCAAAGGAGCGCAGGCCGAGGAGCAGGGGCTCGAAGTCGCGCGCCGCCGTGTCCTCGCGCGCGAGCGCATACGCGGTCAACCACCAGTCGTCGTCGACGAAGCAACGCGCGAGGGCGACATAGGTCTTCGTGTCCTCGGTCGGATTGCCGTCGCTCGCGGCGAACTCGCGGCCGAGCGCCGCGGCCGCCTCGAACTCCAGCGCGCCGGCCTTCGCGACGACGCGCGCGCCGTCGAGGATCTCGTCGTAGAGCCATTCGCGCTCCTCGTCGAAGTCGTGGCGGCCGACCTGCAGGCGCAGGTCCTCGCAGAGCGCGAACCAGCCGAACGCGCGCGTCAACTCCGCCGACGTGTCGTCCTCGCCGGGATTGCCCTCCTGCCAGGTCCGGTCCCGCGCGACCTTGCCCTCGACCAGCGCGAACGAACCCGGTCCGAAGGTCCACAGCAGATCGAGCTTCGCCTCGACGCCGAACTGCGTGGCGTCGCGCTTGCGCGCGTCGTCGAGATCGCGATCCTCGTCGTGGTCGAGCGCGAGTCCGACCTGACCGCCGGCGAGCAGACCATCGGCGAGACGGATCGAGAACGGCACGCTCTTCTGCTCGTCGGCCTGGAAGAGCTGCAAGGGATCGGCGGCACGCGTGGCGTCGCCGTCCTGCGCTTCGATCCGCGCGTCCTGAGCGAGCGCCAGCGGCACCGTTCCGACGACGAGTCGCCCCGCCGCGCGGTCGAACTCCGACAACTCGCCCTCGACCTCGAAGCGGTCCTGATCCGCCGCCGCCCGCACCTCGCGCGCGCGCAAGGCGCCGCTCGAGCGCACGCGCGCCTTGACCTTCAGCCAATCGCCGGGTTCGAGCGGCAGTGCCTCGAGCGACGCGCCGTCCTCGCCGCGGAACCCGGTTCCGTCCGAGAGCTCGATCGGGGTGCCGAGCAGTTCCAGTTCACCCGCGGCACCGCGACGCGCGAGCGGCGCCGTCAATGCGACCTTGTCCGCCGTGTCGGACGCCGCGCGCGGGATCGCCTCGATCTCGTCGGCGACCGCGCGGCCGTCGACGAGACGCCCTTGCACCTCGACCCAGGCGCCGACGGCCGGACCGGCGTCGCGCGCCTCGTTCGCAATGCACGCGCCGAGTGCCGCAAGCAGGACCACGGCGAGTGCGCTTCCGCGCCGGACCGGACGGTCGTTCATGGTTCGTTCCCCCCCGCGAGTTGCTCCGCGAGTCGCACGATCTCTTTGGCGCGCGCGCGCCAGTCGGACCTCGCACGCGCGAACGGTGCGTGTGCGGACTGCAGCGCCGCGTTCGCCGCGCACCAATGCAGATCGCGGCGATCGAGCTCCTTGCCGTAGCCGCCGAGCAGCGCGTCGCGCGCGCGCGCAGCCGAGCCGGGATCCTGCGACCAGATGTCGATCCAGAGCGAGGCGACGTCGCGCTCGGGTAGTCCGCGCGCCGCGTGGCCGAAGCCGCGCAGCGCGATCTCCTCGCCGTCGACCAGGATCTCGTCGCAGGCGAGCCGCCCGTGGATCGTCGACGTGCCCGCGTTCTTCGGCAGGGTCCCGCTGAGTTCCGCCGCGACGAGGAACGCGCGTGCGCCGAGTTCCTCGTCGAGGAAGGCGAGCTCGCGGCACGCGCGCAGCGTCGCGTCGAGTTCGTCGATCGGGCCGCGCCGCGGCAGTCCCCCACCGCCACCCGCGGCGTGCAGCGCCGCGAGCGCTTTGCCGACGGCGCGCGCCGCGCGCGGTTCGCCCGCGAACGGCCGGCCGGCGAGCGGCGTCTCGCGGACGACGCGGTCGCCGGCGGCACCGTCGATGCGCGGGCAACGCAATCCCGCGCCTTGCGCGATCGCCGTCGCGGTGAGCGCGACCTCGCCGAGCGGCGCGGCGCGCACGTGCACGAAGGCGTCGCCCGCGCGCAGCACCGCATTGTGCTCGGGCCGGTAACGGACGAGTTCGGCCCGCGCGCGACGCAGCGTGCGCCCGAGTTCGCGCAGGACGCGGTCGAGCGGGAACGCGAGCGCGAGCGCGTCGCCGCCGGCGAGCACTAGGACGCCGCCGGCCGGGACCCGCGGCGCGAGCCGTCGCGCTTCACGCGCGATGCGCCAGCGCGGCGCGAGGCGCAGCGTGAGATAGCCGGGCCGGAGACCGCCGTCCTCGTGCACCGTGAGCCGCCAACCGACCACGGCTTCGTCGGGACTGCTGCACCGCACGCAGTCGAGCGAGAGCGACTCGACGCTCGAACCCGGCGCGAGCAGGGCGGGCGCCGCGACCTCGCGGACGAATCCGGCGTCGAGCGCGGCGGGGAGTCCCGGCAGCGCGCATCCCCCCGGCGCGGGGAAGCCGCTCATCCAGCGCTCGTTCCCCGCAGCGCGCGGACCGGCGGACCGAGGCGTTCGAGCACGACGGCCGCGCGCTCCGACCAACCGAGCGAACGCCGGAAGGCGGAGTCCTCGAGTTCGGGCCCGGTCGCGGCGAGCGCGGCGAGCTGCTCGTCGAGCGCGCGTGCGAACCCGCCGGCGTCGTCCGGTGCGTGCAGCACGACTCCCGGCGCGTCGCCGATCGCCTCGCACACGGCGGGCACCCGCGACGCGAGCAGGCGCCGCCGCGAAGCGATCGCCTCGACGACCTTCAGCGGCGAGAAGTAGCCGGGGGCGTCGTCACCGTACGGCGCGACCACGACGTCGGCCGCGCGGTGGATCGCGGGCACGTCTTCGTGCGCGACGGCGCCCTGCACGACCACGTCGTCGGGAAAGCGCGCGGCGAGCGCCGCAACGACCTCGCGCTCCGGCCCGTCGCCGACGATCCACAGACCGAGCGGGCGCGAGCGCCGCGCGGCCGCGAAGGCTTCGCACAGGAATCGCAGCCCGTGCCAGGGCTTGAGCGAACCGACGAACAGCAGGACCGGCTTGTCGCGCAACGCCGCCGGACGCCGGGCGACCGGAGCCGTGTCGAAGGCGGCGAGCCGCACCCCGTTGCCGAGCACGGCGAGCTTGCCGTCGTCCACGCCGTCCTGCGCGAGGGCGCGCGCGAGCGCGTGCGAGACGCAGAACACGACCGTCGCGGCGTCGAGCACTTCGCGCGCGAGCGCACGCGCGGCGCGCGGCAGCCCGAGTCCGCGGTAGCGCTCCGCTTCCTCCCACAACGGCGCGTTCACCTCGACCGCGAAGGGCAGCTTCCGCGGCGCGGCATACGCGAGGCCCGCGACGCCGAACAACGACAGCCGTTCGTAGACGGCGTCGTGCGGCCCTGCCGCGAGCAGCGCGTCGAGTTGCGCCGACGACGACGCGAGAGCGCGCAGCTCCCGCTCGACGCCCTCGCCCGAACTCGTCCCCGCGATGCGCACGCCGGGCAGACGGCGCTGCGCGTCGCGTCCGCCGCGCGCCATCACCGGAGTGAGCTCCGCGCCGCGGTCGCGCAGCGCGCGCGCGAGTTCGCGGAAGTGCACCGACGCACCCTTGTGCCCGTCGGCCTGGATGCCGGGGTCGCTGCACAGATAGGCGAGACGGCGCGGCGGGATCACGGCGTCGCCTCGGCGAGTGACGTGCTGCGCAGATAGAGGCCGTTCAGCGTCGCGCTGTTGCGGCGCAGGTCGAAGAGCCGCTCGGCGCGCGCGCGCCCCGCCTGAACGAGCGACGCACGGCGCGCGGGATCGGCGAGCAGTTCGCGGATCGCGGCGGCGAGCGCGTGCGGATCGCGCGGCGGCACGAGTACGCCGGCCTCGCTGCCGCCGGTGATCTCGTCGATGCCGACGATCGGCGTCGTGACCACCGGCACGCCGCAACCGAGCGCTTCGAGGAGCACGGTCGGCAGCGCGTCGCGGTTGCCGTCGGCGCCGATCACGCAGGGCTGGGCGAGGAGCGTCGCGCGCGCGAGCAGGCCGCGCGTCGCGTCGTGCGTGAGCGCTCCGGTGAACTCGACGCCCGCGTCGATCTCCGCCGCGAGCGACTGCAACGCGGCGCGTTCCTCGCCGTCGCCGACGATCGCGCAGGCGAGCGTGACGCCCTGGCGACGCAGCGCCGCGACGGCGCGGATCAGGTCGTCGAAGCCCTTCTTCTCCACGAGCCGGCCGATGCCGAGGACGAGCGGCGTCGCGTCGGGCCGGCGGATCGACGGCGAGAACGTCGCGAGGTCGATGCCGTTGTAGAGCCGCACGACCTTCTCGGCGGAGTCGGGCGCCAGGGTCGTCGCGATGTGTTCGCGGTTCGCGTCGCAGACCGTGACGACGAACTCGGCGCCGCGCGCGAGCCGCGCGAAGCGATCGGCGTCGACGCCGTCCTGATAGATGTCCTTCGCGTGCGCGGTGAAGCTGTACGGCACACGTGCGACCGTGCTCGCGACGCGCGCCACGTCGGCGGCGATCGTCGCGAAGTGCGCGTGCAGATGTCCGACTCCGAGTGCCCGCGCGCGCGCGGCGACGTCGAGCCCGGCTTCGAGCACCGACCACACGTCGCGGCGCCGCGCGGCGAGCAGGGCCTCGAACTCGGACCACAGTCCCTCGCGCGACGCGCGCACGAGGTCCAGCCGATCGGCCAGCGCTTCGATCGATTCGTGGCTCTTGCGCTGCGGCAGGTAGACCACCGGCCCCGCGAGCTCGGCAAGGCGCGCGTGGAAGCGGCCGTCGTCGGGCCGGTGGATCGAGAACACCGTGACGCGCGCGCCGAGGCGCTGCTGCCCGAGGATCTCGTCGAGGATGAAGGTCTCCGACAGGCGCGGGAACTTCTTGAGGACGTAGCCGACGTGCATGGCAGGTGGGGAGTCGCGGTGGGGATCGGTTGCGCTCACGGCGCCGCGGCGATGCGGAACGACGCGTGTCGCGCGGAGTCGACGCCGTCGAGCAGGCGCTCGGCCGCGCGCTCGGCGCCGTCGAAGGAGAGACCGCTCGCCGCGACGTCGGGCGTGCCCCGCGCGAGCGCCTCGCGCAGGTGCTGAGCGAACGATTCGGGATCGACGAGGTCCTCGTCGCGCAGCATCGCGAGCAGGCCGAGCGCGGCGAGGCGACGGCATCGCTCGAGTTGTTCGAGGCGCGGCTGCGAGCGCGGCCACACCAGCAGTCGGCGGCCGCGCGAGATCGCTTCGTAGACCGAGTTGTAGCCGCCCATCCCGACCACCAGGTCGGCGCGGTCGAGCAGCTTGTTCATCTCGCGCGTGGCGACGAGCACCTCGATGCGCGCGTCGTTCAGCGCCGCGAGCTTCAAGGCGCCGAGGTCGTCGGCAGCCATCAGCGGACCGGCGACGATCGTCGCGCGCAGGTCCGCGGTGCGCAGCGGACCGCGCAGCGCCGCGATGAGTCCGCGCAGCACCGAGTACCCGTCGGCGCCGCCGCCCGCCGTCGCGAGGATCTGCGGCGTCGCGCTCTCGCGGCGCGGCGCGGGCGCGGGCACGGCGTCGCGCTGGCACGCGATGCCGACGTAGCTGATCTTCGCGCGCAGATCGGCCGGCAGGTCGTAGGCGTCGCCGACGTCGAGCACGCGCGGATCGCCGTAGACGAGCAGTTCGTCGTAGGCGTTGCGCAGCACGTCGTGGGTCCGCTGTGACGCCATCTGCGCGCGCACGCGGTGCGGCGCGTCGAGGACGTCGCGCATGCCGAGCACGACGCGCGTGCGGATCGCCTCGTGCCGCAGCTTGCGCAGCACGGGCACGAGTTCGCCGCCGGCGCCGTGCGCCGCGTGGTCGACCAGCACGAGGTCGGGGCGGAACGCGCGGATCGACGCGAGGATCAGGTCCGAGCGGAGGCGCACGACCTCGTAGAACGGGACCGGCAGCGTGCGCGACTGGTACTCGCCGTCGGCATCCTTGGTGATGCACGGCAGCTTCACGACGTCGCAGCGCGGCGGCATGTCGAAGAGGTCAGGCATCGGCGAGCCGGTCACGCAGAGTGCATGCACGCGCCCATCGCGACGGACCATCGCGGAGACGACGGACATCGAGCGGCGCAGGTGACCGAGGCCGAACGAGTCGTGGCTGTAGGCCAAGACCCTCAGCGGAGTGCGGCGGGAGGGGTTCACTGGTTCACCGGATCACTGGATCACTGGATGACGAAGCGGGTGCTGTCGTGGTCCTGCTCTTCGCCCATGACTGAATCGTCGAAGCGGAGCTCGAAGCGGGCCTGCCGGCCGAGCAGCGCGGGCGGGATCGCGGGACACGCGAGGAGGAGGAAGGCGGCGCCGCCGGCTCCCGGGGGCAGCGTGAACACCGTCGGCTGCAGGAGCAGGGTCTCCGTGCCGTCCGGCGCGACGAACGCGATGCTCGCGGCGGTCGTCTGCGGGACGAGCGTCGGATTCATGAACGCGAGCACGAGCGGCAGCGGTCCGCCCTGCGGCACGGTCGGAACGCCGAACGTGTCGAGGTACGCGAGCATCGGCACGAGTTGGAGCTGGCGATCGAGCGTCGTCGGTCCGGCGATCGCCACGCCGCGCTCGACGAGCACGCGCGAGAGGCTGAGCTTGCGCGGGGTGAAGCGGAGGTCCCAGGTGCCGGCGGGGACGATCACGCGGTAGCGACCGAGCGCGTCGGTGTCGTCGCGCTCGGTGACGAACTCCTCGCCGCTCTGCGGATCGACGACGTCGACGTCGATCAGGCTCTCGGGCGCCGCGTTCCAGCCGAGGATCGTGCCGGTCAGCGCGACACCCGGAAGGAGCGTCGTCGCTGGGAGCGTGGTGTTCGTCGCCAGCGAGATCACTCCGCTGCGCACGCCCACGAGTCCCGACGCGAAGCTCGGACCGATCGTGACGCGGTAGCTGCCCGCGGGCACGACCACGCTGAAGCGACCGGTCGCGTCGGTGTCGTCGTGCGGCGTGTAGACGGGTTGCCCGCCCGGCGCGTGTTCGACGTCGATGTCGGCGCCGGCGACGGGGACGCCGCCCGGACCGGTGACGAGGCCCGTCAGCACGAGCCCGGCGCGGAGCGTCGTCGTCCCCAGCACCGCGCCCGGCGCGATGCTCACGTTGAAGCGCTCGAGCCCGAGCAACGGCGCCGCGAGCGGCGGGTCGTAGCTGAGGTGGAACAGGCCGTTCGGCAGGACCAGCGTGTAGATGCCGAAGACGTCGGTGTCGTCGTTGGGCGTGAGCACCGTCTCACCCGTCGTCGCGGACTCGACGTCGAGGTCGACGCCCGCGATCGGCAGCGAGGTGCGACCGTCGAGCACCATGCCGGTGACCAGCACGCCGCTCTCGAGGGTCTGCGTGCCGAGGTTCGTCGCGCCGCTCACGACGACGCCGTCGATCGCGCGCGGCACGAGCAGCGTCGCGCGCCCCGGGCGGAGTTGGACCTCGTAGGTCCCCGCCGGCACGACGACGCTGAAGTCGCCGAGCAGGTTCGAGTTGTCGCTCGGCGTGAAGAGCGTCGTCCCGGTCGCCGTGTCGATCGTCTGCGTGTCGACGTTCGGAACCGGCGCGCCGAGCGCGTCGACCACGTGACCTTGGAGCAGGTGGCCGGTCTGCAGCGCGATCACGCCCGCGTTCGAGGTACCCAGGACCGCGACGTCGAGGAGCTGGCGCGGTGCGAGGCCGGCGCCCGAGGGCG
The DNA here is from genome assembly GCA_016235155.1 of Planctomycetota bacterium. Taxonomy (GTDB): domain Bacteria; phylum Planctomycetota; class UBA1135; order UBA1135; family UBA2386; genus JACRLW01. The sequence continues at coordinate 25,721 of JACRLW010000004.1, forward strand.
GCAGGAACGCGATGTCGTAGGTCCCGGCCGGAACGACGACCGCGAAGTAGCCGTTCGCGCCGCTGATCGGATTGAGCGGGTTCGCGCCGTTGCTGAACGACAAGGTCACGCCGGCGACGCCGAGCCCGGCGGCGTTGGTGACCTGGCCGATCAGGGTGTCGGCGCTTGCCGGCGCCGCGAGCGCGGCGAGCAGTGCTGCCGAGCGAAGGGCGGCAGAGGGAAGGAGGAGTCGACGGTCGATCATCGGAGGGTCACGAAGAGGACGATTGGGGTCTTGAAGGGAGTCGCGTCGGCGCCGCGCAGTCCGGCGTGGAGCTCGACGCGGAAGGGTTCGGGCCAGACGCCGCCCGGCGGCGTGATGCGGAGTCGATCGCCGTCGATCGCGCGCGTCGCAGCGAGTTCGCTGCCCGATGCGCCGATCACGCGCACGCGCGCAGCGGTCACCGTCGACGCGTCGAGCGGCGCGGAGAACGCGACGTCGAGCGCGGCGTCGCGCGCGAGTCCGAGCACCGGTGAGGGCGTCACGTCGAGCACGCGCAGCAGGCTCTGTGCGACGAGATCGGGAAAGCCGGGCGTGCCGGCGCCCGGCGCGCCGAAGGGGCCGGGATCGACGCTCTGCCCCGACGGCGCGAGACCGCGGCCGAGCACGACCGAGCGGTCCGCGAGCCGGAAGTCCTCGACGACGTGGCGACCCGCGGCGTCGAAGGCGAGCAGCGTCGCCGGCATGCGCGCGGTCGACGGCGCCGGCTCGACGGTGATCGCGCCGCCCGCGACGCTCGCGACGCGGAGCAACACTCCGTCATCCGCGAGTTCGAGGACGTCGCCGATCAACAAGCCCGGCGCTGCGCTCGCCGTGAGCGAAGCACCGCTCTGCGCGAGGACCGTCGCGTACGCGCGCGGCGCCCAGGCGAAGACCGCGAGCGCGGGATCGGCGACGTCGGGCGAACCGAGCAGTTCGCAGCCGGCACTCGGCAGGATCTGCAGGTGCGTGATGGACGACGAGACCGTCGAGGTCAGGAACGTGCTGGCGAAGCCGCCCTGCGCGTTGCCGAGGACCGCGCAGTGCGACGCGACGATCGGCCGGTTGCCGAGCGCGGCACGCACGCCGGCGCCGGCGTTGCCGAGCGCGACCGAGGCGCAGACGACCGCGATCCCCGGAGCGGTCTCCGACGTGACTTCGATGCCGTCGCCCCCGTTGCACGCCGCGAGCAGGCGATGGAGGGTCACGGTCGCGCTCGCGTCGCCGTCGACGTGGAAGCCGTCGCCGCCGTTGCCGCGCGCATAGCACTCGCGCACGACGAAGTCCGCGCTCCAACCTGGCGCGGTCTCGTAGTCGACGTCGAGGAGGATCCCGGCGAGACCGTTGTTCTCGAAGCGGCAACCGCGCACCTCGACGCGGAACGCGCCGGGCGTCGCGCCGGGAACCAGGGGTGCGGCGAAGTCGACGTCGACGCCCTCGGTGCCGTTGCCGAAGCAGCGGCTGTTCGTGATCGACAGGTCGATCGTCTGGCCGTCACCGGCAACGAGGTCGTCGAAGTCGAAGCCCTCCTGCACGTTCGCGTCGAAGACCGAGGCGTCGGCGCGCACATCGAAGGAACCGCTGCCCGACACGCCGTCGCCGCCGTTGTCGGCGAACGCGCAGCCGGCGATCACGACGTCCGGCGCGCTGGAACTGCCCGCGTTGCGCAGGCGCAGACCGCGCGTGGCGAAGCGCGTGACCGTCACGCTGCGCAGTTCGACTGCGGACGCATCGACGTCGATGCCGACCGGGAAGGTGCCCGCGCCGTCGAGAGCGAGACCGTCGAGGACGACGTCCGCGCCGCCGGCGCCGACCGCGAGGACCTGGGTCCCGCTGCTGCCGCGGAGGATCGTGCGGCCCGCGCGCGGCTCGCGCTGGTCGAGCCCGAAGTCCGGGTCGAAGCCGCCGCTGACCTGCGTGCCGGGGAAGACGAGCAGGCCGCCGGCGGCGTACTCGCCGTCGCGCACGAGCACGTTGCCGCCGCCCGCGAGCGCCGCGGCGATCAGCGCCGCCGACAGGTCGGCGAACGCGGTCGCGGGCGTGCGGCCGTCGGCGACGCGCGGATCGGCGGAGGCATCGACGTGGATCGGCGCGGCGGGACGTGCGCGCAGCACGAGGCCGCTCGGCGTCCACGGCGACGAAGCCGCGCTCCGCACCGCGAGCCCGACGAAGTGTTCGACGCCGTCCGTCAACCCGCGCACCACGAGCGAGCGGCTGCCTGCGCCCAAGAGCCGCGGCGTGGCGGAAAAGAGGCTCGCGCGATCCGTGCCGACGAACAGCGCGGCCTCGTAGCCGGAGCCGGGCAGCGCGTAGTCCGCGCGCAAGGCTCCGCTCGACGCGCCGCAGGCGAGCAGCGCGGGCGTGAAGGGCGGCTGCGTCGCGCGCGGCGGCGGGACCAGCGTGCCGCCGCCGCCACCGCCGCCACCACCACCACCACCACCGCCGCCGCTGCCCGCGGTGCCGATCCGCCCGCGCGCGCACGCGCAAAGGGACGCGAGTACCAGCAAGGCGCAGAGGGCGAGGCGTTTGGTCGTCGATGGGGAGACCACGATGCCGCGTGCAAGGCAACGGCTGTTCCACGCGTGCCGGGCCCCGTTTCGTCCGCGGCGAGCACAAGTTCGTGCCCGCCTCGCGGACGAACCCGCGTCAGTCGTCGTCGCGCGCGTCCTTCGTGGCCTTGCGGCGCAGTTCGCCCTCGAACCAGGTGCGGCTCTCGACCGCGCGGCGCACGACGCTCGACGACGGGTCCGCGCAGCCGGGTTCGTGCCCGAGTGACTGGCGCAGATCGCCCGCGAGCAATTCGAAGAGCGCCTGGTCGTCGCGCGAGAGTTGCGTGCGCCAGTCGCGCAGTCCCGTCGTCGGCGGCAACCACGCGTCCTTCGCGTCCAATCCGGCCTCGTCACGCACGCGGCCTTCGTGGTAGGCGACCATCGTCGGCACGTAGTCGAGCCCGAGGAACGCGCAGAGTTCCACCGCGTGCGCCGCCGGATCGTTGACCAGCGCGTCGTAGTCGAGTTCGCAGTAGACCTCGAGCGCCAGATCGCGCGCGGCGTCGCGGCCGCTCTGCACCTGCCAGCGCCACCACAGGATCGCGACGGCGAGCGGATCGATGCTCCAGTACGCGAGCTTGCCCGGGCCCTTCTGCGGACCCGACCACTCGAGCAACGAGAGCGCGACGTCGCGGCCGTCGCGCACGATGTGCACGAACCGCGACGCCGGGAACAGCGCGTGGAGCAGCGGCAGGTTGCGCACGTAGTCCGGCGTCTTCTCGCCGCCGTGTCGCTTGCCGCGAAGCTCGGCCAACTCCTCGTAGAGGGCGCCGACGAACTGCGCGTAGGTCGCGCTTCGCGCCGCGGCCCGGTCGACCGCGACCTCGCCGATCCCCAGCCTCTCGAAGCGGCGGTAGCCGCGCACGAGGGCGACGAGCTCTCGCGTGAGCGGGACGTCGCGGCCGGCGAGCGCGTCGGCGAACGCGGCGCGCGACCAACGCTTCAGGCAGCGCGGCACGAAGTGCGTGTCGTTCGCGACCGCGAGCGCGGGATGGTTGTCGAGGATGCGCTGCAGCAGCGTCGTCCCCGACCGCGGGCAGCCGACGGCGAAGACCAGAGGATCGGCCGGGGACCGCGCGCCACTGGGTTCAGACCGCATGGCGCACCGTCCGGTTCACGACGAGGCCGCCCTCGAGACGGACGACCAGGTCGGCGTGCGCGGCGACGTCGGCCTCGTGCGTGATCAGGAACGTCGTGCGGTTCGCCGCGAGGCGTCGCAGCGAGTCGACGACTTCGAGGCGCGTCGCCTCGTCGAGTCCCGCGGTCGGCTCGTCGAGGATCAGGATCGGTGTGTCGCGCATCGCCGCGCGCGCGATCGCGAGCCGCTGGCGTTGGCCGTGCGAGAGGGTCGCGCCGCGTTCACCGACCGGGGTGTCCCAGCCGTCGGGCATCGCGCCGACGAACTCGTCGCAACGCGCGAGGCGCGACGCAGCGGCGATGCGGTCGTCGCTCGCGTCGGTCACGCCGTGGGCGATGTTCTCCTTGATGGTGCCGGCGAACAGCACGGTCTCCTGGAGGACGACGGCGATCTGCCGCCGCAGCGAGCGGAGCGTGAACGAGCGCACGTCGTGGCCGTCGATCCGCACGGTTCCCGCCGACGGATCCCACAGGCGCAACAGCAGACTCGCGAGCGTCGACTTGCCGATGCCGGACGGCCCGACGATCGCGACCATCGCACCCGCGGGCACGTCGAGATCGACTCCGGCGAGCACGTCGCGACCGTCGCCGTAGGAGAAGCGCACGCTCTCGAAGCGGATCGCGCCGCGCAACGGCGGCGCCTCGATCGCGCCGGGCAGGTCGCGCACGTCGGGCGTGCGCTCGAGCAGCGCCGCGACGCGTTCCCCCGCGGCGATCGCCTTGGCGATGCGGCCGGTGTACTTCGCGAAGTCCTTCGCCGGCCGGAAGGAGCGGCGCAGGTAGGTGAGGAAGACCACGAGATCGCCCGGCGTCATGCTCGTGTCGAGGACGAAGCGCGCGCCCTGCCAGAGCACGAGCGCGGTCGCGACGGCGAGGAGCACGTCGACGTTGCGGCCGAGGTTCGCGGAGAGTCGCGAGGCCTTGACGTCCTCCTGCCCGCTCTGCGCGTTCCGGCTCGCGAAGCCGTCGGCGAAGGCGTCCTCCAGCGAGAGCGCCTGGACCACCTTGATCGCCGCGATCGACTCGCTCGCGGTCGACGCCATCGCACCCTCGCGCTTGCGCTGCTTCTTCGCGGCGTTGTGGATGCGGCGCCCGAGCGACGAGGTCGTCCACAGGAACAGCGGCAGCGTCGCGAGCGCGATCAGCGTGAGCTGCCACTGCAGCCAGAACATCACCGCGACCATCCCGACGAGGACCAGGACGTTCGCGCAGAGCGGCAGCAGCGCGGTGGACACGACGTCGCGCAGCAGGCTCACGTCGCGCGTCGCGCGCGTGACGAGATCGCCGGCGCGCGCCGTCACGTGGAAGGACAACGAGAGCCGCTGGACGTGCAGGAACAGGTGGTCGCGCACGCCGCGCAGCACGTCGTTGCCGACCCGCGCGAAGCCGACCTTCTCTCTGTGCTCGCAGACCGCGACCAAGGCACTGATGACGACCGTCGCCGCCGCGAGCAGGGGCAGGAGCGTGGTGATCTCGATGCTCGCGAGCCAATCGGGGACCGACCGACCGCCCGGTCGCGCCGACGGCACGACCAGGTCGATCACGAACTTGAGCGGCCACGGCTCGAGCAGGCTCAGGAGCACGCCGCCGAACATCGCGAGCGTCGTCGTCGCGATGCGCCCGCGTTGCTCGGCGAGCCAGGGCCGGAACACGCGCAGCACAAGGAACAGGTCGGGAAGCGCGCGGTCGAGGGATCGGGGACGGCTCATGGTTCCGAGTTTGCCGCGGCCAGGCGTTGCGCCGTCTCGCGCGCGGCGGCGAGGAGTTGCGGACACGACGTGGACCATCCGCGCCGGAAGCGATGCACACACGCGAGGCGGACGAGCGTACGCGCGGTCGAGAGGACCAGCGTCTCGGGCGCCGGCGACCGCGACGCCTGGGCATACGCGCACAGGAACCGCGCCGCGTCCTCCCAGCCGCGCGCCGTGCGTTCGCCGTCCTGCACGGCGCGCAGCAGCAGGTGCGCCGCGAGGTTGCCCGCGTCGGCGCAGGGGTCGCCGAGGCCGCAGAGGTCGAGGTCGATGAGCGTGAGCTCGTCACAGGCGACGAAGACGTTGCGGTCGTGGCAGTCGCCGTGGATCAACGTGGGGCGCGCGCACGGCGGCGCCTCGCCGAGTTCGCGCGCGAGTTCCGTCGCGTCGATCGCGAGCGCCGCGTCGTGCGGTCGCACGAGTTCGATCCACTCCGGCAGCGAGCGCGCGGCTGGTGCGGCGGGGAACCGGTTCGCGTCGACCGGCGCCCCGTGGAACGCCGCGAGTCCGCGCGCCACCGATCCGATCGCGCGCGGATCGACGACCTCCGCGCGAAGCAGCGCGTCGAGCGACGTGCCCCGCGCCGCAGCGAACACGAGGATGCCGCGCGGCGGCACCGTGGTCGTGAGCGCGGGGATGCGCGGGAACCCGGGACCGGCCGCGGGGCGCAGCGCTTCGAGCGCCGCATGTCGGGCCACGAGTTCCGCCGCGCGCTTGGGCCGCAGCAGCTTCGCGAAGCTCGCGCCGCCGCCGAAGCGGACCGTCGCGCGACGTCCCGGCCGATACGCGACGAGTTCGCCGGCGTCGAGGGCGCTGCGCAGGGCGGGCAGCGCGGGATCGGTGCGCGGGTCGCGTTCGGTGAAGGCGTCGTCGCGCGGGTCGTACTCACACATGACGACGCCGCGCAGTGGCTCCTAGATGCGGCCCGGCCAGGGCCCGTCGCTGCGCGGATGCAACGCGACGAAGCGATCGCCCGAGAAGAAGCGCGGCGCGGCGACGGTCGCGCGCGACGCCGTGCGCGCCAGGCAGCGCCGCGCCATCGCCAGCGCGTCCGCGGCGCTCGACTCGCCGTCGGGAGCGAGCGCGCGCAGCGGGAGCAGCGCCCGTTCGAGCAGGCCGCTCGCGACGAAGAACGGCAGCCGTGCGGCGGCATCGCGCGGCGCGTTCCGCAACGTGCGCTGCACGACGTCGTCGCCGAAGCGGTCGAGGTGCCGCGCCGCGTCCGGATGGCGGCGCGCGAGCAGCAGCGCTCCGACGAGGAACTGATGGACGTGGCAGTCGCCGTGGAGCGTCGCGGGCGCGTCGTCGGATCGGCACTCGCGCGCCGCGGCCGCGAGCAACGCGTGCACGTGCGCCGCGTCGCCGGCGAGCGCGGGCGCGAGGAAGGCGAGTGCCTGCGCGTTCTCACCGGCGCGCGCGACCAGCCCGTCGAGTTCGACCACGGGCAGGAACTCCGCCGGCGAGCGATGGAAGTCCTCGAGCAACGCGACGAGTTCGCGCGCATCGGCGCGTCCGCCCGACGCGGCGTCGAGCAGCGGCACACCCTGCACCTCGGCTTCGACGTGCAGGCGGCCGTCGAGCACGGTGCCGAAGCTCTTCGGGACGCGATCGCCGAGCGGACCGTCGCGGAGCGCGCGCGCGAGCCGGTCGATCGCCGCGCCGCGGCCGTCGGTGAAGAAGCGCAGGAAGACGCCCTGCTCGCGTTCGCCGCCATCTGCCCCGGTGATGCACAACCGTGCGCGCTGGATCAGGCGGCGCTCGGGCTTGTAGCGCACGGTCTCGAGCCGCGTGCGCTTGCCGCTGACGCGTTCGCCGTCGCCGACCAGCGCGTCGAGCTGATCGAGCGCGCGCTTGAGCTTCTGGCGGTCGTTGACGAAGCGGATGCCGCGCAGCGCGGCGTCGTTCGGGAAGAGGAACAGCACGCTGCGGCCCGTGGGCAGCAGGCGCACGCCCGGGCCGAACGGTGTTCCGACCGCGCGCTCGGCGTGCCACTTGGCGGCGAGCTGCCGCGCGCGAGGTTCGTCGTGCGTGCGGAGGTACGCGGGCCACTCCGTCGGCCGGCCGTTCGGATCGCGCAGCACGAGGCTCAGACCGAGCAGGGCACCGGTGTCGGGCTTGGCGCGGAGGTACTCCGGCGACGCGGCGACGACGTCCAGTCCGGCGTCGCGGAGCAGACGCGCGAGTTCGTCGGGCTGCAGCAGGCGATCGAGGTCGCCGATGCGCCGCCACGCGGGCACGAGGGTGGAGCGGTTCACGAGGAGCGTGGGCCGCGACGCAACGCCCGGACCGGACGCGCTCCACCCCGCCTCCGTGCGGGTCCCGCACGCACCGTGTCCGCAACCGCGACGGCCCGCCGCGAACCGATCAGTCGCGACGGCCCGCGCGCACGTCGAAGCCGCGCGCGAGGAACAGCTCTTCCATCGTGTCGAGCACGTGGCGCACGTACTCGCGCTTGACGTGGTACGGCCCGGGGAAGAACGAGCGCTTGAAGCCGTACACCAGCAGGTCCTTCAGCTCGCGGGGCGAGAGCCCGAAGGTCTGCACCGCCTTCACCACTTCGTCGGTGACCGTGGTGCGGGAGACCAGCCGGTTGTCGGTGCACAGCGCCGTGCTGACCTTGGCCTTGCGCATCTTGCGGAACGGGTGCTTGCTCAGATCGTCGCGCAGTTCGGGCAGGGTCTGCTGGTTGCTCGTCAGGCAGACCTCGAGCGTGATGCGGCGATCGGCGACGTAGCGGACCAGGCTCTCCACGTAGCGCTTCTTGTCCTTGATCTTCGGATCCTGGATGCGGCCGGCGGAGAACAGCCAGGTGCCATGACCGATGCGGTCGGCGTGGCAGTCGGTGATCGCCTGGAAGATCGACTCGGGACCGTAGTCCTCGCCGGCATGGACGGTCGTGCCGAGGAAGTGGCCGTGGATCAACTGGTAGGCGGCGGTGTGGTGCGCCGCGGGGAAACCGCGCTCCTGGCCGGCGAGGTCGAAGCCGACGACCGGGAGACCGTCGTCCTCGGCCGCGCGCACCGTCGCGCGCGCGAGTTCGAGCGAGGCGAGGCCGTAGATCTGCTCGCGCGGCGCGGTCGGCAACGCCTCGAAGTAGGCCGAGTAGTGGCGCGAGAACACCGGCAGGAAGAAGCGCATCGCGCAGACGATGATCCCGCACTCGAAGCGTGGGCGGCGCCCGGCGACCACGTCGCCGTCCTGGTTGATCTGCTTCTTCGCGCGCTCCATCCCCTTCGCGACGGCACGCAGGACGTCTCGCAGCGTGAACGAGTCGCGCACGTGGAGCTGCGGCGCGAAGCGCGCCTCGACGTAGACGACGTTCTCCTCCCAGCAGTCGAGGCACAGTTCGTAGGCGGCGCGCTCGAGGCTCTCGCCGTCCTGCAGGCAACCGACCGTGAACTCGAAGCCCTTCAGGTATTCGGGCAGGTTCTTGTAGGCGCGCTTGAAGACCAGCTCGAGCAGGCCGTCGCGGCTCGTGCTCGGCAGCGCGATCTTGCGCTCGCGCGCGAGGTCGATCAGCGTCTCGATCCGCAGCGAGCCGTCGAGATGGACGTGCAGATCCGACTTCGGCAGGGCCGCGATGAGTTCGCGATCGACGACAGCACGCCTCGCCTGGCTCGTGCGCATCGACGGATTCTGCGGCCGGGTGCCGGGGCGGCGCAACTTCGCTCTCGACGCCGCCCTTGCGGGTGACGGTCACGGCGCCGACGCTCTGCGCGTGCGCGAGAGCTGGCTGTTCGTCGACGCCGATCCGATCGAGCGCGCCGCGTTCGCTGACTTCGACGCCGTCCTCGCCCGCTGCTCGAAGGAGCCGGTCGCGCCGCGGAATCGCCTGCGCGTCGTCCACCTCGCGACCGGCGAGGACGGCCGGCGCTACTTCCTCAAGCGCTTCGCGCGGACCCAGCTCGGCAATCTCCTGCGCAACCGTCTGACCGCTCCGCGCTGCCGCGACGACGCCGCGCGCGAGGCGCTGGTCGCGGCGGCGCTACGCGCGCGCGGATTCACCGCGCCGCGGGTCGTCGCGACCGGAGTACGCGAGGCATCCAGCGCCTGCCTGCTCGCCGAGTTGCCCGGCGACGAACTCCGCGCGCGGATCGCCGCGGGACGCTGCGATCGGGCGCTCGCCGATCGCGTGGCGCGCCACTGCGGGGCGATCGCCAGGGCGGGCGTGACGCTGCCCGACCTCTCGGCGCTGCACGTCTTCGTCGAGGGCGACGACGCCGCGACCGCGCGATTCGCCGTGCTCGATCTGCACCGCGGCGCCGTGCGACGGCCGGGCCCGCGGGACTTCGTCCGCATGCTGCGTTCGTTCGCGCGCTCGGTCCACGGACTCGGCGTGCCGCGGGCGAACGCGCTGCGGTTCGCCGTCGCTCTCCTGCGCGCGGCGGGCGCGCGCCGCGCGACGCGCAAGGTGCTGCGCCGCGTGCCGCCGTTCGACACGCACGGTCGCTACGACGCCGCGGGACGGGCCTCCCGCTATCGGGCGCGCGATGCGCGGCGCGACGCCCGCGAGATCGCGCTGCTCGCGCGCGTGTGGCCGTCGGGTCCATGCGACGCGGTGCTCGACGTGCCCTGCGGCGGCGGCCGGCTCGCGGCCTTCGCGCGCGCGCAGGACGCAGGGTGGTCGGGGACGGACCGCTCGCGCGAGATGCTCGCGGTCGCCAGGAGCACCGCGGACGACGCGCCGCTCTGCCGTTCCGACGCCGGCGCACTGCCCTTCGCCGACGCGTCCTTTTGCGGCGCGATCGTCTTCCGGTTCCTCCACCACCTCCCCGCGCGCGACGCCGCGCGCGTCTGCGCGGAAGCGGCGCGCGTCGCGAGGCGATTCGTCGTCGTCAGCTTCTTCCATCCGTGCTCGGTGCACGGGCTGCGACGGCGCCTGGCGAATCGGGTGCGCGGCCGGCCGGCGACGCGCTTCTGCGCGCGCCTGGGCGAGGTCGATCGCTGGTTCGAAGCGCACGGCTTCGTGCGCGCCGCGCACGCCGCGGACGCGCCGTACCTGCGCGAACTCTGGCTCGCGCGCTACGAGCGGGTCATTCGCGGAACGTGAGGCGCCCGCCGCCCGCGGGTCGACCGGCTGCCTGCGCGTCGTCGCCGAGGACGCGGTCGAGCGCGGACTCCACGGCGAGGTTGTCGTCGTTGGCGTCGAGCGCGTCGAACGCCGCCTGCAACGACGCGTGCACGGAGGAGACCGCGTGGTCGATGCCCGAGAGTTCGCCCGGCACGACGATCGCACCCTCGCGCGCGAGCGTGACGAGCAGTTGGTAGACGTCGTGGATCGGCAGGCCGACGAAGGACGCGAGGCGCTCGGGCGAGGCTTCGCCGTCGATGAGCGTCAGCAGCTTGATCTCGACGACGCCGAGGCTGAGTCCCGAAATGCGCGCGAGCATGTCGGGCATCGGTTGGATCGCCGCCTTCGGGTCCGGGAAGACGCGCTGCAGGCTGCGCCAGTCGTCGAGGCGCTTGGTGACCTCGAGCAGGATCGGCGTCACGCCGAGCCGCAGGTCGTTCTGCACGGCGAAGTCCGGCAGGGTGTCGATCCGCCGGTACGAGAAGTAGCACTGGTCCTGCATGCGCAGGAAGTCGAACAAGACCTCGCTGCCGAGCTGTCGCACGATGATGCGGAAGTCCTTCCCGCGCAGCACGCCCGCCTCGAACAAGGAGACGATCACCGGGATGCCGTGTTCGCGGTGCCGGCGTTCCGCGACGTGCAGCTGCTCGCCGCCGATCTCGCGGTAGTCCATCGGCGTCACGCCGGGCAGCACGCGACGCACGAGGTGGTGCGGGTCGAGGAACGCGATCTGGCCGGCGTGGAAGTACACGTCGAGCCGGTTGTCGCTCTTCTCGAGGCTGAGGCAGCCGGTGTACTTGCCGGCGCCGAGCATCTGCAGCACCTCTTCGATCGCGATGAAGTCCGCGCGCCCGGCGAAGCTGTAGTCCTGCGGGCCCGAGGCCTTCAAGATCGTGCGATCGAACGCGGCGGCGAGTTCGCCGAGCGCCGCGTCGCCGACGACCGCGCCGAGCACCCACTCGGCGAGCTTGACTTCGTCGTGCGCGTCGGCGCCGCGCATCAGTCCGCGCAGCGACCGGCGCAGGCGCGAGAAGAAGTGCTCTGCGACCAGCGCGTGCGTGTCGCTCTTGGTCCCCGTCATCTCGCGCTTGCGGGCGACGAGTTCGCGCGCGCGAGCGAGCAGGTGCTCGAGATCGCGTTCCGCGCTCGCCGCGTCGCGCGCGAGCATGCTCTCGAGCGCCGCTGCGACGTCGAGGGCAAGGTCCTCGATGCCGACGGGCCGGTCCGACTGGGATGACGATTGGGACACGACGGAGTCCAGGCCGTTTTTCGACCCCTTCTCACCGGCCGCTTGAGGCTGTGCGGCGCGCGCACGGCCTTGCCGCTGCGAGCGGCGGTTCCGACACTGCCGCGATGAGCGCGGCTCCCGCCTGGTTGTCGACCCTCGTCGTCCTTTTGGCGGCGGGCATGGCGACACAGCCGGCGACCGGGGACGGCTCGGCGAGTCCGGGCGCCTGTCGGCGCGGAGTCGCCGCGGCGGACTGCGCCGACTGCCACGCCCCGATCGCGGAGGAGTGGGCCCACAGCGCCCACGCCCGGGCGTTCACCGAGCCGCGATGGCTTGCTGCGCTCGCGACGCTGGATCGACCCGAGCGCTGTCACGGCTGCCACGCGCCGGAGCCGGTGCAGGGCCGGCTCGGGCGCCCGCCCGCGGCGCGGCAGGAACGCCGCGACGCCGGCGTCGACTGCGCGGCCTGCCACGTGAACCGGTCGGGGATCGCCGGGCCGTTCGGGAGCGCGGCCGAGGGTCACCAGCCCGACGCGGACCCGCTGTTCACCAGCGCCAACGCGGTGAACCTCTGCGCTTCCTGCCACGACACGCGCATCGGGCCGGTCCTGCCGCTCGTGCGCGACTGGCGGGCGTCGAGTTTCGCGACGAAGGGCCACGGCTGCATCCGCTGCCACATGCCGCGCGAGGAGCGCGCGATCGCGTTCGAGCCGTCGACCGGCGCTGCGACCGGTCCGGTGCGCGAGGGCCGCAGCCACGAGTTGCTCGGCCCGGGCGATCCGGACTTCGCCGCGTCGGCGTTCTGGATCGACGTCGCGCGGCGCGGGACGCGGCTCGAACTGAGGATCCGCAACGAGGCGGGACATCGCGTCCCGGGGCTCGTCGGCCGCGTGTTCGAGGTCGAACTGACCCAGCAGGACGAGCGCGGCCGCGACGCCGGCAGGGACCTGATCGTGTTGAGCGCCGACAACCCGCTGTTCGTCGACGAGACGCGCCGCTTCCGCGCCGTCGCCGCTCCCGGCGGGCGCGGCGCACGGGTCGTCGTGACCCACGCGTTCGCCGGACAGCGCACGATCGTGGCCCGCCACGAGTTCTCCTGGTGATGCGCACGGGATCGAGCCGACGTAGAACCACGCCACCATGGGCCAGCCCGTCGTCACCGACCTCGAGTCCCTCGCCGCGGCCCGTGCCGTCCTCACGGAGATCGGCCTGGTCGAGAACCAGGCGATCCGGCTGAGGCCGAGTTCGGGGCACAACTCGTCGCTGCTCCTGCCCTGCGTCGGGCCGACCGGCGTCGAGTTCGTGCTGAAGTACTTCGTCCCCCCCGCCGACGGCCGCTTCTACCCCGCGGGCGTGAAGCTCGAGGACTATGCGCGGCGCGAGTCCGCCTTCTACCGCTACCTCGACGGCATCGACCCCGAGCGCCGCGAGATCCCGGCCCCGCGCACGATCCTCATCGACCCGAGCGATCCGCCGCACTGGCTCCTCCTCGAGTGGATCCGCAGCGCGCCGGGACCCGCGGAGGAATCGCTCGGCCTGGACCAGATCTTCACGGCGCTCGCGGCGTTGAAGTCGATCCAGACCGAACATCTCGTCGGACGGCGCGACTTCCCGCTCAGCCATTGGGACGTCGTGTCGTACATCGACCGCGTGCGGTTGATGTACGACGCCGTGCTGCAGGTCATCGGCCAGCGTCGTTGGCGCCGCGCGCTCGACTTCTTCGACGAAGCGATCCGGTGGACGGAGTCGCGCCCCGCGGTCTTCGTGCACGGCGACTTCACCGAACAGAACCTGCTCGTCGACGCGAACGGCGAGCCCTTCCTCGTCGACTTCGAGCGCGTCGGCGTCGGCAACGAGGACCACGACTTCGCCTGGCTCTGGATCCACTCGACGCGCGGCCAGGACTGGAAGCGCGCGCTCCTCGCGCGCTGGTTCGCGACGCGCTGGGGATCGGACCGCATCAAGTCCGAGTGGGGCATCCGCGCGGCGTTGGTCTATCTCGCGCTGCGCCGTCTCCGCTTCGGTTCGCTGTCGCAGGGCGTCGACGACGTGAACGCGGCGCGGAACCTCGCGCTGCTCGATGCCGCGCTCGGCGGAGGGCCGGATCTCTTCCCCCTCCCTGACGCCTGAGGGGACGAAAGAAGGGTCGGCCACGGCGATTTCTGCCGGAGCCCGATCTCATCCCACATCTCCGTTCCGACGACGCTCACCCGTTGCAAGCTCGCACAAGGCGCGCAGCGTGGTGCAGCGCAGTCGGATCCATTCAGCACGCGTCGAGGGCTCATTGCAGTCCACTGCCTCGAACTGATGGCACCGCGGTGCCGCTGGGGATTGGCAGATCATTCTGGGGCTGTTTGAAGGACTTCGCCGCAAGACCTGATGGGATCGAGGTTTCCGTGCAGTGTCCGTGCGCGTGAACTTTGCGGCACGGACATTGCCCGGAGGTTCCCCAACATGGCACTGGCGACTCACGGCGATCCAATCCTGATGCGGCCTGCAGAGGCCGCAGAGACGGTCAGCGACGATCAACTCGTCGAGTTGGTGAGGCAGGGCGACGCGCAGAACGGGATCAGCGGACTCCAGGCGAGGTACGGGCGGCGGATCCTGCACTTCGTCCGCGGACTGGTCCGCGACCCCCATCTCGCGGCGGACGTCACCCAGGAGGTCTTCGAGAAGGTCTATCTGAAGAACCACCTCTACGAGTCGGGCACCAACTTCCGCGCGTGGCTCTTCGAGGTCGCGCGCAACCAGGCGCTCACCGCGCTGCGCGCGGCGCGGCGCCGCCCGCGTCCGATCAGCAGCATGACCCTCGCCGACGAGGACGATCCGCTCGCCTCGATCCCCGAGGATCACGAGAACCGGCAGGTCGAGGAAGACGAACTGATGGACGCCTTCCGCCGCGCCGTCGAAGAACTGCCCGATCACTACAAGACGGTCTTCAACCTCTGCGTCCGCGACGGCACCTCCTACCAGGAGGCTGCGCAGACCCTGGCGCTGCCGCCGGGCACGGTCGGCATCCGGATCATGCGCGCGCGCAAGCGTCTCTTCGCGACGCTCGGCCGGCACCTCGGTCGCCTGCGCCGTCCGCCGGCCTGCTTCGAGGGCGGACATCTCGATCGCTGAGTCGGATCGCAGCCGCTCGCCGGATCCGCACTGGTTCGCGAGCGCGGCCCGCGCCAGGATCAGCGCGTGGCCACGACCAGCCTGACCATCGCCGGCACGAAGCTCGAACTCGAGACCGGCAAGATCGCACGCCTCGCCAACGGCGCCGTCCTCGTCCGCGCCGGCGACAACGTGCTGCTCGCGACCGTGGTGATCGGCGCGCCGCGCGAGGGCGTCGACTTCTTCCCGTTGACCGTCGAGTACCGCGAGAAGCTCGCCGCGGCCGGACGCATCCCGGGCGCCTTCGGACGGCGTGAGGGACGCATCACCGATCACGAAGTCCTGGTCAGCCGGCTCGTCGACCGTTCGATCCGCTCGCTCTTTCCGGACGGCTACTCCAACGAGGTCCAGGTCCAGGTCCTCGTGTTCTCCGCCGATCCCGACGCCGACCTCGCGACGCTCGCGATCGTCGGTGCGTGCGCGGCGCTCCAACTCAGCGAGGCGCCCGCGGCCGGGCCCGCGGCGGGCTTGCGGCTGATCAAGACCGCGCAGGGCTTCACCCCGTTCCCGCCGCGCTCGCGGCGCGGCGACGCCGAGCTCGACTTCGTCGTCAGCGCGGGACCGAACGGCCTCGTGATGGTCGAAGGCGAGGCACGCGAGGTCGGCGAGGACGTCTGCCTGCAGGCGCTCGAGCAGGCGGCGGAGTGGCTCGCGCGCCTGCGCAAGGCGATCGGCGAACTGGCGGCGGAAGCGGGTCGACCGAAGTCCGCGGCCCCCGCGACGGTCGCGCTGCCCGCGGTGCCGCCGCCGATCGCCGAACTGCTGCGCGCCGCGCTGCGCGAGACCAGGAAGACGGCGCGGGCATCCGCGGTCGACGCCGCGCGGACCGCGATGCTCGCCGCGTCGGAGCCCGCGACGCATGGCGCCCTGAGCAAGGCCTTCGAGGAGTTGCGCTGGCAACTCGTCCGCGAGGCGATCCTCGCCGAGGGCCGGCGACTCGACGGCCGCGACGTCGAAACGGTGCGAGAGATCCGCGGCGAGGTCGGACTCCTGCCGCGCGCGCACGGCTCGGCCTTGTTCACGCGCGGCGAGACGCAGGCGCTCGTCACCTGCACGCTCGGCACCGCCGAGGAATCGCTGCGCAGCGAGGGTCTGTCGGGCTCGGAGTACGACCACTTCCTGCTCCACTACAACTTCCCTCCCTACAGCGTCGGCGAGATCCGCCCGCTGCGCGGTCCCGGCCGCCGGGAGATCGGCCACGGCTTCCTCGCCCGACGCGGACTCGCACCGGTGCTGCCGTCCTTCGACGAGTTCCCCTACACGATCCGCATCGAGTCCGAGATCACCGAGAGCAACGGCTCGTCGTCGATGGCGACGGTCTGCGGCGGCTGCCTCGCCTTGATGCAGGCCGGGGTTCCGATCACGCGGCCGGTCGCCGGCATCGCGATGGGACTCGTCACCGACGGCACGCGCACTTCGGTCCTGACCGACATCCTCGGCGACGAGGACCACCTCGGCGACATGGACTTCAAGGTCGTCGGCACCGCGCGCGGCGTGACGGCGCTCCAACTCGACAACAAGGTCGGCGGACTCGACGCGGGGCAGCTCGGCAAGGCGCTCGATCAGGCGAAGCGCGGTCGCCTCCACGTGCTGGCGGAGATGGCGAAGGTCCTCGCCGCGCCGGCTCCCACGCTCGCGCCGCGCGCGCCGCGCGTGATGCGGACCGCGATCCTGCCCGACACGATCGCCGTGCTGATCGGCCCGCGCGGTCAGACGATCAAGGGCATCGCGAGCGCGACCAAGGCACAGGTCAACGTCGACGACGACGGCATCGTCCGCATCTACGCCGCCGAGGAAGCCGTCGCGCGCAAGGCCTTGCGCATGGTCGGCAAGGTCGCCGGCGTCGTGCGCCGCGGCGGCTACTACACCGGGACGATCACGCGCGTGGAGTCGTTCGGCGTGTTCGTGCGCATCAACGAGGTCGTCGAAGGGCTCGTCGGACGCGACGAGCTGTTCGCGAACCGCCGCGAACCGGACCGCGAGTTCAACCAGGGCGACGAGGTCGTGGTGCGCGTGGTCGGCGTCGATTCGCGCGGCAGGCTCGACCTCTCGCTGCGCGCCGCGATCGACGTCGACCGCGAGCAGACCGTAGTCGTGCGCATCGCCGGTCGATCGCCGCACGATGCAGAGCTGGCCGGACGCGAGCTGCATGCGCTCGAGTTCGTCGATCTTCACGAAGGGGATGCGGCCGTCCTGCAACTCGAAGAACCACGGCGCGCCGCGCCCCACGCCCTTCACCTCGGTCGCGAGGATCTGTTCGCAGGCGGCGCGCTCGGCCTCCGCCTGGCGTTGCGCGGCGATCGCGGCTTCGCGCTTCGCATCCTCGACGCGTTCGGACTCGCGGAGCTGCACGAGCTCCTGCTCGCGCGCGGCGCGCTCGGCCTCGATGCCCTCGCGACCGACGGCGGTCTTGTGCACGCGCTCTTCGTGCGCGAGGCGGCGTGCGTCCTTGTCCGACAGGATCTTCGCCTGCTTGAGCTGGTCGCGGAGGTTGCCCATCGGCGCGGCATGGTATCGACCGCCGCCGTGTTCCGCCGTCAGTCGACGAAGCGCACCGCGATGCCGAAGCGGCCCGCGCCCAACGACTCGATGCGGACGATCTCCGCCGTCTTCGGCGCCGGCTCGCCGTCGACCCGCACGACGACGCGCGGCTTGCCCTCGGCGACGAAGTAGACGCCGCTCTCCGACACGTTGCGCGCCGAGCCGCTCAGCTCGAGCCCCGCGAAGTCGACCAACACCTTCCCGTCGAACGCGTTGCGTTCCGCCCTGCGGCGCTCTGCAAGCCCTGGTTGTCCCTCGTGCCGGTCGTCGTCCATGATCGCGATGCGCTGGACGAGGACTTCGGCCAGCCGCGACGCCGACCTTGACCGCGCCCCCTCCCGATCAGCGCCCGGAGCACGCCTTTCGCCGCCCCCCGGGCTGGGCCCTCGACTACCGCGACCGGCGCTTTTGCGCAGGCAGCGGAGCGCGCACCGACCGCCGCGAACGCAAGGCACTCCTCGCCCTGCTGCACCGCGCGGGGGCCGGCGACGGCCCCTGGCTCGACGTCCCCTGCGGCGCCGGTCGCATGAGCGATCTCCTCCCCGGCCCGGTCGTCGCCGTCGACTTCGCCGAGGAGATGCTGCGCGCGATCCCGTCGCCGCGCGGCCCCTGCATCCGCGCGACGGCCTTCGAACTGCCGTTCTGCGACGCGGGCTTCCAAGGCGTGCTCTGCCATCGCCTCCTGCACCACGTGCCGCGCGCAGCCGATCGCGTGCGCATCCTCACCGAGCTGCGCCGCGTGAGCGCGGGCCCGGTGATCGTCTCCTTCTTCCACTCGGTCTCCTTGCAGCACGCGCGCCGGGCACTCGCGCGGAAGTTGCGCGGCAAGCGCCGCTCCTCGCGCGGCGGGGTCACGCTGAACGCGTTCCTGCGCGACCTCCGTGAAGCCGGGCTCGAGTTCGTCGCGGCGCGGCCGTTGTTGCCGTTCGTCAGCGAGCAGTGGTTGGTGTTGGCGAAGAAGTCGGCGGTCGATTGAACGCGATTCAGTCGCCGCAGCGCTCGCGCAGGAACGCCTCGATCACCTTGGCATGCGCGCCGATCGCGATCGAGGACGGCACGCCCTCGACGTCGAGCAGGCGCGCGCGGCCGGTCGCGGCGAGGACGCCGGCGAGAGTGCTCAACGAACCGCGCGAGGCCTGGTCGGCCGAGATGCAGAAGGCGACGTGCAGTGCCGGCTGCGCTTCGAGCTCGGGGCGCGAGATCGAAGCGCCGTCGAGCAGGACCGCAGCGTCGATCGAACCGGCGTCCTCGATCGCGGCGCGCGAGACGGCGTAGGCGCCCTCGCGCTCGCCAATCGCGAAGACCAGGTCCTTCTCGATCGGCAGGATGCGGCGCAGGACGGCGAGCGCGTCGCGGACGAGGCCGGGCGCGCTGCGGAACCGTCCCGGCGATTCGAGCACCGCGACGTGGAAACGACCCGCCGGGTCGAACTGCGCGCGCGCGAGCTGATCGACGGTCCACGCGGGATGCAGCGTCTGCGGTGAGTCCGGACGCAGCGCGTCGCCGCCCCAACTCGGCGCACCGGGGACGACCAGCACGAGCGGCTTCCGCTTCATCGCCGCGAGTCCCTCGTCGCCGCAGTCGATCGACACGAGCGCGTGGTCGGCGAGCGGACCCTGCCGCCCCGCGAACTCGCCGATCGGGACGGCGATCGTCACGCGGCCGCGTAGGAGCGCGAGCGCGGCGCGGTCCTCGCGCATGGCCGCGAGCACCTCCTCCGCACGCTCGAGATCCCGCAGCGGTTCGGCGCCCGGCAGGCGCGGTTCACCGGCGTAGGCGCGTTCGACGTCGAGCACGACCGCGCGCAGCACGGCGAGGTCGAGGCTGTCGCGACGGCCCTCCGGCAAGGCCGCGATCACCTGCTCGCTGTGCGCCACACGCGGCGCAGCACCGTCGATCAGCATCGGCAGCGCATCGGCGCGCGCGGGGAACTCCGGCGCGAGATCGACGCGCCGCGTCCCGAGCGGCGAGCGCGCGAGGTCCTTGCCGCGCGCGAAGACGTCGACGCGGAACTCGCCGGGCTTCGCGTCGCCAAACGGCAAGGCACAGGTCGCGCGGAAGCGCATCAGATCGTCGGCCGACGTCGCCTCCTCGATCGACGCCTGCGCGACCAGGCCGCCGCGCGCGTCGCGCAACTCGACGTCGAAGGCGAGGCCCTCGACCACGATCGTCGGCAGGCGCGGCGCGTGCAGCGTGACGTGCACCGCGTCGAAGCGCTCGCCATCGCAGACCTCGGGCAGGGCCATCACGACCAGCGCCTCGCGCAGGCGGTCGATCGTCGTCGCGGCCGGTGCTCTCCCAGCGGCGAGCCAGGCATCGAGCAGTTCCGCGCGCAGCTCCATCGCGTGCGCAAACGCGTGACGCTCGGTGCGCATCGCCTGCGCGGGCGCGCGACCACCGACGATCAGCGCGACCCCGGCCGCGAGCGCCGCGAGCGCCCTCACCGCCCGGGCTCCTGCTTGGGGTAGGTGGCGACGACCCACGCCGCGAAGCGCTCGTCGATCGCGAGCGGGCCGAAGCCGAAGCTCGCCTGCATCGCGTCGCGCTGCGGCTCCTTCCGCTTCAGCCGCCGCACGAAGTCGGCGAGCTTGGCGCCGCCCTGCGTCGCGATCAGCCAGTCGACCCACGCGAACGCGTGCGCGTTCTCCTCGAGGTCGAGCTCGTCGCTGTTCTTCGTGTAGCTCTCGACGAATCGCCGCAGCTTCCCCGCGTCGGCGAGCTGGCGGATGCCGGTGCGATACGCGCCGTTGTGCCAGTTCGTGCCGGGCAGCATCACCGCCTCCTCGACGCAGTACGCCGAGCAGCGCCCGTCGATCGCGATCTCGAACCAGTGCGCGAGACCCTCGTCGACCCAACCTTCGCCGGTCGGGCCGAGTTCGCGCGCCGGCAGCATGTTCGACAGCAGCAGGTGCACGACGTTGTGGACGACCGAGCGGTGCACGTCGACGTCGTCCTTCATCGCGCGATCGTCGGCGACCATGCACCACACCGGGATGCCGCCGGTCAGCTTGATGTTGGTCCCCATCGCACCGATGCCGGTCAGCCGCGGCGACAGTTCGCGCATGTCGCGCATCGCCCCGAACATGTGCAGCGCGAGGCGCGGCGACGCGTCGTCGGACGCAACGGGGAAGTCGGCGTCGGTCAGACCGAGCACGTCGCAGAAGCGCCTGCGCGTGGCCTCCACGCGCTCGCCGTAGAGGTGCATCCGCTGGTGCGCGTCGAGCTTCTTCTTGTCGACGATCGCACCGTCGAGCGACCAGCTCAGGTCCGCGTGCGCCGTCTCGAGATAGCGGATCGACGCCGGCTCGGCGCAGAAGCGCCCGACCGCTTCGTGCCGCTGTTCGAGCCAGCGGCTCATCGCGAAGCTCCTGTCGGCGAGATCCTCGACGATGTCGTCCCGGGCGCAGGCCGGACAGTCGACGACGAGCAGGCCGAGACAGCGCTTGCACGCCGCCGCGACGCTGCAGCGCACGACCGCCTTCTCGAGCGCCATCGCGTCGCCCTTGTGGTCCTTGCACGGTTGCACGCCCGTGCTCTCGCACTTGCGGCAGGCCGGCGGCTCCTGCGCGGCGGCGAACGACACCACGATCACGACGGCGAGGAACCTCATGCGGCGCAGGATACGAGCGGGTCTTCGCTACCGCAGCCCGAGCAGCGGATGGAGTTGCGCGAGCACGCGGTAACGGAAGCCTCGCTCGCCGGCCATCGCCGCGCAGCGCGCGAGTTCGCCGGCGTCGATCCGTTCCGCGACTCCGCGCGCGGGCGTCACCGGCTGGAGCACCAGGAGCAGGGCGTCCTTGAACGGCGCGAGCGCGTCGAGCGCCGTGCTCAGCGAACCCTGCGCAACGCCGCGCATCAGCACGATCTTCACGTCGAGCGTCGCGCGGCCGTCTGCCGCGACGAGTTCGACGCAGGCGCGATGCTGCGCGGTCCAGTCGCCGCTCTCGAGGGTCTCGGGCAGCTTCCAGTCCGCGCTGACGTGCGACAGCGCCGGCAGGCACTCGGCGAGGGCCTGCGCATCGTGCGCTGAGGTCTCGAGGTGCACGGCACCGCGCGCGCCGAGTGCCTCGCCGAACTCGCGGACGAAGCGCGGGAAGACCAACGGCTCACCGCCGGTGATCGACACGCGCGCGAACCCGGTCACGCGCCACGGCGAACGCGCCGCACAACCGAGCGCGAGTTCGACGGCGCGCGCCGCGGTCACCGGGTTGCGCTCGCGATGCGTCGCGGCACGCTCGCCGTCGCCGTGCACCGCGAAATCCGCGGTCGCGACCCAGGAGTCCGGCGTGTCGCAGTAGCGGCAGCGCAGGGGACAGGTCGCGACCCGGACGAAGGCCATCGGCTCGCCGAGGAAGCGCCCCTCACCCTGCACGGAGTGGAAGACTTCGATCAGCGGCGCGCGCGACGGGGTCACGACGGCACCAGTTCCTCGTGCGGCGTGCGATCACGCCGCCGCGCGGATCACTTCTTCCCGGACTTCGCGCCGGGCTTCGCGCCACCTTTGCCCGCCGCGGCGTCCGCAGCGGCAGGTGCGGCCGCGGTGCCGGCGGCAGCCGCAGCCCCCGCTTCACCCTCGGCCGGCGCAGCCGCCGCCTCGCCCTCGACCACCACCTTCGCGGCCTTCTTCACCTTCGACTTGAAGCGCGTGCGCACCTTGGGGAGGCCGAGCACGTCGGCTTCGCCGTCCCAACGTCCCTCGCGCTTCAGCACCGCGAGGCGCTCGATGCGGGTGAAGACGTTGCGATTGCCGCGACCGGCGCCGGAGATTCTCAGGCTGGAGTGGATCGACATGGCTCGACGGGTTCAGCGCCGCTTGAAGTTCGACGTGTCGTACGGCACCCGGAGCCCCCGCACGCTCTCGCGCAGCGACGACAACGTGCCTTCGTTCGTGGGCGAATCGAAGGTCGTCGGCAGGTCCAGACTCCTCAGTCGTTCGAGGTCTTGGGCCTGCGTGTCCTGCGTCGTGTAGCAGAGGACCAGGTACCAGAGCTGACTGCCGTCGGCCTGGACCGCCACCTGGCGGATGCGGGCGTTGGGCAGCCCATGATCGCGGAGCCAGACGGCTGCGGACGCCGCTCGGGCGCGATCGCGGGCGGGGCACTTTAGCAACAGCCACGCGAGATTCGAGACCTGCGCCTCCTCCTGCTCGCGGGTCAGGGGGACCACGCGCGGCGCCGCCGTCTGCTCCGGCTTCGCGCCGCGGTCCTCGCCGACGTCGGCCGGCGGAGGGCCGGGGCGCGCGCCCTCGTGGCCGCCGGCGGGTGCGCCGTCGATCTGGAGATCGCCGCGTCCCGTGGCGGCCTTCGCGTCGGCCGTCACCCGGCCGAGGAAGAAGCCGCAGAGGAGCGCGACCGCGGCGACCGCGACCAGCGCCATGCCATGGTTCGCGCTGCCGACCTTCGGACCGCTGCCCGTCGGCCCGCTGCCTGTCGAACCACTGCCGGACGGACCCGACCGGACCGTGGGCGCCGCGCGCCGCGCAGCGGTCGCGCTCCCGTCCTGTCCGGCGACGAGCGCGCGCGCGGAACGGCCCAGCCGGGTGAGGAACCCCGCTTCGCCGTGCCCCTTGCGACTCCGTCCCGTTCCTGATGACGACGATCCCGCCGATGCGCGCCTACCGCCGCGATCGCGGAGCAACTCGAACAGATCACGGCCTCGCCTGGCCATGCCACGCCTCCCTGGACCGGAGCGCCCGCTCCGGACCGCTTTGCTGTTGCACGTGCCTGATTCATGCACGTGTTCCGCGCGACGGACGGCCCCGCCGACGTCGGCGGAGCGCTGCGTTCGCGCGCGCGGATCGCCTTCCGACCGACCGGCGCCGGAAAGCGGCGCGAAGCTAGCGCGTGCTCCGACCGACATCAACCGTCGATGATCGCGCGCGTCACTCGCGCAGGCGCGCGCGGGCCCATTCGTTGTCGGGCGCCACGTCGAGGATCGCGCGGAGGTCGCGTCTAGCCGCTTCGGTTTCGTGCGCCTCGAGATGCAGGGCGGCGCGTTGCATCAAGGCGTCGACGCATCGCGGCCGGCGCTCGAGAAGGGCGTCGAGTTGGACGAGCGCGGCGCTCGCCCGACCGGCCGCACGGAGCATCCCGGCGAGCGCAAGACCGGCGTTCTCGTCGTCGGGTCGCGCTGCGACCACGGCCTGCAACTCGGCGATCGCCTCGTCGACGCGGCCGAGGCCGGCGAGGATGAGCCCACGGTAGTGGCGGGCCGTCGGACTGTCCGGCCGCGCGCGGCAGGCGGAGTCGATCGCGTCGAGCGCTTGCTCGAGCAGGGCCTTGTCCCTTCGCCCGGTCGCGAGCGCACGGCGATGCTCCTCGTCGAAGCGCGCGATCGCGCGGCCCTCGAACGCGCGGTAGGTCACGTCCGCGTCGTTCACCGCTGCCATCAACGGATCATCGATCGGCCGCGGCGCCGACAGGTTGCCGGCCCGCTGCGCGGCCTGCCGGCTCGCTTCGGCCTGGCCGAGCCGCGCGTAGGCACGTGCCAGCGCCTCGTCGACCTGGTGGTGGTCCGGATCGAGCGCGCGCGCCCGTTCGAGTTGCTCCACCGCGGCGCGCGGGTCGCCGGCCTGCAAGAGGAGACGGCCGAGCCCGAGCCAGGCGTGGCTCGACGGCCGCAGCGCCACCGCCTTCTCGTAGTGATCGCGTGCGACGTCGACCTTCCCGAGCCGCTCGGCGAGGATCGCGAGGCGGAGGTGACCGGCCTCGCGGTCGGGCCGCAGGGCCAGGGCCGCCGTCAGGTGTTCGACCGCGCGCTCGGGTTGCAGCGGCGCCATCGCGCATCCGGCGAGATGCAGGCACTCCGACGCGAGGTCCTCGCCGGCGCAGCCGGCCGCGAGGAGATAGACGTGCTCGGCTTCGGCGAGCATCCCGTGCGCGTGGAGCACGCGCGCGTAGCGGCTCAGGTTGTCGGCGCTTCGATCCGATGCCGCGGCCTCGGCCCGGCGCGCGATCTCGAGTCTCACGAGCGGCTCGACCTCGCCGAGCTCGGGCGCGGGCAGCGCGTCGCCGCCGCCGCACGCGGCGCAACCCAACGCGAGCCACGGCGCCAGGCGCCGTGTCATCGACGGCCCTTGCCGCGCACGAGCGTGATCGAGCGGTCCACCGGCCCGCCGTCGAAGGTCTCCCGCGCACCGCCGGGCCATCGCACCTCGATCGCGTCGATCCTCGACGCGTCGCCGAGCCCGAAGTGCAGCGCGATCTCCGAACTCGACAGGTAGCTGGTCTGCGGGGAGACGGTGCGGCGCCAGCGGCGGTCGCCGGCGAGGACCCGCACGACGGCGCCGTACACCGCGCGGTGCAGGCTCTCGTCGACGACGTCCACGACGAGCCAATGGCCGCGCCGTTGCGCGACGTTTTCGTAGATGCGCGCGGGCCCCATCGCGTTGGTGATCACGACGTCGAGGTCGCCGTCGCGATCGAGGTCCCCCACGGCCAGACCGCGGGACACCTCGACGGGCGCGCCGAACACGCCCTCGTCCGACGTCGCGTCGACGAATCTCCCGCCGCCGAGGTTGACGAACACCTGGTTCGGCTCGGCGTAGAGGTTCCACAGCGGGTCGATGTTCGCACGTTCGTGCGCCGGTCCCCGCGTCACGCGGCCGTTCGCGATCACCACGTCGAGGTCGCCGTCGAGTTCGAGATCGAACATCGCCGTGCCGAAGCCGGTCGTCGGCAGGCTCGGCCCGGCGAGGCCGCTGCGCTCCGACGCGTCGACGAAGCCGAAGTCCTCGCGCAGCCAGAGCGTGTTGGTCTCGCCGGTGAGGTGGGTGACGAACAAGTCGAGGTCGCCGTCGCCGTCGACGTCGCCCACCGCGATCCCCATGTTCGCTTCGGCGACCCCATGTCCGTTCACGGCCACGCCCATCGGCAGGCCGTCCTCGCGGAAGGTGCCGTCCCGCTGGTTCATCCAGAGATGGTTGGCCTGGCCGTCGTTGGCGACGAACACGTCGGGCCAGCCGTCGTCGTCGAAGTCCTCGACGACCACGCCGAGACCGTTGGATGCGTGCCCGGCGATCCCGGCGGCGACGCTCACGTCCGTGAAGCTGCCGTCGCCGCGGTTGTGGTAGAGCGTGTCCGGCACGCCGCGCAATTCGCGCGGGTTGGCGTACTCCGGCCGCCCGCTCGCGTCCGTGCACAGTCGATCGTGGTCGTACTCGACGTAGTGCGCGACCCAGATGTCGAGCCAGCCGTCGACGTCGTAGTCGAGGAAGGCGACGGACGTGGTCCAAGCACTGCCGCTGATCCCCGCCCGCGACGAGACGTCCTCGAAGACGCCGTGGCCGTCGTTGAGGTAGAGGGCGTCGGCGCCGAGGTTGCCGACGTAGAGGTCGAGATCGCCGTCGTTGTCGACGTCGCCGACCGCCACTCCCATTCCGTAGCCGGTGTCGCGAAGCCCGCTCGCGGTCGTGGCGTCGCGCCAGGTGGAGTCGGGGTTCGCGAGGTAGAGCCGATCGGGCGCACCGGGACCTGGGAAGCGGCCGGCGTCGGTGAAGTAGATGTCGAGGCGGCCGTCGCCGTCGGCGTCGAACAGGGCACAGCCCGCACCCATGATCTCCGGCAACGGAAAGCGGCCGCTGCGCTCGACGTGGTGGACGAAGTCGACTCCGGAGCGGGCGGTGATCTCCGCAAAGATCGATGCCGGCCCGGACGCCTCGTCACGGCCGCCGCCACAACCCGCCAGGACGACGAGCAACGAGCTTGCGCAGGGACAGGGACGCCTCACCCGCGCAAATCTACCCCGCATGGTGCGGCGAACCGGTCGGGCTCATCGATCGAGTAGCGCCTTGATCCGTTCCGCCACCGACTCGTCGGTGCCGTCGCGCGGCGCGGCGAGGTACACGTCGCCGCGCTGTTTCGCGTCGTCGAAGCGCCCGAGCCGGCGCAACGCGGTGACCTGGTAGAGCACCGCGAGTCCCGGATCGCGGGTCGCCCGGCGTTGGCCGTCGGCGGCGAGTTCGAAGCAGCGCAGCGCCTCTTCGAGCGTCGCGGACTCGGGATCGCGCAGGAGCAGCGCCATGCCGAGCTGGAGGTTCGGCTCGCTGCGATCCGGGAAGAGTTCGAAGCAACCGCGAAGAACGCGTTCCGCCCCGCGCGCGTCGTTGGCGAGGAGCGCATCCTGTCCCGCGCGGAGGCGTCGCTGCCACTCCGTGTCCAGAAGGTTGCGAACCGCCTCGGTGTCGAAGCCCGTCGGAGCTTCCCTCGCGAAGCGGAGGAAGTACGGCCAGGACTGGACGCGCGTCGACTCGTCGAGCCAGAGCTGCCAACCGAGGTCGCGCAGCGTCTCGACGAGGAGCTGCCGCACCTCCTTGTCGTCGGGCATCGCCGAGCGCACCTGTTCGAGCAGGATCAGGGCGTCGGCGATCTGCTTCTTGCCGCGCAGGGCGACGGCGCGCACGAGTTGTCCCTGCGGATTGGTCGGGTCGAGCGTCTCGATGCGCTCCGCCAGGCGGGCGAGGACATCGGGCGAGGTGGTGTAGAGGTCGCGCACGCCGATTGCCGCGAGGACCGCGGCGAGCCCGGCCTGGATCTGCACGTCGTTCGGCCGGAGTTGGTGACAGGCCTCGTAGAGCGTGCGCGCGTCGTCGAGCTGGCCGAGCGCGCCGAGCGCGAGGGCGCGACGGAAGAGCAGCGGCGCGGCATTCGCTTCGCCGACGACGGCAGCGCCCTCGCGCGCGATCCGCTCGGCGGTCGCCGCGAGCCCGGCCTCGGCGAGGAACAGGTCGCAGCGCGCGAGCCAGGCCTCGCTCCGGCGCGGATCGACCTCGATCGCCTTGCGGAAGCTCGCCTCGGCTTCGAGCGAGCGCCCCGTCGCGCGCCGCCAGACGCCGCGCGTCCAGTGCACCTCGTAGAGCGACGGGTCCGCGCGCTCGGCGGCGTCGAGCAGCCGGTCCGCGGCGGCGACGCGCGGGTCCTTCGGATCGACCGTGCCGTCCTTCTGCATCGCCTCCGCGTGCAGCAGCGACGCGGCGAACGCGAGGACGAACGGATGCTCGGGGGCGAGTTCGCGCGCCACTTCGTAGTGCCGCGTCGCGGCGGCGAAATCGTCGTTGCGACGCGCCGCGCGCGCCGCGACGAGATGCGCGCGCAGGCGTGTCTCGAACGCGCCGGGCTGGCGCGGGTCGACCTCGTCGGCGGCCTGCGCCGCGCGCACTGCGTACTCCAGAGCGCGCGGGAGTCGGCCGTCGCGCTCGGCGAGGTCGGCGAGGCTCGCCGCCGCGCGCCAGCGGTGCTGGGGATAACGCGCGACGTCGACGGCGCGCTCGAGCAGGTCCTCGACCTCTCGCAGCCCGGCGCCCGCTTCGGCGTCGCCGCGCGCTGCGCGCGCCGCGGCGAGATTGCCGAGCGCCGCCGCGTTCTCGCTGTCGCGCTGGAGGCTCGCGGTCCACAGGTTCTCGCTGGATTCGAACGCCGCGGCACGGTCGCGCGCGATCAGCACCAACGGAACAAGGGCGATCATCCCCGCCACCAGGCCGGCGCGAGGCAGGGCGACGAACGCGACGGCGAGTCCCGGAATCGCGAGGTGGAGGTAGCGGTCGGCCGCGGCGATCGACGTCGCGGGCCACGCGGTGTTGAAGGGCAAGAGCGCGATCGCGAACGCCGCGAGCCCGCCGGCGACGAGCGGCAGGCGCCGGCGCAACGCGACGATCGCCGTGAGCCACGCCGCGACGACGATCGATCCGGGGACGAGTGCGTTGCGGAAGGCCTCGATCGTCTTCACCTCGGGGTAGAGCCCGTCGAGGTTCCCCGGCCAGAGCGCCGTCGTCACGTAGTGCAGCGCCGCGCCGGTGACCTGCGCGATGCGCCCGGTGAGTCCTCCGCCCCCGCTCATCGTCCCCGCGGCCGCGGCGAGCGCGGAATGATGGAGCGAGGCGACCGCCGCGATCGCGACGACGCAGAGCGCCGGCAGCCATCGCCCAGTCCCCCAGCGCCCGGTCCCCCAGCGCGCAGTCCCCCAGCGACCAGGCGCGAGGAACGCGACGCCGGCCGCGAACGGCGCCACGACGGCCGCCGTGCCCTTCGCGTACATCGCGAGCACCGTGAACAGCGCCGCCGTCGCCGCGGCGCGCCCCGTGCTCATCTCGCCGCGCGCATGACGCACGAGCACGAGCAGGGTCGCGACGACGAAGTTGCCGGCGAGCAGATCTTTCTGACCCGACGCCCACACGACCGACTCGACCAGGGCCGGGTGCGCCGCGACCAGTGCGGCGACGACCACCGCCCTGCGCCGCGAGAGTCCGAGTTCGACGGCGAGCCGCGCGACCAGCACGACGAAGAGGAACTGCAGACCGAGCGCGAGAAGGTGCGGTCCGAGGGGGCCGGCGAAGACCTGGTTCTCGAGCCAGAACCAGGCGTGCGAGACCGGGAGGTACGCCTCCGCGATCGTGCGCGTCGGATCGAACACGCCGGCGAGTCCGGCGGCTGCGAGTTCCGAGCGCGGGCCGAAGAAGCGGTCGTCGTCGAAGTTGAGGAACTCGGCGCGGAGCGCGCTGCCGAGCACGGTCGCCGTGAACACGAAGACGAGGAACAGGACGCCGAGTCGGCCGGGAACCGTCTTCGACGGTCTCGTCGCGGCGGTCGGCGTCGCTCTCATCGGCCCTTGTCTCCCGCTCTGTTTCTCGTTGACTGACCCGCGCGGCGGGGTACGCGTCGCGCTCCTTTATCCGTACCGGACCCGAAAGTCCCGGTCCCTCGACCCCGCCCCGCCCGCCTCGTCGCGATGTCCACCTTCAGAAGCTTCGTGCTCCCCGTCCTGCTCGCCCTGTCCGCCGCCGGCGGGCTCGCCCGCGCCCAGGACTCCGTCACCCTGGTCAACGGCGATCGCCTGTCGGGCAAGATCGCGTCGATCACCGCCGGCGGCGTCGTCATCGACACGCCTGCCGCGGGCACCGTCACCGTGAAGGTCGATCAGCTCGCCGGCATCACGACCGCCGGCCCGCTCCGCTTCGCGACCGCCTCGGGCGACCGCTTCGAGGCGACGGTCACCGGGGTGAAGGACGGCCAGCTCACCGTGAGCGGCGCTTCGGGCTCGCGCACCGTCACGGCGGCGGACCTCGTCGAATGGAAGCCGGAGGAGTCGTGGACCGGCTCGATCACGGCCGGCCTCGCGCTCACGTCCGGCAACACCGACCGGCGCAACGCGAACGCGGCGGCCGAAGTCATCCGTCGCACCGAGGACACCCGCCTCACCGTGCGCGGCACCTGGGACTACGGCGAGGACAAGGCGACCGGGGCCTGGGTGCTCACGCAACGCCGCGTGTTCGGCAGCGGCAAGTACGACTGGTTCTTCAGCAAGAAGACCTATCTCTACGGACAGGTCACCGGCGAGTACGACAAGTTCGCCGACCTCGACCTGCGCCTCACCGCCGGCGGCGGCCTGGGATACCAGCTCTACGAGGATGCGGACTTCGCGCTGCAGTGCGAGGCGGGTCTCACCTACTTCGACGAGAACCGGATCACCGGCGTCGACGACGAGTACCTCGCGGCCCGCGCCGCCTACCGCGCGCGCTGGACGATCAACGACAAGGTCACCTTGCTCCAGGACGGCGAGTTCTACCCCAGCGTCGAGGACGTCGCGGACTTCTACGCGCGCGTCGACACGCGCGTCCGCGCGTCGCTGACGAGCGCGATGTTCGCGCAGTTGCAGTGGATCCTCGACTACGACAACACGCCGGCCACCGGCTTCGACCGCCAGGATCACCGCATCCTCGCCTCGGTCGGCTGGTCGTTCTGATCACCGGAGGATCCCGATGGACGTCCACCGCTCGCTGCTGCACTGGTTGAAGCACGCGGCGGACGCCTACGGCGACGACCTGCCCGTCGCGGCGCGGACGCCGCGCGCGCCGGTCGCGCGAGCCGCTGTCGTGCCAGCCGCTGTCGTGCCGGAGCTCGTCGCGCCGGCGCCGCGCAAGCCGGTGCCGACTCCTGCCGTCGCCGCGTCGCCCGCCGTACCCACCCCGCCCGCGCTGCCGCCGATCGAACTGCCCGACGGACTCGACGAGTTGCGTGACCTGGTCCTGAGCTGCCGGCGTTGCCGCCTGCACGAGGGTCGCACGACGGTCGTCTTCGGCGAGGGCGATCCGCGGGCGCGCGTGATGTTCGTCGGCGAGGCGCCGGGGGCACGCGAGGACGAGACCGGTCGCCCCTTCGTCGGCGCCGCGGGCCAACTCCTCACCAAGATCATCGAGAAGGCGGTCGGCGTCCCGCGTGCGTCGGTCTACATCGCGAACGTCAACAAGTGCCGGCCGCCGAACAACCGCAATCCCGAGCCGGACGAGGTCGCAGCCTGCCTGCCCTATCTGCGCCAGCAGATCCGCGCGATCCGGCCCGCGGTGATCGTCGCCCTCGGCCGCGTCGCCGCGCACAACCTGCTCGGCACCACGCTGTCGATGAGCCAGCTCCGCACGATGGACCTGAGCTACGAGGGCATTCCGGTCGTCGCGACCTGGCACCCTGCCTACCTGCTGCGCCAGCCCGAGGCCAAGCGCGACACCTGGGAGGACATCAAGCGGGTGAACCGCCTGCTCGGGCGCCCGGAGATCCCGCCGTCGAACGCCGCGCGATGAGCCGCGGGCTGCGTCGATCGTGGCCGTCCTTCGCCTTGACCCTGCTTCTCGCGCTGGCTACCGTCCGCCCCCTCTTCCCCGTCCGGAAGCAGTGCTCAGGCTCCCCCTCGCCCGTGCACACCGACCCCTCCGGCTTCGCCCCGCCGTCTCGAGTTTCCGTCCAGGAATCGGCATGAAGATGGTCCGATCGATGCTTCTTCGCGGCCTGTCCCTCTCGGCTGCAGCCCTGCTGTTCTCGTGTTCTGGAACGCAGGGCAACGACCCTGGCGCCGGTCCCGAGTCAAGCGGCGGCAACGCTCCCGACCCAACGACTCCGGCAGTGCGAACCCAGGATCCGGTTCCGCAGCGCCCGCAGGACGTCCCGGCCTCCGTCGACCAGGAGCGCAAGGCGTTCCTCGTCAAGGACGGGATCGACCGTGCGCGCCGTGCGCTCGAGTACCGGCTCTACGCCGACGCGCTGCGTGAGGCGGCCTCGGTGCGCGAACTCGACCCGACCAACGAGGAGGCCCTGAACATCCTGCTCGCGGCGTCCGAGATCCTCGGCGACGAGACCGCGCGCGTCGCGCGCGGCTTCGAGAGCAAGGTGCTCGAGGCGCGGGTCGCGCTGGAGCGCACGCGCTTCCAGGTCCGGCAGCTCGCGCAACAGGCCGACGCCGAACTCGAGATGGGTCGCTTCCAGGAGGCGATCGCGAACTACTGGACCGCGGTGCGGATGCTCGAACTGAGCCCGCTCGCGTCCCCCGGCTCCGAGCTCGAGCAGGAGCTCAAGCGCAAGCACGAGCTCGCCCAGCAGCGCTTCGCCGAGTCGATGCAAGCCGAACAGCAGGCCGAACGCGACCGCAGCCGGGCGCAACTCGACGAGGCCGAGCGTCGCAAGCGGCTCGAACGCGACCAGCGGGTCGCGAGGCTGCTCGTCCAGGCCAACCGCGACTTCCAGAACGGCCACTTCGGCTCGGCTGAGTCGGCGCTGTCCCAGGCCGCCCAGCTCGATCCGAACAACGGCGAAGTCAACGCACTCCACGATCTCGCCGCGCGAGCGCACCACGAGAACAAGATCGAGGTCGCCCGCCAGCGCTGGAAGGAGCAGTGGGTCGAGACCTTCGACGAGTTGAACCGCTCCCTGCTGCCTCAGACCGACACGATCGCCTTCGACATGCAGCGTTGGGCCGAGGTGAGCGTCCGCAAGCCGATCGAGTTCACGCCGGAGGAGTCGTTCGAGGCGCCGGAGGACAAGGCTGTGATGCAGGTCCTCGACGCGACGAGCATCGAGCACCACTTCACGACGGCGACCCTCGCCGACTGGTCCCGCCACTACGCCGACGCGACGGGTGTGAACTTCGTCGTCGCCCGCTCCGCCACCGAACTCGGCGAGGAAGCGACCACGCTGAACGACCTGCACCTGCCGAACATGAGCGTCGGCAAGGCGCTCAACGTGATTGCAGCCCAGACCGGCGTGAAGTGGCACGTGCGCGATGGCGTGGTCGAGCTCGTCTCGGCCGCGACCCCCACCGGCCGCGCCTACCTCAAGCCCTACGAGGTCCGCGACATCGTCCAGGGCGTCCGCAGCCAGCCGGGTCCGACGCTCAAGCTGGTCGCCCCGGGTTCGGACGAGGGCTTCGGCGCGACGGACGAGGAAGACCCTGCGCCGAGCGTCGTCGACGACGGCACGCTCACCCGCCTCATCCAGGAGAACATCGCGCCGGAGAGTTGGACCGAGGGCAACTCGATCAACTTCGAGTCGGGCGTCCTGTTGGTGCGCAACGTGAAGGACGTCCACCAGGCGATCGATCGCCTGCTCTCGCAGTTGCGCCAGGCGGTCGGCATCCAGGTCGACATCGAGGCGCGCTTCCTCAAGGTCGAGGACAGCTTCCTCGAAGACATCGGGGTCGACTTCCGCGGTCTCGGCGACCAGTCGTCGGAAGGCCGCGCGGGTCGCGGACTCGAGCGGAACAACCGCAGCAACCTGCGCTTCGACGACTTCGGCCGTCCGGAGCAGATCAACGCGGCCGCGCCCGGCCAGATCGGTTCCGGCACGGAGCCCGGCGCCTTCTACGACGACGGCGGTGACGGCGACATCATGGGCCGCACCGAGAACCTCTACGACCGCGCGCTCGGCGGTCGTCCGGGCGGCCTCGACAACTCGGGCGGCCTCGCGCTCCAGTACGCCTACCTCGACGACACCGAGCTGCAGTTGATCCTGCGCGCGGTCGCGAAGCAGGAGCGCAGCGAGGAGATCGTCGCGCCGCGCTTGCTGGTCTACAACAACACGCGCGCCCACATGCAGGCGCTCCGCTCGACGTCGTACATCAGCGACTTCGGCGTCGAGATCGCCCAGGCCGCCGCAGTGGCGAACCCGGTCGTCGGCGTGGTGCGCGACGGCGTGGTGCTCGACGTGCGCCCGGTGGTCTCCGCCGATCGCCGCTTCATCACGATGGAACTGCGCCCGACCGTGATGTCGCTGCAGTTCCCGATCCCGACCTTCACGACGACGCTCGGCGCCGGCCAGCCGGTTTCGATCCAGCTCCCGGTCACGAACCTGCAGAGCGTCCGCACGACGGTGACGATGCCCGACGGCGGTTCGATCCTGCTCGGCGGCATGAAGCTGGCCGAGCGGCAGAACCAGGTCTCGGGCGTGCCGATCCTCCAGGACCTCCCGGGCCTCTCGCTGCTCTTCAGCCGCAAGGGCAACTATGTGCTCGATCGCAAGATCATCATCCTGATCCGCGCGCGGATCGTGATGACCGAAGAGCACGAGCCGGCCGCGCTGCCGGACGCCCTCGAGACCCTGCTGACGAATCGCTGAGCCGTTCGTCCGCTTCCCCGACGGCCGCGCCTGCGAACCGAGCACGCGCGGCCGTCGTCACGTCGGGAGAGCGGGTACGAACGCGCTGCGGTCACACCCGCGCCGCGGCTACGTCCTGCTCGAACCGCTCCCTATACTCCGCCGTTCCCTCGTCGCGGTCCGCACCCCTCGGCCCGCATCTCGTCCCGTCTTCGCGCGCGGGCGCGCGCGATCGCTGAACCATCCGCCCCGGCCGATGACGACCTCTTGGCCCTTGTTCCGCAGCGCCTGCGGACTCCTCCTCACCGGCATCGTCCCCCTCGCCGCGCAACAGACGAGCGCCCTCGATCGCGAGGTCGAGTTCGTCCGTCGTCTCGCGGCCGACCTCGGCTTCATCGCGCTCGCGAACGGCCAGGTCGACGTGATGCAGAAGAAGTACCGCGACAGCGACGACTTCAAACGCATCCAGCAGCTCGGCATCGACATCTCGCTGCTCGGCGCGCGCGCCGACCCGCGGCCCGAAGAGCGGCGACGTCTGTTCAAGGAGGCGGTGGAGCGTTCCCGCGAGTTCGTCGACCACTACCGCGACGACCCGGTCGCGGACCAGGCGCGGCGAACGCTTCTCGAAGCGAGCTTCGACTACGGCCGCTTCCTCGTCGACGAACTCGAGGTCGAAGCCGTCGAACATCCCGAGAAGCTGCCGGACCTCCGCAAGACGGCATCCGAGGTCTTCCAGGGCGGGATCGAAGCCGCGACGCAGGTGATGACGCGACTCGAGGTCAAGCGACGCGAGGAGGGATCCCCAGCGCAGCGCAGCTACTACGCGTCGTGGCTCTACAAGGCGATGCTGCAGCGCGAGTTCGCGGGCGTCGCGGAGGAACGTGACCGAAAGACCGTCGCGGACATGGCGCGCGAGACCTTCGAGGAGTTGATCCTCGCGGTCGGCGAGGAAACGCTGCTCGGCCAGCGCTCGTGGTTCGAGATGGCGAAGCTGGGCGAAGTGCTCGGCAATCAGGAGGACGCCTTCCGCGACTACGAGTCGACGATCGAGACCATTCGCACCTCGCTGGACTCGGAGGAGCTCGAACTCCCCGAGGACATCCGCGAGCTCATGATCAACCTGATGCAGGAGGCGTACGACCGCGCCGCCGACACGCTCTTCGCGCTCGGCCGGATCGACGACGTCCTCGCGCTCT
This sequence comes from Planctomycetota bacterium, assembly GCA_016235155.1. Lineage (GTDB taxonomy): Bacteria > Planctomycetota > UBA1135 > UBA1135 > UBA2386 > JACRLW01. Next base: position 60,724 of record JACRLW010000004.1, read on the forward strand.
GCACCCTCTTCCGTGAGGAGTTGAAGAAGCTCGGCGGCGAGGAGAACACGGACATCTTCGAGGTCGCCCACGCGCGTTACGGCCACCCGGTCTTCCTGACCGAGGCCAGGGCGATGGCGGAGTCGGGCAAGGCCGAACTGCTCGCCGGCGCTCTCGCGCTCGTCCAGCGGATCAACGACGCCCACCCCTCCGACATGATCGGCGTGCGGGCGAAGCGCGCCCTGCGCGAGATCCTCGAGGGCGGCGCCACCGTCAACGGCACGCTGTTGTTCGAGGTCGCCAAGGGCGCACACCAGGAGCGCGAGTTCGAGCGCGCGATCCGCGGCTTCAAGCGCGCCTATGGCGCGATGACCGACGACGAGCGCAAGAAGCTCGGGCTCGAGACCTGGACCACCGTTGCGACGGACTTCGGCCTCCAGAAGCGCTACCTCGAGGCCACTCTCGCCGCGATGAAGGGGCTCGAAGACCACGGCAGCGACGGCGGCGCCGTCGAGGTCGCGACCGAAGCGCTCGAGAAGGCCTGGAACGCCTTCGTCCGCGACGCCAAGGAAGCGACGCCGGACACGCGCGCGATCGGCGACAAGGTCTCTGCGCTCCTCAAGACCTTTGGCGGCGCAGGGAGCCAGTCGAAGCAGTTGTTCCGCGACGCCGCGCGCCTGGCGAACGAGAACAAGTACGCCGAGGCGGCCGCGGACTACGAGCAGATCCAGAAGGGCACGCCCGAGTACGAGCCCGCTCAGGCGATGCTCGTCCAGATGTGGCAGCGCGCCGGCGACTTCGCCAAGGCGCGCGCCGCAGTCCAGCGCTACCGCGATTGGTTGCAGACGCCGGAGGCGGCCCTGCCCAGCGACCGGCGCGAACTCGCCGACGCGCGCGAGAACGCGCTGACGACGATCGACTTCTTCGCGTCGTTCCTGGACTACCTCGAGGCTTCCGGCACGGTCGGCGGCAAGAAGGACCCGACGCGCTACGAGGCGATCATCGCGAACCTCAAGGTGTTCATCGACGGCCGCGGCATGCGCGACAAGAGCCTCGCCGCGCGGTGCTGGGACATGACCGCGCGCCTGCAGGCCGAACTCGGGCAACTCGCCAAGGCCGAAGAGGGTTATCGCACGGTGCGCTCGCTCGACCCGAACAGTCCGATCGTCCCGGCGCTGGCGACGGCGGTCTTCAAGGCGCACTACGACCAGGTCAAGGCGATCGAGACCGAGATGGAGGCGCTGGTCACGCGCAAGGCGCCCGAGGCGGAGTTCGCTCCGGTCCAACGGCGGCTCGAGGCCGCGCGCCGCGCCGCGCTCGCGATGGTCGTCGACTACGCGACCAACTCCGCGAGCCCGGCCTACGACATCCTCTACACCGGCGTGTCGATCGGCGCGAAGCTCGCCGACTGGCCGACCGTCGAGCGGCTCGGCCGGAAGACGATCGAACTCTTCGGCGAGCAGGCCGCGACCAAGGAGAAGGTCGAGATGTGGATCCTGCCCAACGTCGGCGAGGCGATGATGCGGCAGCGCAAGTTCAGGGAAGCCGTCGAGATGCTGAGCACGGCCGAGAAGGTGCGGCCCGACAACTACCCGCTCAAGCGACTGCTCAGCCTCGCGCAGGGCGGTTGGTTCTACTTCGATCCGCAGACCGGCAATCCGCTGGAGGAGCCGGCGCTCGACGACCCCGCCCCCGCGTACGACCGCTATTACGCCGAATACCAGAAGTACGCGCTCAACCCCCAGCGCGGCGTGCAGAAGTTCTCGCTCGAGTGGTACGAGTTCCAGCTCGAGGCCTTCATGCTCGCGAAGCGCGCGGGCCGGAAGGACCAGAAGTACAAGGGCTACTCGGAATCGATCTACCGCACCGCGAAGGCGACCGACGAATTCCTGACGCTCGAGAACCTCGGGCCCGAGGGCAAGCGGCTCCTCAACCTCTTCAAGATGGTGAACTCGTTCCGATGAACGGCGCCGCACATCCGGTCCGATCCCCATCCACCTCCGCTTCACGTTTCGGCATGTCGCTCCAGCCCCGTCGCATCGCGTTCGCATCGCTCCTCCTCGCGCTCCCGCTCTGCGGCGTGGCGCGCGCGCAGGACGTGAAGGACACCATCACGACACGTGACGGGCGCCGCCTGCGCGCCGTCGAAGTGACCGAGGCCACGTCGACGGTCGTGCGCTACAAGCGCAAGGCCGAGCAGGGCGAGGTCCAGTCGTCGCTGATCACCGAGATCGAGTGGGACGGCGTTCCCGACTCGTACGCGACGGCGAAGGGCCACGTCCGCAGCGGCAACTTCCTCGAGGCCGCGAACCAGTACCTCGACGCCGCCGGCAAGGCCGGGCGGGCGACGCTCAAGGCCGAGTGCGAGTTCCTCGCCGCCGAGGCGCTCGCTCGCGGCGCCGGCAAGGACGCCGCGCGCGCGACCGAAGCCGCGCAGAAGCTCGACCAGTGGATCGCGGCCAACGCCGACGGCTTCCGCTTGCCCGACGCCTTGCTGGCGCTCGGCACGGCGCAGGTCGGCGCCGGCGCCTTTGCCGAAGCCGAGGGCACGCTCAAGAAGCTCGGCGACGAGGCGGTCGCGCGCGGTTGGTCGCAGGTCTGGACCGCGAGGGCCAAGATCGACCTCGCACGCGCGCAGCTCGCCAAGGGTGACTTCGGCAACGCGCGTTCGACGTTCCGCTCGGCGATCTCCGCGGCCCAGAGCCTGCAGACTCCGGGGACGGTGAACGAAGAAGCCGTGCAGATCGAAGCCGAGGCCCTGGTCGGCACCGGCGACAGTCTGGTCCGCGAAGGCAAGTTCGACGACGCGCTGACCTACTTCCGCGACGACGTCGGTCGCAAGGCCACCAATCCCGCGATCAAGGCTGCGGCGCGCGCCGGCCAAGGCGAGGCGGTGTTCCTGAAAGCCCAGCGCGCCGGCAACGTGACCACCGACCTCCGCGCGGCGCAGATCGCGTTTGCGGAGGCGAACCTGCTCGACACGGTCGGCGGCGAAACCACCGCGAAGGCCCTCTACTACTCGGGCCTCGTCCTGCTCGCACTCGGTCCGGATCGCGAAGGCGCGACGTTCAAGCAGCGCGCGATGGACTACTTCGACTCGGTCGTCCGCGAGTACGGCGACACCCGCTGGGCCGCGCTCGCCGCCGCAGAACTGAAGAAGTGACGCGGGCGGGCGCCCGGCCGGAGCCCGCGCTTGCATCCCGGGCCACTCGCCGGCTCGGCGACTGAACCGGCGCGACCGGCGTCGCGTTGGCTGACCCGGGCCATTGCGAACTGCGACGCGATGGTCACCCGACCCACCTGAGACAGCCGTTTCGAACCCTTCGGCTTTTTTGATTTCGACCCCGGAGCAGGGGCTTCCCCTCGGCTGTCCCGCTGCGCACACTTCCCGACCCCGGACCACCCCCTCTTCGAGCGCGTACGGATCACCCCTCGCCGTCGCGCAACTCCCCATCGGCCCCATGATCCGCAAGTCCAACGTGATCCACGGTCTGTCGACCCTCTTCGCTCCTCTTGCCCTCTCGAGCTTCGTGTCCGCGCAAGACCCCGCTGCCGCAGCGGCGCCGGCGCCGACCGAGAACTGGCTCGTCGACATGTTCCAGAACGCTGGAACGATCGGCTACCTCATCGTCGCGCTGTCGATCGTTGCGCTGGCGCTCGCGATCGAGCTGTTCATGTCGATCAAGCGCGAGAAGCTCGCGCCGCCCGACGTGATCGACGAACTCGAGGCATTGTTCGAGGAGGAGCAGTTCCAGGAGGCGATGGACCTCTGCGAGAGCAACCGCAACTACCTCACGAACGTCGTGCAGGCCGGTCTCGCGAAGCTCGGCCACCAGTTCGAGACGATCCAGACCGCCGTGAAGGAGATGGAGGAAGAGGAGACGGTGAAGCTCTTCCAACGGATCTCCTGGCTCTCCCTGATCACCGCGTCGGCGCCGATGCTCGGCCTGCTCGGCACGGTGTCGGGCATGTTCGTCACGTTCGGCGAGATCGCGCGCGCGGGCGGCTCGGTTCAACCCTCGGACCTGGCCGGCGGTATCAAGATCGCGCTCGTCACGACGATCTTCGGCCTCTGCGTCGCGCTCCCGACCGGCGCGTTCTTCTTCATGTTCCGCAACCGCGTCGTGCGAACGACGATCGAGATGAACGCGATCGCGGAGGATCTCTTCGAGCGCTTCCGCCCGAAGAACACCTGAGGTCGGACCGAGTGAACCGTCGCTCGCCGCGGGGAGTTGACCTGCGGCGAAGTGGATCCGGGCTCACCCACCCCAAACCGCGAGGCGCCGACGAATGTCAAGCATCATCGACGACATGGCCAGCCAGGAAGTGCCGCTCGACATGACTCCCATGATCGACTGCGTCTTCCTGCTGATGATCTTCTTCGTGCTGGTCATCGACCTGAGCCAGAAGGACCTCGAAGACCTGATCCTCCCCAAGGCGGTCTACGTCGTTGCGGACGACGAGCCGCCGAGCGTCCGCCCGATCATCAACATCGGCCAGGACGGCCGGATGGTCTACCGCGGCAACACCCGCTTCGACCCCGAGATCCACGCCGAGTCGACCGCGCCGGAGCACCTCCGGAACCTGCTCGTCGAGTGGAAGAACACGATCGTCAAGAACAAGAGCGACCTGAAGATCGGCAGCCGGACGGTCACGCTCGTCGAGGACCCGGTGCTGATCCGGGCCGACAAGTGGACCGAGTGGCACTGGGTCGGAGTGTTCATGACCTCGTGCAGCCAGCCCGAGGCCGCGTTCTACAAGCTGGAACTCGCACTGAGCGACCAGGACAAGGAAGCGAAGCTGCTGAGGAAGCAGGGTCGCTGACTCGGACCGAGCACTCGATTTCCACGTCGATTCCGCCCCCAGCGACCCCGATCGTCCCGACCCCGAACGCCACCCTCCGCACATGGCCCGTAGTCACCTGAAGGACGTCCAAGAGGAAGCGAAGCTCGATCTCACCCCGATGATCGACTGCGTGTTCCTGCTGATCATCTTCTTCCTCTGCATCGAGTTCAAAGCGCTGGAAGCGAAGTTGCCGGCCTACCTGCCGAAGGACAAGGGTTCGCAGAACGACCCTGCACAACCTCAGGAGCAGCTCTCGATCCGCATCGAAGTCGATCAGCCCGGCACCAAGATCCCGCGCAAGCCGCTCGCGCCCGAAGTCGACAAGAAGGGGCGCAAGCGCACCTTCGCGTTGACCGGCCACACGGTGAAGTGGGATGTCGGCCCGACGCGCTTCACCGACATCGAGCGCATGCGCAAGGAACTCGAGCGCATCAAGTCCGACCCGAACAGCATCGTCCCCGACGCCAGCAAGCCCGGTCAGACCAAGCTCCTCCCGATCGTGATCGAGCCTCAGCAAGGCGCGACCTACGGCGACGTCGCATCGACGGTCGACGTCGTCAAGGCAGTCGGATTCGAGGAGATCAACTTCGGTGGCGGCCGCGGCCCCGCGCCCAAGCGCTGAGGTCTTCGCGCCGACCTTCCGTTCCCGCGACGGCGACCGCCGTCGCGACCACGCGGCCCTGCTCGGACGAGCGGGGCCGCGGTGCGTACCGGCCACTCCGGCGGCGGTCCGCGGCTCCGCTCGGGACCTCGAATCCGGCGCCGACTTGTTGCTGGCACCGGCGAAGCCCGCTCGCTAGCTTCTCGCCCCTCGCGTCGCCAGGTCACCCCTCACCCAGCGCCGCGTGACCCCTCTCCGCGCCCCGGCCTTTCGGGGTTCGATCAACCACTGCGGACGTTGCGCGCGCCGCACGGAAGTCCCATCCCGATGAAGCTCGATCGTCAAAGCCTCCTGGCAGCTTCGATCACCGCTGTCCTCCTCGGCACCTCGTCCTGCTCTGCGCCGAAGTCCTCGGACACGGACGCGGCAGGCGGCCAACCCGCAGCCGGCACGCAGACCCCGGTCGCGGTGCAGGATCCGACGGCCCAGGACACCTCGCTGCGCGCTCAGCGCGAGCGGCTGCTCGTCGAGCAGTATCTCAGCAACGCCGAGTCGCTCCGTCGGCAGGGCACGACCGACGCGCTCGCGGCCGCGCGGCTCGAACTGCTCAAGGCGCATGACCTGCGCCCGGCCGACGACCGGATCAACCAGTTGCTGAACATGGTGTCCGCTGAACTGAACCTGCCGGCCGGAACCGTGACCTCCTTCGCCGAGGAGCAGGCACGCCTGCAGAAGATCAACGAGGAGCGCCAGCGCAACGAGGTCATCGCGTTGCTCGACTCCGGCAATCAGGCCCTCGGGCAACAGAACTACGCCCGCGCGATCGAAGACTTCCGCCGCGCGGTGTGGAGCATCGACCTCGGCCGCTACGTCGCCTGGGGTGATCTCGAGAGCCGTTCGCGCGCCGCGCTCGCCGACGCGCTTCGCAAGCGCGACGACGCCGAGCGGTCGGAGAAGGACGAGATCCGTCGCCGCGCCGCCGCCGAGCTGCGCGCGACCGAACAGGAAAACACGGCGCGGCTGCGCGCCAAGGTCGGCGGCCTGCTCGACAACGCGTCGCTCGCGTTCGAGCGCCGCAACTTCAAGCTCGCCCAGGACCTCGCCTTCGAGGCGCTCGAAGCCGACCCGTCGAACCAGCTCGCGCGCGAGCTGCACAACGCGTCGATCAAGGCGGCGCGCGAGTCGCGCTCCGACGAGTACTACCGCGCGATGAACCAGCGCATCCGTGGGCTGCGCGAGAACGCCGAGGAGCTGCGCATCCCGCAGATCGACATCCTCGACGTCGACCTCACCGCCTGGGAGCGCGCCAAGGGCCGCTCCTCCAAGGCGTCGTCCGCCCGCCCCGAGAACGCCGACGACGCCGCGCTGCGCAAGACCGTCAAGGACACCAAGATCAGCGGCCTCAGCTTCACCGAGGAGGACGGCACGATCGACGAGGTCAAGACGCGCATCCAGGCGATCACGAACATCCCGATGATCATCACGCCGGAAGCCCGCTCGACGATCTCGAGCGAGGACGTCAAGGTCGTGATGGACATCACGGCGCCGATCTCGCTCGAAGCGTTCTTCAACCAGGTCGTCAGCCGTAGCGCGCAGCTCGCGTGGACGGTGCGCGACGGCGTCGTGCAGATCACGACCAAGGCGCAGGCCGGCGGCAGCAACTACACGCACTACTACGACGTCCGCGACCTCATCTTCGCGAAGACGCAGTTCCTGCCGCCGCGCATCCGCGACATCCCGTCGGGCGACAGCGGCGACGACTCCCCGCGCTCGGGCGGCGAGGGCGACGAGAAGACGGTCTTCGTCGAACTCGACAAGCTCGCGGCGAACCTGCGCGAAGCGACCGACCCGACCTACTGGGACGCCGAAGGCGGCGGCAAGGTCGACCAGGTCGAGACCGGCTACCTGATCATCACGGCGAACGGCGAGATGCATCGCCGTGTCGACGCGATCCTGAACAACCTGCGCAGCTTCGCGACGAGCGTCGTCACGATCGAATCGAAGTTCCTGAACGTCACGCAGAACTTCCTGCAGCAGATCGGTGTCGACTTCCGCGGCCTCGGCGGCTCGGGCGCCAAGGGCAGCGTCGCGCAGCTCGACGACGTCACCAACGGCCTCGACGACGCGGCGAGCCGCGGCCTCGACAACTCGGGCACCGGCGACCCGGCCGGCAAGCCGTTCGCGGGCTTCTTCTACAACGACGGCCAGGACGGCGACCTGCGCGGCCGGACCGAGAACTACTTCACCTCGGGTCTCGGGAGCGCGATGACGACGAACGGCGGCGCCACCGCGGCGATCGCGTTCCTCAACGACCTCGAGCTGCAAGCGATCCTGCACGCCGTGGAGAAGAAGCAGGACGCGCAGGAGTTGAACGGCCAGAACCTGACCGTCCAGAACAACGAGCGCGGCTACGTCTCGATCATCAACCAGACCGCCTACGTCCGGGACTTCGAGGTCGAGGTCGCGCAGGCGGCATTCATCGCCGACCCCCGCATCGACATCATCCAGGACGGCGTCGTGCTGGACGTGAAGCCGACGGTCAGCGCCGACCGCAAGCGCATCAGCCTGAGCATGCAGCCGACGGTCGCGGAGCTCGTGCGCCCGATCCCGACCTTCTCGACCTCGCTCGCCGGCACGACGCAGCCGGTCACGCTGCAGCTCCCGCAGCTCATCGTCCGCTCGTTCGCGACGACGGTCGAAGTGCCGGACGGCGGCTCGGTCCTGATCGGCGGCCTGCGCCAGGTGTTGACGAAGGAGCGCCGCGCGGAGGTGCCGATCCTCGGCAAGATTCCGCTGCTCTCCTTCTTCTTCAAGCAAGAGGGCTCGGTCGACGAGAACTCGTCGCTGATGGTCCTCGTGCGCGCCACGGTGACCGACGTGCGCGACGTGATGGCCGGCCGCTGAGCACGGCCGTCCCCCCTGGGTTCCCCTCGCGGCCGCCCCCGAGCGGCCGCGCGCATGTACGGCGGCTGAGAGCTAAGCTCCGCGCCACCCCATCGCGGCCGAGGCCGCAACCCGTCCGGGTTGCAGGCGTCGTCGCTGACGCGACGACCAAGAAGGCCTCGCCCGCGCTTTTTGCTTGGGCCCTCCGGCCTCCGGGCCCAGAGGCATGGACGTGAGCCGCCCGCTCGACGCGATCTTCTTCGACATCGACGACACGCTGTTCTCGACCTCGGTGTTCGCGGACAAGGCGCGCCGTGCCGCGGTCGACGCGATGGTCGCGGCCGGTCTCCGGACCACGCGGGACGACTGCCTCCGGGAGCTGTCCGAAGTCGTCAGCGAGTTCAGCAGCAACTTCGGCGCGCACTTCGACAAGGTCATCCAGCGTCTGCCGGTCGGCGCGAGCGCCGGGCTGAACCGCGAGATCCTGATCGCGTCGGGAGTCGTCGCCTACCACGAGACGAAGTGGCGCGAGCTCAAGGTCTACGACGACGTCTACGAGGTCCTGCGCTGGCTCTCGGCGCGACCCGGACTCGTGCGCGGGATCATCTCGGCGGGCATCGGGATCAAGCAGGCGGAGAAGGTGATCCGGCTGCGCATCTACGAGTTCCTCACGCCGAACGCGATCTACTTCACGGAGCAGGTCGGGATCAACAAACCCAACCCCAAGCTCTACCGGCGCGTGCTGCAGGAGCTCGGGTTGAGCGCCGAGCGCTGCATGTACGTCGGCGACAACCCGGTGAACGACATCGACCCCGCCGCGTCGGTCGGGATGATCACGACCCACAACCGTCGCTCGGGGCGGCACTCTGAGGCGGCCGGCTCGTGCCGGCCGGACTTCGTGATCCGCAACTTCTACGAGCTGCGCGAAGTGCTCCGGACCGAGTTCGGGTTCTGATCGACGCCTCCCGAAGTCTCGCGTGCGCCGCTTTCGCCTCTGACGCCGCGCGATCGACCGGCGCCCATCAGGCGCCGAGGAGGGGGAGGCCGCGTGTCGCGGCCGACGTGGGGGAGGGTCAGCCTCCCCCACCAGCAAGGAACCCTCAGCGCAGCTGCGCCCAGTACTCCGCCGGCATGTCGTGCGCGATCTTCAAAGCCCCGTTCGCGCCGCCGTAGACCGGCTCGTCGACGTGGACCACGCGCCCGCCGCCCATCTCGCGGCGCATCATGCCTTCGATCGCGGTGTCGAGGCCGCGGATCATCGACCCACCGCCCGCGAGCACGACGCGGTTGCGCAGCTTGTGCTGGAACTCGGGGTCGAAGGTCCCGATCAGCCGGCGAAGGCCGTCGACGATCGGTTGGACCAGCATGCTGCACGCCTGCTTCACGACGTCGGTCACGTCGAACTCGGTCGGCCGGCCGTCGACCGGCAGCGAGACCAGCGCGCGCTCCGGCGCGTCGCCGAGGTGCGAGTAGCGCTCCTTGATCTCCTTGACCATCTGGTTCGAGAACGCCGCGCCGGGGCAGGCGGCCTTCATCAGCGTGGCGAGCCGCTCGTCGACGTGGTCGCCCGCGATCGACAGGGTGACCTGGTCGGCTTCCTCGGGCATCGTGCCATGCATGCGGCAGAGGTCGGTCGTGCCGGCGCCGATGTCGATGATCAGCGCGTCCTCGAGCATGTCGAGGCCGTAGGCGACCGCGAACGGCTCGCTGCACAGCATCACCGAGTCGACCGACGCGCGCGCCGCGCCGAGGATCGCCTCCTTGTTGTGGATGCTGGCCTGGGCCGGGACGCCGATCACCGCGTAGACCAGTTCGTCCTTCCGCGGTTGTGCCATCCGGATCGCCTCGCCGATCAGGTCGCGGGCGGCGGTCTCGATCTCGCCGCGGTCCGCGCCGTCCGGAAGCTCGTTGTACTTGAACACGCCCTTCGCGAGCGGGCGGTGCATCCGCTGCGAGAGGCGCTTCTCCAGCGCCTCCTTCCCGAACACGACGTCCTTCTTCAGCAGCTTCTTGCTGACGACGTCCTTCGGGTAGCCGACGACCGACAGGACCGACTCGCGGACGCCGTTGCTCGCCGCGACCGAAGTGCGCGACGTGCCAAGGTCCATTCCGATGTAGAGAACACCGTGGTCCTTGCCGCCACCGGGCTTGGACTGCGGTCCGCTGCTGCTCGTCGTGCTCGTCATGAAGGTCTCCTGCGGTCGGACTCCACGCCGTCAGCCGCCTTTCTGCAGCTTGAGGTTCTGGGCGAAGATCTCGGCCATGAGTGATTGCCTGCGCGCGAAGTCGTCCTCGCCGTCGGCGAGCCCCTGGACCTCACGGTAGATCGACGAAATGCCGTCGCCGCCGTCCTTGGTGCGCGCGAGTTCGCCGATCTTCTGCTCGGCGTCCTCGAGGGAACCGGCGAGCTTCTGGATGCGGCGCTGGAGGAGTTCGACCTCGTTGTCGCGCGCCGCGGCCTTGGCCTCGAGCGTCGTGCGACGTTCCTCGCCGACGAGGCCCATGACGACCTCGAGCACACGCCGCTCGAGGCTCGCCGCGTCCCGCCCCTCGCGGAGCGCCGCCGAGACCACCGTCCGCACGGTCGTCGCGATCCGCTCGTCCTCGCTCTCCCAGGTCGAACGCTCCTCGGCGTGCGCAGCCTCGATGCGCTCCGCCAGCTCCTGGTTCAGGCGCTGCATCTCGAGCCGCAGCGCGTTGACCTCCTCGGCGTCGCGCTCCTGGCGCGCGCGCAGTTCCTCGTTGCTGCGCAGGAGACGCATGAACTCCTCGCGCGTCGCGTCCGCGATCGCGGCACGCTCGCCGACGAGCAGCCGATCCCGCAGCGTCCGATGCACGGCCTCCTCGACGAACGACACGATCCGGTCGAGCCCGACGACATTGACCTGCTTCACTCCCTGCTTCCGCAACTGGTCGACCGAGGTCTTGGTCGCGAGTTTGCGGACCGCGTCGGCGAGGTTCTTCTTGATGCCGGCCACGGCGGGCATCAGCTCTCGCGCCGCGAGCGGTAGGAGAAGCGCGGATCGCTGTCCGGATCCGCGCCGCGCACCTCCGTGACGAAGACCCCGAGCACGTTGCCGCCGAGGTCCTTCAGACCGCGGATCGCCTCGCGCGTCAGGCTCTTGGTCGAGTACTCGAGGCGCACCGTGAGCAGCGTCCCGTCGGCGCGCGCCGCGATCACGCTCGCATCGGTCGCCGGCAGCACCGGCGGCGTGTCCACGATGATGTACGCGTACTGCTCCTTCAGGCGCGCGAAGAGGTCGTCCAGGCGCGTCGAGGTCAGCAGCTCGGACGGCGTCGCGAGCTGAGAACCAGAACCGAGGACCGCGAGGTTGCGGACGCCGCCGCTGCGGATCGCGGAGTCGAGCCGCACGCGCTCGAGGAGCACGTCGCCGAGTCCCGGCCCGGGTTCGAGGCCGAGGTACGACTCGACCGACGGGTCGCGCAGGTCGGCGTCGACGAGGACGACCCGATGCCGGTCGAGTTCGGCGAAGGCGAGCGCGAGGTTGATCGCGGAGATCGTCTTGCCCTCGCCCTTGATCGCGCTGGTGACGACGAGCGTCTTCGGCTCGCCGTCCTGGTTCAGCGCCATCAACTGGTTCCGCAGGCCCCGGAACTGCTCGGCCCGGTAGCTGGTCGGGTCGTGGAAGACGACGACGTAGGGGTCGACGACGCGGTCGACGATGACCAGCATCTCGTCGTCGGGTCGATCGGGCGCCGGTTCGGCGAGTTCGTCGTGCTTGCTGCGGAAACGGGTCACGAAACCTCACGTGGTCCGACGGCGCGCCCGGTCCGCGGCAGGGAGCGCCGGGACCGTCGTGACTATCGACGGCCCCGCCGCAACCGCCTGAGCCACGGGCGAGGCTGGCGTCGAAGCGTAGGACACAGCAGCGATCTGCCGCCCGCAAGGGGGCTTGGGCGTCTCTCCGGACCGGATCGACTCACCCGGCTCCGAGGTCGACGTGCCGCTCGCGCGCCACGCTGCGCGCGAGGTCGTACCCGGCGTCGGCGTGTCGGGCGATGCCGATCCCCGGGTCGACGGTCAGCACGCGCTCGATCCGTCGCGCCGCGTCGGGGGTCCCGTCGGCGACGGTGACCTGCCCGGCGTGCAGCGACTTGCCGATCCCGACGCCCCCGCCGTTGTGGACCGACACCCAGGTCGCGCCCGCCGCGACGTTCAGCATCGCGTTCAAGAGCGGCCAGTCGGCGACCGCGTCCGAGCCGTCCTGCATCGCCTCGGTCTCCCGGTAGGGCGACGCGACCGAACCGCAGTCGAGGTGGTCGCGGCCGAAGACGATCGGTGCTTGGAGTTCGCCGCGACGCACGAGCTCGTTCACGGCGAGGCCGAAGCGATGGCGTTCGCCGTAGCCCAGCCAGCAGATCCGGGCGGGCAGGCCCTGGAAGGCGATGCGCTTTCGCGCCGCCTCGATCCAGGTGGCGAGCGAGCGGTCGTCGCCGAACATCTCGAGCACGAGCTCGTCGGTGCGCGCGATGTCCGACGCCTCGCCGCTCAACGCGACCCAGCGGAACGGTCCGCGGCCCTCGCAGAACTGCGGGCGGATGTACTCGGGGACGAAGCCGGGAATCGTGAACGCGTCGGCGACGCCGGCGTCGCGCGCCTCGGTGCGCAGGTTGTTGCCGTAGTCGAAGGTCACCGCACCGCGGTCCTGGAGGCGGCGCATCGCGCGGACGTGACGCACGGCGGTGTCGCGGGCGCGGCGCACGTAGGCGGCGGGATCCGAACCGCGCAGGGCGCGCGCCGCGTCGAGGTTCATGCCGTCGGGCACGTAGCCGTTCAGCATGTCGTGGGCGCTGGTCTGGTCGGTCAGGAGATCGGGGACGAGGCCCTTGTTGACGATCGCATCGAGCAACTCCGTCGCGTTCGCGACGACGCCGATCGACTCCGGCTGGCGCGCAGCGCGTTTCTTCCAAGCGAGGTCGATCGCCTCGCTCACGCTGCCGGCGAGGTGGTCGAGGTAGCGCGTGTCGAGCCGCTTTCGGATCCGCTCGGCATCGACGTCCGCGGCGAGGAAGGTGGCGCCGGCGAGCGTGGCGGCGAGCGGTTGGGCGCCCCCCATCCCGCCGAGACCCGCGCTGACCACGAGCCGGCCGCGGAGTTCACCGTCGAAGTGACGACGTCCGGCCGCCGCGAAGGTCTCGTAGGTCCCCTGCACGATCCCCTGGCTGCCGATGTAGATCCAACTGCCGGCCGTCATCTGGCCGTACATCACCAGGCCGAGTTGCTGGAGGCGGCGGAACTCGTCCCAGTTCGACCAGTCGCCGACGAGGTTGCCGTTCGCGAGCAACGCGCGCGGCGCGTCGACGTGCGTGCGGAACACGCCGACACACTTGCCCGACTGCACGAGCATCGTCTCGTCGGGACGGAGGCGACGGATCGTCGCGAGGATGCCGGCGAGGGCCTCGTGGTTGCGCGCGGCCTGGCCCGAACCGCCGTAGACGATCAGCCGCGCCGGGTCCTCGGCCACCTCCGCGTCCAGGTTGTTCTGGACCATCCGGTACATCGCCTCGATCTGCCAGTTCGCGCAGGTGATCGACGTCCCGCGCGGCGCACGGAAGCTCGGAGCGGAATTCGCCATGCGCGGAAACATAGCGAGCCGGGCAGGGTGGTCGACGCGCCGGCCGCGCTCAGAAGCGAGCGATGCTGAAGTAGAAGATCCGCTCCTGGTCGAGGTCCTCGGCGAGGAGCGGCCAGGCGACGTCGAACTCGAGCGGCGCTTCGAGCACGGGCACGAGCACGCGGACGCCGAAGCCGTAGCTGAGTCGCGGCGAACCGAGGTCGTGGATCGCGAGCCCGAGCATCCCGTAGTCGACGAACAGGTGGCCGCGCAAAACCTCGGTCTCGCGGAGTTGGCCCTGTTGGCGCGTCGAGAACAGCGGGAACCCGTACTCGAGGCTCGACAGGACCCGCGCCTCGCCGCCGGTCGGCTTCCCGAACTGGAACGGTCCGGCGCGGCGCTGCTCGAAGCCGCGCAGCGTGTTGCCGCCCATGTAGAAGCGCTCGGTGAGGAACAGGTTCTCGTCCTCGCCGAAGCCGCCGCCCCAGTCGAAGCTGCTCTTCAGTCGCAGCACGTGCGCGCGGTCGCGCGCGTCCTTCCACAGCCGGAAGTACTGGGTGTGGTTGAGGCCGACCTTCCAGAAGTCGGCCGACGCGCCGAGGAAGCCGCCGGCGAACTCGCCGCCGAGCCGCACGCGGAAGCCCTGCGTCGGTTCGATCGGGTAGTCGACATCCGAGAAACTGAGGTTTGCCGACAGGCCGCGCACCTCGGTGTGGCCTTCGGCGTCGAACACGAGCGTCGGGGCGCCGGGCTGCACGTCCCGCACGAGCACCGTCTCGTCGCGGAGGGCAAAGCCCACGCTCAGCTCCTCGGTGAAGGAGCGTTGGAGGCCGAGTTCGCCGCCGAGCGTGTCGGAACGGAACGAATCGAGCGACTGCAGACGCCGGTAGGCGGCGACGCGCAGGCCGATCGTGTCCATGTGCGTCTTGAACAGGTCCGGCTCGAAGAACGAGATGTCGAAGAAGCTCAGCTCGGTGCCCGGCATCGCGGTGAGGCTGAGTTCCTGTCCCCCGCCGTGGAACGCCTTGTTCGAGCCGATCTCGCCGAACCAGTCGATCGGGTTCCACGACGACGGCAACCGGGAGATGTCGAAGTTGCGCTTGAGGAACTGCAGGCGCGCCTGCACGCCGAACGCGGTGCTGACGCCACCGCCCCACAGGAAGCTGCCGGTGTCGCCCTCCTGCACGTCGATCGCGAGATCGACCTGGTCGGGCAAGCCCTCGACCGGCAGGAGTTCGAACTTCGCGCCGCCGTAGCCCTGCCAGTCGGAGAAGTAGCGCAGCGAGTCGAGCACGTTCTGCGAACGTTCGAGTCGCAGCAGGTCGAGCCGCTCGCCGGGCATCTGGAAGATCTTCCGCAGCACGATGCGATCCTGCGTGTCCGTGTTGCCGCGCACGTGCACGGCGCGGAGCTGCTTGGGGGAGCCCTCATGGACCGGGAACACGCGGTGGACTTCGGCGCCCTCGACGTCGCAGCGCTCTTCCGGATGGTTGACCTGGAACGCGTTCTCGATGCCGCGCCCGAACTGGCCCTCGCGCGGGTGTCCGCGCTCGCCGTAGAAGCGCGCGATCGCGAGTTGGTCCTGCTCGATCTGGAGGAAGTCGTAGGGCGCGCCGACCTTCGACTTCACCAACGCGAGCAGGTCCTCCTTCGGATAGCGCGACGGCCCGTCGCCGTCGAAACGTACGTCGATGCTCGCGACCTGGTAGCGCCGGCCTTCGACGATCCGGATCGTGAGGTCGACGACCGTCCGGTCGTCCCGGTACTCCTCGCCGACGAACTCGACGCGCGCGTCGCGGTAGCCGCGCTGGCGGTACCACACGCGCAGTCGATCGAGATCCTCGTCGAGCACCTCCCGCGAGTACTCGGTGCTCGACAGCAGCCCGGCGGCCTCGCTGGTCAGTCGCGGACTGCCGGCGAGGTTGTCGGCGAAGCGCAGCGCGATCCAACCCGGGTACGCCGCGTTGCCGAGGTAGACGATGCGGCCGATCTTCACGCGCGGCCCCTCGTCGACCCAGAAGTGGAGCACGCTGTTCGAGCGATCCTCCTCGATCCGGACCTGCACGAAGGCGTGGCCCTTGCGCCGGTAGCGCTCGCGCAGGGTCAGCGCGTACTGGTCCGCGGCCCTGCGGTTGATGCGCTGCCCGACGTCGAGTCCGAGCAGGGTCCGCACCTCCCGCTCGGTGAACGCAGAGAGGCCATGGAACTCGTAGCGGTCGAAGGTCCGCTCCTCCTCGAGGACGAACCAGACGCGCACGCCGTTCTCGACCTCCTCCACGTCGCAGCGCGCGATCAGCTTGAACTTCGCGAGCAGGAGCTGGAGATCCGCCTCGACCTCGGCGGCGCGAAGCGGTTGACCGACCCGCGTGCGCAGCGCGCGCGCGACGAGCTCCGCGCTCGCTTCCGGTTGGATCACGAGTTCGACGACCGTCTTGCCCTCGGCGGCGTCGCGCTCCTGAGGCTTCTGGGGCGGGTCCTGCGCCGCGATCGTCGCCGCGACGGCGAAGGTGCCGAGGAGCAAGAGGAGCCGCGCGCAGGTGCTGCGCCGCACGAACCTCACGCGATCGGCTCCCGTCGCCCTGCGTAGTTCTCGAAGCGCATGTACTCCGCGAAGAAGCGCAGCTTCACGTCGCCCGTCGGGCCGTTGCGCTGCTTCGCGACGATCAGCTCCGCGAGTCCGGCGTTCTCCTCGGTGCGCTTGTAGTACTCCTCGCGGTGCAACAGCATGATCACGTCAGCGTCCTGCTCGATGGCGCCCGAGTTGTGGCTGACGATCCCATCCGCGAGCCAGTTTGCCGGACCCGGGACCGTGAGGTCGAAGACCTCCTCGCGTCCCGCGGGCTCGACGGCGACGACCTCGTCCCAGAACAGATCGCTCGAGGCGTGCGCACGGAGGATGTCGTCGTCCAGGATCTCGGCGTACTCGGCGAGCACGGCTCGGGACGGCGAGAAGTCGAAGTGAGCGTCACCGCCGTACGACGTACCGCGGAGCGAGGCCATCACGCGCTGGGAGATGCCGCGGCGACGCATGGATTCCTTCACCTTCCTGAAGCATTCCATCGGCACGGTGTCCACATTGGTGCCGCGCTCGGTTCGGGCTAGTGCGACTCGCAAGACGACTGCCTGAGGTTCCCGCGGTCCAAACCCACCGACGGCATCGAGGAAGCGCGACTGGGAGACGCCGCCCGAAACCGTGACGTGGTGATTCGGACGGTAGCTCCCCTGCTTGGCGATGTAAGTGCGCGAGACGATCCCAAGGCGGAGCAGCAGCGCCGAGACGTCGGAGGCGAGACCTGGACTGTTCGTGGCGTAGAACACCCGGTGCGCTCCTCGACCCGAGGTCCGCGTCCAGATGCTCCCATCAGTCGCCCAGAGATGCCGCGTCAGCAGGGCTAGCTGTCGGTCTCCAAGGCGGAACGCTGCCGCCGGAACGCGTTTCTGGTGCGAACGCTGACCGAAGATGCCGAGCTCGCGCAACCACGCACCCACGCCCCGAGGGTGCCATCGGTTCCCATTGCCGGAGATCAAGAGCTGGAACCACGAGCGGCGCCCCGAGTACCGCTTCACGTCCGCTCCGAACTCCTCACAGGCCGCCTGCCTCACGATGTCCGCATTCCGCTCGGAGCTCGTGGTGTAGCGCAAGGGCTGATGGACGAGATAGCTGCCGTCTCCGATGAGCTGGCCGAGCAACGCGATGCGCTGGTCGTTCCACCGATCGGGAGTCGTGGGTGCCGGAATACCCCGAGCAAGAGCGAGGCGCTGACCGGTGCGCAGGTCTCCCGCCCGTACCCAGCCCGAGAACGAGAGCAGTCGGTGTCGGGCCGTCACGCGAATCGAGCGTCCGGACGCGAGCCGCACGCGAAGCACGGGTCGCACGCCGACGCGCCACACGCGGTCCGAGCGCGCTACCACGACCTTCCCGGAGCGATCGACGGACCACACGGACGGCTTGGTCCCCACGAGATCACGGATGGGGACCCTTCGTCCGTCGGTGAGGCACACGGGCGTGTCGCCCGTGACGCACTCACGCAGATCGCTCATCCGCGGGCGGTGGTCCTCGCGACCTTCGACGTCGCGGTTGAGCTGGCTGAGCGCGATCACCGGGATCTCGAGTTCGCGCGCCAGTCCCTTGAGCGAGCGGGAGATCTGCGCGATCTCCTGCTGGCGGCTCTCGACGCGGTGTCCGCCGCCCATCAGCTGGAGGTAGTCGACGACGACCAACGCGAGCGGCTGGTTCTGGCGGTGGCGGCGACACTTGGCGCGCAACGTCGCGGGCGAGAGACCGGCGCCGTCGTCGACGTGGATCGGCGAGTCGTAGAGCCGCGCGGCCTCCTGCTGGAGACGGTCGTACTCGCCGTCGGTGATGCGCCCGCGGCGCATCGCCTGGCCGTTGATCTGCGCGCGCGCACACAGCATGTTCGAGATCACCTGCTGCGCGGACATCTCGAGGCTGAAGATCAGCACGCCGTGTCCCTTCTGCGCGACGCGCTCGCTGAGGTCGCGTTGCGAGCGGAAGAAGTCGATCCGCTCGAAGGTCTTCTGCAGCACCGCCTCGATGCTCTTGATGTCCTGCTGCGCGCTCATCCGCGCGATGCGGAAGATCCGCTCCTCGGCCATGTCGAGCAGCTCGCGCGGGTCCGCCGAGTTGCGGTAGGCCTGCTCCGCGATCTCCTCGCAGATCTCGAGCAGCCGGCGCTGGATCGACTTCTCGCGGACGATCTCGGCGTGGTAGCCGACGCCGGCGGCGGAGACGACGCCGTTGAGGAAGCCGATCAGTTCCTCGCGACCGCCGACCTCGACGAGCTCGCCGCGCCGCGAGAGCACCTCCTCGACGGTGAGCACGTCGACGTGACCGCCGCGCTCGAAGGCCTCGAGAATCGCAACGAAGACGATGCGATGGCGCGGCAACCAGAAGTCCTCCGCCTCGAGGACCTGGCTGACGTCGGAGATCGAGCTCTGGTCGAGGAGCAACGACCCGAGCACGGAGCGCTCGGCGTCGACGTTGCGCGGCTTGCCGCGCAGCTCGGTGCCCGGTCCGAAGTCCACCATCGGCCCTCCCTGGTCTTTGGTCATCGTTCGCGTCCGGTCCGCGCAGGGTCGTGCGCGGGCGGGGCATCTTGCCGAGCACGCGCCGCTGCGATCAAGGTTCGTGCGACGCGCGCCGGTGCACAGTTCGTGGAAGAGATTCCACCGTCCGGGCTGCGGCTCAACCTTCGAGCACCACGCGGCCCTGCGTCGCGTCCTCGCCGCACTCGACAACTCCGCGCCGTTCGAGCGCGCGCATCAGCTCGATCGCGTCCTCGGCGCCGACGCGGAGCGGCCGGCGCAGGAACGTCACGCTCGCGCGGCGCTAGCGGACGACGAGTTCGCGCGCTTCGGCGATCAGGGCTTCCTCGAGCCGGGACGCCCCGAACAGCCGCTGCTGGGCGGGCGAGACCTCGGGCCGCGCGAGCTCGACGACGGGCTCGGGCTCGGGCTCAGGCTCCGGCTCCGGCTCCGGTTCGGGCTCGCGGCGCGGGTAGGGCTTGAGTTCGACGACGCGCTCCAAAGGCGCCGGGTCGGCGAACTCGTACTCGGCCGCGGACGCGTCGTCCTCGGTGACGTCGAACTCGATCACGCGGTCGTCGAGCGGATCGGACTCGTCCTCGAACACGAGCACGGAATCGGGCTCCGGCTCGGGCTCCGCTTCCGGCTCGGACTCGGGCGCCGCGTGCGGCGACTCCGCGTCGAGCCGGTCGAGCGCGTCGGCCTCGAGCGCCGCCGCGGCGTCGTCGCCGCTCTCGACGGAAGCGAAGGCGACGTCATCTTCGATCGGTTCGATCGGTTCGAGCGGCGGAGCGGCCGGAGGCGACGGCGGCGGCGGCGGAGTCGTCGCCCACTCCCGCCGTACACGACGTCGCTCGCGGCGATCGCCGGCCTCGGGAACGACGGCGACTTGCGACAGCGCGTCGGCTTCACCGGGCGGAGCGTCGTCCTCGCGCGGGCGGCGCAGTTCGGACTCGACGTCGCGCTCGCTGACCGGGGCCGGCTCCGGCGCGCGCACCCCGTGCGCGAGGCGCAGGCTCTCGAGTTCGGCGATCGCGGCGCGTTCGACGCCGTCGTTGTTCTGAGCACGCCGCTCCTGTGCCTCGCCGGCCGCGTCGTCCACGTCGAGCATCGGAGTCGGCCTGGACGGCAAGGGGCTGTCGCTCGCCGCGCGCTCTGCCAGGCGCTTGAAGAAGCCGAAGAAGAAGAAGTCCGTCGCCAGCAGCAAGGACGCGATCACCGCCACGCCGACGAGGAAGGTCGCGAGGCCCGGCGAGAGGGCGTCGGCGAGGCGCTGCGCGAGGTAGCTGCCGATCCGTCCGCCGGCCTCGATCGACGCGCCGTCCCCGCGCAGGCCGACCAGCACCGCGAGGCAGAAGCCGAGTGCGAGGATGCGGAAGAGCCGGCCGAGCGGCCGGTCCACCCGTCCGGTGAGGAACCAGATCGAACTCCAGACGAAGGCGAGCGCGGCGACCATGAAGCTCGGCTCGAAGCCGAAGAGGTCGTCGACACCCTTCACGAACGGCGCGAGCGGGCCGGTCGGCGCCGGCTGGAACAGCCGCAGCCAGGTGATCGCCGCGAGGAATCCGGCGGCGATCGCGAACGAGACCAGCGGAAACACCCACCTGGCGTCGCCCCGCGGGCTCGCGTCGGCATGGTCGGGGTCGGACATCGTCACCTCCGTTCGCCACACCGCCGACCCGACGCAGTGCGGCGTCTGGTTGGACGCCTTGCGGCGAGGCCGACGGTCTTGTCGAGGCGCGCAGGATAGCGAGGCCGACTTCGCCGGGCCAAGTCCGCTCCGCTGCGCTCGGATCGCGGAAGCTCAGCGTTCGCGCGGTGATGCATCGCCTGGCTCCGCGGTTTCATCGCCATCCGACGCGGCGTCCCCGTCCGGCGCGGCGTCGTCCTCGGGAACGGGTTCTTCATCCACGGGATTGCCCGGATCGTCCGCACTGTCCAGGCCCGCGTCGTCGTCCCCGGCCGCGTCGCCGCCGGCGACGTCCTCGAGTTCCTCGTCGATCGCCGCCTCGCGAGCGCGCCACTCCTCGATCGTCATCAGGACGTCGCGCGAGCGGCTGCCCAGGAAGGGCCCGACGATCCCGTCTTCCTCCATCATCTCGAGCAGGCGCGTCGCCCGTGTGTAGCCGACGGCGAGCGCGCGCTGGATCAAGGTCGCCGAGCCGCGTTGCTGGCCCAGGATCACCTCGGCCGCCTGCAGGTAGAGGTCGTCGCGCTCGGCGAGACCCTTCTTCTTCGCGGTCTCGGTCTGCACGAGGTCGGGGATGAAGGACGGATTGGGGCCGTGCTGCTCGAGCCAGGCGCAGACGCCGTGCGTCTCTTCCTCGGAGACGAAGGCGCCCTGCGCCCGGAGGATCTGCCCCAAGGTCGGCGACACGAACAGCATGTCG
Organism: Planctomycetota bacterium; assembly: GCA_016235155.1. Lineage (GTDB taxonomy): Bacteria > Planctomycetota > UBA1135 > UBA1135 > UBA2386 > JACRLW01. Next base: position 82,044 of record JACRLW010000004.1, read on the forward strand.
CCGAAGCCGAGCAGCTTCTCCGCGCCGTTGCTGTCGAGGATGATGCGGCTGTCGATCTTGCGGTTGACCTTGAAGGCGATCTGGCAGGGCAGGTTGGCCTTGATGACGCCGGTGATCACGTCGGTGCTCGGCCGCTGCGTGGCGAGGATCACGTGGATGCCGACGGCGCGCGACTTCTGCGCCAGGCGCTGGATCGATTCCTCGACCTCCTTCTGCGCGACGTTCATCAGGTCGGCGAGTTCGTCGATGACGACCACGATGTAGGGCAGGTGCGCTTCGCTCGGCTCGATCGGTCGCTGGAGCCTCCGCTCGATCTCCTCCTTGCCGAGCTTGTTGTAGCCCTTGATGTGGTTGGTCCCGACGCCGGACAGCACCGTGTAGCGCCGCTCCATCTCCTCGACCGCCCAACCGAGGACGACCGGGGCGCGCTTCATGTTCGTCACCACGTCGCACGCGAGGTGCGGCACGCGGCGGAACACCTGCAGCTCGACCATCTTCGGATCGATCAGCACGAGCCGGACCTCCTGCGGCGTGCGCGTCAGCAGGATCGACAGCAGGATCGAGTTGATGCAGACCGACTTGCCCGAGCCGGTCGTGCCGGCGATCAGGAGGTGCGGCATGCGCGCGAGGTCCTCGACGATCGGATCGCCGGCGACGTTCTTGCCGAGGAAGAGCGGGATCGCCTTGTCCTCGACCAGCCCGTACAGCTCGAGCAACTCGCGCATGTAGACCATCTGGCGCGACTTGTTCGGCACCTCGACGCCGACCGTGTCCTTGCCCGGGATCGGCGCGACGACGCGGACGTTGAGCGCGCGCAGTGCCGCGGCGAGGTCGGCCTCGAACGCGGTGACCTTGCTGAGCTTGATGCCCTCGCCGAGCCGCAGCTCGTACTGCGTCACCGCCGGACCGACCGATGCCGCGACGACCTGCGCGTCGAGCCCGAACGACGCGAGCCGCTTCTCGATCGCCTCCTTGTTCTGCTCGAGCAGCTTGACGCTGTTCTCGGCGGTGACGCTCGGCACGTCGCGCAGCAGTTCGATCGGCGGGTAGGTCCAGGGCTCCGCGAAGGGGAGCTGCGGGTGGCCGTCGCGGCTGCGGGCCTTCAGGCGCTTCTTCGCGGCGCGGCGCTCGATGCGCAGCCGCGCCTCGCGCGCGCGGGCGTCGCGTTCGGCGAGGGATTCCGTGTCCTGCGCGGGAGCTTCCGCCGCGGGTGCGCCCTCTTCGGTTCCGGTTCCGGACTCGGGTTCGGGCTGCAGTTCGGGCTCGGGCTCGGGCTCGGAGTCCGGCCCCGACTCGAGTTCGACCTCGACCTCGAGC
>JACRLW010000004.1:83369-96822 GCA_016235155.1 Planctomycetota bacterium
GACCTCGGCCTCGAGCGGTGCGGGGCTCGGCGAGGCATCGTCGGGGATCGGCTCCTCGACCTCGGACCCGGATACGTCCTCGTCCCGCCGCGCGCGACGCCGCCGCGGCGTCGCCGCGACCACCGCCGCCGCGGTCGCCTCGCTGACGCCGCCGGCGAGTTGGCCCGCGAGCGCCAGGTCCGGCCCCATGCCGCGCACGCGGTGGGCCGCGCCTTCGACGCCGTGCGCGACGCGCAGGAGGAGCGACGAGAGCAGCCACTCGGTCGCGAGGAGCAGGGCGCAGAGCGCACCGAACAACACGACGAGCAGCCGGCCCGATCCGCCGAGCGAGTGGTAGAGCCGCGGCGAGAGGTTCGCGCCGAACATGCCGCCGGGTCCGTACGGGAACAGGCGCGACGGTTCGGCGGCCCCGTGCGGCCCCGCGAGCAGCACGGCGAGCATCCCCGTGAACACGAGCAGCCCGCAGACCTTGATCGCCGGGCGTTCGACGACGCGGCCCGCGAAGACCAGCACGCCGGCGATCGACGTCGCGATCGCGAGCACCCACGCTCCCGCTCCGAAGATCCAGGTGAGGCCGTCGGCGAGGTGGTAGCCGACGACGCCGCCGACGTTGCGCAAAGACCCGCGCGGGATCTCCGCACCGTCGAGCCGGGACTTGTCGAAGGTCGCGAGCGCGAGCAGCAGGAACAGCGCCGCGCCGACGACGGCGAGTGCCACGACCTCGCGGGCGCGCGGGCTGAGCTCGCGACGCGGCACGTCCTCGATGGGGACGAATCGATGACCTTGCCGGCGTTGCTTCATGAGCTGTCTCCGTTCGCGGCGCGCTGCGCGAGCGCCTTGTCGACCAGCAACTCAGCGGTCTTGGCCTTGGACTGCCGCGGGAGTTCCTCGATGCGGCCGTCACGCGCCAGCACGACGACCCGGCTCGCGGCGTCGCCGAGCGCCTCGGGCGCGTTGACGACGCACAGGTCGAAGGACTTGCGCGCGAGCTTGTCCTTCGCCCGCGCGAACGCGGCGTCGCGCTGCGCGGGATCGGCGTACGACTCGAGCGCGAAGCCCACGCACACGCGCCTGCCCTTGCGCGCGCCGAGCGTGCGCGCGATGTCGGGATTGGGCACGAGTTCCAGCGTCTGCGGCCCTTCGACCTTCGGCGGCTTGCCCGACGCGCGACGCGCCGGCCGGTGGTCGGCGACCGCCGCGGCGAAGAACGCGACGTCGCAGCGGTCGAAGGCCGTTTCGGCGGCATCGAGCATGTCGCGCGCGGAGATCACGTCGACGCGGTGCACGCCGTCGGGCGTCGGCAGGCTCGACGGTCCCGCGACCAGGGTGACGGAACAACCGCGCGCCGCGGCCGCGCTCGCGATCGCGAAGCCCATGCGACCGGTGCTCCCGTTGCTCAGGAACCGGACGTCGTCCAGGTGCTCACGCGTGGGCCCGGCCGTGACCAGGATCTCGGTCATCACGTCGTCGATCACCGCCCCTCGCTCGCGCGCCCGCGCGACAGGACGTCCAGCGGTGAGGCGCCCTGTAGCACGATGGTAATCGGAGCACGGCCGTCCGGGCCAGTGACGATCCCTCGCTAGGCTCCTCCGGCCGCGAAGACCGCGCAGCCTCCCCACGCACTTCGACGAGAACGTCCGTTGTCGCCCGCCCTGTTCCCTTGCGCACGCGCGCGTCGCAACGTCCCAGCCCTTCCGCTCGCCGCGGTCCTCGTCCTCTCAGCCTGCGCGACCGCTCCGGAGTACCGCCAGGAAGCTGACGCCGACGCCTACGCGATCCTTGTGCGGGCCCATGAAGAGGTCACCGGCGAGGCGAAGGTCGAGCGCATCGGCGGCGCCGCGGGGACCCTGCGGGAAACGCTGAAGACCCAGCTCGCCGAGGGGAAGGCGCCGGTCGTCCGCCTCGACATCCCGACCGCGCTCGATGTCGCCGCCGAGAACAGCCGCGACTACCTGCGCCAGCGTGAGTCGCTCTACCGGACCGCACTGTCCCTGACTTCGGCCCGCCACGACTTCGAGCTCCGCTGGGGCGGCGGCGCGGCGGCCGACGTGTCCGGGGTCGGGACCGACACCGCTTCGCTCGGCCTCTCCGACGACCTCAGCGCCTCGGTGCGGTCGACTTCGGGCACCCGGGTCGTCGCGTCCTTTGCGAACAACCTGTTCAAGTCCCTGCTGAGCGGCGGCGCCGGCTGGAACGAGTCTTCGATCCTCGGTCTGAGCCTCACCCAGCCCCTCCTGCGCGGCGCCGGCGAATCGATCGTCCGCGAGCCGCTGACGCAGGCCGAACGCGACGTCGTCTACGCGGTCCGCAGCTTCGAACGCTTCCGCGCGACCTTCGCGGTCAACGTCGTGAGCGAGTACTTCTCCCTGCTCGCGCAGCTCCGGAACATCGACAGCCAGCGGCGCAACCTCGACGGCATCCGCCGCGCACGCGAGCAGATCCAGGCGCTGTACGAAGCCGGCCGCCGGCCGCTCGGCGACCTCGACCGCGCGCGGCAGAACGAGCTCGGCGCGGAGAACGCGTTGCTGAACGCGAACAACCGGCTCGAGTCCGCGCTCGACTCGCTGAAGGAACTGCTCGGCCTGCCGATGACGGCCGTGATCGAACTCGATCCCGCCGAACTCGAGCGCCTCGCCGCGATGGACGTCGCGCCGGTCGGACTCGACGCCGACACCGCGGTCCGGCTCGCGCTGCAGCGGCGCTACGACTACCGCACGGCGCGCGATCGGGTCGAGGACTCCGCGCGGCAACTCGTCGTCGCCGAGGACGCGCTCGGCAGCACGCTCGATCTCTCGGCCGCGATCCAGGTGCCGACGGAACCCGGCAAGGCCTTCGTCTTCGACTGGTCCAAGGTGTCGTGGTCGGCGGGTTTCGATCTCGGGCTCGCGCTCGATCGGTTGGGTGAACGCAACGCCTACCGCTCGGCGTTCATCTCGCTCGACGACCGCATGCGCACGCGCGACGAACTGGCGGACCAGATCCTCCAGCAGGTGCGCGCCGCGCTGCGCGACATCGTCACGCGCGTCGAGGACTGGAAGATCCAGAAGAACGCCGTGGCGCTCGCCGAGCGTCGCGTCGACAGCACGCGCGAGCTCTACCTCGCCGACCGCGCATCCGCGCTCGACCTCCTCGACGCCGAGGACGACCTCCTGGCCGCGCGTCTCGGGCTGACCTCGGCGACCGTCGACTACTCGACGAGCAAGCTGCGCCTGCTGCGCGACCTCGAAGGCCTCGAGGTCGAGCCGCGCGGTCTGCGCTTCGATCCGTCCCTTCCCCTTCCGACCGGTCCGCAGGACACGCGCGACGCCGCGCGTGCGTTGCGGCCGTGAAGCCTTCCGTCATGTCCAGTCCATCCCGCCGCGCTCGCTGCCATGCCGGCCTGATCGTGCTCGCGCTCGCCGCCTCGTGCAGCGACGACTCGTCGTCGCCGAGCGCCTTCGACAGCCAGGCCCCCGACCTCTACTCGGTCGTGAAGGGGCCGATGCTGATCACGGTCCGCGAGAACGGAGAGCTCAAGGCGGCGAACGAGACGCGCATCCGCTCGATGATCGAGGGCCAGGCGACGCTGATCTTCCTCGAGAAGGAGGGCACGGTCGTCAAGAAGGACCAGCGGCTCATCGAGCTCGACGTCAGCGACCTCCGCGAGAAGCGCGCGACGCAGGGCATCTCGGTCGAGCGATCGCGCGCGAGCCTCGTCGCCGCCCAACAGAACCTCGAGATCCTCGGCAAGGAACTCACCGCCGCCGCGGCCGAGGCGAAGAGCAAGCTCGACATCGCGCGGATCGACCTGGAGAAGTTCATCGGACGGGCCCCCGGCGCGAACATGACCGAGGCGCAGCAGGCCGAACGCATCACCAACAAGGAGCTGATCGAGCGCGTCCGGACCGCCGTCTCGAGCCGACCTCAGTACGGCGAGCTGCCCGACAAGATCCGCGCCGTCCTCCTCGAGAAACAGGTCGACCCGACCCGTGAGGTTGCGGCGAATCTCGACCATGAGATGGGCGAACTCGGCCAGCAGGTGCTCGAGCAGCTCGACGAGATCAACATCGCCCAGCAGCAGCTCGCGCTCGACGAGGACAAGTACAACAAGAGCATCAAGCTCCAATCGAAGGACTACATCACCCGGCTCGAGCTCGAACAGGACCGCCTGAGGTTCGAGAGCCAGAAGTCCAAGGTCTCCCTCGCCTGGCAAAAACTCGACATCCTGATCAGCTACTCGCTCCGCAAGTCGATCATCGATCTCGGCCTCAAGCTCGACAACGCGGCGCTCGAGTTCGAGAAGGTCATCGCGTCGAACGCGGCGAAGAAGGCCAGCCAGGAGGCCGACGTCTACAGCAAGGAGAAGGAGCACGAGCTCGCCGACGAGCGCCTGAAGAACTTCGACACGCAGATCAAGGGCGCGATCATCAACGCGCCGACCGCGGGCCTCGTGGTCGCCGCCGAAGTCGACGACCGCAGTCGCGACGTCGTGCAGGAAGGCAGCCAGGTGCGCGAACGGCAGACGCTGCTCGTGCTGCCCGACGTCACCCGCATGGTCGCGGAGGTGAAGATCCAGGAAGCCGACGTCGACAAGGTCCGCGTCGGCCAGCTCGCCGTCATCCAGCTCGAGGCCTTCCCCGACCAGACCTTCGCCGGACGCGTCACACGCGTTTCGCCGGTGGCCGACTCCGGCTCGCGCTTCATGAGCAGCACGCGCAAGGTCTACAAGACCTGGGTCGAGCTCGACACGAAGAACGAGAGCGGCGGACTGCGCCCCAACATGACCGCGGGAGTCGAGATCCGCGTCGGCACCGTGCCCGACACGATCGCGGTGCCGGTCTCCGCGGTGCGTCGCGTCGACCGCACGCAGTACGTGTGGAAGGCGACGCAAAAGGGCCCCACCGCCGCGAAGGTGAAGCTCGGCCGATCGACGACCGCGCAGGTCGAGATCCTCGACGGCCTGGTCGAGGGCGAACGCATCTACCTCGCGCCGCCGCCGGGCAGCACCGCGCCGAAGTTCCCCGAGGAGCCGTCGGAGGTCGCCGCGCAGGATCCCACTCCGCAGCTCCCCGGCGATGTGAACCGCGGCGTTCCCGCGGTCGACGCCACGGCCGGCGAACCCGGCACGGCGGCCCCCGCGACCGTCGACGGCGAGATCACGCGCGAGTCGTTCCGCGCGGCGGTGCTGCAGAAGCACCCCGAGTTCAAGGAGTTGCTCGAAGCGGACGGCATGGCCGCGTGGCGCAACCAGGACGTCCGCGACGCGATCGCGAACGATCCCGAACTCGCCGAGATGCAGACCAAGATGATGGAACAGATGCGCTCTCGCTTCGGCGGCGAGGGCCGGCCGCGCGGCGAGGGCGGCGCCGGCGGGCGACGCATGCGCGGCGAGGGCGGCGCTCCGCCGGGCGAGGGGGCTCCGAACCGCGACGGTCCCCCGCGTGACGGCACCCGGCGCGACGGCCAGCCCCGGGACGGTGGTCGTTGAGCCCGCTGGCGGCGCCCGCGCACACCCCCGAGGCCGACATCGCGCCCGGCGAGGTGATCGCCGAGTTCGTCGACGTTCACCGCCACTACGCGATGGGCGACACCGTCGTGCGCGCGCTGGACGGCGTCTCGATGCAGATCAAGCGCGGCGAGTTCGTCGCGATCATGGGGCGCAGCGGTTCGGGCAAGAGCACCTGCCTCAACCTGCTCGGTTGCCTCGATCGCCCGAGCTCGGGCGCGTACCTGCTCGGGGGACGCGACGTCGCACGGCTCTCGGACAACCAGCTCAGCGAGGTCCGCGGCCGCGAGATCGGCTTCATCTTCCAGTCGTTCAACCTGATCCCGCAGCTCACCGTCCTCGAGAACCTCGAGGTCCCGCTCTTCTACCAGGACAAGGTCGGCGCCTCGTCGCGCAGGAAGGCGGCGCAGCTCGCCGAGCGGGTCGGGCTCGAGGGCCGCCTCCACCACCGCCCCGCAGAGCTGTCCGGCGGCCAGCAGCAGCGCGTCGCGATCGCGCGGTCGCTGATGAACGACCCGCTGTTCCTCCTCGCCGACGAAGCGACCGGCAACCTCGACAGCAACACCGAGCGTGAGATCCTCGCCGTCCTCGACGAACTCAACCGTGACGGCGTGACGATCGTGATCGTGACGCACAACGACAACGTCGCGTCGCACGCCGAGCGGACGGTGTGGCTCGCCGACGGCAAGGTCGACCGCATCGTGGAGAACCGCCGGTGATCCGCGGCCTGGTCCGGACGGTGCGGCTCGGCATCAAGAGCCTGCTCCTGCACAAGCTGCGCTCGGCGCTGACGATGCTCGGCCTCTTGTTCGGCGTGTCGGCGGTGATCGGCATGCTCGCGATCGGCGAGGGCGCGAGCCGCGAGGCGCTGGAGCGGATCAAGGCGCTCGGCTCGACCAACATCCTCGTCCGCAGCACGAAGCCGCCCGACAACGCCAACCAGTCGAGCATGTCGATGTGGACGGCGCTGACCTACGGCCTCACCTACCGCGACGCCGAACGCCTGAAGGTCGCGCTCGCGACCGCCGAGAAGATCGTCCAGGTGCGCGAGACCAAGTCCGACATGCGCGCCGACGCCCACTGGATGTCGAGCGTCGCTGTCGGCACCGAGCCCGATTTCCTCGACGTCGTCGGCATGCGCGTGCACGAGGGCCGCTGGATCAGCGCCGTCGACATGATGCGCAAGGCCAACGTCTGCGTGCTGGGCGGCCAGGCCGCGCAGACCCTCTTCCCGCTCGAGGACCCGCTCGGCGAGACGATCCGCATCGACAACGACCGCTACTCGGTCGTCGGCGTGCTCGAGGAACTCGGCCGCTCGAGCGGCAGCGTCGGCCCGCCGCTCGACATGTGCGTGTTCATCCCGATGAGCACGTCGCAGTCGCGCATCGGCGAGGAGACGACCCGCATCTCCGGCGGCTCCACGACGCGCGAGCGCGTCGAACTGAACGAGATCAAGATCAAGCTGCGCAGCATCGAGGACGTGATGCCGGCGGCGAACGTCGTGCGCACGTCGCTGACCGACAACCACGTCGATCAGTCGGACGTCGTCGTGACCGTCCCGCTGGAACTGCTTCGCGAAGCCGAGGAGAGCAAGGAGAAGTGGAACTTCATGATGGGCTGCATGGCGGGCATCTCCCTGCTCGTCGGCGGCATCGGCATCATGAACGTCATGCTCGCGACAGTGACCGAGCGCACCCGCGAGATCGGCATCCGCCGCGCGCTCGGCGCGAAGAAGGCGCACGTCGTGCAGCAGTTCATCGTCGAGACCGGCGTGTTGTCCGGGATCGGCGGGCTGCTCGGCGTGATCGTCGGCTGGCGCGTCCCCTACGACGTCATCACGCCGCTCTTCAAGGAGCCGACGATCGTGCTGGTCCCGCACGTGCTGCTCGCCTTCGGCATCTCCTTCGTCGTCGGCGTGGTGTTCGGGCTCTACCCGGCCTGGCGCGCCGCGAACATGGATCCGGTCGAGGCGCTGCGGCACGAGTGACTCGCGTCCGCGATCCCCGCCAACTTGGCGCGCCCGTACAAAAGCGTAGGCTTTCCACCTCGCCCCCGGAGCCTCGGACACCGTGTCCTCAGCTCCTCGGTGGAAAGCCTACAGTCCGGGTCGTCCGCACTCGGGCCACGCGCCCGCGCACGGACGGCTCGGACTAACTTTCCCGAAGGGGAAGGTTTCTCGAAGTGGCACTTTTTTTCGACGTTCCCCGCTCCGTCCTCGCGTGCGTCGCCGTGTTCGGGATCACGGCCGCGCAGGAACCTGCGCTCGAACCCGCGCAGGAACCCACGGCTCCCGAGCGCGCGCAACTCGACGAGGCGCTCGCCCGCTTCAAGGCACTCGACGTCCGCAAGAAGGCCACCGCGATCCGTCTCCTCGAGCGGCAGCTCGCGTGGTTGGAGGACCAGGCGGTGTTGCGCATCGCCGACCTGCGCTGCGACTTCGACGCGTTGCCGGACGCGCCCTCCTGCGCGCCGACCTTCGGCGACCCGGTGACCGACGCCGGCGCGCCCTATCGCCAGGCCCAGGGCGGCGGCGAGCGGCGTGCGATGCCCGCCGAGTCCCGCGAGCACAAGGCGATCGCGGCCCGCTATGCCCGCCCCGCCTACCTGCCCGACCTCGTGCGCGAGGTCGACTACGACTGGTACCTCGGCCGCATCGTGCGCAAGGCGGCGCTGAGCTACGACGACGTGTTCGCGAACGCGCTCGCGGGCCATCCGCCGGGCAGCGACCACGCGGTCGCGCGCGTGATCGACGCGCTCGACAAGGACGAAGCGCAGCGCAGGCTCGGCGCCTGGTTCGCGCACACCTACTGCGACCTCGACGCGCGCGCGTATCCGGGCGTCACGCTCTACGACGTGTGGTACTCCGGCAAACCGGTCGACGTGCCCGACGTCGACGCGGTCCCCTTCGGCTGGACGGTGCTCGGCGAGAAGCGGCACGTGTCGCCCTTGCACGGCAAGCCGCGCGAACGCCTCTACGAGGAGATCAAGAAGGCCGCGCTCAGCCACCGCGTGCACCGCACCACGATCGAGGCTGCCGCCGCCGCGTTCGTCGCCGCCGAACCGGACATGGATCCGCTGTATGCCTTGCTCGTGCCGCGCTTCCACTACCTCTTCGCGCAATCGGGCGATCGCCTCGAGAAGCTCGTCGAGCGCCTCGCCGTGCAGGACCGCGAGGCCGTCATCGCGCGCGTCGACGACGCCGTGCGCGAGAAGGACGGCGAAGCCTGGCGCATGCGCGAGGATCGCAAGCGCGAGCTCATCGTGATGGCGATCAAGGTGCAGAACGCGGCGCTGTCGGCGCTGCAGCGCGCGAGCGCAGGATCGAAGCCATGATGCGACGGAACCTCCGTGTCGTTTCCCTTCTCGTCCTGGTGTCCGCGTCGCTCGGCGCGTGCACGGGCGCGCCGATCCCGCAGGCCGAGCTGCAAGCGGTCCTCGACACCCAGCGCGAGGCCTGGAACCGCGGCGACCTCGAAGGCTTCATGGCGACCTATGAGCACGGCGACGAACTCGGCTTCGTCGGTGCCTCGGGCCTCACGCGCGGCTGGGAGCAGACGCTCGCGAACTACCGCCGCGGCTATCCCGACGCCGCGAGCCGCGGCCGCCTGGACTTCGAGCTCCTGAGCGTCCGCCCCCTCGGCGCGGACCACGCGATCGTCGTCGGCCGCTACCACCTCGAGCGCGCCGAGCCCGCCGACGGCTTCTTCACGCTGCTCGTCGCGCGCACCGCGGACGGCCTGCGGATCCTGCACGACCACAGTTCCGAGTCGCGGCCGAATCGCTGACTCGGCGCGCGGCGGGCGGCTGAGTACACTCCGCCCCCGCTCGCCTCGCTCGTTGCACTCGCACGCGCGAAGCGGGACTCACGCACGACCGAGGCAGTCATGAGCGAATCCGGCTTCTCACGGCGCAGCTTCTTGAAGGGCGCGTCGATCGCGGCGGCCGTCGGCGGCGGCGCGACCGCGGCGGACCAGGCGCTGCGCACGACGCCCGACGGCCCGCGCAAGCTCGAGCCCGGCCAGCACGAACTCGCGCTGCGCATCAACGGCGTCGAGCGCAAGCTCCAGGTCGAACCGCGCACGACGCTGCTCGACGCGCTCCGCGACACGCTCGACCTCACCGGCACGAAGAAGATCTGCGACCGCGGCGCCTGCGGCGGTTGCACCGTGCTCCTCGACGGCGAGCCGATCAACGCCTGTCTCACGCTCGCCTTCGACGCCGAGGGCCGCGACGTGAACACCATCGAGGGTCTCGCCGAGGGCAACGTGCTCCATCCCGTGCAGGCGGCCTTCGTCCACTGCGACGCCATGCAGTGCGGCTTCTGCACGCCGGGCTTCGTGATGAGCGCCGTCGCGTGCTTGAACCGCCATCCCTCGCCCTCGCGCGAGACGATCCGGAAGGAGCTGTCGGGCAACATCTGCCGCTGCGGCACCTACGGGCGCGTGGTCGACGCCGTCGAGATCGCCGGCAAGCAGGGAGGCAAGCGATGAAGCGCGAACCCGTCGAACTCACGCTCGGCTTTCTGGGCGGCGAGAAGAAGGTCACGGTCGACGTCGCTCCGGACGACGCCCCGCACTGGGATCTGACCACGAAGTTCACGCAGGTCGGCGGCGAGCACGATCGCATGGACGCGATCGCGAAGGTCACCGGCCGCGCGAAGTACGCCTTCGACGTCAACCTGCCCGGCCTGCGTTTCGGCGTCCTCGCCCGCTCGCCGCATCCGCGCGGCAAGCTCGCGGCACTCGACCTGAGTGCTGTGGCCGCGATGCCCGGCGTGCGCGCCGCGATCCCGCTCAAGGAGATCGGACATCAGGTGCGCTTCGTCGGCGATCCGATCGCCGCGATCGCCGCGGACAGCCTCGATCAGGCGAAGGACGCTCTCGCCAGGATCGACGCGCGCTACGAACTCGAGGCGACGGCCCCGATCGACCTGCGCGAGGCCGAGGGTGCGCCGGCGCTCGACGCCGCGGGCAACGTCACCTCGCCCTGGCCCGAGAAGGGCAAGGACGAGGTCGATGCCGCGCTCGCCCAGAGTGCTCACGTCGCGGAAGGCACCTGGTCGGTCGAGGTGCAGACGCACAGCAGCCTCGAGTCGCACGGCGCGGTGTCGCGCTGGAACGACGACGGCAGCGTCGACGTCTGGTGCAGCACGCAGGCGACCTTCGGCATCCGCCAGGGTCTCGCGGAAGCGGCCGGTGTTCCGGTCGACAAGCTGCGCGTGCACGCCGAGTTCGTCGGCGGCGGCTTCGGCAGCAAGTTCGTCCCCGGCACCGAAGCGCTCGCGTCGGTGCTGCTCGCGCGCGAGGCGAAGGCCCCGGTCAAGCTGATGCTCGACCGCTACGAGGAGCACACCTGCGCGGGCAACCGGCCCTCGGCGTTGATGCGCATCCGCGCGGGCGTCGACGCGAACGGCAAGCTCGCGGCCTGGGACTGGCAGTCGTTCGGCGGTCCGGGATTCTCCGGCAGCGGCGGTCGCGCGACGCACGTGCGCAGTTGGCTCGGCGCCGCGAAGTCCCGCACCGAGCACGTCGATCTTGTGACCTTCACCGACGCCGGCCGCCCGATGCGCGCGCCCGGTTGGCCGCAGGGCAACTTCGCCGCCGAGGGCATGCTCGACGAACTGGCGCAGAAGGCCGGTATCGACCCGCTCGCCTTCCGCCTGCTCAACGACGGCGACGAGCTCCGCCAGCACGAATGGAAGCTCGGCGGGGAACGCTTCGGTTGGAAGGAGCGCGTCAATCCGTCGCCCGGCTCCCCGCGCGACGGCGAATCGCCGCGCATCCTGCGCGGTGCCGGTTGCGCGGCCGCGACCTGGGGTGCGATGGGCGGTGCCGGCAACAACGTGCTGTGCCGCATCCACCAGGACGGCACGATCGAGGCCAAGAACGGCGCCCAGGACATCGGGAGCGGCATGAAGACGGTGCTCGCGATCCTGATCGCCGAGGAACTCGGTGTGTCGCCGTCGCGCGTGACGGTCACGATGGGCCACACGACGGATCCGGTCGGGCCCGCGAGCGGCGGCAGCACGACGACGCCGAGCCTTGCCCCGACCGCGCGCCACGCCGCGCACCTCGCGAAGCAGGAACTCTGCGAGCGCGTCGCGGGCAAGCTCGGCGTCGAGGCGGCGAACGTGCGCTTCGAAGCGGGCAAGGTGATCGCGGGCGATCGCACGCTGCCCTTCGACGAAGCCTGCCGCGCGATCGGGCCGAATCCGATCGAGGCGACCGGCCGCCGCTTCCGCAACGGCGCGGGCTACAAGGACAGCGTCTCCGGCTGCCAGTTCGCGTCGGTCGACGTCGACACGGCGACGGGCTTCGTGCGCGTCACGAAGATGCTCGCCGTGCAGGACTGCGGCCTCGTGATCGCCAAGAAGCTCGCCGAGAGCCAGGTTCTCGGCGCGATGATCCAGGGCATCAGCTATGCCCTGCACGAGCAGCGCGTGATGGACCGCCGCAACGGCCGGATGCTGAACGGCGATCTCTCCTGGTACAAGGTCGCCGGTCCGCGCGACGTGCCCGAGATCGAAGCGATCCTCGTCTCCGTCGCGAACGGCAAGAACAACGCCGGCGCCGCCGGTCTCGGCGAACCGCCCTCGGTCGCGGCTCCCGCCGCGGTCGCGAATGCCGTCTCCAACGCGATCGGCGTGCGCATGCGCAGCCTGCCGATCACTCCCGACAAGGTGCTCGCCGCGCTGGCGTCGCGCCGTGCTTCGAAGACGGAGGGCCGCTGAGCATGAATCCCTTCACGCTGACGATCTGCAAGGACCTCGCGGAGGCGCGCGGCGCCTGCGTCGACGGCGCCGTCTACAAGGCCGCGGGCATCGATCTGGTCGACCGGCTCAAGGAGCGCAAGGAGTCGCTGCCGCAGCTCGTCGACATCGGACGCCTGCGCAAGGACCTCGGCGGGATCACGATCGACGCGCAGAGCCTGCGCCTCGGCGCGCTCACGACGCTCCACGAGATCGCCGAACACGAGAACACCGCCTCGCGCGCCCTCCGCGCCCTGCGCGAAGCCGCCGGTGAAGCCGCGACCCCGCAGGTGCGCCGTCGCGCGACGCTCGGCGGCAACCTGCTCCAACGCGCGCGCTGCTGGTATCTGCGCTCGGCCGGCATCGGCTGCTCGCACGGCGGCGACGGTCCGACCTGCATGGCCCGCGAGGGCGAGAACCGCTACCACGCGATCTTCGGCGGCTTCGACTGCGTGCGCGTGCACCCGAGCAACTGCGCGACCGCGCTCTGCGTGCTGGGTGCGGAGGCCGAGATCCAGAGCGGCGACGCCACGCGACGGATCCCGATCCGTGCCCTGTGGCCCGAGCACGGGCTCGCCGCGCTGCCCGAACACACGCTCGAGCCCGGCGAGTTGTTGATCGCCGTGCACATCGGCCGCGACGTGATCGAGGGCAACAGCGCGTACCGCGAAGCGCGCGAGAAGGCGAGCTTCGACTGGCCCACCACGTCCGCCGCGGTCCACGTCGCGATCGAAGACGGCGTGATTCGCGCCGCGCGCATCGCTCTCGGCGCGGTCGCGCCCGTGCCGTGGCCATGCGACGACGCCGCGAAATCCCTGATCGGCAAGCCGCCGTCCGACGAGCTGTTCGCATCCGCCGCGCGCGCCGCGTTCAAGGACGCGCAGGCGCTCACCCACAACGCCTACAAGATCGAGCAGGGCCAGGCCGTGCTGATCGACGCACTGCGCGCCGCCTGCGCGGAGGTCTGACGATGGCGAACCAGAACAACGATCGTCCCCGCACTCATCGTGACCTCGTGCCGCGGGATCTGTGCACCTCCCTCGTGATGAAGCAGATGCTCACCCACGGCATGGACGACGTCGTCCACGACGACCGCTCGGTCCCGGGCGACGGGTACTACTGGTGCCAGCGCAGTTGCACCTGCGTCGGGCCCGACGACGGGCTCGTGCATCCCAACAGTTGCCGTCCCGCGCGGAAGTGCTGGCGCGGGATCGAGGCCT
>JACRLW010000030.1 GCA_016235155.1 Planctomycetota bacterium
CATGCTGACGACGGCTTCGACCCTTCGCCTGGCAGCCGACATCAGCCCGGCATACCGCGTCTCGCCGAACCCGAACTTCGGCGTTGCGGGTCTCCATCCCGATCATCGCCATCCTCGGCTCGACGGCGTCGCGTTCGAGGTGACGGACGCCAACCACCCATTCACGGCCTACAACGTGTTCGCATCCATCGGCGGGCTCGCCGGGCAACCAGTGCAGCTCGGGGCGATCGGATTCATCTGCCTCGATCCGAACCAACTCGCGCCAGCCGTCATCGTCGCCGGAATCCTCGACGGCAGCGGTGTCGACGTGCGCATCCGCTATCCGCAACCGAACAACTGGATCCGTGGCGTGGGACGCGTTTCCTTCCAGGCGTTCTTGTTCGCACCAGCGGGCGCGCTGACCAACGCCGCGAGCTTCCTCTCACAGTGACGGCGACTCGCCGGCAGCGCCCACTCACCGCAGCGCGGCGAACGACTCGAGCACGACGCGCGGGGTCCAGTAGTCCTCGCGCGCCGGCTCGGCGCGGCAGAGGTCGGTCGACAGGTACTTCTTGTTCGAGTCGGGCAGCACGGTGACGACCACCGCGTCGGATCCGAGTTCCTCGGCGAGTTGAATCGCGCCGACGACGTTCGCCCCCGACGAGATGCCGACCGCGAGCCCGAGCTTGCGCGCCATCTTCTGCGCCATCAGGATCGCGTCGCCGTCGTGGGCGTCGACGACGTGATCGAGTTCGTCGAGATGGACGATCGACGGCACGAACTCGTCGCTGATGCCCTGGATGCGGTGGCGGCCGACGCAGCGCCCGGTGCGCAGGGTCGGCGAACTCGCCGGCTCGAGCGCGTGCACTCGGCACTTCGGATTGCCGCGGCGCAATCGCCTGCCGACTCCCATCACCGTGCCTCCCGTCCCCACGCCGGCGACGAACGCGTCGGCCCGCAGCCCGAGCCGCGCGAGCTGATCGACGATCTCCTCGCCGGTGCCGAGTTCGTGCGCCTCGACGTTGTCCACGTTGTCGAACTGCCGCGGCAGGAACACGCGCTTGCTCTCCGCCTTGCAGCGCTGCGCCGCCGCGACCCCGCCGAGGAAACCGCCCTGCTCGCGCGAGATGCCGACGACCTCCGCGCCGAAGGCCTCGATCAACATGCGCCGCTCGGGACTCATCCAGTCGGGCATGAAGATGCGGACCGGGTGACCCAGCGCCTTGCCGAGCGCCGCGAACGAGATGCCGGTGTTGCCGCTGCTGCACTCCGCGATCAGGTCGCCGGGCTCCAGCTCGCCGCGCTCGTAGCCGCGCCGCATCACGTGCGCCGCCATGCGATCCTTCACGCTGCCGGTCATGTTCATCGACTCGTACTTCGCGAACACCCGGAACGGACGGCCGTCGAGCCGGAGGCGGATCTCGAGGAGCGGTGTGCTGCCGACGAGCGCATCGAGCGCCGCACACGGGGACGGCCGGTGGAGCGAGGGAGCGAGCCGGGACATGCCGGGGCAACGGCGAGTCCCGCCGGGGAATTGCGCGTTGCGCAGGCCGGTCGCGCGTGGAGCATGCGGCACCGACCGCAGTGGCCGAACCCGATCCGATCCGCGAACGCCTCGCGTCCGAGGCGACGCCGCCCGTCGAGCGGACGGCGATGGAGTTCGTCGTGCGACTCGGCATGGCGCTCCATCGCCATGGCGCGCACGCGCAGCGCATCGAGTCGGCGATGACCGCGGTGGCGCGGCGCTTCGGACTCATCGGCCAGTTCTTCGCGCTGCCGATGTCGATCCACGGCGCGTTCGGTCCGCTCGGCGGCCAGACGGTGTTCCTCGTCCGCACCGAACCGGGCACCCAGGACCTCGGTCGTCTCGCGACGCTCGACGCATTGCTCGTCCAGGTCGCGGGCGCCGGAATCTCGCTGTCGGACGCCCGGCGCGAGTTGACCAGGCTCCTCACCGAACGGCGCGCACTGAAGCCGTGGTTGGAACTGCCGTCGTTCGCGCTCGCCGCGGCGAGTGCTTCCGTGTTCCTCGGCGGCGGCGCGCGCGAAGTCGCGGCGGCGGCGGGCATCGGTCTGGTCGCCGGCGCGATCGCACGCGTGCTCGGCGCACGGCGCGACGCGAGCGTGCTCACCGAAGCGATCGCGGGCTTCGTCGCGGCATTCGCCGCGGCGGGTCTCGGTGCGACCTACGACGGACTCGCGGTCGGCAAGGTCACGCTCGCGAGCATCGTCTATCTGCTGCCGGGCTTCATGCTGACGACGGCGGTCACCGAGATCGCGACGCGCCATCTCGCGTCGGGCACGGCGCGCTTCGCGGGCGCCTGCGCGGTGTTCCTCGCGCTCGCGTTCGGCGCCGCCCTCGGTTGGCGCATCGGCGCCGCCGCCTTCGGCGAACCACGCCTCGCGACACCGGCCACCGCGCTGCCGGGCATTGCGGTCGTCGCGGCGCTGATCGCGGCGCCGTGCGCGTATTCGCTGTTGCTCCGCGTGATGCGTCGCGACGTCGCCTTGGTCTTCTGCGCGTGCCTCGTCGCGTTCGCCGGCGCGCGCCTCGGCAGCGCGCTGCTGGGTCACGAACTCGGAGCGTTTTGCGGCTCGCTCCTTGTCGGCCTCCTCGCGAACACCATCGCGCGCACGCTCAATCGCCCGGCTAGCCTCGTCCTGGTTCCCGGTCTCTTCCTCCTCGTCCCCGGCAGCCTCGGCTTCACGAGCCTCGAAGTCCTGATCCAACAGCAGGACGTGATCGCCGGCGTCGCCAACGCCTTCCGCGTGGTGCTCGTCGCGACCGCACTGGCCGCCGGCGTGTTGGTGGCGAACGTCGTGCTGCCTTCGCGACGGGTGTTGTGAGGAGTCACGCGGGCGGCGCGGATCGCGAAACCCTCACGCGCCTGCCGCGAATCGTCACGACGGCAAGCGCGTGCCTGCGCATCGATCGACTGGGCGTACGCCAGGCACGCCTGGACGTCCTCGGCGCACAGTGCCGGGTGGTGCTCCCAGATCTCGTCCTGCGGCACTCCTTGCGCCGGGAGGCTGAGCACGAGTTCGACGGAGTCGCCGAGGCCACGGACGATCGGCTTGCCGACGAGGATCTCCAGTTTCGAAATGATGCGTTGCAGCAGGCTACGGTCGATCATGGCCGGTCGGGGAGCATGCCGCCGAGAGCTGACGCAACATCGATCGCGGCACCTTGCCGTTGTCTTCGGTCGATCGGCGAGGCAGACCGGCCACACTCCTTCCCCGATCGGTTGCCCGGCATGTCGGATCGCTACCTGCGTCAGCCCCCTCTCGCTCCGGCCGCCGACCGCGTATAGGCAAGCCCCCTGCGCGATCGCGCGCTCCCTCGGCCCCTCTTCCGATGTCGTCCACACCGTCCGTCGCCCGCGTCTCGGCCGTCCTCGCCGTCCTCCTCGCCTTGTCCCTCCGCGTTGCGGCGCAGCAGCCGGCCGAGGACCTGACCCTCGAGAAGCTGTTCCCGAAGAAGGGGCTCTTCGGGCCCGGTGCGGCGAGCATCGAATACAGCAAGGACGGACGCCATGCCGCGTGGTTGCATCGGCCGTACGTCGAGCGCCGGCACGGCAACGATCTCTACGTGTTCGACGTCGACTCCGGCGAAGTGCGCCGGCTCACCGATGCGCGCACGATGGCCGCGTTCCAGAGCAAGGCGCGCGACGTGCTCGCCGACCGCGAGGACAAGCGCAAGAAGCGGGAAGAGAAGGCGAAGGCGGCCGTGGCGAAACCCGAGCCTGCCAAGCCCGAGCCCGCAAAGACCGAAGGCGCGAAGCCGGAACCCCCGCCCCCGCCGCCGATCGACGCCGCGCGCGCACGCGCGATCGCGAACATGCACGTCGATGCCGACGTCGGCGACGACGACGCGGACGACGAGAAGGCGCCGCGCTACTCCGGCGTGAACTCCTTTGCGTGGTCGCCGGTCGCCAGGGCGTTGCTGTTCAGCAGCGAGGGCGACCTCTTCCGCTACGAACTCGACGCCGGCCGCATCGAGCGGCTGACCCACACCAAGGCGGGCGAGGGTCAGGCGGCCTGGCTGCCCGACGGGAGCGGCTTCACGTTCGTCGTCGACGGCAACTTGTTCCGCACCCGTTTCGGCAGTCACGTCGTCGAAGAACTCACGCCGCCGATCGAGGGCGACGAACGCATCCAAGGCTACGAACTCAGCGAGGACGGCAAGCGCGCGGTCTTCGTCGTGCGCAAGGGCAAGGCCGCGATGGACGGCGAGCGGCGCGTGAAGATCGCGAAGTACACCGGCCGCTTCGTCGAGGTGCAGGAGGTGCCGCGCCACGTCTCCGACGATCCGATCGGCAAGGGTGAGATCCGCATCTACCTCTGGGATCTCGACACGGCGATGCGCGAGGACGGCACGCTGTGGCTCGTGCACAAGTTCGAGAACACCGGCCCGCGCGACGTCGCGCGCACGCCGGAGTGGTCACCCGACGGCACGCGCGTCGTCTTCGCGACCTTCGAGCAGAAGACCGGACAGGTGCTCATCCACGAGTCGGTCTTTCCGATCGGCGACGCGGCGCAACCGAAGCCCGAGGAGAAAGGCGAGGTGCCCGGCCGCTTCAAGCGCGTGCTCGAACGACCGGCGAAGACCGTCTACCGCTTCCTGCACGACGGCGGTCCGAACACGCCGGGAATGATGAACCCGACCTGGCTCGCCGACGGTCGCCACGTGTTGTTCCTCAGCGAGCAGAGCGGCTTCCGCCATCTGCACGTGCTCGACCCGCGCTACGAGTCGCAGCGGCAACTCACCGCGGGCACCTTCGAGGTCTATCCGGTGCGGCTCAGCGAGGACCGCAAGACGGTGTTCGTCACCGCGACGAAGGAGCATTCGAGTCGGCTCGACGGGTATCGCGTCGACGTCGACACGGGCGCGATGACCCGCCTCACCCCGCTCGACGGCTCCTGGGACGACGCCGCGATCAACGACGCCGGCCACGTGCTCGCGAACTTCAGCGCCTGGGGCCATGGCCCCGCGGAACTCGTGCACGTCGCGCCGTCGGGCACCGTCACGACGATCACCGACTCGCATCCCGATCCGGCGCGCGCCGCAACCGACGTCCGTCCCGAGCTGTTCAGCTACGAGAACCGCAACGGCCAGACGATCCACGGCTTCCTGTTCGAACCGCAGCGCGCCGCCGGCGAGAAGCGACCGCTGCTGATCTACGTCTACGGCGGCCCGCTCGGCACGCGCAAGCAGGTCGTCGACGGCAGCTACCACGGCGACGCCTATCTCCTCGCGCGCTACCTCGCGCGCACGCACGGTTGGCTCTGCGTCACGATCGATCCGCGTGGGATGTCGGGCTACGGCGCGTTGTTCGAGAAGGCGAACTTCGAACAGGTCGGCCGACCGCAGACCGAGGACCTCGCGGACGGCGTGAAGTGGCTCGTCGCGAATCGCGCCGTCGATCCCGAGAAGGTCGCGATGCACGGCTGGAGCTTCGGCGGCTTCCAGACGCAGATGTGCATGTACACCGAGCCGGACGTCTTCAAGTTCGGCATCGCGGGCGCGGGCCCCACCGAGTGGCAGAACTACAACTCGTGGTACTCCACCGGCACGATCGGTCCGAGCCGCGCCGGCGCGACCGACCTCGAGAAGTACTCGCTGCTGCCGCTCGCGAAGAACCTGAAGGGACGGCTGATGCTGGTGCACGGCATGGAGGACAGCAACGTGCTCTACCAGGACACGGTGCGCGTCTACCGCGAATTGCTGAAGGCCGGCAAGGAGACTCTCGTCGAGCTGTTCCTCGATCCGACCGGCGGGCACGGACTCGGCGGCGACGTCGAACGTCTCGCGCGGGCGCGCAAGTACGAGGAGTTCCTGGTGCGCTGCCTGGGGACGACGAAGCCCTCCGCCGCCCCGAAGGCGGGCGAAGCGCCGAAATGACCCACGCCTCGCTCGCCGGCCTCCTCGACCGCGCCGAGCTCCTGTGGCCGGACCAGCCCGCCGCGGTCGACAGCGAGTTGCGCTGGACCTACCGCGAGCTCGGCGACGCGGCTCGGGCGATGGCGTCGGCGCTCGCGTCCCGCGGCGTCGTGCGCGGCGACCGCGTCGCGGCGCTCTGCGACAACCACGCGGAGTTCGCGGCGCTCCACTTCGCGGTCGCGCGGCTCGGCGCGATCCTCGTCCCGATCAACACGCGACTGAGCGCGAGCGAGGTCGATGGGATCGTCGCGTTCGCTTCGCCGCGCGTGCTCGTCGCGGACGGCGAACACCGCGAGTCGTGCGCCGCGCCGGCGCTCCTGCCGCGCGAACTCCTCGACGCTCCGGCGCACGCATCGGTGCCCTCGCCGGCGATCCGTGCGGACGATCCGGCGCAGATCTACTTCACGAGCGGAACGACCGGACGGCCCAAGGGCGTCGTGCTCACGCACGGCAACGTCCACGCGCATGCGGTCATGACGATCGCGGAGCTCGCGCTGGGTGAACGCGACGTCTGGGCTCACGTCGCGCCGATGTTCCACCTCGCCGACGCCTGGGCGACGTTTGCGATCACCGCCGTCGGCGGGCGTCACGTCTTCCTGCGGCGCTTCGCGGCGCGCCCGTGCCTCGACCTGCTCGAACGCGAACGCGTCACCGTGACCAACCTCGTGCCGACCATGCTCACGCGCCTCGTGCACGAGCCCGACGCCGCCGCGAGGGACTGGTCGTCGTTCCGCGTCCTGCTCAGCGGCGGCGCGCCGATCGCGCCCGCCACCGTGCGACGCGTCCGCGAGACCTTCCGCTGCCGCTACGTGCAGACCTACGGCATGACGGAGACGAGTCCGTACCTCACCCTGAGCATCCCGCTCGCGCGACACGATGGCCTCGACGACGGCACGCGCCTCGCGATCGCCGCGCGGACGGGACGCCCCGTGCTCGGGATCGAGCTGCGCGTCGTCGACGAGCGCGGGCAGGGCATCCCGCGGGACGACCAGAACGTCGGCGAGATCCTCGTGCGCGGGCCCACCGTCACGCCCGGCTACTGGAACGACCCGGCGGCAACCGCCGCCGCCTTCACCGCCGACGGCTTCCTCCGCACCGGCGATCTCGCGACCCAGGACGCCGACGGTTCGGTGCGGATCGTCGATCGGGCCAAGGACGTCATCAAGACCGGCGGCGAGAGCGTGTTCAGCACCGAGGTCGAGCACCGGCTCTGCGAGCACGATGCGGTGCTCGAGGCCGCCGTCTACGGCGAGCCCGACGACGATCTCGGTGAGCGCGTCGTGGCGGCCGTCGCGTTGAAGCCGGGCGCGGTCGCGACCGTCGCCGAGCTCGTCGCGCACTGCCGTGCGAGCCTGGCCGGCTTCGAGACCCCGAAGGCGATCCGCTTCGTCGACGCGCTGCCCCGCACGGGCACCGGCAAGATCAGCAAGCGCCTGTTGCGCGGGAGCTGAGCGGACCGCGGACTGCGTCGCTCAGAGCTTCTGCGCCTTCACCCACTCGAGAAACTCCTTCTCGAGGACCGCGAGATCGATCCCCTTGAAGGCCTTCTCGCTCACCGCGTCGATCAGGGAGCTGTCGCGCACGGTGCGGATGAAGGTCGGAACCACGCGCGCATAGTCCTTGTTGCCGCTGTGCAGCAGGAACTGGCAGAGGGCCCAGCCCTGCGCGTAGCAGATGCTCGGGTTCGAGTAGTACTCGGACTGCGTGTAGTGGATGAAGCGATCGATGGGCACGTGTCGCCCCTGCTTGGCCGCGATCTTCATGACGAGCATGCGCATGTGGTTCATGCGGCCGAGCTCGGCGGGGATCTTCTTGCCCTTCACCTTGCGGGGCAGTGCGGCATAGAAGTAGTCGCCCATGCCTTCGTTGATCCACGACGGCAGTTGGACCCAGGACGTGACGTACCAGTGGAAGTACTGGTGCCAACCCTCGTGCGCCGCCGCGCCGAGGATGTCCATCTCGTAGTCGCGCATGTGGCGGCGGAACGCGGCTTGATCCTCGTCCTCGCCCTCCTTCGCGCCGTCGCCGTCTCCTTCGCCTTCCGCCGGCGGCTCGACCGCAGCTTCGCCGGTGTCGGGTCCCACCACCTCGTCCATCCAACGACCGGTGTCGTAGCAGACCATCTCGCGGTCGGTCGAGCTGTAGTAGGCGGCGGCGCCCGGGGCGCGTCCGTAGGCGAGGAACGACTCGTGGTCCTTGAAGAGCTTGATCGTGTACTTCTTGAACTCCTTGTCCGGGCGGAACATCGCCTTGTAGACCAGGAGCATCGACTCCATGTGCTGCCCGAGCCGCTCGGCCTTCTCCTGCGGGCACTGCGATTGGATCTGGTAGTTCCTCGTCTCGTGCAGGACCCAACCCTCGGGGACGTGGCGCTTCTGCCAGGGACCACGCCGGACGATCTCCTGCGCCGGCGCGACGGCGAGCAGGAGGAGGGGCAGGACGCAGCAGGTGATGATCGAGGGTCGCATGGTCGATCCAGGTCGATGGCTCCTCCCTGGGCCCGAAGGCCGGAGAATCGTCGCGGGACGCGACGATTCGGGAGGCCGGAGGGCCCCAGCAAGAAGAGCGGGCGAGGCCTTCTTGGTCGTCGCGTCAGCGACGACGCTTGCAACCCGGAGGGGTTGCGGCCTCGGCCGCGATGGGGAGCAAGGGCGGGAGCATAGCGAGGGAGGGAAGGTGTCGCCGCAGGGCAGCACGACCGGTCGCTTGGCGGGTCGGATTCCGCGACGATGCGACGGTCCCGAATGCCCTGGCCTGCGAGGACCGATGCCAAGCCCGCTGCCGATCGCCTTCGTCCGCGCGTGCTTCGCCGCTCTGCTCGCGGCGACGGTTCCCTGCCAGGCACTGCCCGACGGCAGACCGGACGCTCACGGTTTCACGACCGCGATCGTCGACGATCTCCGCGTCGCGCTGCGCGATCGGGTCGCGCGCGGCGAGAGCGCCGGCACGGGTGTCGTCGTCGTGCACGACGGCGCGGTCGTCCTGCGCGAGACCGCGGGTGAGCTGCGCCTCGACCAGGCCGTGCGCGCCGACGCGATGGCGGCGCCGGTCGTCGCGATCGCCGCCCTGATCGCCGTCGAACGCGGGTTCGTGCGGCTCGACGACGCCGCCGCGACCTGGCTCCGCGAGCCGTCGGCATCGAGCGCTCCCGGCGGGACGCTCGGCGAACTCCTCGCGCGCCGCGGCGACGCACTGACGCTCGCGAGCAAGGCGGTCGAAGGCGCGACGCAGGTCGAATGGGGTGCGTGGGTGACGCACGAGCTGTTCGGACCGCTCGGGTTGCGCAGAGCCGCTTTCACGGCGCCGGCCGAGTCGCCCGCTGGACGACGTCGCTCGCGCCGCGCACCGCAACCCGGCTTCGAGGCGACGCCCGACGAGCTCGCGGCCCTCGCGTGGTTCGTCGTGCGCGGCGGCGCGATCGGCGAGCGTTGTGTGCTCACTCCCGACTCGATCGCGCGGCTGTGCGGCGATCCGCTCGACGCGCCCGCGCGCGACCGCGGCACGGCCCTCGCGTTCCGGCGCGAACGCGTCGCCGATCGCCGCGCGCGCACGCTCGTCGCCGCCGCGGCGTCCGGACCGGGTGTGTGGATCGATCGCGATCGACGGCTCGTCGTCGTGATCGTCGAGCGCAGCGGCCGGCGACGCGCGTCGCTCGCGAGCGATTCGCTGATGCCGATCCTCCGCCGCGCACTGCCGCTCCCCGATGACGGGCTGCCGCGCGCGTTCGACGTCGAGGGACCGTGGGCCGCCGAACCGCAGGAGCTGACGCGATTCGAGCGCCTGCCGTACCCCCGAACCGAGGGGCGGAGGTTCGCACCCGTCGACCTCGACGACGCCCCGACGGTGATCGTGCTCGACGACGACCGGGCGCCGAGTCCGGCCGACGACGCGCTCGACGCACACTGGGCATCGCACGGGTTCTCGGTGCTGCGGCTCGAACTCCGCGCGGATGCGAAGACGCTCGTGCACGAACCGGGCGCCGCGACGACCCAGGGCGGCCACGACCGCCGCATCCTGGACGCGCGCAGCGCGGACCTCCGCACGACCCCGGCGATCGAGAGCCTGCTCGCGCCGGCGCGAAGGGTCACGGCCGCTCTCGACGCCGCGGCGCAGACGCGCGGCAATGCCGTCGAACGGATCGTCGTGGTGGGCGCCGGCCTGCGCGCGATCGCGGCACTCGCGCTCGGAGGAGTGGAACTCGTCGCCGACGGACGGCGCATCGTCGCGCGCGATCCGCGCGTCGTGGGCGTCATCGCGATCGGCGCCCCCGGCGCGTTCGAGTGCGGACTCACGCCGGGGGGACTCGCCGCGCTCTCGGTGCCGGCGGTGTTCGTGACCGGCGCGCCCGACTCGCGGGCCGGTTCACGCCTGCGCTTCGATCGCGAGCTCTTCGACACGGTGCCCGTGGGCGACAAGTTCCTCGTCGACCTCCAAGACACGCGCGCGTTCGACGCCGATCCGTTCGCGATCCCGTGGTCGATCCCGGGCGCGGATCCCTTCTGGTCGAACGACGGGACCCTCTCCGCCGCGCGCCGCGCCCTGTTGGCGGGAACGACCGCGTTCCTCGTCTGCGCGCTCCACGAGTCCGACGCGACGTTCGTCGCCGATCGCTTTGCGCGTTGCGCCGCGTTGCGCGGCGTCGAGCGCAAGTGAGCGGGCGGAACCTCAGATGCGACGGAACGCCGGCACCTTCCGCATCGCCTCGACCGCGATCGAGGCGTTCATCTTGCTCTTGCCCGCGCTGCGGTCGACGAAGTGCACGGGCACCTCGGCGATCGCACAACTGGCGCTGCGGAAGCGCCGCGTCATCTCGATCTGGAACGCATAGCCGTCGGACGCGACCGCGGAGAGGTCGATGCGACGGAGCGCGGCGGTGCTCATGCAGCGGAAACCCGCGGTCCAGTCCCGCACACCGGAACCGAGCCAGGTGCGCGCATAGAGGTTGCCGAAGCGCGAGAGCATCCGGCGGCGGAGCGACCAACCGCGCGTGTCGCCGCCCTTCACGTAGCGGCTGCCGATCACGAGGTCGGCGCATAGGCCGGCGTGTGCGAGTCGCGGCAGGTCCTGCGGCGCGTGGCTGAGGTCCGCGTCCATCTCGTAGACGCGGTCGTACCCGCGTTCGAGCGCCCAGCGGAAGCCGGCGAGGTAGGCGCGCCCGAGCCCCTCCTTCTTCGCGCGATGCATCACGTGCACCCAGGGTTGCACGATCGCGAGGCGATCCGCGACCTCGCCGGTGCCGTCGGGCGAACCGTCGTCGACGACGAGCACGTCGCAGCAGAGCCAGCGCGGGATCTGCGCAAGGAGCACCGGCAGGTTCTCGCGCTCGTCGTAGGTCGGCACGACGACGAGATGCCGCCCCGGGAACCGGAACGGCGCGCGCGGCACGAGCACCGCGCCGACGCTTTGCGGCATCGCGCCGGAGCGGTGCGCGTCGACCCGTTCGGGATCGGTCTCGACGAGGACGCGCGCGCTCTCCACCCCGCGGCGGACGAGTTCGTCCGCGAGTTCGAACGACGTGACGATCCAGGCCGCGCCCGGATCGGGTCGCGCCGGGACCTCGCCGCGGTGCGTCGCGACGCACACGGCGCAGGCTGCCGCGGCCCGCGGACCGGCCGGTGCGAGCAGATCGGGTCGCTCCTCGGTCGCGACCGTCTTGCGCAACGCGGGACCGACGCCCGGCTCCGTCACTTGAGCACCGCTTCGCCGGTGAGCGTGCGCACGCGGTAGGACGGCCCGCCGTCGCCCATCCGACCCGTCGCGCGTGCTCCGGTCAGGCTGCGCTCGACGTCGAGTCCGAATCGCGGATCGACCACGAGCCCGCCCACATCCACCGACACGTCGAACGCGCCCGGCGCACCCTTGGGAAGGGCGAGGCTCGCGCGGCCGGTCTGCGTCTCGACCGACGCGTCGCCCGCGATGCTCTCGCGCACCGCGGCGACCACTTCGCCGGAGTGCGCGCGCAGGTCGAGCGCTCCTTCGACGAAACCGACGTCCGCCTGGATCGAGCCCGCGGCGTTGACGACCCGGACGTCGCGGCACCGATCGAGCGCGAGTTCGACGCTGCCCGCCGCCTGATCGACCTGGATCGTCCGGCTGCCCGGCACGTGCACCGTGATGCGCAGCTCCCAGTCGCCGGCATCGTGATCGCCCGCGTGCGAGTCGTTCAGCACGAGCCGATCGCCGTCACGGGTCACGACGAGGTGCGCGTCGACCGACTTCGCGGCGTCGGTCTGCGGGCGCGCTTCGTCGAGGAAGACCTCGACGTCGACGTCGATCGCGTCGCGCTTCGACGCGGCGAAGCGCACGATGCCGGCGCCGTTGTTCACGGCGACGGCGACGATCTCGTTCGCAGGGATCGCGATCGCGCCGCGGTAGACCGAGCGGCGCGACCCCGAATGAAGGGTGCAGGCGGAAGTCAGGAGAACGACGCCCAGCACCAGGTGGTGGCTGACTGGTGGCATGGCAGGGGGCGCATCATGGCATCGGCCGCAGGTCCATGCTCGGGGAGTTTCGATCGGTTCGGGGGCCGCTCGGACGATGCCGGCGGCGTGCGACCGGCCGCATCAGCCCTTCCGCTTCGCCTTCGCGGCGGCGGCTCCTTCTCGGGCGCGATCCCGGTCCGCGCGAACAGCTTGCGGCGCTGCGCCTCGTCGCGGGCCCAGGCCAGCGTGTCGCGGATCGTGTCGCCGAGCGGCCGGAAGGTGAGGCCCTTCTCGATCGCGCGCGCGTTGCTCACGCCGCTGCGACCGCTCGGGATCCAGAGCGGCATCTCCATCCAGGCGCCGACCTGATGCTCCTTCAGCAGCTCGTCGTCGGCCCATACCAACTCGACCGGGTTGCTCGTCGCGCAACGACAGGCGCCGAGGAAGTCCTGCATCGTGACCGTGCCGCGGAAGCCGACGGCGTTGTGGACGCCGCGCACGTCGTCTTCGACGCACTTCACGATCCACTCGCCCAGGTCGCGCACGTCGATCACCTGAACGCGCGCGGACGGATCGCCCGGCGCCAGGACCTCGCCACCGCGGTCGACGCGCACCGGCCACCAGGTGAAGCGATCGGACGTGTCGCGCGGACCGACGATGAGTCCCGGCCGCAGGTTCGCGACGCGTCCGGGCATCGCGAGCTCCGCTTGCGCCTCGCACAAGGCCTTGAGGCCGCCGTACCAGCGGCCGCCCTCGCGGAACGACGCGTTGATCGTGTCGATCTGGGCGATCACGTCGTCGGGGACCGTCGCGGTCTCGCTCTGCTCGTCGACGTCGACCTCGGCACCACCGAGTCGCGGATACACCGAGACGGTCGAGACGAACACGTATGCCGCCGCGTTCTCCGCCGCGAGCTTCGCCGTCGCCGCGACGTGCGCCGGCACGTAGCCCGACGTGTCGACGTAGGCGTCGAACTTCCGGCCTTCGAGCGCCTTGAGGTCGCCGGTGTTGCGATCGCCGCGGAGCTTCTCCAACTCCGGGTAGAGCTCGGCGTTGGTCTTGCCGCGGTTGAAGAGGACGACCTCGTGCCCTCGCGCGAGCGCGAAGTCGATGATCGCGGGGCCGAGAAAGCTCGTGCCGCCGAGCACGAGCAGCTTCTTCCGGGCAGAGGCGCGGCGCACGGCGACGGTGTCCGCCAGCGGAGCGAGGGCCGCGACGCCGAGCGACGACGCGAGGAACGATCGACGGGAGGGACTGGGGTTCATGCGATCACTCGACGCCGGCGCGCGGGCGTCCGGCGAGGTACTGCGGCGGCCAGGATTCGTCGGTCACGCCGTAGCGGCCCGCGGCGTGCGCCACGAGATACGGATCGGCGAGGTGCGCGCGGGCGATCGCGCAGAGGTCGGCGCGCCCGGCGGTGAGGATCGTGTTCACGTGGTCGGCGCCCTGGATGCCGCCGACCGCCATCACCGGCAGACCCGTCGCGTGCTTGATCTGCTCGGCGAAGGGCACCTGGTACATGCGGCCGTAGACCGGCACGTGCTCCGCATCGTTGCCGCCGCTGCTGACGTCGATCAGGTCGGCGCCGTGCTCGCCCAACGCGCGCGCGATCACGACCGCGTCGTCGGGGCCGAGTCCTTCGTCGCCCGCCCAGTCCGACGCGCTGATGCGCACCGCGATCGGCTTGTCCGCGGGGAAGGCACGCCGGACGGCGTCGAGCACCTCGAGCGGATACCGCAAGCGGTTCTCGAGGCTGCCGCCGTATTCGTCACGACGATGGTTGGACAGCGGGGACAGGAAGCTCGACAGCAGGTAGCCGTGCGCGGCGTGCAGTTCGACCAGGTCGAAACCCGCGGCGTCGGCGCGCACCGCGGCGCGCGCGAAGGCGTCGCGCACCCGATCCATGTCCGCGCGGTCCATCGCGCGCGGCGCGGGCCAGTGCGCGCGGAACGGCGACGGTGACGGCGCAAGGGTCGTCCATGCACCTTCGCCCGCGGTCAGCGGTTCGTCGGCATCGCGCGCCCAGGGGTGACGCACCGAACCCTTGCGACCCGCGTGGGCGAGCTGGATGCCGATCCCGCTCCGCGAGTGGGCGTGCACGAAGTCGACGATCCGTTTCCAGGCCGCCGCTTGCAGGTCGTTCCACAGCCCGGCGCACCCGAGCGTGATGCGGCCCTCGGGCGAGACGTTCGTCATCTCGGTGAGGACCAGTCCCGCGCCGCCGATCGCGCGGCTGCCGAGATGCACGAGGTGCCAGTCGTCGGGCACGCCGTCCTTGCAGGAGTACTGGCACATCGGCGACACCACGACGCGGTTGCGCAGCTCGAGCTTGCCGACGCGGAACGGCCCGAAGAGCGGCGGCACGGCGCTGCCGTCCGGATTGCGCGGCGAGCGATGACGCGCCGCGAAACGCTCCGTCGCCGCGCGCACGAGCTCAGGGTCGCGCCGCGCGAGGTTGTCGTAGGTGATGCGCTTGCTGCGCGTCATCAGGTTGAAGGTGAACGTCGCCGGGTCCTGGCCGACGTAGCGCGCGCTGTTCTCGAACCACTCGAGGCTGGTCTGCGCCGTGCGCTGCAGGCGGATCACCTCGGAGCGGCGCGCGGCGTCGTAGGCGCAAAGGACCTTCGGCACGTCGCCGAGCCCGTGCGCGACGAACTGGTCGCGCAGTTCGATCGCGTCCTCCATCGCCAGCTTCGTGCCCGAGCCGATCGAGAAGTGCGCGGTGTGCGCGGCATCCCCCATCAGGACCACGTTGCCGTGGTTCCACCGCTTGCAGTCGATCGTCGGGAAGCGGCGCCAGACCGAGCGATTGACGAGGATGCGGTGGCCGTGCAGGAAGTCGGCGAAGACGCGCTCGCAGAACGCCGCCGACTGCCGCTCGTCGAGCCGGTCGAGGCCGGCGCGCTTCCAGACCTCCTCGCGGCACTCGACGATGAACGTGCCGAGTCCGTCGTCGAAGGGATAGGCATGGACCTGGAACAGCCCCCACTCCGTCGTCTTGAACACGAACGTGAAGGCGTCCATCGGCAGGTCGGTGCCGAACCAGGCGAAGCGACAGTGTCGCCAGTCGATCGACGGCTCGAAGTGCGCCGCGAGTTGCTCGCGCACGCGGCTGTTCACGCCGTCCACGCCGAGCACGAGGTCGGCGTCGCGCACGTCGTGCACGTCCTTGATCTCGCTCGAGAAGTGCAGGCGAACGCCGAGTTCGCGGCAGCGCGCGTGAAGGATCAGCAGCAGGCCCTTGCGCGACATCCCGCAGAAGCCGTGGCCCGTCGAACGGACCCTCGTGCTCGGCGTCTCGAGGAAGGTGTCGATGTCGCCCCAGTAGCGGAAGGCGGCTCGGATCCGCGCCAGACTCGGCGGATCGGCGGTCTCGAGCTTGCCGAGCGTCTCGTCGGAGAACACGACGCCCCAGCCGAAGGTGTCGTCCGGTTGATTGCGCTCGTGGACGTCGATCTCGACCTGCGGGAACGCCTTCTTCATCAGGATGGCGAAGAACAGCCCGGCGGGTCCGCCGCCGATCGACACGATGCGCATGCGGCGCGCATCTTCGCCCTCGAGCGCGGTGGTGCAAACGCTGCGTGGGTCCGGCACGCTTCGCGCGCTCC
Source organism: Planctomycetota bacterium (assembly GCA_016235155.1). GTDB lineage: Bacteria > Planctomycetota > UBA1135 > UBA1135 > UBA2386 > JACRLW01. The sequence continues at coordinate 15,951 of JACRLW010000030.1, forward strand.
CGGGCCGATCACGCATGCTCCTCGACGTCCTCCTCGTGCTGGTCGGCCTCGCCTGGCTGCGCGTGAGCGTGACGGTGCTCCGCGGCAGCGCCGCACTGCGCGATCTCGAGCCGTTCGCCGGCGAGGACCGCGCGCCGCCGCGCGTCGTCGTGATCCTCGCCGTGCGCGACGGCGAACACGAGCTCGGCGCGACGCTCGACGGCCTGCTCGCGCAGCGCCACGTCGATCTGCGCGTGGTCGTCGTCGACGATCGTTCACGGGACGCCACGCCGGCGCTGCTCGCCGGGCGCGCCGCGCTCGACCCGCGTCTCGTGCCGTTGCGCGTCGATTCGCTCCCCGACGGCTGGCTCGGCAAGCCGCACGCGTGCTGGACGGGGGTGCGCGCCGCGCCGGACAGCGACTGGTTGCTCTTCGTCGACGCCGACTCGCGGCTGTCGCCCGACGCCGTCACGCGCGCGGTCCGCGCCGCGGAGACCGAGGACGCCGCGCACTTCTGCCTCGTGCCGCGGCTCCTCGACCTGACCCTCGCCGGCCGCGCCGTCGCGCTCGCCTTCTGCCTCGGCCTCTTCGAGCGCGCGCTCGACGTCGCGCGCGGCAGCACCAGGCGGGCGATGGGCGTCGGAGCGTTCACGCTGGTGCGTCGCGATGCGTACCTCGCCGGTGGCGGTCACGAGGCGTTGCGCATGCAGGTGCTCGAGGACATGAGCCTCGCAATGCGCATGCGGCGCGCGGGGCATCGCAGCGCGTTGCGGCTCGCGATCGACGAGTTCGCCGTGCGCTGGATCACCGACCTGGGAAGCGTGTTCACCGTCCTCGCGAAGAACTACTTCGCGTTGTTCCGCTACCGGCTCACGCTCGTGTTGATCGCGTGCGCGGCGCTGTGGTCGCTCTGGGCAGCGGCACTCCTCGGCCCGCTGACCGATCGCTGGACCGGCTGGTTCGCGTTCGCGGGACTCGCGTCGCTCTGGTTGCCGGCGGCCGTCGTCGCGCGGCGCTACCGCACCGCACGCGCTCTCGCGCTCTGGACGCCGCTCTGCATCCCGTTGATCGGAGCCGCGCTGCTGCACAGCGCGATCGTCACGCTCCGAAACGGCGGCGTGCGCTGGCGCGACACCTTCTATCCGTTGGCGCGGTTGCGGCGCGGGGAGTGACGCCGGGACCGATCAGCGCACGACCACGTCGAACTCCTGCATCGCGCCGTTCGCGCCCGGGCTCGTGTTGACCACGCGCACGCGGCGCGGCGCCTTGCCGAGCTCCGGATCGCCGCTCGGCGGCGTCGTCATGCGGAGGCTGAAGGTGCCGAAGCCGGGGAAGTCCGTCGCCGGTGTCGCGGTCGTGGTGGCGAGCCAGGTCACTCGCGAGCCGTCGACGCGCGACACGGCGATCGCCTGCGTGGTCGTGCCGCGAGTCACGTGCAGCATCGTGACCGCGCCGCGGACCTCGAGCTCGTCGCCACGTTGGGCATTCGGACCGAGTTCGCGCGCCGTCGCGCGTTCGACGACAAGCTGCGGGCGCAGGTCGACCAGGCGGGTCTTGCCGCCGATCTCCAACGCGTGCGCGCGGAACTCGACTCCGTCCCAGTAGCCCTCGGCGACCGCCGGAGCACCGACCGTCGCCGAGCCCGGATCGATCGCGAAGCCCAACGGATCGACGGGTGGACGCGCGGGCAGCCGGGGATCGGTGAGCATGAGGACGCGCGCGCCGTTCACCCACACCAGACCCTGCACGACCGCGGTCACGACGCCCCCCATCACGTTCTCCGCCGGTTCGATGAACACGTCGTGCGCGAGGATCTTCGCCGCCGTGACGTCGAACTCGCCGGTGATGACCGCGGTCGCGCCGAGGAAGCCCGCCTGCGCGCGGCCGGGGAGCGGCGCGGGACTCACGAGTTGCGCGAGCGTGAGCGTCGTCGTCGGCGTGCGCACGGGCACTGCGGCGCCGATCCGCGTCTCGCGCCCCATGACGGTGAGCACCACCTCTCCGTTCACCATGCGCAATGCGTCGATCGGTCCCTCGATCACGACCGGCGGGCGGACCTGGGCCAGGACTGCGCCGGTGAGGAGGGCGAACAGGAGGAGCGTGCGCGCGGCGAACATGAGCGGGTTTTGGGCTGACGGCAAGGCGCGTTCCGCTCGGTGTTCGACGGCCTACCGTCCGCGTGGTGGTCGCGTCGCCGGCCCTTGCACGGTCACGCCGTCCGCGGAAGCGACTCCCAGTTCGCCATACGTCGCTCCGCACGATCTCGACCTGGGGCTCCAAAGCAGCCCCCCGGGACACGGGTACGTAGTCCTGGCCATGATGCGCAGCCTCGTTCTCCCACTCCCCGTCCCGCGGAGCTGATTCCAGTGTCTGCAATCGCACGTTCGCTGATCGTCCCCACGCTCGCCTCGCTCGCGCTTCACGCACCCGCGCAATCGCTGGTGCGCGACATCCGGCCGCCGGCGGGGACGCAGCGCTCGAGCAGTCCGTCCGACATCGTGGATCTCAACGGCATCGCGATCTTCCGGGCGACGAACGATCACGGCTACGAGCTCTGGCGCAGCGACGGCACTTCGCTCGGCACCTATCCGCTGAAAGACATCCGTCCCGGCATCAACTCGTCGAATCCCGCGCAGCTCGTGGTCGCGGGCAACTTCGCGTTCTTCGTCGCGACGGTGCCGGGGATCGGGAGCGAGATGTGGCGGACCGACGGCACTGCGACCGGCACGATCCTCTTGCGCGACATCCAGCCCGGCGACGCCAGTCCGACTCCGACCGAACTGACCGCGTTCCAGGGGCGGTGCTTCTTCGTCGCGTCGGACCCTGCGTTCGGCCGTGAGCTCTGGATCTCGGACGGGACGCCGAACGGCACGACGCTGTTCGCCGACCTCCAGCCCGGCGCCGGATCATCGTTCCCGACCGAGCTCGAAGTCGCCAACGGGCGGCTCCTGTTCTCTGCCGCCTTGCCTGGAGTGGGCGTCGAACTCTGCGCGACCGACGGCACGTCCACGGGCACGGGCATCGTGCTCGACATCCAGGGCGGCGGGCCGAGTTCGAGTCCGAACGACCTCGTCGCGGCCGGCAACGCCGTCTACTTCACGGCGACGACGAGCGCCACCGGGCGCGAGCTCTTCCGCTCCGACGGCACGCCGGCCGGCACGGTCCTCGTCCTCGACATCACGCCGGGCGCGGTGGGTTCGGCGTTGTCGGCATCGACCGCCTTCGGTTCGCGCTGCCTCTTCCTCTCCAACGACGCCGTGAACGGCGCCGAGCCGTGGATCAGCGACGGCACGCCGGGTGGAACGATCGCACTCGCGGACGTGTTGCCCGGTCCGGGCAACCCCGGCATCAGCGGGTTCTGCGACCTCGGCAATGGACTCGCGGTCTTCGGCGCGAACGACGGAACGAACGGCGACGAGCTGTGGCGCACGGACGGCACACCGGCCGGCACGGCGATCGTCGTCGACCTCTCGCCCGGATCCGGTCAGAGCGTGCCGACGAACCTCACCGCGGCATTCGGCGGCGCCGTCTTCAGCGTCTGGACGCCCACCGTCGCGCGCGAGCTCTGGTTCACCGACGGCACGAGCGGCGGAACCCGCCTCGTGCGCGACATCCATCTCGGATCGCCGAGTTCGTCACCCGGCGAGTTTGCACGCGTCGGCGCTCGCGTGCTGTTCCAGGCGACGAGCACGGTGGGCAACGAGCTCTGGTCGACGGACGGTACGACCGCGGGCACCGTGCTCGTGCAGGACATCTATCTCCCGCAGGGCGATTCGGCGCCCGCGGAGTTCACAGGGGCAGGAACGCTCGTCGTGTTCTCGGCGAACGACGGCGTGAGCGGATCGGAACTGTGGTCGAGCGACGGCACCGGCCCGGGCACGACCGTCCTCGATGTACAAAGCGGTTCGCTCACGCCGCTCGAACTCCTCCAACTCGGAACCGATGTCTGGTGCCGCGGCACGTTGACGGGATTCGGCAACGAACTCGTGCGCACGGACGGCACGCTCGTCGGGACGGGAATCGGGGTCGACGTTCTCCCCGGACCTGGGGGCTCGACCCCGACCGAACTCGCCGTGAGCAACGGCCGGCTCTTCTTCACCGCGATCGTCGGCTCCGGACGGGAACCGTTCGCGAGCGACGGAACACCTGCGGGAACCGTCCAGCTCGCCGACATCAATCCGGCCGGAGGCCACTCGTTTCCGTCCGACTTCGCCGCTGCGGGGACTCGCACCGTCTTCCTCGCGAGCGATGGTTCGAGCGGGCGCGAGATGTGGTCGACCGACGGCACGCCCGGCGGCACGACGATGATCGAGATCGTGGGCGGCGCGGGGTCGCCTCAGATCACGCAGCTCGTGTCGTCGGGGAGCGTCGCGTATCTCGATCCCAATGCGACGGGCTTCGGCCGCGAACTCTGGAAGACCGACGGCACCCCTTCCGGAACCACGATGGTCGTCGATCTCGTGCCCGGCTTGGGCGGGTCCACGCCGCAGCAGATCCAAGCGCTCGACGGCGGCGGCTGCGTGTTCGTCTCGACCGGCTCCCCGGGTTCCGGCGCCGAACTGTTCTTCTCCGACGGCACCGCGGCCGGAACGCGGCGCGTGTCCGAGATCGTCCCCGGCTCCGGCAGCGGCCAGATCATGGACCTCGTGACGATCGGCACGCGCGCGTTCTTCACCGCCGACGACAACGTGCGCGGCCGCGAACTGTGGACCTCCGACGGCACTCTCGCCGGAACCGTGATGGTGAAGGACGTCTATCCAGGTCCGACCGACGGCGTGCCGGCGGGAACGCTGCGCGCCGTTCCAGCGCTCGGGCTGGTCGTGTTCGCCGCATCCGACGGCAACGACGGCTTGCAGGTCTGGCTGTCCGACGGCACGGGCGCGGGCACGCGGCAGGTCGGCAAGCTCGGTCCGTACGCGGGCGTCGGCGCGTCGGAGCTCGGCGAGTTCCGCGCGATCGGCAGCGACATCTGGTTCTGGGCCGATGACGGCATCAACGGCCGCGAGCCGTGGATCCTGCGCGTCGGCGGCGGGGTCGTCGCCTACGTGCAGCCGTATGGCGCGGGCTGTCGCGGCACGAACGGCCTCGTGCCGTCGATCGGCGCGTCCGGCACGCCGCGGATCGGCAACGCGACGTTTCTCGTGAGGTTGACCGACGGACCGTTCACGAGCGCGGCCGTCCTCGACTTCGCGCTGTTCCCGAGCAACGTCCCGCTCGGGACGTGTCGCCTCCTCCTCGGCCTGCCGCTCTTCGACATGGGCACGGTGCCGACCAGTCCGATCGGGGACGGCTCCGCGAGCATCGCGATCCCCAACGATCCGAATCTCCTCGGCGCGCAGTTGTTCGGACAGTGGATCGGGCTCGACCTCGGCGGACCGCTGTTGGGCGTCGCCTCGATGAGCGGCGGCCTGCAGATGGTGCTCGGCAACTGAGTGCGCGGAGCGTCAGACGCGTACCTGACGCGGCGCCTGCGCCGCGGCACCGAGCGATTCGATCGCACCGACCTGCTTCAGCGTGGAATCACTTCTTGCGGGGCTCCAGCAACTCGCCCAATTCGTCGAGCGCGGTCGAGGCGCCGCGGCTCTCGCCGTTGCGGTAGCTGTCGGCGAGGACGTTGCCTTCGGGGTCGAGCACGAGCACGTGCGGGATGCCGTAGCGCGCGTGCGCCTGCACGATCGGGATCGACTTCAGCTTCTCGAAGGACACCGCGAGCCAGGGGAACTTGTGCTTCCTCGCGTGGCGAAGCATCTCCGCCGCGCTGGCGTCGCGACTGACGAAGACGACTTCGAACGCGCGGCCGGCCTGGCGATGCGCGTCGTAGAACTCCACGAGCTTGGGCGCGAAGACCTGGCAGGGCCCGCTCGCCTCGGCCCCGAAGTAGAGCACGGTGAATCGCGGTGGTTTGGCGAGGTTCAGCTTCGCGGCCTTGCCGGCCTTCAGGCTGATCAGCTTCCCGTCGAGCTCCGCGAGCACGCGCCCCACGGCGCGCGGCTTCTCGAGCATCGCGGCGCGCGCGCGCACCATGAGGTCGGTCGCGCTCGTCTCGAACGTCGCGTGCGGATCGTGCTCCGCGTGACCCAGCCGCACCCTTTCGCCGTCGAAGCAGCCGAAGTCCATCTCCGTGCCACGGGGATACACGGTCTGCTTGTCGCTGTCGCCCGCCTTGAAGGCCTGCACGCGGACCAGGGTCACGCGCGCGGGCCACAGGTCCGCGCGAGTCGCGAGCTTGGCGTAGTCGAGGTCGCGCTGCTCGGGCGTCATCGCGTTCCAGGCCGCGCGCGCACTCGTGAGGAAATCCGTGCGGCTGCAATCGAGCTCGAAACCGAGCTCGCGATCGACGGGCATCAGGACGAGCTTCCTGCCGGTGATGTCGAGCACGATGCAGGCGCAACCCGCTGGAAGTCGTCCGCCCGTGTGGTCGACGGCGGCGGTGAGCTTGCATTCCGCCGGCCACAGGTCGCGCCGCTTCGCCAGCGCCTCGAGGGTCAACTCTTGCGCGGTCAGCGCGCCGGCGAGGGCGAGGGTGAACAACGGGCGACCCCTCGCGGAGAACTTCGCGAACCTGACACGGATCGGTGGCATGGCGTCCTTTGCTCCTTGCGGCGCGGCAGTGTAGCCGCGGCGAGCGCCGATCAGGAGTGCGGTGGTCGTGCGCCGCCGTCGTCTCTCCGCGAACGAGCTTTGCGCAGGACCGCCAGATCGGCGCGATCCTGCGGTCGATCGGCGGCCTCCTCGGAGCGGATCAGGTCGTCCAGCCCGAGGTGCGCGCCACCGAAGAACTGCCGCAACGCGGTCAACAACCGCTCGGCGTTCTCGACGGTCGGGTCGACGAACACGTCGAGGTCCTTCGTCGCGCGAGGCCGCGCATGGAACGCGACCGCGTGAGCGCCGATCACGACGTACCGCACGTCACGTGCGTTCAACGCGGCGATGAACTCTTCGAAGTCGCGGGACGCCGTTCAGCCCTTGCGCACGGAGTGCGCTGTCGAGTGCTTCGTGGACCGCCTCGACCCGTTCCTCGGGCGTCATGCCCAGGAACCAGAATCGAAGTCGGCCTCGTCGGCGTCTTCGATCCTGACCCGCTGCACGATCCAGCGGCGGCCGTTGCGCTCGACGAAGCGGGGCGGTTCCACGGCGAGGATGCTACCGATCGCCCTTTGGGCCCGCAGTCCGCTGAATCCTCGCGTCGCGCGAGGAATCAGTGGACGGAGGGCTCCAGCCAAGAGTGCGACCGAGGTCATCCTGGTCGCCGCGGTGGCGCCGACGTCTGCCCGCCGGTTACGGCGTCGGCCGCGATGGGTGGTCCGCACATGCGTCACGGAGCATGCGCACGGACTTGGGGCACGCGGCGCTGAGAACGCGCGTGCCGTCCTTCGTCACGAGCACGTCGTCCTCGATGCGGATGCCGATGCCGCGCAGCGGAGCCGGCACGCGGCGGTCCCGCACGTCGAAGTACAGGCCGGGTTCGACGGTCGTCACCATGCCCGGCTCGAAGGCGCGCGCCTTGCCATTCAGGTCCTGGTAGCGGCCGACGTCGTGGACGTCGCGGCCGAGCCAATGGCTCGTTCCGTGCATGTAGAACGGCTTGTACTTCGCCTTCGCGAACAGTCGCGCCGTGCGACCGCGGAGCACGCCGAGCGCGAC
>JACRLW010000031.1 GCA_016235155.1 Planctomycetota bacterium
AGCGGGTTGCGTTCGCCGAGCTGGTAGCGATCGACGCTCAGCAGCCCCTCGAAGACGTACTTCCAGAGGTCATCGATCCGCGAGGTGTCCACACTGCCGATGTCGAGCTTGCCGACATCCCACCCGGCGTTCTTGCGGATCAGCACGCCCGAGTGTTCGGCGAAGTCGATGCTCGCGTACGCGTCGCGCGAGAACACCCGCAGCTTGCGCACGGGCTTGAGCGCGACGCGACTCGCCGTGAGTTGCGCCACCGCGCCGTTCGCGAACTCGAGCGTGGCGCTCGCCATGTCCTCCTTCGCGGTGAACAGGGCGCCGCCGTAAGCCCGCACGGCGGCGACCGGACTGCGCACGAGCGACAGCACGATGTCGAGATCGTGGATCATGAGGTCGAGGACAACCCCGATGTCCGTGCTGCGGAACGAGAACGGCGCCAGTCGCTGGGACTCGACGTACCGCGGCTCGATCCCGCGTTCGCGCAACGCGCCATACGCCGGGTTGAAGCGCTCGACGTGACCGACCTGGAGTACGCGACGCTCGCGGCGCGCGATCGCCACCAGCTCGCGGCCTTCGGCTTCGCACGGCGTGATCGGTTTCTCGACGAGGACGTCGACTCCGTTCTCGAGGAACGCGCCGGCCACCTCGCGATGGAGGGCGGTCGGGACGACGACGCTCACGGCGTCGACGCGTCCGATCAGTTCGCGAAAGTCGGTCGTGCCCAGGCAACCGTGCTTCTCCGCCGCTTGCGCGACGGCGTCGCCGCGCACATCCGCCACGCCGACCAGTTGTGCGCGGGGGTTCTGCGCCAGCAGGCGCACGTGGTGGCGACCGAGGTGACCGACTCCGACGACGCCAACGCGCACACGCTCGGAGTTGGGGTCCACCGGACTCATGCGTCGATCAGAGTGAACTTGAGCTGGGCCTCGGACATCAGCTTGCCGCCGACCTTGCAGCGCGCCTGCACGTGTCCCAGCGTCGGCTTGGCGCGGATCGTGTCGACCTCGATGCGGAGCTGATCGCCGGGCACGACCGCGCCGCGCAGCTTGACCTTGTCGATGCTCCACAGCACCGCGAGCTTGCCGGTGTTCTCGAGCTTGCGCAGCAGGAGCACTCCGGCGAGTTGCGCCATCGCTTCGAGCTGCAGCACGCCCGGCATGATCGGCTGGCCCGGCCAGTGCCCCTGGAAGAACGGCTCGTTGATCGTGACGTTCTTGATCGCGACCGCGCGGCGGAAGCCGTCGAGTTCGATCACGCGATCGATGAGAAGGAACGGATAGCGATGCGGAAGGAGGTTGAGGATCTCGCGGATCTCCAGCCCGGAATCGCGGACGAATTCGCCCGCGTTCTCCTGCGCCTCGATCTCCTGCAGGAGCCGCTGGACGACCTGCATGTTGAGGCCGTGACCCGATCGCGTCGCCACCACATGCGCATCGAGGTCGACTCCGCAGAGTGAAAGGTCGCCGATCAGGTCGAGCAGCTTGTGGCGCGCGAGTTCGTCGGGCCACCGCATCGAGTTGTCCTTCACCCCCGCGGGACCGACGACGAGCGTGTTCGCGGTGTTCGCGCCCTTGCCCAGTCCCGCGGCGCGAAGCGCCTCGACCTCGTGCTCGAACACCCAGGTGCGCGCCGGCGCGACCTCGCGTTCGAAGACCTCCGGTGTGATGCGGTACGACACCGACTGCCGCCGTCCGGACAGTTCCCCGACTCCGGTCGGGTAGTCGAGGTTGTAGTCGACGGACAGTCCGCCCTCGCCCGGCAGGACGGTGACCGAGGCGCCTCCCTCACGGACGTGGATCGGCGCGCTGACCGCAAAGCGATGGCGGGTCGCCTTCTGCTCGCTGACTCCGGCCGCGCGGATCGCCTCCACGAACTCGCGCGCCGACCCGTCCATGCCCGGAATCTCCTCCGCGTCGACGTGCACCTCGACGTTGTCGATCCGCATCGCCCACAGCGATGCGAGCAGGTGTTCGACCGTGAACACCTCGGCCTGGCCGTGGTGAAGGCAGGTCCGACGTTCGCGCGTCTTCAGATAGGCGCCCGAAGCCCGCACGGTCGGCTCGCCGGCGAGGTCGTTGCGGACGAACTCGATGCCGGTGCCGGCCTCGGCCGGCTTGAGGATCGCGCGGACTTCGCGACCGGTGTGCAGGCCGATGCCGCGGAACTCGACCTCGCGCTGCAGAGTGCGCTGCGGGCGTCCCGCGCCGTCGACCTTGCCGCTCGCTCCGCCGTCCTTCGTGCTCACTCCGGCACCGATCCTCGTTTCGCTTCGATCCGATCGGGGGTGTGGGTCAGCGGCCGGGTCCCGGCCAGCTCTTGAGGAATTCGACGACCTGCGCGGTCAAGTCGACCTTTGCGGCGTCGAACCAGATCACGTCCTTGGCCTGCATCGTCTCGAACTTCTGGCCCGCCGGCGCGCCTTCCGGCACACCGCGCGCGCGGAGCACGACCTCGATGCCCTTCGCCTTCGCGAAGGCGCCGATGCCCTCGACGATCTCGTCCCACAGCGCGACCGACGTCTCGAGCCGCTTCCGGCTCAAGGCCGCCTCGCGGATCTTCGTGGTCTCCTCGATGCGGAGCCGCGCGAGTTCGACGTCGAGCGACGTGCGCGCGTAGTTCTCGGTGCCCTTGTCCGCGCCGTCATTCCGCGTCTTGGCTTCCGTGTAGGACGCTTCGAGCGCGGCCATCTCCTTCTTCGTCTCGTCGATCAGCCCGGTCAGCCCCGCGAGTCGCGCTTCGGCATGCGGATAGACCTTCAACACCTTGTCCATGTCGACGACGCCGACCGTCGTCGCTGCGACCTGCGGCGCGGAAACCGCCGTCGGGCCGTAGACGACGCTGATCGTGCCGAGCAGGAACGCAGCGGAGAGACCGACGGAACGCGGAGCAGGACGGTACGACATGGGATCTCGCGGGCCGGCGAGGGCGAGAAGGTACGCGGGTGACGCCGCGAGCCTCGGAGGCGCGGGATCTTAGGCCGAGCCCCCACGCAGTCCACACGACGGCCGGCCGGTCAGCTCAAGCCGAGCGAACGCAGCACGTCGTCCAGGATCCGTTCGCGCGGTTCGAGGCCGATCGAGAGGCGGATCGCGCCTTCGCCGATGCCGAGTTCACGCCGCTGCTCGGGACTCAGGGCCGCGTGCGTCGTGTGCGCCGGGATGCTCGCGTTGGTCTCGACGCCGCCGAGCGACGGCGCGCGCGCGACGACCGCGAAGCGATCGAACGCGGCCATCGCCCCGGGCAGTCCGCCGAGGACCTCGATCAGGACGAGCGCGCCGCCGCCGCCCGGCATCTGCCTGGCGCGCAGTGCGGCGTCGGGGTGATCGGGCAGCGCGGGATGGGAGACGGCGAGCAAGGGACCGCGCGGCGACACCCGTGCACGCAGCTCCTGCGCGATCCACAGCGCGGCATCCTGCTGCGCCGCGACGCGCAGGGCATGCGTCTCCGCGGAGCGGCACAGCAACCACGCCGGATCGGGCGCGAGGATCGCCCCGCTGCGCGCGCGGAACGCCTCGATCCCGACCAGCAGCGGATGAGCTCCCGCGACGACGCCCGCGAGGACGTCGGAGTGCCCGCCGAGGAACTTGGTCGCGCTGTGCACCACGAGGTCCGTGCCCAGCGTCAGCGAGCGCTGGATCGGCGGCGGTGCGAAGGTGCCGTCGACGACCAGCAGCGCGCCGCGCGAGTGCGCGATCGCGGCGATCCGCTGCAAGTCGACCAGCCGCAGCGTCGGGTTGACCGGAGTCTCGACGACCACCATCCGCGCCGGGCGCACGAGCGCCGCACCGAGCGACGCGGGGTCGAGCGCATCGAAGGTCTCGACCTCGATCCCGAAGCGCGGCAGGTCCTTGGTCGCGAGGTTGGTCGTGCCGCCGTAGACCTGCCTCGCGATGGCGATGCGATCCCCATGCGAAGCGAGTCCGCACAGGACGCCGTGCATCGCGGCCATGCCGCTCGCGAACGACACCGCGCCGTCGGCTCCCTCGAGCTCGGCGACGAACGACTCGAACGCGCGCGCGTTGGCGTGGCCGTAGCGCGGGTAGAAGTCGCCGTGCACCGAACGATCGCCGTGCGCGCGGAGCGCCGCCGCGTCGCCGAACGCGTGGCTCGTCGCGCGGCGCAGGTCGGGAGCGAGCGGTCCGCGACGGGCCTCGTGCGGACGAGGAGTGCCATAGGGTCGGTCCATTGCGGCGCGAGCGTAGCCCCGGCGACGATCGGGGCGATGGCGACCAGGCCGGACTCCGCGACGCTCGACCGTCTCCGCGCGCTCGCGCGCGCGGCGGCGCCGAGCGAGGCCGTCGCCGCGGTCTTCGCCGGCCGCGCGACGTTCGCGGTGGTCGCGTTCGCGAACCGTGCCGCCGTCCCCGCGAGCGCCTTCCTTGTCGATCCGATCGAGTTCGCGATCGAAGAACACGACCAGCGCGTCGCGGGTCGGGCGTTGATCGCCTGGTTCCACAGCCACCCTGGCGGACGCGGCGGGCCGAGTGCCCAGGATCTGGCCCAGGCCTGGCCCGGCGTCGGGCTGTGGATCGGCACCCTGATGGCCGGCGGCCGCTTCGAGCTCGCCGGCTGGGACGTCGACGAGCGCGGCGCCCGACGTGCGTTCACCGTGACCGGCCGGGAGCCGTGATCCATCCGATGTGACGGCATCCTCGACGGCCGTTGCGACGAGCCGTTCAAGTGCGTCGCGGAATCGGACGACGAGCCGTCCATGCCGTCGCGGACGACGACGCTCTTCGCGCGCGCCTGCGCCGCGCCGCTCCTCGCACTCGCGAGCTGCGGCACTGCATCCGTGTCCACCGCGGACGAGGGCATCGCGGTCGCCGTTCCTGTCGAACTCGCGGCGTTCGTCGCCGCGCGCGTCGCCCTCGACTTCTGGCCGTCGGCCGACCCGGCGCCGGTGCCGGGCGCGACGCCGGTGCTCCGAGAGGATGCGGACACCTGGCTCGTCGACCTGGGTCTGGGCGACGACGGCCCGCGCATCGCGTCGAACGGCCGCCTTGCACCGCCTCGTCCTCGCGACCGCGTCGGCGAAGCGATCGCGAGCGCTCTCCCCGTGTTCCTCCCCACGGGTGTGCGCACCCGCGCCGACGGCGGCGCCGGACGCTTCTGGTGCCGAGTCACGAGGGATGGCGGCGGTTCGCGAGTGACGTGCGAGGCCAGCGGTTCCGCCGCGTCGATCGGAGTCGTGATGCGCCTGCGCGACGCCCTCGCGCTCGCCGAGAGCGGGCTCGCCGTCGACGACGCGCTCGCCGCCGGTGACGTCACGCGCGCTGCGGCGCTCGCGAACCAGGCCCTTCGGCTGTTCCCACCGTCGGGCGGACGCGAATTGGCGGCACTGGCCGCGCCGTTGTGGCTCGCTCGCAAGCGAGCCGAGCAATCCTTCGCCCCGAGTCGTGACGCGCTTCGCCGCGAGGATCGTCACGCGGCGATGGTCCACGGACTCGAGTCGCTGGCGCGCGCCGGCTTCGATGCACGAGTCCTCGCGACCGCGGTCGACGACGCCTTGGCGACCGGCGACGCGATCGGCGGACTCCGACTGCTCGCTCGGCACTGGGATGCCGCGAAGCGATGCGATCCCGCGACGGCGCAGGCTCTCGCCGACCGGCTCTTCGCCGCGACCGGCCCGGCCTGCGGCGCACGCGTCGCGTTGAGCGAGGACTGCGAGTCGCTCGCGCGCCGCGCGCTGCCCGGAGCGAACGGCGCCGATCTGGCCGCGGCGCTGCGCGGCGGCGCCCTGCGCCGTTCCCTCGATCCGCTCGGACCGGGCGGCGACGCACTCGCCGCCCCCTCGCGCTGATCAGGGCCGGCGCCGCGAGACGACGATCTCGCGCACCGCGATGGACTGGGTCGCCCCGACTCCGAATCGCGGCTCGCGCGTTTCCAACGCCGGCAGGCGGACCTCGCACAGCGGCGAACGCGACACGCCGTCGAGTTCGCAGCGCGCGGTCGGGCCGCCGCCGTCGCGACGCACCCCGCAATGCACGCGATGCCAGACGCCGGCGACGATCGCCGGCGAACGGGGATCGGACGCAAGCAGGGGTTCGGCGAGCGCTCGCCGGAGTTCGTCGCGACGCTGCGCGAGGTCGTGCGCGGGGACGGCCGTCGCCGCGACCTCGCCGCCGGGCAGGACCGCGATCACGAACGCGACGCCGTGCAGTTCGACGACGGCGACCCGGGCTTCGCGATCCGCGTGATCGAGCCGCAGTTCGACATCGCACGCGACGTCCTCGGCGTCGGCTTCGAACGGAGATGCGAAGTTGCACGTGATCGCGACGTCGGCACCCGGCTGCTGCGGCGTCACGACCGCCGCCGCGACGCCGTCGCTGCACGACCATGCGCCGGCGAACGACGCGATGGGCAGGTCGCCGGCGCGACCCGCGACGCGTTCCACCAGGTCGTCGTCGACCTCGACCGTGAATCCGGCGGGCGTTCTCGCGCGCAACGCCGCCTCACGTTCGGCACCGGCGGCGCGGGCTTCCGCCCAGTGCGCGAGGCTCCCGCGGAACTCGGCGGTCTTCGCGAACGCGTGCGTTCCGGCGTGATCCCGCTCGAACCCGAGCAGGGCCTCGCGCAGCGCGAGCGCGTCGCCGCTCCGGCGAAGCGTGAACAACTGGTCGAGCGCCTGCTGTGCCGCGCGTTCCGCGGCGTCGGCGACCGCCGCGGACGCTTGCAGTCGCGGCCAGCATTCGCGTTGGAAGAGCGCGAGGTCGTCGCCCTCGAGCAAGGCCACCGCGCGGGCCGGAGCGAGCCGAAGGGCGAGCGCGCAGGCCCGCGCGAGTTTGGTCGGACCATCCGCCGACGCACGCGCCAGGACGTCCTTTGGCACGATCGGCAGCCCGAACACCGCTTCCAGGTCGAGCGCACGGAAGGCCACCGCGACACCGTCTTGTGCCCGGGTGATCACGACCGCTCCGCTCGCTTCGCGGGACCACGTCAACCCGGCGCCCTCGATCTGGACGGTCGTGGTCGATCGTGGACCGAGGATCGCCTGGGCGATCGCCGCAAGGAGTTCCTCGGCCGCGACGAAGATCGCAAGGTGCTGCGCGCGCGCGCCGGACGAAGGCTCGCCGCCGCTCCCGACGACCTCGAGCACGCGGCGCGCCGCCGCGGGTCCGCCGTCGCCGAGCACGGCGTAGGCGAGGTCGAGCGCCTGGCCGAGGACGAGTTCCGCCGCGGCGGCCTCGCGCACTTCGAGTTCGGCGTTCGCCGCGCTCAACCACCGCTCGATTTCGGGCCACGGCGTGTCGCCGCCCTCGGCGAACTCCGCGGGCGGCGGCGCTTCGTGACGGAGCGCTGCGGCGATGCCGCGCAGGACCGTGCGGAGGCGATCGACCGTCGCAGTGTTCCCCACGGGATCCGCCCGCAGCCGTTCGTACTCCGCGCGGCGCTGTGCGAACACCGCGCGGGCGTCGCGGGCGAGCGACGCCTGCACGTCGTGCACGCGCGTCACGAGCCGTTGCTCCGCGGCAGTGCGCGCATCGTCGATCCGCGTCCGCACGTCGCTCGCGAGGAGCGTGGGGTCCGGGCGCGACTCACCCGCGAAGAACCGCTCGGTTTCGCGCGCGAACGTGGCGAGCGCGAG
>JACRLW010000020.1:0-5333 GCA_016235155.1 Planctomycetota bacterium
TCGCACCGCGGCGCCGGCGGCGTCCTGGACGACGACGTCGCCGCTCCCGGGACCGCCGACCTCGACGATCGACGGAGCGGCGAGGTCGACGTCGCCGAACACGAACTCCTCGGAGATCTGCTCGTTGCCGGCTCGATCGCGCGCGTGCAGACGGATCGCGCACGTGCCGGCGCTGCGGGCCCCTTCGAAGGTCCGGCCGAGCAGGGCACGAGCCGTCACGGACGACGGCGGGTCTTTCAGCTCGACGCCGATCCGCTCGCCGCGCGCGGCTCCCGCGCGGATCGGGACCACCTCGAGCACGAGCCGTGCGACGCCGCCCACGTCGCTCGCGGCGATCTCGATCGGATCGTCGCCGCGCAGGGCGTCCGTCGCGTCCGACGGGCGCGGGAAGCGCAACTCGGTCGCCGGCGGGACGTCGTCGACGAGAACGCGGGCGTGGCCGATCGGCGCACGGCCCGGAACCAGGAGCACGAGATCGACCGGTTCGCCGCCGACGCAGTGCCGCCGGAGGTCGTCGACGAACGGCGCCGCGGTGAGCGCGAACGCGAGCTGATTGCCGTGGACCTCGAGCAGCGGGGCGAGCGGCCTGCGCCCCAACACGACATGACCGCGCTCGACGGAGATCTCGAGTTCGCCGGGATGGAAGCCCTGGAAGTCGAAGCGCGTGTCGAGAAGGTCGGTGCTGCGCAAGACGTCGACCCCTGCTCCGGCGGCGAGGGACATCCCCCGCGCTCCGGCGCGCGCGCGCGCGCGCAGGTAGACCTCGTGGGGTCCCGGCGAGTAGGCGATCGACACCGCGGCGACCGAGAGCACGAGCGCGACCACCGACCACGACGCGAGCGCGCGGCGCCGCGGCTGCCGCAACTTCCGCAATCGCTCCGCGACCTCGTGCGCCGACGCCGGACGATCGTCCGGATCGCTCCGGATCAGTTCCTGGACGAGGCGCTGCAGCGCGCGCGGGACGCCCGCGCGCGGTCGCATCGGACGGATGCGGCCTTCCAGGGTCTCGCGCGCGAACTCGCGGGCGGTCGTGCCCGCGACCGGCAGTTCCCCGGTGAGCGCCTCGTAGGCGATCACGCCGAGGCTGTAGAGATCGGCACGCGGATCGACGGCGCGACCGGCGAGGTGTTCGGGCGCGGAGTACGGCGGGTTGGCGAAGCCGCTCGGCGAGTCGGCGTCGGGTTCGCTTGGGTTCGCGGCGCGCATCGACGGCGGCGGCTGGACCGCGATCCCGAAGTCCAGCACCTTCGCGACCAGGCGGTCGTCGCGCTGCACGACCATCACGTTGCGCGGCGAGAGATCGCGGTGCACGACGCCCGCGGCGTGCGCCGCCGCGGTCGCACGCGCGATCTGTTCGAGGAGTTCGACGATCACCACCGTCTCGGCCGGCTCGTTCGACGCGAGCCATTCGGCGAAGGTCTGGCCGTCGACGAGTTCGACGGCGAGGTACACCGTGCCGTCTTGCGCCGCGCCGACGTCGAGGATCCGCGCGGTGCCCTCGTGCAGGACGCGTCCCGCCTTGCGCGCTTCGGCGAGGAAGTAGGCGCGGAAGTCGGCGCGCGCCGCCCAGCGTGGATGCAGCACCTTCAGCGCGACGGCGACCAGCGAAACCTCGTGAACCGCGCGGTAGACGGTCCCCATGCCGCCGCGGCCGAGCACGCCGACGATCCGGTACTTCCCGTCGACCACGCGACCGACCAACGGACCGTGCGACTCGTCGTCGCCGCGTCGCACCGGCGCGAGGACCGCCCTCAGGTCGACGAGCGGTCCGCCGCAGTGCGCGCAGCGCGCATCGTCACGGTCGAGGACGCCCTCGCAGGTCAGGCAGATCTTCATGCGGTCCGCGGTTCGCGCGGGGCTTTGCCTCGACACACTCGTGCGGCCGCGCCGCTCGCTCAACGCCGGGCGGCATCATCGCCGGGCACGAGGGAGTTTCGCCAGGTGTTCGAGAGGCGCAAATCCCCGCTCTCCACGCCGACGAGTCCGGGCCGCAGCTCGACGACCTTGCGCAGCACCTCGGCGCGCGTCGCGGCATCGATGGCACCGCCGTGCACCGTCGCGAGGCCGTGCTGGAACCACGCGATGTTCCCGTCCGCCGACTCGAGTCCGACCAGGACCTGCGCGTGCCGCGGATCGGCGACGAACGCGTAACCGAGGTTGCGCGGATCGATCGCGCGCAGCCGCGGCGCGTCTTGGAACGTCGCGACGACCGCGTCGCGCCATTCCGCGGCGACCGCACACGCCGCGACGATGCGGCGGTCGTCGGCCACCGCGCCCGCGCGCAGCGCCGCGACGTCCAGCGCCGCGGCACCGTCGAGCGCGATCTGCGGGAGTTCGTCACAGGCAGCGTCGCCCGGCGACAGCGCCACGCCGTCGGCGTCGAAGAGGACCGCGGTGCGGCCGCCTTCGAGCCAGCGCGCGACCGGGCGTCGCAACGTGACCCTCAGCCTGAAGCGATCCGGGAAGCGCCGTTCCAGCGTGGCGCCGGTCACGAACGGCGATGCGCGCAGTCGTGCCTGGAGTTGCGAGGCCGCGACCTCGTCCATCAGCGCGACCGTCCCGCGCAGTCGCGGTTCGAAGTCGGCGAGCACGGCGCGGAGCAGATCGCCGCGCAGCCAGTCGGGGACTTCGAGCGCAGCGAGCTTGTCGGTCGCGACGGAAGGACCCTGCGCGGCAGCCGGGCGCTTCTGCGCCGCCGCCGCCGGCGATGCAACGGCGCCGAGCCGCGCCTCGACGATGCGCCAGGCGCGCGGTCCCGCGAACCACAGCGTCGCCGCGAACGCGGCGACGACGACGACGCGCAGGACCAGACGCGCGGGTCCCGACCCGGACGGCGGCGGAGCTCGATTCGCCCTGCTCATGCTGCGCTTGGGTTGCGACGCACGTCGGTCGAAGTGCACCGCCGCGGTGCGGAGCGGCGGTCCCCGGCTCCGCCGTTCAGTTCAGGCGCGTGACCGCGGGCTTCTCGGCCGCGGGCTTCTGCGCGACCGTCGCAGCGCGGCCGCCGTTCTCGCGCTCGACGTCCTCGACGAAGATCTCGACGGTGTCGAGCAGGTTTTCGAAGAGCTCGCGGTCGAGCGTGACCTCGGCCGAGCCCTTGCTCGCGTCGAGTTCGTGCTCGAGCAGGCGCGAGAGGACCTTGAGCTGGGAGAGATGACGATGCACGAACTTGGTCGTGCCGGTGTCGGGCTTGTCCATGAGGCCTCCGAGAAGTCGGTCGTGCAGTCCGCAGCGACGAGTTCCCGCCGGGCGCCGGCGGCTGCGCCGCCATGCCTTGGCACCCGCGATCGCCGCTCGCGCGCGCGATCGTTCGAGTCCTCACCGCCGAACACCCGGAGCACCACGAGCTCTGACCGAACGTGGACTCCGAGCGCGGCGGAGCATACCGTCGCCCCAAGACGAATCCACCCGCGCGGAGGGGCCTGCGCCGCGCAGTTCGGACGACGTCCCCCGACATGCAGTCCGACATGCGGTTCAAGGGCTACACGCTCAACGAGTTCCAGGTCCGCGCCGCGCGGGCCATCGAGCACGGCCACGACGTGCTCGTCTCCGCGCCGACCGGTTCCGGCAAGACGCTCGTCGCCGAGTTCGCGATCGATCGCGCCGTGAAGCTCGGCCGGCGGGTCATCTACACGGCGCCGATCAAGGCGCTGAGCAACCAGAAGTTCCGCGACTTCCAGGCCGAGGGTCTCGACGTCGGCCTCTCGACCGGCGACCTCACGCTCGAGCCGGGTGCTCAGATCGTCATCATGACGACCGAGATCTTCCGGAACGCGATCTTCGAGGACGCGCGACGCTTCGACGACGTCGAGCACGTGATCTTCGACGAGATCCACTTCCTCGACGATCCGGAGCGGGGCACGGTCTGGGAGGAGAGCCTGATCTTCGCGCCGCCCCACCTGCGGATCGTGGGACTGTCCGCGACCATCAGCAACCTCGCCCAGTTCGGGAAGTGGCTCGGCGAAGTCCGCACCCACGAACTCGAGATCGTGCGCCACGACAAGCGCCCGGTGCCGCTCGACCATCAGCTCTTCCACCCTGACAACGGCCTCTTCAAGCTCGCGCAGCGACCGCGCGTGCAGCAGACGATCCGCCGCCTCCGCGAGCGGGAGCGGACGAGCGGTCGCCCGCGCGGCGGACGCGGCCGCCCCGGACGCGATCGGCGCGACCGCCGCGGCCCGCACGAGCGCGGCCCCCATCCGTCGCAACTCGTCCTCGACACGCTCACGCAGGACGGACTGCTGCCGGTGCTGCTCTTCTGCTTCTGCCGCAAGGAGTGCGGCAAGGCGTGCGCGACGAAGGCCGAGCGCAACCTGCACCGCCGCCTGCTCGGCCCGGCCGAACAGGACCGGATGCGCGCGTTGTTCGGCGACATCTGCGCGCGCTTCGAACTCGACCCCGACAAGGACCAGGCGCTGAATCGAATCGAGGAGCGCGCGCTCCGCGGCGTCGGCTACCACCACGCCGGGATGCTGCCGATCCACAAGGAGGTCGTCGAGCGGCTGTTCACGTCGGGTCTGCTGCGACTCCTGTTCACCACGGAGACCTTCGCGCTCGGGATCAACATGCCGGCGCGCACCGTCGTGTTCGACTCGCTGCGCAAGTTCGACGGCGTCACTTTCGACTACATGCCTGCCCGCGACTACCTGCAGATGGCGGGTCGCGCCGGCCGGCAGGGCATCGACAAGGAAGGCCTCGTCATCTCCATCCTCGACGACGAGGCCCTCACCGACGCACCCCTCGCCGACCTCTTCGGCGGCAAGGTCGAACCGATCCAGTCGCGCTTCAACCTCTCGTACTCGACGATCGTCAACCTCTGGGAACGGATGGGCGACGACGTGATCGACGCGTACGACCGCTCGTTCGCGGCGTTCCAGGCGGCGACCGGGAGCCAGAAACAGAAGGACCGCGCACGCAGCCACGCCCGCGCCGCGCTCCGCGCCCGGATCGCGGTGCTCGAGAAGGCCGGCTACGTCGGACCCGAAGGCAAGCTCCTCGACCGCGGCAAGATCGCGCAACGCATCAACGGCTACGAGATCCAGACCACCGAACTGCTCTTCGACGGCGTGCTCGATGCCCTCGACAAGGCCCAACTCGCGGTCCTGTTCTGCGCCGTCGTCCACGAATCACGCCGCGGCCAGGACTCCGCCGAAGGCCGCCGCGTCGTCCCCGCCGCACTCGCGCGACGCGCCGAGACCGCCATCCGCCGCTTCCAGGCGATCGAAGCGTTGCACGGCTTCTCCGCGTCGATCAAGTCCCTGGACTTCGGCCTCGCCGTCGGCGTCCTCGCCTGGGCGCAAGGCTCGACGATGCGCAAGGTCGAACACGTCGCC
>JACRLW010000020.1:5344-49414 GCA_016235155.1 Planctomycetota bacterium
AGGTCGAACACGTCGCCGGGGCCGACGGCGGCGACTTCGTGCGCACGATGCGCATGGCGATCCAGATGATGCGTCAGCTGCGCGCGGCACTCGGCAAGGGGTATCCGCTCGCGGATCGCTTGGAGGAAGCGATCGTGCTGGTCAACCGGGACGAGGTCGATGCGAAACGGCAGTTCGAGCTCGGGTGAGGACCAGGCGTGCCTGCGCGCTCAGGGCGCGCAGCACAGCGCGCTCATGGCTGCCGGCGCGGCGCTTCCGCCCACCCGAACTTCTCGCGCAACACCGAGAAGAAGCTCGCCGGCCCCTTGGTGAGATGCCGGAACCGTACGTCCGTCGGCCGGATCGACACGACGTCGCCGCGCGCGACGTCGACGTGCACCTGGCCGTCGATGGTCAAGACGGTGGATTCGTCCCCGCCGGTCTCGACGACGCGCACGTCGACGCCGTCGCCGACCGGCAAGACCAGCGGCCGCAGCGTGAGGGTGTGGGGCGCGAGCGGCGTCAGGACGATGGCTTCGAGCCGCGGCGAGAGGACCGGGCCGCCGGCGGCCAAGGAGTACGCGGTCGAGCCGAGCGGGGTCGCGACGACGAGGCCGTCGCCGGTGTAGGTCGCGAGTTCGCGGTCCGGACGTGAGGCCGACAGCGCGATCATCCCGGCGCGAGCGGCGCGCGCGATCACCGCGTCGTTCAGGCAGAACACCGGCGCGGACGTCTCGCCGCGCGCATGCACGACGTGCACCTCGAGCATCAGGCGCGGCTCTTCGACGAGCTTGCCCTCGAGTGCCGCGCGCACACCCGCGGTCGCGTCACCGGTGCCGAACGCGGTGAGGAAGCCGAGGCGGCCGAGGTTGATGCCGAGCGTGGGCACCTGGGACCTGCCCATGCGACGTGCGGCGGCGAGCAACGAACCGTCGCCGCCGAGCACGATGCAGAGTTCGGCGCGACGGTCGTCGAGCTTCGCACCGCGATCCATCTCGACGGTGACTTCGTGCGACGCCGTGCGCAGCTCGCGCGCGAGCCGATCCGCGAGCAGCCGCGCCTGACCCTTGCGTTCGTCGCCGACGATCAGGATCCGCGTCATCTCAGATCCTGCTCGATCGGGGTCAGACCGTCACGGTCCGCGACGAGAGGAAACGCGCCGCGACCGCCGCTGCGTCGAGGCCGAACTCCTTGAGCAGTTCGCCGCGGCCGGCGTGGTCGAGGAAGCGGTCGGGTACGCCCATCACCGCGATCTGCGCGCGGACTGGTCCGGCTCCGGCGCAAGCCTCGAGCACTGCGGAGCCGAAGCCGCCGACCACGCTGTGGTCCTCGAGCGTGACGATGCGGTCGTGACGATCGGCGAGCGCGCGCACGCCGGCGACGTCGATCGGCTTCACGAAGCGCGCGTTGACGACCTCGACCGCGACACCCTTCTGGGCGAGCAGCTCCGCGGCCTCGAGCGCGGTCTGGACCATGGCGCCGTAGGCGAGGATCGCGCCGTCCCGACCCGGACGCAGGACTTCCATCCGGCCGAGTTCGATCGCCGTGCGCATCCCGTTCCATCCCGGCAGGTCGCCGGCGCCGGGTGCGCCGCCGCGCGCATAGCGGATGCCGCAGGGGCGGCCGAGTTCCGCGGCGAACGCGAGCATCTCGTGGAGTTCGGGGCCGTCCTTCGGCGCCATCAGGACGATGTTCGGCAGCGCGCGGAGGTAGGCGATGTCGAACAGTCCGTTGTGGGTCATGCCGTCCTCGCCCACGATTCCCGCGCGGTCCATCGCGAAGACGACCGGCAGGTTCTGGATGAGGACTTCCTGGAAGACCTGGTCGTAGGCGCGCTGCAGGAAGGTCGAGTAGATCGCCGCGAAGGGCTTGAGGCCCGCCACCGCGAGCCCCGAGGCGAACGCGACGCAATGCTGTTCGGCGATGCCGACGTCGAAGAAGCGCTCGGGGAATCTCGCGGCGAAGTCCATCAGGCCGGTGCCGTCCGGCATGGCGGCCGTGAGCGCGACGACCTTCTCGTCGCGTGCGGCGAGCTGCTCGAGTCCTTCCGCGAACCAGTTGGTCCACGGCTTGGCGTTCTTCTTCCGCTTCGGCTCGGCGGGGAGGATCACGCAGGGCTCGGTCTTGCCGGCTTCGACGAGCGTCGGCTCGCGGCGCTCGGGCTCCTTGGCGCGCGGCTTCGCCGCATGGGCACGATCGTAGGCGGACTCCGAGCCGGGGACGCCGTGACCCTTCTTGGTGCGCACGTGCAGCAGCACGGGTCCGTCGAGGTCCTTCACGCGCTCGAGGTAGTCGATGCACTGAAAGACGTCGTGGCCGTCGATCGGGCCGAAGTACTGGAGCCCGAGTTCCTCGAAGACCTGCCCCGGGATCACCAGGCGGCGGACGTGCTCCAGCGCGTGGTCGAGCTTCTCGTCGAGGTCCTTGCCGATCAGCGGGATCGCCTGGAGCAGGTCGTGCATGCGCTTGCGCGCCTGCGTGTAGACCGGACCGGCGCGCACGCGGTCGAGGTAGCGCGACAAGGCGCCGACCGTCTTGCTGATCGACCACGAGTTGTCGTTCAGGATGATCAGCGTGCGCACGTTCGGCTGCGAACCGGCGAAGTTCAGCGCCTCGAACGCGCAGCCGGCACCCATCGCTGCGTCGCCGACCAGCGCGATCGTGTAGCGAGCGGTCTTCTCGAGGTTGTCACCCGACGCGATGCCGAGCGCCGCGGACGTCGCGGTGCCGGCGTGGCCCATCGTGTAGACGTCGCACGGCGATTCCTTGGGGTTCGTGAAACCTGAGAGTCCGCCCTTCTGCCGCAGGGTGTGGAAGCGGTCCTTGCGGCCGGTCAGCAGCTTGTGCGGGTAGACCTGGTGCCCGACGTCGAAGACCAGGCGGTCCTTCGCGAGGTCGAAGACCCGATGGAGGGCGATGGTGAGTTCGACGACCCCCATCCCCGACCCGAGGTGCCCGCCGGTGACGGTGACGACGTCGAGGATTGTCTTGCGGAGATCGGCAGCGAGGAGCGGCAACTCCTCCCGCTTCAGCGCCTTCACGTCGGCCGGGGATTGGATGCGATCGAGGATCGGAGTGGGCGACATTCGAGGGCGCGCGGATTCCAGGGCGCTCTTGGCGCAGGATCAGGGCACGGAACGGACGGCAAGTCGCGTCGAGTTCACGTCTTGCGCGCAACGCACCGCTGCGCGAGATCTTCCAGCAGGCCGCGGCGGGAATCCACCCCGGCACCGCCGGCCGCTGCGCAGATCACAGGCGCGAGCGCCACGGCCTCCGTGGCGAGGGCTTCTGCGATGCGCCGGCTCTCGACGAGGCCGAGCAGTCCCGGATAGGTCGCCTTGCCGCGCGCGGCGTCCTTCTGCGCGGCCTTGCCGAGCTCGGCAGCGGTCGACGTGACGTCCAGGATGTCGTCGACGACCTGGAAGGCGCGACCGAGCGCGCGACCGTAGCGGCGCAGCGGTTCGAGCGCCTCGCGTCGCCCGCCTCCGGCGAAGAGCCCGACCTCGAAGCTCGCGGTGATCAAGGCGCCGGTCTTGCGATCGTGGATCCACTGCAGTTCGTCGAGCGTGACGGCGCCCGGCCGGTCCTCCGCGGCGAGATCGCCGACCTGACCGCCAACCATGCCGCGGCTGCCCGCGGCGAGCGCGAGCGAACTCACCGCATCGGGACCGGCGCTCGCCACCGCTCCGAAGGCGAGCGTCAGCAAGGCGTCGCCGGCGAGCAACGCGGTCGCTTCGCCGAACGCGACATGACAGGTCGGTCGCCCCCGCCGGAGCGCGTCGTCGTCCATGCACGGCAGGTCGTCGTGCACGAGGCTGTAGGTGTGGACGAGTTCGAGGGACGACGCGGCGACGAGCGCGCGCGCGGGGTCGCCACCACTGACCTCCGCGGCGACGAGCGCGCACAACGGGCGCAGCCGCTTGCCGCCGGGGAACATCGCGTGGCGCATCGCGCGGTGCAGTTCGGCGGGTGCTTCGTCCTCGCGCGGCAGCAAGGCATCGAGCGCGCTCTCGATGCGCGGCGCCCACGCCGTCGTGAACGCTGTGAACCGGTCGGCGCGGGGGAGCTGCGCGGCGTTGGCCTTGGTCATCGACGATCGATCACGAGACCGAGCATCGCGTCGATCGCGTCCCGCGGCGTGACGCCGGGCAACAGCATGCGATAGCCGGTCGCGGGGATCGTCGTCTCGCCTCCGGGCTTCCGCAAGACGCCGTCCTCGAGCAACAACGCGACGGATCCGCCGTCGCGATCGATCTCGATGGCGAGTCGTCTGGCCGACGCACTCTCCGCGAGAAGCCCGTCCTGTCCGTAGCCGTGGATCGAAGCGTCGACGAAGTACGCGTCGCGCAGGATCCGGAATCGACCGACGCGCCAGCGCTTGCCGGTCGTCGCGTTGGCGAGCAAGGTCTCGAGCCGGACGCGCCACGACTCCATCGTCCCGGGGTCGAGCGCCTCGCGCGCCTCGCGCGCAGCGACGGTGACGGGGTACTCGCCCGCGGCGATCACGAGCGACGGCAGGCGCTGCTCCCAGTGCTCGCCGTCCACGCCCGACAGGAGGATGCTCTCGCCGGCCGGGTCGATCGGGCGCGAGACGCCGTCCCGCAGCACCGTTCCGCCGCGGAAGCGCAGCGCGAGTTCACCAGTGGCGCGGTCGAGAGCGAACCGCAGTTCCTCGGCGGTCCACAGCGTCGCCGAGCGATGGTCGCGACCCGACTCCAACACCTCGACCTCGCGCAGCGCGTCGTCGCGCAAAGCACGCGCGTCGAGCAGCTTGATCCCGTTCAGTCCGTCGCGAGCGAGGCACTCGTCGATCGCGACGACGACGAGGCGCACGCCTTCGGGCATCGGCGCGCGCACGCGCTCCCGGCGCTGTTCGAAGTCCGCGCGCGCACGCTCGAGTTCACCCTGCTCGCGGGCGAGCGTCGTGTTGACGGCCTCGACCTGGGTCAGGGCCGCGGTCAACTGATCGCGGGCGGCGGCGAGCTCGGCTTCGCGCTCGAAGAGGCGGGCTTCCAGTTCCCTCGCGCGCGATGCGGCGGCGTCGCGACCCCGCCCCGCCTCGTCCGCCGCCGCCGCGAGCCGTTCGTTCCTCAGCGCGGTGCGCTGCGCCTCGCTCCGCCAGTACACGCCAGCGCCGCCGAACACCGCGGCGGCGCTCACGAGGAAGACGGTGCGGAAGGCCGGGCGCACGGCGCGCTACGACGACCGGTTGCCCCTCACTTCTTCCAGCCTTTGTCGCTGCCCTTGTTGTCGCTGTACCACTTGTACCACTCCATCGAGGTACCGCAGTTGCCTCCCGACATGGCCGAGAGCGTGCCGTTCCAGGCGTCGCGGATCGCGGCCAGCGTGCGCTTCCTCGTCGCGACGTTGGCGTCGCTCGGATCCACGTTGGCGTTCGCCTGGCTCTCGATCTCGCCGTAGTTCGTCAGCAGGTCCTTGAAGATCTCCCGCCGCTTCGCGAGCGGCAGGTCCTCGAAGTGACGCAGCGCCTTGCCGGCCGCTCGCTTCACCTGGTCTTCGGGTTCTCGCGTTGCGGCTTTCACGAGCAGCGAGACCTGCTTCTCGTCCTTGGTCCGGCCGATGTTCTCGTACAGGTCTTCCTGGAAGCTCAACCAGTCGCGCGAACCGTAGGGATCACTGCCGAGCACCCCGACGAGGATCTTGCCGGCCTCCGGCCCACCGATCGTGCCGAGCGCATACGCGGCGGCGCGATACAGCCCGGGGTTGTCGAGCTTGCGCTTCTTGCCGCCGAAGACGTCTCCCAGAGCTCCGCGGAAGGCGGCCTGATCCTTCTCGTGCAGCGTGGGGTAGACCTGCAGCAACTCGTCGATCAGGTTCTTCGCTTCCTCGTCGCGCGCGAACTTCGGGTCGCGCGACGCCTCCCCCAATTGCTTGACCTTCTTGCCGATCTCGGGATCGGGCTTCGCCGTCGGCTTCTCGCCCTCCTGCGCGACCGTCGCCGAAGCGAAGAGGACGGCGGCGAACGCCGCGCAAAGGGTCGTTCGGAACAGGCTCGTCATCGCAGGAACCTCGTCGTGGCTGGTCACGGCATCCTTTTCGGACACCGAAGGGTGGGCATCTTCGCTCGGGCGGAAGCTCAGGGCCAGTACCGCGCCGCGAGCTCCCGTGCCGCCGCGCGGATGCGAGTCTCGTCGACACGGTGCCAGTGCGCGGTGGCTCCGGCATGCGTGGCTGCGTCTCGCACGAGGATCTCGTTCAAACCATGTGCCAGCCGGGCGAAGCCCGCCGCGTGGGGAGTCGCCGGGCCGCCGTCCTCGAGAAACGTCGCGATGTGCGCGAGCACCAGGCGAAGGTCCGTCGCGTACGCGGCCGCCGCGGTCTCGGCCCGGCCCTCCATCTCACCCTCGACCGAGCGCGCGCTGAATCCGTTGCCGACGACGAGTCCGAGCACGCGCCACAGGTTGCGCTCGGGCGGCAGGTAGCGGAATGCGTCGGCGAGGTGCGCCCGCTCGTGCCAGCGCACCATGTCGAGCACCGCGGCATCGAGGTCCTTGTCCTCCGTGGGCGACAACGCGAGCAGGCGCCAGGCGATGTCGAGCGGCTCGTCGTCGTCGAGTTCCTGCGGCAGGGGATCCGTCGCGACCGCGCCGCCGTCCTCGCCGATCACCCGCCGCCGCTCGCGGAGCTCCTCGGCCCAGTCGAACACGGCGTCGTGATCGATCACGTAGTGGTTCAGGAGCGCGATGCCCGCGAGATCGCCGCCGAGCAAGCCGGTCAGCGACTCGATCTGCCGGTCCTCGCCGACGACCTCGAACGCGCGGCCGGGCAGGGGCAAGGCGCCGCGGTCGTCGAGGTCGCGGAGCGAGAGCCGCGTGACGAGCATCCCCTCAGGTGGATTGCCGGCGCGCTGGCCGAGGACGAGATGGCGGTTGTAGCGCCGCAGATGCGCGGCGAGGCCCTCGCCCCGCGGGTCGACGAGTTCGCCGACCAGCGGTACGGCGAAGGTCGTCGGAGCACCGACGACGTCCTCGCCGAGCACCCGCTTGGCGAGCGCCCTGACCTCGTCGAGGAACGCGCTCAACGCCTGCGGTTCGCGCGCATAGCCGCGGTAGAGCATGCGCCGCAGACCCGACTCGAACGCGAGCTCGCGACGCGCTTCGTCGCGCAAGGCCGCGATCCTGTCCCGCGACGCGACGTCGCCGTCGTGGCGCGCCGTGGCGAGCGTGCCGACGTGCTGCAGTTCGACGAGCAGCCCCGCGGCCAGCAGGGCTTCGCAGAGTTCGGTCGCGTGCGCGGGATCGGCGAGCGGGTCGGGCGCCGTCGACCAAGGACCGTGCAGCACGCGCTGCCAGAGGCCGCGCAACTGGTTCGACTCGTCGTCGACGACCGGGCGCGGCAGCTCACGCGCCAGTGCGTCGAGCCACCCCCGCACGTCGCCCGCGGCGAGCGTCGCGCGGCGCCGATGGCGAAGCACGTCGGCGGACGGTTTCGCGCGCGCGAGCGCGTCGCGCGCCTCGGGCAGGCGACCGGCGCGCTCGTACAGCCGCGCGAGCAGCGCGGCGCCGCCGCTCGCGACGAAGCGCTGCGTGCGTTCGCGCGACTCCGCGAACACGTCGAGCACCTGTTCGACCTGCTCGTCCGCGAGGCCGGTCGCGACGACCGCGTGCAGGAGGGCGCGCAGTTCCGGATCGAAGGGCCGCCGCCGCAGCGCCTCCAACAACGGCGCCCAGCCCTCGCGCCGTCGCTGCGAACCGAACGCCGCCTGCGCGATCGCGAGATCGGCGAGCCCCGACTCGGAATGGTGCGCGCGCAACCCGTCGAGCGCGGCGCGCGCGCGTTCGTCGGTGCTGCGCCGCAGCACGTCGACCCACGCCTGCGCGACGATCTCGTCGTGGCCGCTCGCCTCGTCGAGCCGGCGGTAGATCGCGTCGGCGCGCGCCGGTTCCTCGCCGCGCACGCAGTACGCCATGCCGAACCAGGCCCAGAACGATCGCGGCTCGACGGCGAGCGCTCGCTCGAACCAGCGCCGCTTCTCGGCGTCGTCGCGTTCGAGACGGCCGCGCAGGTAGTACGCCGCCGCGTCGCCGTCCCACGCGACGAGTCGTTCCTCCGCCTCGCGGACGACGAGGCCGAGCCGTCCCCGCCGCCTCAGGATGTCCTGCCGCATGCGGTGGGCATCGACCCAGCGCGGCGCTCGGGCCAGCACCGCTTCGATCGCCGCGAGTGCGTCGCGATCCGCGCCGCGATCGCCGAGCGCACGCGCCGCGCGGACCGCGACCGCCTCGGGATCCGCCCGACCCGGGACGTCGACGAAGTCGGCCGGGACGGCGAACGTCGGACCGGACGAGCACGAGGCGATCGCGCCGAGCAGGGCGAGTGCGGCGATCGCCGCGCGGAAATGCATGCCGCCGTCATACGCGGCGCACGCGTCCCGCGCACGGCGGCGCAACGGCGGCGCAACGGCCCCGCTACCATCCCGCGCGATGCGCACTCGACGAATGCTCGCGGCCTTCGCCCTCGCCATGCTCTCCGCGTGCGCGGGCGCGCCGCGCGCGTCGAGCGGACCGCCCGCCGACGAACGGGTCGTCCTCGCCGATCGCGAGGCGCCGCCGGTGCTCTTCGATCTTCCGCCCGGCGAAGTCCTGCGCCTCCTGCCGATGCGACGCGAGGGAGCACGCACCCGCGCGACCGACGCGATCGACGGCGCGGTCGTCGACGCCCTCCTGCGTGAAGCGCTGCGGCAGAGCGCGCGCTTCGACGTCGCCGCGGACCTCGAGGACGGCCCCGCGCGCCATGCCGTCCTGCCGGTGCTCGACGCGGGCTCCGGCCAGCTCGCCCTCGCCCTTCTCGACCAGAGCGGTGAGCATGCGCCGCTGCCGCTCGCGGCGGTGACCTTGCGCGCCGACGAAGTTCCCGACGCGATCGACGCGCTGGCCTGGACCGCGCGCCGCACGCTCGGCGATCCGGCGAGCGATGCCCCGCTGCGCTGCGCGAGCGCGTTCAGCTCCAAGGAGGAGTGCATCCGAACCACCGAGCGCGCACTGGCCCAACTCACGCAGGGTCGCACGCTCGGCGTGCAAGCGCTCGTCGACCGGGCGCGCCGCGCCGATCCGGGAGCGCCACTCGCCTGGCTCGCGGCGGCGACGCTCGCGCTCGCCACCGGCGACGCGCACGAGGCGATCCGCGTCGCGGAGCAGGCGCCGCGGCTGCTCGCCGCGCGCCTCACGCCGACGACGCAGCACCGTCTCGCGCGCGTGTTGGTCCTCGCCCGCGCGCAGGCGAATCCGATCGACGCCGCGCGACACGACCAACAGCTCCTCGATCTCGGACTCGTGTTCGCGAACGATCGTCCCTTCGATCCGCACGGTCGCTACACGATCGCACTCGCGCACAACCACCTCGGCTCCTTTGCGGAAGCGCGCGACGTGCTCGCGGGTCTGCAGTCGCGCTGGCCGCGCGTGCCGTACGTCGCCTACCACCATGCGTTCGCTCTGCTCGGCCTCGCCCTGCCGCAGGAGGCGCTGAAAGTGCTCGACGACGGCGCGCGGGAACTGCCCGACGAACTCGCCCTGCTCCCACGCGCGCTCGCCCTGTTCGGCGCCGGCGAGTGCCAGGAACTCGACGAACGTCTCGGGCGGCTCGCCCTTCGCGACCCGGACGGCTCGGCCTGGCGCCACGAACTGCTCCGCATGCGCGCGTCGCTCGCGATCCTCGAGCGTCGCGACGCCGACGCCGTGCGCTTCCTCCTGGAAGACCTGCAGTGGCTCCACGCGCGACCGACGGTGCTGTCGACGCGGACCATCGACGTCGCCGAAGCCGGTGATTCCCTCGTGCGTCTCGGCGCATCCCGCGAACTCGCGACCCGCCTCGACGCCTTCCGCGCCCTGCCGACCCGCGACCGCGCGCTGAGCACCGTGCTCACCTGGCTCGGCGGACTGGTCTGCGTCGCGGTCGGCGATCCCGAGGGTGCGAGCCTCGCCGTGACGACGCTCGAGCGCAGCCAGGAAGACGTGTGGGCGACGCGTCTCCGCGCCGCGCGCGCGCACGGCCTCGGCCGCATCGACGACGAAGCCCGCGAACTCGCGACGGCGATCCGCCTCGCCGACGCGCAACTCGATCGCGCCGACTTCGCGCGCGTGCTCGACGCGCTCGGCCGTCGCGAGGACGCGCACGTGATGCGACAGGACACGAAGCAGCGGCTGTTCGCCGTCCGGCTGCGGGGACCGCTCGAGCACCCGTTGCTCTCGCCGGCGCGCGCACTCGCATGCGTCGCCGCGGCGGCCCGCTGACCACAGCTCAGCCCTCACGCAGCAGCAGTCCGCATTCGCCCGCGGTGCGCATCCCGGCGCGTTCGTACGCGGCGCGCGCCGCGGCGTTGCCGGCGTCGACGTGCAGGCACACGAGGTCGAGTTCGCGGAGCAGCAGCCCGGCGACGCCGACGACGAGCGCCGTCGCGAGGCCCTTCTTGCGTTCGCCCGGCAGCGTGAACACCCCTTCGAGCACGGCCCCGGCGCGGCCGCGACTGCCGACGTCGAGTTTGCAGGTCGGACGACCGATCGGACCGAGCACGTAGGTCCGACCCTCGCGCATGCGGCGGCGGACGCTCTTCTCGAGCCATGCGCGGTGCACCCGCTCGCGCGGCACGTGGAGGTCGGACTCGTTGAGGTCGAGAGCCGCCTCGCACAACGCGTCCGCGTCGGCGCGCACGGCGAGGCGAGCGCGCGCGGCGGATGGGGCCAGCCCGAGGAGTCCGTCCCTCCGGCAGCCGTAGTGGACCTGCGTTCGCCGCACGATCGGCGGCCGCGGATCGCGTTTCGCCAACGCCGTGATCAACGGCTCGGGCGCGAGCGCGATGCGCCACGGCGAGGTGACCTGCATCAGCCCGGCGGCCCAGATCTCGGTCGCGTCGCCGGCGTCGCCGAGCGCCACGAGGTTGCCGCGGATGCCGAACCAGGCCACGGCGCGCAGGGCGCCATCGGCGTCGACCAGACCGTGCAGTTCGCCGCCGCCGTCCTCGTCGTCGAGCAGCGCGTTGGAGACATAGACGCCCGGCGCTCCGTGATCGGCGGCAAGCGCCGCGGCCGCGGCATGCGCGGGCCGGCGGAGCTTCTCGAGCCTGGGCGGGGCGAGTCCGGTCACGTCGCGCTCAAGGTTCCCGTGCGAACGGCCGATCGGCAACGGGCTGGCGCAGTTCGTACTGCGCCCAACCCACGAGCCTGTCCATGGCGTTGACCGTCACCGCCGACGAAGTCGCCGGCCTCGTCCGTCTCCTCGCATTCGATCCCTGGTCGCTGACGCACGCGGAGCGACGCCTCCTCCGGCACGCTCACGGCCAAGACCAGCAGCAGTGGCTTCCGCGCCTGGTTCGCCTGGTCGAGCCACCACCGCCGGGCGCGGACTTCCCCGCCTTCCTCCTGGCGATGCCCCCCTTCGCCGACCTCCGCGACGGCATCGGCAAGGCGCGCACCGTGACCGAACTGGACACCGCGACCGCCGATCGCCTGCAGCGCTTCGTCGACCGCTACCGCGACTGGCTCGCGGGGTGAGACGGTTCAGGCTCTCTCGAGGACGGACCTCGGGCCGAGCAGCCGGGCAAGCAGCGCACGAACGCGGGCGGGCGACTCGATGCGGTACTTCGCGTGCTCGTCGCCCCGCCCCACATGCACCGCGATGGCGGTGTCGGGCAGCGCGCGGAACATGTCGCGATCGGCGCGGTCATCCCCGATGCACAACACCGCGTCGGACGGCGATCGATCCGCGAGGACGCGCGTGACGTAGGCGCCCTTGTGCACCCCGGCCGCACGCACCTCGACGACCCGGTGGCCATGCACGACCTCCACCGGCAGCCGGGCGAGCGAGGCCGACAGTTCGCTGAGGAGTTCCCGCGCTCGCCACGGACCGTACTCGGCGTCGGACTGCCGGTAGTGCCAGGCGAGTCCGCTGCCCTTCCTTTCGCGCGAGGTCCCCGGGCCCTCCTCGCACACGCGAGCCAGGATGTCGTGCACCGCGGGCAGCCAACTCAGGTCGACCCCGTCGAGTTCGTGCCATTGGGGCGAGTCCGGTGTGCGCCACGCGAAGCCGTGCTCGGCGCAGAGGTGGACGCCCAGGCCCGTCAACCAGCGATCGACGTCGAGCCGACGCCGGCCGCTGACGATGTGCACCGCGTTGCGTTCGTCCCGCGCGAGAGCGCGGAGGAGTTCGCGCAGGGCGGGATCGGGCCGAGCTTCCTGCGGCGTGGGCGCGATCTCGCGCAAGGTGCCGTCGTAGTCGAGGAAGAGGAATCGACGCGATGCCCGCGTGATCGCGATTCGGACCCGCTCCTCCTCCTGGCCGCGGAGCAGGAGGCTCGTCCGGCGCCGGTTCCGGCGATTCGCCTCCGCCTGCCGGAGCAGGAACCGCGATGCCCACTTCGTGCAATCGAGGCTCCGCACGCGCTCCGCCATCGCGACGGTCCGTTCGCGCCGCTCGTCCTCGGGCATGCCGAGCGCGGTCTCGAGCGCGGTGGACGTCGACTCCACGTGCCAGGGGTTCACGAGCAGGGCTCGCGACAACACGTGGGACGCTCCGGCGAACTCGCTCAACACCAGCATCCCGCGACACTCGTCGCCGAGAGTGGGTCGAGGCTCCTGACAGAGGACGTACTCCTGCGCGACGAGGTTCATCCCGTCGCGGAGCGGCGTGCCGAGGCACGCGTCCGCGAATCGGTAGAGCGCGGCGAGCGAGACCGGGTCGACGCTGCGATGCAGGTACTCGACGGGTGTCGATCCGACCTGGCCGAAGCGGCCGTTGATCCGGCCGATGTGCTCCTCGAGTTCGCGCTTGAGTCCGGAGTAGTCCGGACTGTCCAGGCGCGACGGCACGATCACCTGGAGCAGGGTCACGTGACCCCGAAGGTCCTCGCGTCGCTCGAGCATCCGCTCGAAAGCGCGCAGCTTGTGGCCGACACCCTTCGTGTAGTCGAGTCGCTCGACGCCGAGCACGATGCGACGGGCGCCGTATTGGGATCGGAGTTCGTCGATCCGCGCGGCGACCTCGCTCGAGTCGAGCAAGGCGTCGAAGCGAGCCACGTCGACGCCGATCGGGTGGACCCCGACCTCTACGCGTCGGTCTTCGAACGACACGCTGTCGTGTTCGACTTCGAGTCCGAGCACCCGGACGCACGACGTGAGGAAGTGCCGCGCGTAGTCGATCGTGTGGAACCCGATGAGATCCGCGCCGAGCAGCCCGCGCAGCAGTTCCTCGCGCACGGGGAGCAGGCGGTAGACCTCGGAGGCCGGGAACGGGATGTGGAGGAAGAACCCGATCTCGAGGTCGTCGCGCGCTTCGCGCAACATCGTCGGCACGAGCATCAGGTGGAAGTCGTGCACCCAGACCCGCGCATCGAGCGGAGCGATGCGCAGGATCTCGTCCGCGAATCGCCGGTTGATCGCGACGTAGCTCCGCCAGGCCTGCTCGTCGAAGCTGCTCTTGTCGGCGAAGTAGTGGAAGAGCGGCCAGATCGTCTCGTTCGCGAGGCGGCGGTAGTACTGGGCCTCCTCCTCAGCGCCGAGGAACACCGGGTGCAGGCGCTGTGCGGCGAGGGCGGAAACCACCTCCGCTTGGACGGGTGGCTCGACCGGCGAACCCGGCCAGCCGACCCAATCGCAACCGATGCCGCGGGCGACTCCGTCCACCGCGGCGACGAGTCCGCCCGCCGTCCGCTCGAGGCTCAGGACGCCGTCGGTGAATCGCAATCCGACGGGCAGGCGGTTGCTGGCGACGACGAGGGGCGTGGGTTGGATGTCGTCGGTCGTCATGGCGCGCGGTCCTGAGCGGGGTTCGTGGCGTGGACCGCGCGTGCCATGCGGGGCACGGGAGTCCGTCCGGCGCCGACCATACGCCGGGATCCGGCCGCGCGGGGTGACGCCGGGTCGGATCCCGAAGAAAAAAAACGTCCCCGGACCGGCGGGTCGGGAGGGCCGCGGACGAGGAAGATCAGGGCATGCGCTACGGGATCATCGGCAACTGCTCCTACAACGCGCTGCTCCGCGACGGCTCGGTGGAGTGGTTGTGCTGGCCGAGGTTCGACAGCTCGTTCGTGTTCGGACCGATGCTCGATCGCCGAGCCGGCGGCGCGTTCCGCATCGAGATGCCCGGCGCCGAGCGCATCGAGCAGGGCTACGTCGAGAACACCAACGTCCTCCGCACGACCTTCCATGGCCAGGACGGCGTGCTCGAACTCCTCGACTTCGCGCCGCGCTTCTGGCAACACGAACGGGCGTTCCGGCCGACCGCCCTCTACCGCATCGTCCGGCCGCTCTTGGGCGAACCGCTCGTCCGCGTCGTGTGCGAGCCCCGCGGTGACTATGGCCGCCGCGCGGCGAGCACGTGGACCGGCAGTCATCACGTCGAATACCTCGGCCTCGACGCACCGGTACGACTGACGACCAACGTGCCGCTCACCTACGTGCAGGAGGGCACGCCGTTCGTCGTCACGAGTCCTCGCCACTTCGCGCTCACCTGGGGGCAGCCGCTCGAGAGTCCGCTCGAAGAGACCGCCGAGCGCTTCCTGGACCGCACGATCGACCATTGGCGCCGTTGGGTGAAGCACACCCGCGTGCCCCGCGACTACCAACGCGAGGTGATCCGCAGCGCGCTCGTCCTCAAGCTCCATCAGTTCGAGGACACCGGGGCGATCATCGCGTCGTCCACCACGAGCATCCCCGAACACCGCGGCAGCGGCCGTTGCTGGGACTACCGCTTCTGCTGGCTACGCGACGCCTACTTCTCGCTCCACGCGTTCGAGCGACTCGGTCATTTCGAGGAGATGGAAGGTTTCCTCGGCTGGCTGCGCGACATCGTCCATCGCTTCGGCGACGGCCGGCTCCAGCCGCTCTACGCGATCAACGGGCAACCTGACGTACGCGAGGTCGTGCTCGATCATCTCGAGGGCTGGGAGGGCGAGAAGCCGGTGCGCATCGGCAACCAGGCCCACGAGCACGTCCAGAACGACGTGTACGGCGAGATGATCCTCGCCATCTCCCGGCTCCTGCTCGACACGCGCTTCAGCGGGGTCGCGGGGCGCGACGGCGTCGTCGGTCTCGTCGAGCGCCTGCTGGCGCGGATCGAAACCCACCTGGACGAGCCGGACGCCGGACTCTGGGAACTCCGCAACCGCCGGCAACTGCACTCCTTCACCCTGCTCGCGCACTGGGCCGGGGCCACGCGCGCCGCGGAGATCGCCGAGGTCTGCCGGAATCCGGTCCTCGGGCGCCGCGCCACGCAGGCCGCGGCGCGAGCGCGCCATCTGCTCGACACGCGGTGTTGGGATCCGCCCCGCGGCGTGATCACGCAGAGTGCGGAATCCGGCCACCTCGACGCCGCGCTCCTGCTCGCGTTGCACTTCGGCTACTTCGCCCAGGATGACCCGCGGGC
Organism: Planctomycetota bacterium; assembly: GCA_016235155.1. Classification (GTDB taxonomy): domain Bacteria; phylum Planctomycetota; class UBA1135; order UBA1135; family UBA2386; genus JACRLW01. Next base: position 20,699 of record JACRLW010000020.1, read on the forward strand.
CAGGAGCCACGTCCGCGCGATCCAATCGCGGCTGCAGGTCGATCGCCTCGTGCGTCGCTACGACGTCGAGGACGACTTCGGCGTCTCCGCTGCCGCCTTCACCGTGTGTTCCTTCTGGCTGGTCGAAGCGCTCTCGATCCTCGGCGAGCGGGCCGAGGCGCGCGAACTCTTCGACTTCCTCGTCGCCCGCCACAACGGCCTCGGCCTCTTCAGCGAAGACATCGTTCCCGGCACCTTCGAACTGATGGGCAACTTCCCGCAGACCTACTCGCACGTCGGCCTGATCAACGCGGCCTTCCGCCTGTCGCGGGCCTGGGATTGACCCGAGGCCGGCGTCGTCCACTCACCGCGAGCCGGGAGCCAACGCCGCGCGCAACGCATCGGGTGAGCTGATCGGCGCATCGCAGACCCCCAGCCGGCAGACGTAGGCCGCGGCCTTGCCGTTGCGCGGGGTCTTGCCGGCGACGATCGGCGTGGCGGACTCGAGCGTTGCGGAGTTCGCGGGCGTGACGAGGACGATCGCGTGATGACGCGGCACCGCGTGGCGCGCGATCGCGAGCAGGGCCGCTGCGCCGGCCGCGTCGTCGCCTTGCGCGATGACGATCTCGCGCGGATCGCCGAGCGCGTGATCGACGCCGAGTACCAGGCCCGAGCAGGCGACGGGGAACTCCGCGAGCAGGCGATGGTGCGCGCGCAGCGCGGCGAGCGCGCGCTCGCGATACGCCGGGTCGCCGAGCAGGAGCGCCGCCGTCTGGTGCGCGAGCACCGCCATCGCGATGCCCGACGGCGTCGACGACTCCTGCACGCTCTGCGCGCGGGTGAGAAGCTCCTCGTGGTCGTCGGCGACGGCAAACCAGGTCTTGGTCTCTGGGTCGCCGAAGTGCTCGTCGACGCGCGCGAGCAGGTCCTTGCTCGCGATCAACCAGCGCGGATCGAAGTCCGACTGGAAGAGCCGCAAGAGTGATTCGGCGACGATCGCGTGGTCCTCGAGATACCCGGGCAACACCGCGCGTCCCGCGCGCCAACTGCGCAGCAGGCGGCCCCGCTCGTCGCGCATCGACCCGAGCACGAAGCCCGCGGCACGTTGCGCCGCGACGAGCCAGCGCTGCTCACCGAGGAGCTGATGTCCGCTCGCGAGCGCACCGATCGCCATGCCGTTCCACGCGGCGAGCACCTTGTCGTCGGTCGCGGGCGCCACGCGCGCGCGCCGCGCGGCGAGCAGGGTCGTGCGCGCGCGCTCGAGCGTCGCCGCGACGGTGGTCGCCTCGAGCCCGAGTTCCTTCGCGACGGCACCGACCGGCTTCGCCGCGAACAGCACGCTGTGGCCCTCCCAGTTGCCGGCGGAGCTCACGCCGAAGCGCGACGCGACGACCTTCGCGTCGTCACCCAGCAGGGCATCGAGCTCCTCCTTGCGCCACACGAAGTACTTGCCCTCGTGTCCCTCGCTGTCGGCGTCGGTCGAGGACCAGAAGCCGCCGCGCTCCTCCTGCATCTCACCGACGATCCAGTCGAGCGTGCGCCGCGCGACTTCGGCCCAGCGCTCGTCGCCGGTCAGTGCGAAGGCTTCGAGGTAGCAGTCCGCGAGCAGCGCGTTGTCGTACAGCATCTTCTCGAAGTGCGGCACGAGCCACGCGCGGTCGACGGCGTAGCGATGGAAGCCGCCGCCGAGCTGGTCGTGGATGCCGCCGTCGGCCATGGCGCCGAGCGTCTCGAGCGCCATCGCGCGCGCGCGTGCGTCGCCGCGCGCTCCGCGTCGCAGGAGGAGCAGGGTCTGCGCCGCGTGCGGGAACTTCGGCGCGTGGCCGTCGCCGCCGCCGAAGCCCTTGTGGTCCGGATCGAAGTGCTGGGCACTCTGCTCGACGAACCGATCGAGCATCGCGGGCTCCGGCTCGCCGGCGACGAGTTCGGGCGCGAGTTGGCGGTCGAGGTAGCCCGCCACCTTCTGCGCCTGGTCGACCACGAGATCCCGTCGATCGCGCCACAGCGCGTCGACGTGCTCGAGCACCCTTCGGAAGCCGGGCATGCCCTGGCGGTCCTCGGGCGGGAAGTAGGTGCCCGCGTAGAACGGCGCCCGATCCGGCGTGAGCCAGACCGACATCGGCCAACCGCCGTGGCCGGTCATGCCCTGGACCGCGGCCATGTAGATCTCGTCGAGGTCGGGCCGCTCCTCGCGGTCGACCTTGATGCACACGAAGCGCTCGTTGAGGAGCTTGGCGATCGATTCGTCTTCGAAGCTCTCGTGCTCCATCACGTGGCACCAATGGCATGCCGCGTAGCCGATCGACAGGAAGATCGGCTTGTCCTCGTCCTTGCTGCGCTTCAGCGCGACAAGACCCCACGGATACCAGTCGACGGGGTTGTGGCGGTGCTGCAGGAGATACGGCGAAGTCTCGTTCGCGAGATGGTTCACGGGGCGGTCCTGGGTTCGCGGGGGCGACGCGAGGAGGAGGCCGACGACAACGACGATTCCGGGCCGGGCACGCATCGGGTCTCGTCCTTACGACCGATCGCTGCCGCGGCAAGCTCCGACTCGCCGGTTATCCTCCCGCACCGTCGATGCGCTCGCCCCTGCTTCCGTTCCTCGTCTTCCTCGCGGCCGCTGCGACCGTCACCTCGTGCGGCGGCGGCGGCGGTGGCGGCGCTCCCGGGTCGGTGCTGCCCAAGCTGCTCATCGACGACCTCACCGTCTCGCTGGCTTCGCCGCGCGGCGCATTGATCGTCGGCCTCGCGGGGATGCCCGGCGAACTGCCGCCGCTCGCGCAGTTCGATCTCGCCGCGGACGGGACCAGGATCGCCTTCGACGGCACCGCGGAGTCGATCGTCGCCACCGCGACCCTCGACGCCGAACTCGTGTCCCCGGGCCGTGTGCGGGTGGTGGTCGGCGACGCGATGACGAAGGACTCCCCGCCGCCCCTGCCGAGCGGGGCTCTGCTGCGCTTGCCCTTCGCGCTCGGCCCGAGCGCACGCGCCGGCGACGTCGTCGAGGTGCGCGCGCTCGCCCCGCTCGGCGCGGACGCCGGCGGCGGCGCCAAGGCCTTCGACACAGCTCCCGTCGTCGCGCGCGTCACGGTGCGCTGAATCGCAAGGGTGCCACGGCCGCGACTCAGCGCGGGGCGAGCAAGGGCGTCACGTAGCGGTAGTAGGCCTCGAGGCTCAACACGGCGAGCGCGGTCGTGAACGCGGCGTGGTCCGGCCGGTCGTCCGCGTACTCCGCGTACGCACCGATCGGCGTGAACGAGCCGTCTTGGTTCTGCGCCGGCAGGAAGACCTCCTTCAGCGCCTCGTTCCACTCGCGCCACGCGTCGCCCCCGGCGAGGAAGCACGCGAGGGTGCCGCAGTACCAGAAATACGGATGGCCTTCGGCGCGCAGCACGAACGCGTCGTCGCTCGCGTTGCGCCACGCGCGCGGACGTCGTTGCAGCGTGTAGCGCAGGCCGGCCTGCAGGCGTTCGTCCTCGACGGGATCGCCGAGGAGCAGCAGCGAGAACACCGCGCCCGGCGTCGACGCGGGCAGCGTCGGCCACTGTGAGTCGATGCGGCTCGGATCGCGCGTGTAGTAGAAGAACCCGCCGCGCGCGTCGAACATGCCGCGCAGGAACGTGCGCGCCTGCGCGAGTGCCGCGTCGGGGACCTCGATGCCCGAGAGCTTGGCAGACTCGAGCGCCATCACCTGCCAGACGGTGACCGACGTGCGCGCATGGTGATCCTCCGGCGTGAGCGTGCCGGAGAAGTAGCCCCAGCCGCCGCGGTTCCTGCGATCACGGGTCGCGTTCTGGTTGCGGAGGATCCACAGAATCGCGCGTTGCACCGGTTCGCGAAGGCGTGCGTCGCCGCTGATCGCGAGACACTCGGCGAGCGCATAGGTGGCGATGCCGTGCGAGTACGACGACGTGTCGCCGAAGTGCGCGCTGCCTTCGTCCTGCGCGTCGAGCAGGGCTTCGACCGCGCGATCGACGATCGCGCTGTACTGCGAGTTCGAGCGCGGCGTGTGGCCGGCGCCGAGGAAGGCCAGCGCGCAGAGCGCGGTCTTGCCCACCCACACCTCGCCGTACTTCGCGTGGTCGAAGGACTTCCGGCCCCAGTGGCCGCGGGGATCCTGGATCGACGCGAGGTAGGCCAGACCGTTCGCCACGGCGCGCTCGGTCTCTGTGCTGCCGCCGAAGCGTTCGATCGCGGCCGCCTTCTGCGGACCGAAGCGATTGCCGTAGAGACCGGCGAGGTCCGTGCGCGGCGCGGACTCGAGCACGGGCCTGGTCGTTCGCGGCGGCGCGGGCAGACGACTCGACGGCGCGGTCGGTCGCGAGGGCTCGCGCTGCGCATCGATTCCCATCGCGCGGCGACTAGGCGAGTTCAGGTCGGTCGCGCGGGGCGCGAGCGCGGCGAGCGGTGCGGCGCCGAGCGCGGCAGTCGTCTTGGGTTCGCCGGTGGAACCCTTGACCGGGGCCGGGACGGCGTCCGCGAGCCGCGGCGCGCGCATCGCGGTGCGCGACGGCGACGGCGTGCGCTCGCCCTCTTGTGCGACCTGCGACGCAGCGGCGCTCGGCTTCGGCAAGGCGCTCGATGCTGTTACTGCGCGCGGTGCTTCGCCGACGGGCGATGGTGCCTGCTGGAGCGCGCGCTCCGCCGACGGCGCCACCGCGCGCGGAGCGATGTCCGCCGGCGCGGCGAGCGCTGCGGACAGAGCGAGGCCCGTCCCCGGTCGACCGGCGGGCGTCGCGATCTCCGTCGCGGCGGGCAACGCGTCGCGCAGGACCGCACCGGACACCGGCGGTCGCGGCGGCGGCGATGCCGCCGGCGCACGCGCGAGGTCCGCGAGCGGTTCCGTCGCGCGCGGCGCGCTCGCCGGAAGTTCCGCGGCCGCCGGCCCAGGTGCCTTGACCGCGAGCGGATCAGGACCGCTCTGCGACGCCTCGCGCCTGCTCTCGGCCGTCGGTGCGGGGCGCGCAGGAGTGCCAAGGGACGTACCCGTCGCGAGAAGTGCCGGAAGCGACGCATCGCTCGCGGCCGCCGGGACGGCACTCGCCACCGCGTCGTGGAGCGACGGAGTCGGCGCGCTCTCGCCGCGGCCGTCCGGCGTCGCGTGCGGTACGGCCTCGGCGACGAAGCTCGCCGACGAAGCGCGCGCCGGTTCCGACGCGAGCGGACCGCTCGCGGCGGGAGCCGTGACGCGCAGGGTGTCGGTCGCGCGCGACGCGGCGTCACGCGTGGTGTCCTGAGAAGCGCGCGCCGTGGCGGGAGACGCGGCGAGCGCGACGTCGCTCGCCGGCAACGCGTCGCTGCCGGCCGCGGGCGCGATCGGTTGCGCTTCGTCCTGCATCGCGTGGTTCGTCGTGTCGGGCACCGCCGCGCCGGACTCCGGTACGACGCGCGCGAGGTCGTCGAGCGGTCGCGGCGCGGACTCTGCCGCGGCGAGCGCCGCGCCCGGGGCGTCCGCGGTCGCGGCCTCCGCGCGATCCGCGCGCACCGCGCGCAACGCCTGTGCGACGCGATCCCCGCTCGCGGCGGCGTCCGCGGCGTCGGCGGTGGTCCCGTCGATCATCGTGATCGCGATGCGCTCGCCCTCGCCGCGCTGCTTCGGATCGCGCAGGCTCATGATCACGTCCTCGAGCAGCCACCACAGGAGGAAGTGCACGAGCAACGAGACGAGGATGCACCAGGTGACGATGTCGAGCGCGCGCCAGCGTGCGCCCAGCAACAGCAGCGCGAGCAGGAGCACCGCGATCGCGAGCAGCCACGCCAGCAGTCGTTCGAGATCACGCTGGCCCTCCCACCACGGCCGCAGCAGCCGCGCCTGCGCGTCGTAGACGAGCGGTGCGTCGCCGCCGCCGAGCAGTCGCAACGAGAAACCGTCGCCCCGCGCGGACGCGAGCGGCGCGGGCGACGAGGAGGGCCCGCCCTCGCTCAGCGCGGGTTCCTCGAGTGCGTCGCCGAACGTCGCGCCGTGACGCGGCACGCCGAGCACGCGCTTGCCGCGCCCGGTTTCCTCGCGGACGAAGAACAAGAAGGTGCCGTCGCGCGCGAACGCCGGTTCGCGATCGAGGACCAACGAGAGCTTCGCGAACGGATCGCGGTCGTCGCCCGGCCACAGCGTGCGCGCGGGGACGTCGGTGTCGAGCGACGCGACGAAGAGCTGCGTGCGCTTCTCGTCGGGCACGCGGCGCGCGAACACGAGCGTCGTGCCGTCGGACGCGATCGCCGGGTCGACCTCGTCGGCGGGCGTGTTGACGGTCGCCGGCAAGGGCGTCGGCGCCGCGAAGCCGCCGTCGCCGAGCGACGCCGCGCGCCAGAGATCGAAGCCGCCCGCGCCGCCGTCGCGGTCGGACGCGAACCACAGGTCGCCATGCTCGTCGAGACACGCCGCGAAGTCGTGGCCGCTCGAACCGATGGCCAACGCGACCGGCTCGACGTCGCGTCGCTCCGGATCGAACACGACGAGCGTCGTGCGCGACGCGTCGTGCGCGCGGCCGTAGATCACGCGGCCGTCGGGCAAGGTCGCGATGCGCCCGCGCACCGGTCCCGGAATCTCGAACGCCGGCATCGGTCGATCGAAGACCTGCATCGGTCGATCGGCGAGCAAGTCGGCGCGCGTCAGCGACGACCCGTCCGTGTAGTACAGCGGACGCCCGAGCCTCAACACGACGAGGCTCGCGCCCGCCGCCACGGCGACCAGCGCGCAGAGCGCCGCGACCAGGAAGCGCAGGCGCCGCCGCATGGTTCAGCGGCCCTCGCCGCTCGCCTCCGGCGCCGCGGCGATCGCGATCTTGGTCAGCGACGCGGCGCGGCAGACGTCGAATGCCTGCACGACGCGGCCGAGTTGAACCCGCGTGTCCCCGCGGATGAGGACCTCCTGCGTCTTGTCGCGCGACGCCGCCGCGCGCAGCTTCTGCTCGAGCCCTTCGAGAGTGACGACCGCGCCGTCGATGCGCAGCGCACCGTCGCGGCCCACGTTCACGACGATCGGATGCGCTTCCTTGCCCTGCGAACCGGAGCGGGCCTTGGGCAGTTCGAGATCGAGGTCGACCTCCTCGCGCGCAAACGTCGTCGCCACCAGGAAGAACACCAACAGCAGGAAGACGACGTCGATCAGCGGCGTGAGGTTCGGGCCGTCCTCGGGCGCTTCGTCGAGCTCAAGCCGCATGCGTGCCTCCCGCGCCGAGCGTCGCGGGCCGCGCCGCGACGTGCTCGATCGACGGTGCCAGTCGCTCGTCGACGAACATCACGAGCCGCCTGGCACGGCCGTGCAGCCAGCTCGCGATCAACATCGCCGGGATCGCCACCGCGAGTCCCGCGATCGTCGTGATCAGCGCGACGTCGATCCCCGCCGCGAGGACCTCGGGCTTGCCCATGCCGGCCTGGGCGACGCGGTGGAAGGCGTCGTAGATGCCGAGCACCGTGCCGAGCAGTCCGAGCAATGGCGCGACCGACGCGACGAGCACGATCGGCCGCACGTTGCGCCGCAGTCGCTCGAGTTCCTTGTGCGCCTGATCCTCCATCGCGCTCTCGACGTCGGCGATCGGGTAGAGGCGACGCCGCAGTCCGGCGAGCAGGATGCGCGAGGCGCAGACGCGATCGGCTTCGAGTTGCGCGCGGGCGACCTCGGGCTTGCCGCTCGCGATCGCGGACATCGCGTCGTCGGTCGCGCCCGACCACACGCGTCCACGGCGCAGCGCGAGCGCGCGTTCGATCGCCAACGCGAGCACGATCACCGAGCAGATGCCGATCGGCACCATCAACTCGCCGCCGGCGACGAGGAACTCACCGAAGGTCCGCGCGGGCTGGCCGCCGTCCTGGACGAAGATCGCGGTGTTCAACATGGTCGGACTCTCATCTCGCGGATCTCACGGGAGCTCGAGGTCACGCCGGACCGGACGGGGAGCGGAATCACCGTTGGCTCGCGCGGCGCAGGGGTTTGGCCGCGGCGGCCTCCGGCGACTTGCCGTGTTTCTCGATCAACTCGTCGAGGACGCGGTCGGCCTTCTCGCGCTGGCCGAGTTCGAGCCAACACTTGCCGGCCTCGAGCAGCGCCTTGGGCACCCAGACCGGATCCGCGAACAGGATCGCGACCTTGACGAAGGCCTCCGCCGCGCCGGCGACGTCGCCGCGCCCGCGTCGCACCGCGCCGATCAGGAACGCCGCCTCGGCGCCGATCGGTCCGTCGGCGAGCCGCGCGGTCTCGGCGAACTCGCGCTCGGCGCGCTCATGGTCGCCGCGCGCCTGGTGCGCACGCCCGATCCAGAGCTTCGCGCGGGCGCGGCCCGCGTCGCCGTCGGTCGCGGCACGGCAGCGCGTCGGCGGGGCGATCCGCGCGCACCAGGCACTCGCCGAGGTAGAGCTTCCCGCGGACGGTCCGCGCGTGTTGCGGATGCTGTTCGACGAGCGTCGTGAGCGACGCAGTCGCGGCCGCGAAGTCGCCGCGTCCGTGCGCCGTCTCGCCGGCGGCGAACAGGGCATCGGCGACGAGTGCCGCCGCACCGGGCAGCTTCGCGACGCCTTGAAAGACCTTCGCCGCGCGCTCGGTCTGCCCATCGGCCAGCAGGCTCTGCCCGATCAGGTACTGCGCGCGTGCGACGTGCTTCTCGTGGGTCACCTTGCCGAGCGCGGCACGCGCGCGATCGCGCTGTCCGCGCGCGAGGTCGATCTCCGCGCCCAGTACGCGGCATTCGTCGGCGAGTTCGGGGTCCTTCGTCGCCTCGATCACCTGCGTGAAGCGGGCGCGCGCACCGTCGACGTCCTTCTTGCGTTGCGCAACCCACGCGAGTTCGTAGAGCGCCAGGTCCTTGCGCGCGACGCGGCCGCCTTCGACGACCTTCTCGAGCACGGTGCGCGCGTCGTCGTCCTGGCCGGCGCGCGCGAGCGCCGTACCCAGCGCGAACTCGACGTCCGCCGCCTTGCCGTGTTGCGGCCACGCCGTCAGGAACGCGCGCGCGGATGCGATCGCGTCGGTCCAGCTCTGCTTGCGCGTGAAGAGATTGAGCTCGAGTTCGCGCAGCGCCGGAGCGAGTTCTCCGATCGACGCGTGCTGCAATCCGGAGCGAACCGCGGCGAGGCAGGCTTCGTCGTCGCCGAGTTCGAACGCGCACCACGCGAGTCCTTCGAGCGCCCGCGCTCCCGCGGCGTCGGTCCGCGAGGCGTGCTCTTCGTAGATGCGGCGGCTCGACGCGAAGTCGCCGGCCTGGAACGCGACGTCGGCGCGCTCCAGCGCGAGTGGGACCGCGCCTTCGGCCGTCTCGGCCTTGCCCGCGCGCGCGAGCCGCTCCCCGGCGGCCTGCAACTCGCCCTTCTCGCGCAGCACGCGCGCGGCGACGCGCTCGGTGCGCGCGAGGAATGCTCCCTTTTGGTAACGGGCCGCGTAACGGTCCGCGGCGTCGAGCGCGGCGTCGGGCCGCTTCGCCGCGGCCGCGGCGAGCGCCTCCATCGACAGCGCCTCCTCGCGACGCGCAGGGTCCTGCGCTTCATCGGCGCCGAGCGCCGCGAAGCGTCGCTGCGCATCGGCGGCGTCGTCCGCGAGCCACGCCGCCCAGGCCGCCTTGTGCCGCGCATCGCGCGCGAGCGCATGTTGGGCCGGGAGTGCGTCGTAGGCAGCGCGTGCGTCAGGGTACTTCGCCTGCGCGTAGAGGTTCTCGGCGAGGGCGTACGCCGCGTGACCGGCGAGACGGTGTTGCGGCAGATCGCGCGCGAACACCCGCGCGCGCTGACTCGACTCGTCGTGACGGCCGAGCGCGTGGAGCGCTTGGATCTCGCCGTAGAGCAGATCGCCCTTCAGTTCGGTGTCCGCGCCGCTCTTGGTCGTCGCGAACGCCGCCAACGCATCCTGGGCCTTGCCGGCCGCGAGCAGCGCTTCGGCACGCGCACAGAGGAGGCGCGCCCGCCGCGCCTCGGGTGCGGATCCGAGCGCGGCGTCGTAGGCAAGGATCGCTTCGGCCGGTCGTGAGAGGGCCGCGAGAGCATCGCCGCGCACCGCGTGCGCCGACGTCGCGAGTGCGGGATCGAGGTCCTTGGCGCCGAGCAGGGCGTCGAGGTCCTTCAACGCGGGCGCCGCCTCGCCCTGCGCGAGTTGCACCTGCGCGAGTTGCAAGCGCGCCCCGCGCGCGAGCGGCGAATCCGGCGCTTCCGCCGCGAGACGCCGCAGTTCGGCCACCGCCGCGACGTCGTCGCCGCGCGCGCGCAACAGCGAAGCCAAAGCACTCCGCGCGTCGTCGGCCCACTCGCCACCGGCCGCGACCGCGGCGCGCCACGCGGTCTCCGCCGTCGCGTCATCGCGCGTGCGGTGCGCCGCCTCGCCGACGAGGTACTGCAGTTCGCCGATCGCTTCGTGCGACGGCCAGCGTTCGCAGAGCGTGCGGAACGCGGCGAGCGCGCCGGCGTGGTCGCCGGTGCGCAGCCTGGCATAGCCGAGCTGGTAGCCGCCCGCGAAGCCGTAACCGCGTGGATCGTCGTCGGGGTTGCGGCTCGCCGCGTCGAAGTGCGGGATGGCCTTCTGGTCGTCACCCGCGTCGCGATGCGCCTCGCCCGCGCCGTAGCGTCCGGCGGCTGCGAGGTAGTGATCGGCGGGGACCGCAGCGAGCAGCTCCTCGAAACGCTTCGCGGCGTCCGCATGACGCGCCGTCTGCTGCAAGGCACCGGCGAGCCGGTAGAGGCATTCGGGACGCAGCGTGAACGTCGTGTCGCGCGCCGCCTGCTCGAGCGGCTCGACCGCGTCCTTGGTCTGACCGAGTTCGAGCCGACACACACCGAGCCGATAGCGCGCCTCGCTCGCGCGCGCGTGCTTCGGCGCCGCGGCGAGGAAGGCGCGCAGTTGTTCCGCGGCCTCCGCGTGCAAGCCGCGTTGCAGATAGCCGACGGCGAGACGCCAGGACTCGGGTTCGACGTCTTGTGCCGCGAGCGGAGTCGCGAGGAGTACGACGAGACCGAGCAGAGCCGTTCGAGGGCGAGCCTTCATGTGCATGTCGACACCGCCTTTCGACGGAGAGGGACGTCGCGCGCCGCGTACCCGCGCGTACGGGACGGATCGAAGCGCGGGCGGACTTCGGCGCAAGCGGAGCTTCGAAGTCGCTCCCGCGGCGTCGTGTACGCGTCGCGATGCCGGCCCCGAGCCTTGGTGTCGTGTCGAAAGAGTGGAACGGTGAGGAGATCGGTGAGGAGCGATGCGCACGGTGCGCAGCGGCGGAACGGACCACGCAGTTCGATCCGGAGCGCGAATCCCTTCCGGCCGGGAAACGATCCCCGTCGACCCGCGCCGCCGATCAGGGGTCCGCGCGGAACGCGACGATCGCGAGGTCTTCGCCGCAGGCCGACCAGGTCATCTCCGAGAAACGCCAGGCCTCCGCCATGAACGGCCGTCCTTCGCCGGCGACCGGACTCGGCGCGAACTGCCCGCCGATCATCTTCGGTGCGACGAACGCGAGGACCTGGTCGATGCAATCCCAGCCGAGGAGCTGCGCGATCAAGGCGCCGCCGCCCTCGACCATCATGCGGCGGACGCCGCGACGCCTCAGGGCGCGCCAGCCGTCGAGGAGATGGAGGCGTCGGCCGGTGCCGGCACCCTTGACGAACTCGACCTCGACGCCGAGATCGCGCAACCGCGTGACGCGCACGGGATCGGCCTCCTCGTGCGCCATCACCAAGAGCGGCACTTCGGGTGCGAGCCGGACCAGCTTGCTCTCGACGTCGATCTCGGCCCACGGGTCGACGACGATCCGCAGCGGCTGCGGGCCCTCGACATGGCGCACGGTGAGTTCGGGGTCGTCGGCGCGCGCGGTGCGGAAGCCGATCGCGACGGCATCGACGAGGGTGCGGAGTTCGTGCACCTTGCGCCGCGCAGGCAGGCCCGAGATCCAGCGCGACTCGCCGGTCGGTGCGGCGGTCTTCCCGTCGAGGGTCATCGCGTACTTCGCGATCGTCCACGGGCGATCGAGGCCGAGCCAACGCTCGAAGGGGTGGTTGATCGCGCGGCACTGGGGCGCGAGCACGCCGTCGGCGACCTCGATCCCCGCGTCTTCGAGAACGGCGAAGCCGGCGCCGCGGTGCCGCGGATCCGGATCGGCCGCGCCGACGATCACCCGCTTGATGCCCGCCTCGACGATCGCCGCGGTGCAGGCCGGGGTCTTCTTCTCCTTCACCCCGAGCGGCGTCGAGCACGGCTCCATCGTGATCACGATCGTGTCGGGCCGCGCCCCGCGCTGCCGCGCGTCGGCGAGGGCGTCGATCTCCGCGTGCGCGCCGCCCCAATGGCGATGCCAACCGCGACCGACGATGCGCGAGCCTTCGATCGCGAGCGCGCCGACGCGCGGGTTCGGTTCGACGTCGCCGCGACCCCGCAGCGCGAGTTCGATCGCCTCGCGCATCCAGGCGTCGCGGTTCATGCCGTCGCACCGGCGGGCAGGACGGCGTGATCCTCGGCGAGCAGTTCACCGAGGAGCGAATGCCCGAGCGCCTGTGTGACGCGCACCGGCAGGTAGCAGCCCGCGACGACGCGGTCGCTGCTCGGGAAGTGCACGAGGCGATGGTGCACCGTGCGGCCGGTCCAGCGACCGTCGACCTTGCTCTCGCCTTCGACGAGGACCTCCTGCACGGTGCCGACCAACGCCTGTGCGTCGGCCTGGATGTGGCGCTCCTGCACTTGCAGCAGGATCGCGTTGCGCTCGGCCTTCTTGTCCTCGGGTACGTCGTCGGCCTGCTCGGCCGACAGCGTGCCGGGGCGCGGCGAGTACTTGAAGACGTAGCTCTGCGCGAAGCGCACGCGCTCCATCAGCTCGACCGTCGCTTCGAAGTCGGCCTCGGTCTCGCCCGGGTAGCCGACGATGAAGTCCGAGTGCAGCGCGATCTGTGGCGCTCTCGCGCGGAGTTGCTCGACGCGCGAGAGGTAGCGCGCCACGGTGTAGCCGCGCCGCATCGCCTTGAGCATGCGGTCGCTGCCCGACTGCGCCGGCAGGTGCAGGAACCGCGCGACCCGCGGCAGATCCGCCAGCGCGTCGATCAGGTCGGGCGAGAGGAAGTTCGGGTGGGACGTGATGAACGCGATGCGCCGCAGCGCCGGGATCGCATGCAGTGCGTGCAGAAGGCGGGCAAGGGTGACGTCGCGCGAGAGGTCGCGCCCGTATGCGTTGACCGTCTGGCCGAGCAGGGTGATCTCGGTCACGCCGTCGTCGCAGAGCCGCTGCACCTCCTCGACGACCACGTCGATCGGACGGCTGATCTCCTGGCCGCGCGTGCTCGGCACGATGCAGTAGCTGCACGGCATGTTGCAGCCGCGCATCACCGAGACCCAGGCCTGCGAGCGATGCGGGCGCACGCGCGGATCGCGCACGATCGCGTCGCCCGAGACGCCCTCGCCGACGGCGAGCACGTGGGCGCCCTGCTTGCCGTCTCCGCTCTTCTCCGCGTTGCGCGCGCGGGCTTCGCCGACCTTCACGTCGATGTCGCCGAAGGCCGAGGGCCCGACGACGAGGTCGACGTGCGGCATCCGCGCCAGCAGGTAGCGCTGGTGCTCCTGCGCCATGCAGCCGAGCACGCCGACGACCAGCCCGGGTTCGCGGCGCTTGCGCGCGCGCAACACGCCGAGCCGACTCCACACGCGGTCCTCCGCGTGCTGGCGCACCGAGCAGGTGTTGAGCAGGACGACGTCCGCGTCGGCGTCGCTGGCGGCGCTCTCGTAGCCGGCCGCGACGAGCCGGCTCTCGACGAGCTCGGCATCGAGCTTGTTCATCTGACAGCCGTAGCTGGTCAGGTGGTAACGCGGCGGACGGGACATCGGCGGGCAGCGCGAAAGGCGGCGCATGCTAGCCCGCGCGCGAATGGCGCGGTAGCCGAGCGACTCAGCGCGCGAGCCGCGCGAGCAACGGATGCGGCGAGTCCGGTCCGACGGGGAAGCACGCGTTCGGCACGTTCTCGTCGAAGCCGAGTTCGCGCAGTCGCTCGATCTCGATCTCGCAGACGCTGCCGTCACCCATCAAGAGGTTGATCCGGTGATCGGGGTACGCCGGTCCGAGTTCGTCGTCCTCTGCCATCACGGGGAGCTTGCCGTTTCTCAGGAGTCCGGGATCGCCCGCGAGCCCGGGACCTGGACCGGCGTAGTCGGTGTCGGCGCTCGTCGTCTCCGCGGGACTCCGCCACAGCGTCGCGAGATCACGCGCGGCGAGTTCGGCGAAGCGCGGGTTGTGCGTCGAGGGCTGGAAGTAGCGCGCGAGGTTCTCGGGCGTGTGCTGCACGGTCCCGTCGATCCACGGCGCGAGGATGAACTCGTGGCCGGTGCCGGGAGGCGGTTTCTTCCGGGCCTGCTCGTAGGTCTGGAGGGTTTGGTACTGCCAGATAAGGTTCGCGTGGCTCACGAACCTCGACCGATCCCCTCCAAAGCGCTGCGGGAGGAGTACCGCCACAAGCACGAACCCGACGGCGACGATCACGCCCAGGTCGATGACCCGCAGCCGTCGCGGCATGCGATCACTTCTCCAGCATCTTCAGCAGCGGGTGCGGCGACTCCGGGCCGACCTCGAAGTTCGCGCCTTCTGCGCTGTCGTCGAAGCCGAGTTCCTGCTGCATGACGAGCGTGACCTCGCGTCGCGTGCCGTCACCCATCAACAGGTTGATCGTGAAGTTGGGGAAGAGCGGTCCGCCTTCGTTGTCGTCCGCCATGATCGGCGCCTTGCCGTTCTGGAGCATCTGTCCGAGGCGCTTGGCAGCCGGACCAGGGCCGGCGTAGGACGTGTCCGCGCTGGAGAGGTTGTCGACGTTGCGCCAGATCGTCTCGGGATCCTGGGCACCGAGTTCTTCCTTCCGAGGGTCCTGCGACTTCGGGATGAAGTAGCGGTCGAAGTTCTGCGGAGTGCGCTGCACCGTGCCCCTCACCCAGGGGTCGAGGATGAACTTGTGTCCGATCCCCGTCGGTAGTTTCTTCTGTTCCTGCTCGTAGGCGAGGAACGACTCGTAGTGCCAGCGGAGGTTCGCCTGGTCGGCGACGATGTTGGCGCGGTTCTGCCCGACGAAGATGTTCGGCAGGAGCACGGCAGCCAGGACCCCGATGATCCCCACGACGACGAGGATCTCGATCAGGGTGAAGCCGGCGTCACGGCGACGCGGCGGAGCGGAATGGAACAGCGGGCTCGGCATCGGCAAACGCAAAGAGGGGTGCGATCGGGGGCGCCGCACGATAGCCGTGCGGAGCGCCGAGCGTCACCCCTCTCGTCGCGCGGAGAGCGAGCGCTTCAGTCGCCGTCGCGCTGCGGCTGGCCCTGCGGCGCGGGCGGCACCGGCTGCGGCGTCGGCTGCGTCTCGCCGCTCGGCACCGCGGGTTGGCCGCCGTCGGTCCCCGTCGCGTCTTCGCTGCGCAGGCCGTGGGCCTGGGCGTAGCTCGAGGCGAAGAAGGGATCGTTCGACTGCTCGGACCACCAGCGGCGCCAGCGGTAGACCGCGTGGCTGCGCGCCAGCTTGTCATCGGTGAGGTGGTCGTAGTCGAAGTCCCGGGCGGTCGAGCGCTTGAGCGCCTCGTGGCAGAGGTAGCGCACCTGCACCCGCTCGCTGTCGAGGCCCTCGATCAGCACCGGCACGTGCTTCAAGTCGCCGAGGACGGTGAGCGTCCTGGCACTCTCGAGCCGCACGGACTCGACGCTGTCGCGCACCATCGGCTGCAGGTGCGGGATGACCCGGCGATCGCCGATCTCCGCCAGCACCCAGGAACAGTTGGCGCGGACCTTCGGGTCCTCGTGCCGCAGGCCCTCGATCAGGGCCGGGATCGCCTGCTCGCCGGCCTGTGAGAGCCAGAGCAGGTTGTTGACCAGGACGTCCCGATGCTGGTACCGGATCTCCTCGATGCGGCGGGAGATCTCCTGTCCCATCAACTGGTTCGGCTGGACGAACTCGCTCTGATGCTGGCTGGTCGTGCCGCAGGCCGCCAGGGCGAGCAGAGTGGTGAACGCGACGCTCCTCATCGGATCGATGGCTCCTGCCCGGGCCGGCGTGCTGCCGGCCGTGGCTCGGGTTCCATCGGCTCGATGACGCCGCGGACTTGAGCACACGGCGAGGTTCGCCCCGCCGCGTCTGCGCTCAGAGGCCCGCCGTCACGCGCCGGGCGTCGTCGCCTCTTCCTTCAGCTTGGCGCCCGCCTTGAAGGCGATCGACTTGCTGGCCGGGATCTGGATCACCTCGTTGTTCCGCGGGTTGCGCCCCGTCCGCGCGGCCCGCGCCTTGACCTGGAAGGTGCCGAAGCCGACGAGCTGGACCTGCCCGGCCTCGCGCAGCCCCTTGCCGATCGAAGACAGCACCGAGTTCACCACGCGCTCCGCGTGCGCCTTCGAACAGTCGGCCCCGAGGGCCCGCTGGACTTCGTCGATCAGCTCCGCCTTGTTCATGTTTCCTCGTTTGGGATTGGGACCGTCCGCGCGCCGGTTCTGCCGGCGGGCCGGGCGGACCGGCGGCGGATCTTAGACGTCGACCCGGCCGCGACAAGCATCGGGTCGCCGTCGAGCCCGCTTCCCAGGCGGTCTCGCGGGCCGGTTCGGACGGGGGATCAGTCGAGCCAACCGCCGCCGAGGACGAGATCGCCGTCGTGGAAGACGGCCGCCTGCCCCGGCGTGACGGCGCGGACCGGCGTCTCGAACTCGACATCGACGGCGCCCGCGGCGGCTCCCAAGCTCCCGTCCGAGCGAGGGATCACGCGCGCGGGAACCGGCTCGTGGCGCGCCCGGACCCGGACTTCGGCCCGGAACGGGGAGCGCGGCGGCTCGATCAACCAGCGCACGGCCTGCACACGCGCGGTTCTTGCGTCGAGGCTCTCGGCCGGCGCGAGGACGATGTCGCCGCCGTCGGCGTCGATCGCGACGACGTACTGGGGCGCCGTGCTGGCTGGCAGGCCCCGCCGCTGGCCGACGGTGAAGCCGCCGACCCCGCCGTGGGTCCCCAGCTCGCGACCCGAGCGGTCGACGAAGCGCCCCGGCCGGCCCAGTCCGCCGCGCGCGAGCACGACGTCGCGGTAGTCGCCGCTGGTGACGAAGCAGATCTCCATCGACTCGGGTTTGCCGGCCGTCC
Source organism: Planctomycetota bacterium (assembly GCA_016235155.1). Lineage (GTDB taxonomy): Bacteria > Planctomycetota > UBA1135 > UBA1135 > UBA2386 > JACRLW01. Next base: position 37,718 of record JACRLW010000020.1, read on the forward strand.
GCAGACCCGCCTCCCGCGCCTCGGCGCGGATCTCGTCCTTGACGGAACCACCGAGCGGGAAACGCGCCCGCGGCAAGGCGTCGCGCGGGATCCCGAACAGGTAGTAGGAAGCTCTGGTCCTTGTCCCGATCGACGGCGCGCAGCAGCTTGCCGTTCTCGACGCGCGCGTAGTGCCCGGTCGCGACGGCGTCCGCCCCGATCCCGTCCGCGAGTTCGAGCAGGCGCCCGAACTTCAGGTGCTGATTGCAGAGCACGCAGGGGTTCGGCGTCCGGCCCTTGCGGTACTCGTCGGCGAAGTGCGCGACGATCGAATCGAACTCGGCGGCGTAGTCGACGGCGAAGAACGGCACTCCCAGGCGCTCGGCGACCAGGGCGGCGTCGCGGGCGTCGGTGGCGGAGCAGCACGGCTTCCTGCTCGGGATTCCGGCGCCGTTCTCGACCGGCTCGTTCCCCTGCTCGGAGACGCCGTTGCGCATGAACACGCCGATCACCTCGTGGCCCTCGCGGACGAGTCGAAGGGCAGCCACGCTGCTGTCGACACCGCCGGACATCGCGACCAGGATTCTCACGGGGTTTTCGCCGGGACCTCCCGCAGCGAACGCGGCGCGCGCGCGCTGGGATCGGGGGGCGGGGATTCTATACTCCTCGCCCCCACGAGCTGGCGCCGGCGGAACGGCGACGCTCGAAAGCCACGATGAACCGCATCGTCCTCTGCGTCCCCTCTGCATCGATCGACGGCACCGCGCACCCGAGCGACGGAGCGACGATCCTCGTCGTGCCGCAGGAGGGTCCGACGCAACGCCGCGGCGATCCGGGCGCGGGCGGCGCGCCGCAAGCTCCGGTAGGAACGCAGGAGCCTGGCTCGGCGACGCAAAACGGCGCCCCGCCGTCCTGCATGGACTCGCTGTCGGGCCAGTTGCCGTTCTTCCTCGCGATCGGGCTGATCTTCTACTTCCTGCTGATCCGTCCGCAGCAGAAGCAGGAGAAGAAGCGCCGCGAACTGATGGCCGCGCTCAAGAAGGGCGATCAGGTCGTCACCAACGCGGGGCTGCACGGCGAAGTCGTCGCGGTGGAGCCGCAGACCGTCACGCTTCGCGTCGACCGCGACGTCAAGCTGACCTTCGATCGCAGCGCGATCCATCGCCTCGTCCATGACCCCGCGGCAGGAACGCAGGCCGGCGCCCCCGCCAAGCCCGCCGGCGGCGCCTGAGCCGAAGCCCCGCGACGGCGATGGCGACGCCTGCGTCCCCCGCTCGGCGACCGCCGCCCTCGGCGAGTCGCTCGCGGCCGCGTTCCTCGCGGCCCGCGGCTTCATCGTGCACGCGCGCGACCTGCGCACGACGCACGGCGAGATCGACCTGCTCGTGCGCAGGAAGCGGTTGTGGGTCGCAGTCGAGGTCAAGACCCGACGCCGCCACGACGCCCCCGAGCGCTGCGTCTCGCAAGAGCAGCACGCGCGCCTCGTCCGTGCGCTGTCCGCTCTGGCCGGCGTGCTGCGCCCACGGCCGGTCGAACTCCGCGTCGACGTCGTCGCCGTCCGCCTCCCCGACGGGATCGACCCCGAGCTCCGCCATTTCGAAGGGCGGTCCTTCGCGCCGCCGCGCGGCTGAAGCGGGCGTCGCGGAACTGCCGATGAGACGGACGTCCGGACCCGCGATGTCCCGCCGACGATCGAACCCTCCCACGCGGCCGGCGCAGCCGGCACCGGCCTGAGCGGCATCGAGCGCACCGATGCCCAGCCTCAGCGAGCAGATCATCCCGCGGCGCAAGCTGCTGCTCATGCTGTCGGAGACGGCGATCCTCGCCGCCGTCGTCTTCCTCGGCACGTCACTCCCGCCCCTCGCGACGGCCGAGTTCGCGATCCGCGCCGGCGGTCCGCTGCTGTGGAAGGGCATCGCGACCTGCGTCGCGCTCGCGGGGATCTGCCAGATCGCGCTGAGCTACAGCGATCTCTACGACTGGCGCGTCGCGTCGAATCGCGCCGAGTTGCCGCATCGCCTCCTCCATGCCGGCGGGTACGCGCTGCTGATGATCGCGGGCGCGGCCTTCGTCCTGCCGGACTTGTTCTGCTTCCCGGGCCTTGCCCATCCCGACGCCGAGACCTGGAAGATCATCGCGCTGCTCGCGCTCGGCTTCGGAGTCGTGTGGGCGTGGCGCCGCGCCTTCCACTGGTTCTTCTACAAGTGGAACTTCGGCGAACACGTGCTGGTGTTCGGCGCCGGACCGCAGGGACAGACCATCGCGACGATGATCGCGGACAGTCCGTTCGCCGGCTTCGAACTCGTCGGCATCGCCCGCTCCGACAGCGACCCGCGACCCGATCCGGAGACGAACGAACTCGCGCCGCCGGCATCGCGCGTGCTCGGCAGCGCCGAGGATCTCGTCGACCTCGCGAAGCGGCTTCGCGTCGCACGCGTCGTCGTCGCGCTCGAGGAACGACGCGGAACCCTGCCGGTGCAGCAGTTGCTCGCGCTCCGCATGGCGGGCGTCCACGTCGAGGAGAAGGAGGCGATGTACGAGCGCATCACCGGCAAGATCGCGGTGCAGAGCCTGCGACCCTCGTACCTGATCTTCGGCGGCGGCTTCCAGAAGCACCGCGCCGCGGTCTTCACGAAGCGCCTGATCGACGTCGTCGTGTCCCTGGTCGGCCTGTCGCTCTCGCTGCCGATCTGCCTGCTGGCGGCGATCTTGATCAAGCTCGACAGCAAGGGACCGGTGTTCTTCAGCCAGGAGCGGGTCGGCGAGAACGGCCAGACCTTCTTCGTGCACAAGCTCCGCACGATGCGCACCGACGCCGAAGCCGCCGGACCACAGTGGGCGACCAAGAACGACGCGCGCGTCACGCGGGTCGGACGCGTCCTGCGCGTGGCGCGCATCGACGAGATCCCGCAGATGCTCAACGTGCTGACCGGCCGCATGTCGTTCGTCGGTCCGCGGCCGGAGCGGCCGGTGTTCGTCGAGGAGCTGTCCAGGAAGATCCCGTACTACCCGCTCCGCCACACGGTGAAGCCCGGACTCACCGGCTGGGCGCAGGTCAATCACCCGTACGGCGCTTCGGTCGAGGACGCGGCGGAGAAGCTGCGCTACGACCTCTACTACGTGAAGAACATCAGCCCGCTCTTCGACCTCAACATCATCCTCCGCACCGTCGGCGTGATCCTCTTCGGCAAGGGCGCGCGCTGAGCGGCGAACCCGACGCGATGAACCGCTACTCGATCCTCGTCGCCGACGACCTCGGCGAGGAAGGCCTCGCCATCCTCCGCGCGTCGGCGGACGTCACCGTCGCCACGGGCCTCGACGACGCCCGCCTCTGCGCCGCGTTGCGCGGCAAGGACGCGCTGATCGTCCGCTCCGCGACCAAGGTCACGGCGCGCGCGCTCGAGGGAGCGGACCGCCTGACCCTGATCGGCCGCGCGGGGATCGGCGTCGACAACATCGACCTGCCCGCGGCGACGGCGCGCGGCATCGTCGTGATGAACACGCCGGACGCCGGCGCGGTGACCACCGCCGAGCACGCGATCGCCCTGCTGGTCTCGCTCGCCCGCCAGATCCCCGGCGCCGACCGCAACCTGAAGGACGGCAAGTGGGACAAGAAGCGCTTCGTCGGCGTCGAGTTGACCGGCAAGACGGTCGGCGTCGTCGGCCTCGGCAACATCGGCCGCATCGTCGCCGACCGCGCCGCGGGGCTCGCGATGGTCGTCGTCGCGCACGATCCGTTCGTGCCGCAGGACCGCGCCCCCGCCGGCGTGCAGATGGTCGAACTCGACGAACTCTGCCAGCGCGCCGACTTCGTGACGATCCACGTCCCGCTGCTCTCGGAGACGAAGCACCTCTTCGGACGTGAGCGCCTGCTGCGCATGAAGCGCGGCGCGCGCCTGATCCACGCCGCGCGCGGCGGCATCGTCGACGACGAAGCGCTCGCCGACCTGCTCGAGTCCGGACACCTCGCGGGCGCCGCGCTCGACGTGTTCGAGACCGAGCCCCTGCCGGCCGACCATCGCCTGCGCACGTTGCCGAGCGTCGTGCTCACGCCGCACATCGGCGCCGCCACCTACGAGGCACAGCGCAGCGTCGCGCTCGACCTCGCGCGACAGGTCGTCACGTGCCTTTCGCGCGGGGTCGTGCTCAACGGCGTGAACGTGCCGCGCGTGTCGCCGGCGCAGGCCGCGACGCTCGCGCCCTTCCTCGATCTCACCCACGATCTCGCGGCCTTCCTCGCTGGCGTGCAGCCCGGGCGCATCGAGTCGATCCGACTCACCCTGCAGGGCGGCATCGCCGAGGGCGCTCCGCGTCCTTTGTGCGTCGCGATGCTGTGCGGCGCCCTGCGCCGCGTCGGCGAGCGACCGGCCACCCCGGTCAACGCGGAGGCGATCGCCGCCGAGGCGGGCATCCGCGTTCACGTCGAGAGCAGCACGCTGAAGCGCGACTTCCTCAACCTGGTCCGCGTCGAGATGCTCGTCGACGGCGCGCGCCACGCCGTCGTCGGCACCGTCCTGGGCCACCGCCACCCGCGCCTCGTCGAGTACGACGGACGCCTCCTCGACGCGATCCCCGAGCCGCCGCTGCTGGTGACCTGGCACGACGACAAGCCGGGAGTGCTCGGGCGGATCGCCACGCAGATCGGCGAACTGTCGCGAAACATCGAACGCATGCAGCTCGGCGCGGCGCCGTCCCCCGCCGAGCCCGCCCTGGGCATCTGGAACCTCGATCTGGCCCTCGACGGCGACGGCCTGGCCCGCATCCGGGCGATCCCCTCGGTGAGGGCGGCGGTCCAGGTCGGCTGACCCTGGTCGAGGAGATTCCCATGTCTGACTTCCCGAGGGAGTTACGCGACGCCCCGCTCTCGCTACACTCCCGCCGCCCGACCCCGTTCGACCTCACCTCCTCCACGGAGTGACGATGCTCGACAAGACGTTCTCGCTGCGGACGCTGCTGCTGCCGGCGTTCCTGATGGCGATCCTCACCGCCCCGGCCGGTGCAGCACCGCAGTGATGAAGCGGCGCCAGCGCGGGCCCCAGTTGGGGTCCAGGAGATGCGTCTGGCGGTAGTGGTGGTTTCAGCGGCGGAGCCGGTGCCCCAAGCACGGGCGGACCAGCGGGACCGGCGTCACCCGGAGCCGGCGTTCCCGGCGCACCCTCGGGAGGCGGCGGCATGCCGATGGACTTCCGGCGCCAGCAGACCGCGAAGGATCGGCTCGCCCTCGATTGGCACTTCCCGGTCTACGCGCCCGACCTCGTCGAACAGCCGGCCGACGACGGCAAGACCAACAGCGGTCGCGCCTCGGTCGCGTTGCCCCGCGAGAAAGCCCTGCTCGAGATCAAGGGCAAGGACCATCGCCCGCTGCTCGTCGTCCGCGAGTGCGGATTCTGCAAGGGCACCGACGACGCGCTGCTGAGCCGTCGCCTCAACAACGAGAAGACCCTGCTGCTCACCAAGTGGTTCCACTGCGTGAAGCTGCCGAATCACGTGCTGACCGCGGAGCATCCCTTCCGCAACCTGTTCGCCGCCGAGCATCCGCCGCACCTCTTCCTCTGCCGTCACGACGGCAGCGAGGTCATGAATCTCGACGGCCAGCAGACGCAGGCCCAACTGTGGGCCGCGATGGAAGAGTTGCTCGCGCGTGAGTACGAGGGTGACGCCAAGCAGGCGGTGCGCGGGATCCTGCGCTGCCTCAACGAGTACGACACGCTGGACTCGCTCGAAGCCGAGTTCCGCGTCCGCCTCGAAGAGACTCTCGACAAGGACGGCGCGAAGTCGCCCAAGGTGCGAGCCCTGCAACGCAAGATCGACGCGATCGCAAAGGACCGCGCCGACGTCGAGGCGCGCGAGCACGAACTGCTCGACCTGCGCCTGCGTCCGCTGAAAGCGGCCGACGACCAGGCGGTCGGTGTGCGCGGCGGCTGACGCCGTCGCGCTCCCGTCCGAACCTCACGCGCGCATGCGCAAGCTCCTCCGCGTCGCGTTCGCGCTGACGATCGCCTCGGCGATCGTCGCGCAGGATCCGCGACCGGAGGAGGGCGAGAAGAAGGAGAAGGAAGCGCCGCGCTTCGCGCCTCCCGATCCCTGGATCAAGGACGAACCCGAGGCCGAAGCACTCGCGCGCCTCGGCTACGTGAGCGTCGGGCGGATGACCTGGGGCGACGGCCACGACTCGCCGCGCATCCAGGAGGATCTCGGCAAGCTGCCGCTGATCTTCATCGAGACGGCGCACTTCAAGCTCTGCTCGAACCTGCCGTCGCTCGAGATCCCCAAGGAGAAGGAAGCGCGCAAGCGCCTCGTCGAGGAACTCGAACGGCTCCGCGCCAGGCTGCCGCGACTCCGTCCCAAGTCGATCCGCGAACTCGACCCGTGGTTGCGCGCGCACCTGTTCGCGCAGCGGCTCGAGGAGCTGTACGCCGAGGTCGCCGGGCTGTTCGGCGTCACCGACGCGTCGTTCCCGCCGGCGAGCGAGTCCTTCTACTTCCGCGGCGACGCGCCGGCGCGATGGGCCGCGGAGTGGATGGGCCGCGGTCCGTACCTCGGGAACAAGGGCAAGTTCCTCGTCCTGCTGTTCACCAAGCAGTCGACCTGCGGCCGTTACATCTCGACGTTCACCAAGGCGAAGGCGGAGGCGCCGTCGCGTTGGTACTTCGAGCAGACCGACTCCTTCCTGTTCGCGACGGCGCTCGATTTCAGCGAGGGCGCGTTTCGGACCGACGTCGCGCTCCACGCGCACGTGACCCACAACCTCGTCCACTGCTTCGTCGACTCGTTCAAGGGCTACAGCTACGTGATCCCGGTGTGGTGGAAGGAAGGTCTCGCCCACTGGTTCCGCCGCAAGCTCACCGACGAACACAACAACTTCGAAGCGATCAAGGACCAGGAGAAGCGCGCGTTCACGGTCTTCGACTGGGACGAGCGCATCCGCATGCGCGCCGAACACGGCCTCGTGCGACCGTTGGCCGCGATCTTCGACCAGGAACAGTGCACCGACTTCGACCTCGTCGACCACATGGCGTGCTGGTCGCGCGTCGACTTCCTGCTCCGCGAGTTCCCGCGCGAGAAGTTCGGGATCTTCGCGGGCCAGGTGAAAGGCTTCGTCGACGGGCGCGGCAACCCACCGGAACACGCACGCTTGCTGGAGCGGCAGCGCGAGGCGCTGAGCGCCGCCTACGGCCTCGACCCGGACAGCCTCGACGCCCAGTGGCTGGCCTGGCTGAAGAAGCCGAGGCGAAGGCAGTGAGCGAGCCTGCGCAGCCCCCGGCCGCGCCGTTCCGCTCGATCTGGTTCGACTGCGACTCGACGCTCTCTGCGATCGAGGGCATCGACGAGCTGGGCACCCTCCGCGACGACGAAACGCGCCGCGCGATCGCCGCGCTCACCGAGCGCGCCATGGCGGGCGAACTCCCGCTGGAGGCGGTCTACGGCGAACGGCTCCGCCGGATCGCGCCGACCGCCGCCGAGTGCGAGCGACTCGGCGCGCGCTACGTCGCGCAGGCAGTCGCCGACGCTGCCCTCGTCGTCGCCGCGTTGCACGCGCTCGGCAAGCGCGTCGGGATCCTCAGCGGCGGACTCCGCGGACCGGTGCTCGCGCTCGCCCACGCGCTCGGTGTGCCGAAGGCACGCGTGTTCGCCGTCGGCGTGCGCTTCGATTCGCGAGGCCACTACGTCGACTTCGACCGCGACACGGAGCTGTGGCGCAGCGGCGGCAAGACCGCACTCCTCGCGGCGCGACCCGCGGACGAACGGCCACAGGCGCTCGTCGGCGACGGCGCCACCGACCTCGAGGCCGCGGCGGCCGTCGACCGCTTCGTCGGCTTCGGCGGAGTCGTCGTGCGACCGGCGGTCGCGCGCGGGGCGCGGTTCTTCACGAGCTCGCCGCGACTCGCCGCGACGCTCGCCTTCCTGCTCACGCGCGACGAGCAGTCCGCGCTGCGCACCGATCCTCGCTTCGCGAACCTGCGCCTGGAATGATCCGGCGTGCATGACGCACCCCGTGCTGTTCATCCCCGGACCGGTCGAGGTCGAGCCCGAACTGCGCGAGATCATGGCGATGCCGGCGTTGGGCCATCGCAGCCAGACGACCAAGGACTGCATCGCGCGCCTCCTGCCCGCGCTCGGCGAGTTCTTCCGCACGGGACAGCACGCGTTCTTCGAGAACGTCCCGGCGACGGGCCTGATGGAGGCGACGATCCGCAACCTCGTCGTCCGGCGCGTTCTCCACTTCGCCTCGGGCGCCTTCGGCGAACGCTGGGCGCAGATCAGCGAGCAGTGCGGCCGCGAACCGGAACTCGTCGCGCGACCCTGGGGCGAGGCGATCACGCCGCAAGTCGTCGCCGACGCCCTCGACCGCGCGCGTGAACGGAACCGCGAGCCGTTCGAAGCGGTGTGCTTCACGCACTGCGAGACGTCCACCGGCGTGCTCTCGCCGCTCCGCGAGATCGCCGCGGTCGTGCGCGAGGAGAGCCCGTCGACCTTGATCCTCGCCGACGTGGTGACGAGCGTCGGCGGCGCCGAGCTCCTCTTCGACGACTGGGGCCTCGACGCCGCGTTCGCCGGGACGCAGAAGTGCCTCGCCCTCCCGCCCGGGATCTGCGTGTTCGCGCTCTCCCAGCGCGCGATCGCGAGATCCGCGCAGGTGCCCGGCCGCGGCTTCCTGCTCGACTTCGCCGCGACGCCGGCCCGCTTCCAGAAGCTCGAACCGCCGGCGACGCCGTGCGTGCCGCTGGTCTTCGCACTCGAGCGCCAACTCCAGCGCATCCGCGACGAGACGCTCGAACGCCGCTGGGCGCGCCACGCGGCGTTGCGCGAGCGCTCGATGCAGTGGGCAGCACGCGAGGGCTACCTGCCCTTCGCGAAGTCGCACCCGTCGCCGACCGTGTCCGCCCTGTGCGCCGACGCCGCCCGCATCGACGCGCTGGTCGCGGCGGGCAAGCGCGGCGGGTTCACCCTCGGCAAGGGCTACGGCAGGATCGCCAAGGAGACTTTCCGCATCGGGCACATGGGCGACCACGACCTGCCTCGCCGCACACCGTGAAGGCCTACAAAAAGGACGTCGCCGACTTCGTCGCCGCGATGCCGGAGTCCGCCCGGGCGATCGGCCGGCGCGAGTTGCGGCGCTGGCTCGTGGCGCTCGAGGAGCAGGGCCTCGCCGCGACCTCCGTGCAGCGCAAGCTCGCCGCCGTACGCTCCTTCTTCCGCTTCGTCCGCGACCGCAACGGTGTCGCGCAGGATCCGAGCCGCCTGGTCAAGGCACCCAAGGCGCCGCGCCGCGTGCCGCGCTTCCTCACCGAGGACGAGGTCGAACGCCTGCTGGGCCTGGAGTTCGCCGATGACTTCTTCGGCGCGCGCGACCGCGCGATCCTCGAGGTCCTCTACTCGACCGGCTGCCGGGTGGCGGAGTGCGCCGGGCTCCGTCTGCGCGACCTCGAACTCGGCGGCGAGGACGGCGGCGTCGCGCGCGTGCTCGGCAAGGGTCGCAAGGAGCGCCTCTGCCTGCTCGGCGCGCAAGCACAGGCGGCGGTCGTCGCGTGGCTGCCCCACCGCGAACAGCGCCTGAAGGACACCACGCGCGCCGATCCCTCCGCGCTGTTCCTCAACCATCTCGGCGGAGCCTTGTCCTCGCGGTGGATGCTCGAGGTCGTCGCGAGCCACACGCGCCGCGCCGGGATCCAGAAGCGCATCACACCGCACGGCCTGCGTCACTCCTTCGCCACGCACCTGCTCGACCGCGGCGCCGACCTGCGCACGGTGCAGGAACTGCTCGGCCACGCCAACCTCGCGACGACGGAGATCTACACGCACGTCAGCATGCGTCGCCTGCGCGAGGTGTACGACCACGCGCATCCGCACGGCCGGGGTTCGACTCAGGACTGAGAACGTTCGAGCAGGAGCTTCGCCTTGCGCGCGAGCCTCAGCACGCTCTCCTCGCGCGTGAAGTCCGTCAGCCGCGCGACGTCCACCCAACGCAACTCGCGCGACTCGTCGCTGCAGACCAGCGGTGCGTCCTGACGCGCGATCACGAGGAAACGGACGTCGTGATGCTCGTGCTGCGGCTCGCGCTTTCTCGCGGGAATGACGTGCACGTCCAGGTCCAGAGGCACGAGTCCACCGTCGTGCAGCAGGACTTCGAGCCCCGACAAGCCGGTCTCTTCTTCGACCTCACGCAGCGCGACGCGTTCGAGCTCCGCCTCGCCGTCGGCGTGTCCGCCGGGTTGAAGCCACTTGTCGAGCTTGCCGTGGTGCAGGAGCACGCAGCGCGCACCGTCTTGCGAGCAGACCCATGCCGACGCCGTGAGATGGCCCGGAGTGAAGCAGGTGCGCAGCAGACAGTCCTCCTGCGTCACGACGAGGTTTCCGATCCGCGCGACCACGGCATCCTCGTCCGGCCATGCGTCCTGGTACGCACCGAGCAAGTCCAGGAGAGCCCGGCGCGGATCGACGGCGCTCATCTTCCGCCCTCCGCGAACCACGCTCGCAACGCCGCAAGGTCGATCTTCTGGTTGGGAGTGCGCGGCAGGGCATCCAGGACCCTCACCAGCGAAGGCACCATCCAGGGCGGCAGGCGGCGCTTGCACTCGCTCTTCACGCGCTCGGCGATCGCGAGCCCATCGACGGTCGCGTCGCCGGGCACGACCGCGACGGCGAGCGACGTGAGGTCGTCGGGACCCATGGGCACACCGACCGCCGCTGCGCTGCGCACGCCGTCGACCGCGCGCACGACCTCGACGACCTCGTCGGGCGAGATGCGATGGCCGTCGACCTTGATCTGCTCGTCGCTCCGCCCGACGAGTTCGAGCCAACCGTCCTCGTCGCGCCGCGCAAGGTCGCCGGTCCACACGCAGGTCTCACCGGCGTGGCCGGGGCGCGGATCGCCGCGGAAGCGCTTCGCCGTGTCCGCATCGCGGTTCCAGTAGCCGCGCGCGACGCACGCGCCGCAGTGGACGAGTTCGCCGGCGACGCCGTGCGGGACTTCGCGGCCGGTCGCGGGGTCGACGACGAGCAGGGTCACCTCGGGCATCGCCTTGCCGATGCTGCGCGGCCGTGACGCCAGTTCACCAGGCGGCACGAAGCTCGAACGGAACGCCTCGGTCAGGCCGTACATCGCGAACAACCCGACCCAGGGCAGGTGCTCGTGCACGAAGCGGATCACGCGCTCCGGCAGGCGACCGCCGCTGTTCGTCGCGTAACGCCACGCGCGCAGCGCATCGCACGGCACCGCGCCCGATCCGAGGGCCGCGATCAGGTCGACCCAGATCTCGGGCACACCGGCGAGGCCGGTGATCGACTCGCGCGCGAGCGTGCGCAGCAGTTCTCCCGCGGTGAGGTAGCTCGCGAGCGTGACGCGCGCGCCCGCGTACGCCGCGGCCATCACCTGGTTGAGGCCGTAGTCGAAGCTCAGCGGCAGCACCGCGGCGACGTGGTCCTTCGGACCGAGCTCGAGGTAGCCCGCGACGATGCGCGCGCCGTCGCAGAGGCTTCGCTGCGTCTGCACGATGCCCTTGGGCCGGCCGGTCGAACCGCTCGTGTAGAGCAGGATCGCCGGCGCGTCGGGATCGGCGGACGCCGGGCCCTCGCGCTCCTCCTCCGTCAGCAACGCGGCCCATGGCGGTGCGTCGTTCGCGTCGACGACGACGCGCGTGCCCGCGAACGCATGCGCGGGATCGACGAGTGCGTTCGCCTTCGCGGCACTCGTGAGCAGCAGCGCGGGCGAGCAGT
>JACRLW010000021.1:0-6536 GCA_016235155.1 Planctomycetota bacterium
CGACGAACCCGGCGTCGGCCCGGATCTCGGGCGGATCGAGCTGCGCGGCTCCGTGACGCAGATCGCCGGACAGATGTGGAATCACTGGCCGGAGATGCACCGCGTGATGAAGCGAGCGGGCATGAGCGTGCCCCAGTTCCAGGGCGACGAACTCAAGGACCTCTTCGCCTACGTGTACATCGCCCGCTACCGCGGCGAGCCCGGTGACGCCGAGCGAGGGCGAGCCGTGTTCCAGGGCAAGGGCTGTTCGATCTGCCACGGCAACGACGGCGAAGGACGGATCGGCCCGGCGCTCCGCGACATCACCGTCGGCATGTCGCGGGAGAAGATCACGCAGAAGATGTGGAACCACGCGCCGCGGATGCACGAGAAGCTCGGCGATCAGAACCTCTCCTGGGCGCAACTCGGCGCGATCGAACTCGCCGATCTGCTCTGCTTCTTGTCGACGGGTCTGAAACCCGCCCCCGATCCGAGCGGCAAGTGACCCGGGCGGCCCGGCGCCGTCGGCTTCGGGACTCGTTGAGCGCCGGCGTGGACCGTTCGAACCGCTGACATGCGCGTACGCGCAGGTGCTGACACCGGCCTCCCAGGCATTCGCCCGGTCCTCGACGCGCAACTCGACGAGCTCATTCGCTTCGGGATCGGAAGTCCCGCAGGGCCGAAGCCCGCATGCCTGCTCGCGCCGGGACGGAGGACCGCATCGCGGTCTCCCGGCGTTGCCGGTCCGGAGACCCCGCGGCCGCTCGTTCGGGAAAACCTGTTGCGGCTTCGACCCGGCCGGCTAATCGCATCGTCACATCGGACTTCTACGATACCTCACCATGACTCGACACTTCCTTCTCTGCACCCTGCTCGTCACCGCGCCCGCCGTCGCACAGACGGTGAACGTCAACCTCGTCGCCGCTCCGGGCACCGCGACCGTCGCGCCGGGCGTGACGGTCAACGCGTGGCTCTACAACGGTGCGATGCCGGGCCCGGCGCTGCGCGTCACCCAAGGGCAGACGCTTCGCGTGCGCTTCCGCAACGACCTGCCCGAACCGACCGCGATCCACTGGCACGGCCAGCCGATCCAGCTCGGCATGGACGGCGTGCCCGACATCTCGCGGCCGCCGATCGCGCCGGGTCAGGAGTTCGTCTACGAGCTCACCGACCTCGTGCCGGGGACCTACTGGTTCCATCCGCACGCGCACGGCATGCAACTCGACGCCGGCCTCGCGAGCTTCCTCGTCGTCGATCCGGCGAACCCCGGCACCGACCCGTCGTACGACGTCGAGCAGACCATCATGCTCGACGAATGGACCAACCCGCTCGGCGGCGGCTTCACCGGCCACCTGCTGAACGGCAAGAGCAGCGCCGGGCAAGCGCCGATCGTCGTGCAATCCGGCCAGCGTCTGCGCCTCCGCATCCTCAACGCGTCGGCAGTGACCAGCTACGTGTTGGCGCTCGACGGCCACCCGATGACCGTGACGCACACCGACGGCAACCGCGTGCGGCCGGTGACGGTGCAGGCGCTGCCGATTGGCATGGGTGAGCGTTACGACGTGATCGTCGACTGCAGCAACCCCGGCGTGTGGAGCCTCGCTGCCGCCGACATCACCAACCGCAACGCGACGCTCGTGCGCGGCGTGATCCAGTACGCGGGGCAGAACCAGCCGGCGCCGGCGCCGGGCTACGTGCCGCCGAACCTCGCGACCGGCTCGCTGCTCTCCTACGCGCAGCTCGCCGCGTTCCACCCGGTGGCGCCGATCACGCCGGCGCCGAATCGCACCTACACCGCGACGCTCGGCATGGGCATGGGTCCCGGCGGAATGGTCCACACGATCAACGGCCAGTCCTGGCCGAACGTGACGCCCTTTCAGGTCACGACCGGCGATCAGGTCCAGATGACGATCGCGAACACCGGCATGCCGATGATGCCGGAGTACCACCCGATGCACATCCATGGGCACTTCTTCCGCCTGATGGGCACGGCCGGCGGAACCGCGCAACCGCCGCTGAAGGACACGATCCTCATCCGTCCGGCGGGTCAGGCGGGCAGCTCGGTGCAGGTGCAGATGACGATGGACAACCCCGGTCGGTGGGTCTTCCACTGCCACAACATGGAGCACCTCGCGACGGGAATGATGACGCTCGTCGAGTACGGCGGTGATGCCGACGGCGACGGCGTGGCATCGCGCATCGACTACGAGCCGGAGTCCGCGACTCCGGTGACGACCATCTCCGGCACGGCCGCGGCGTTCGCACCGGGCGCTCTCGGCTCCGTCGCCGTCCAGTGGACCGCCGGACAATCCGTGGCGCTCTTCGCGGGCCTCGCCGAACTGTCCACGCCGCTCGCGTTCCCGCCCTACGGCACGCTGATCCTCGATCCCGCGAGCGCATCGCTGTTCGGAACGACGACGTCGAACGCCGGCAGCCTCGCGAACGTCCCCTACGCGATCCCGAGCGACCCGAACCTGATCGGACTCCGCATCGGCTTCCAGTCGGTCGGTCTGAGCGCGCTGCCGGGCGGCTTCCGCCTCGGCACCTTCCAGGCGATGACGATCCGATGAGGCGCACGGCGAGGGTCGCGTGGCTCGCCCTGGTCGCCGGAGCGTGCGCGGGATCCGCGCGTCCGCTGGTCGTCGAGCAGTTCGGCGGCATGCGCGAGGTGATGCGCGAGAAGCACGTCGAGCCGCGGGTGCGGCTCGCCGACCTCGGGCTCGGGACCCACACGATCGCGGTGGGTGCGCTCGCGGGACTCGCCGGCGAAGTGACCGCCGATGCGGGCGCGTGGTCGATCGCGACGGCGAGCGAGTCGACGGTCATGGTCACGCTCGACGCGGCCGTGCACGCCGCGACGCTGCTCACGTTTGCGCACGTCGCGGCCTGGGACGAGTTCGTCGTCGATGAACCGCTGGACGAGGACACGCTCGGCAGGCGGATCGCGCAGCGGATCGCGGCGGCGGGCGGCGACCCCTCGCGGCCCTGGCCGCTTCGTGTGATCGGCGTCGCGGACGATCTCTCGCTGCACGTGATCCGCGGCGACTGCCCGCACGCCGGTGACGAGGCGACGCCCGCGTTCCGGTGGCAGGCGCCCGCGGGAACCGCGGTGGTGCTCGTCGGCTTCCGCGCTCCGAACGCCGCGGGATTGCTCACCCACCACGGCACCGAGTTCCACCTCCACGCGCTCACGAACCGAGACGGTGTGTCGCTCAGCGGTCACGTCGATCGCTTCCGCATCGCGCCGGGGGCGCGCGTGCAGCTCGCGGCGACAGAGCGCCGCGCGCGCTGATGGCCGCCGCTACCATCCCCGCGTGAACGCCGAGCCCACGATCGATGCCCTGCGCGGCTTCTGCGCCTCGCATCCCGCGGGCATCGACGCCGCGTATCTCTTCGGCAGCGTCGCGAGAGGTCAGGCGCGCGCCGACAGCGACGTGGATGTCGGCGTTCTCCTGAGCGCCGGCCCGCCCAAGACGCTCTCCGACTTCGATCGCCTGGCCGACCAGCAGAGTCAGCTCACGGAGTTGCTCGGGCGGGAAGTCGACCTCGTGCCGCTGAACGGAGCGCCGCCCGACCTCTTGCACCGCGTGCTGCGCGATCGCGTCCTGCTCTTCGACGGCGACCACGAGCGCCGGATCGAGTTCGAGATCCGTGCCCGCAACGAGTACTTCGACCTGAAACCCCTCATCGAACGCTATCGGCGCGACGTGTTGAGGCGGGCATGCACGAGAGCCACCTGATCGCGAAGCGTCTGGCGTTCGTCACCGACTGCGTCGCCGAGATCCGCACCCTCGGCAAACCCGCGGCACTGACGGAAGACAAGGTGCAACAGCGCTTCGTCGAGCACACGCTCCAGATCGCGGTCCAGGCGATGATCGACGTCGCCTTCGCCATCGCCTCCGAGCACAACCTCGGCGAGCCCGCCGAGAACCGACAGGCTTTCGACCGACTCGCCGAAGCGGGATGGATCACGCGAGAGCAGCGCGACCTGTGCCGCCGCATGGTCTCGTTCCGCAACATCGTCCTGCACCGCTACCTGCAGGTCGATCCGCGCATCGTGCAGCAGATCGTCGAACGTCACCTCGGCGACCTGCCAGGCTTCGTCCGCGCCATCCGCTCGCGCCTGGGTTGAACCACGACAGGCGTCGCCATCCGCGGCTGTCCTCCGCCGCCGTGACGAAGCCCGGGTTCGACTCCGAAGCGCTCCTCGCGGTGATCCGTGGCCGGCTCCCCGATCTCCTGGGTGTCTGGCTGTTCGGTTCGCGTGCGCGCGGCACGGCGCGCACAGACAGCGACATCGACGTCGCCGTGCTCGGCCGCCGGCCGTACGACACCGTCCTCGTCTTCGAGACCGGCCTCGAGTTGTCCGCGACCGCGCTCCTGGACGTCGACCTCCTCGACCTTCGCGATACCTCGGTCGTGTTCCGCAAGCAGGTCGCCGAGCACGGCAAGCTGCTCTGGACCTCCGACCGCGAGGCCTGCGACGCGTTCTCCGCCGATTCGTGCGTGCTGTACGTCGCGCAGGTCGAGGAACAGCGCGCGCTCGAGCGCGAACTCGCAAGGGAGCAACGCCGTGTCTGACCTCGGACGCGGCAAGGTCCGCAACCTCCGCGACGCCGTGGGCCGCATCCGGGAGGTGGACCCGAGGACGCTCGACGCACTCCGCTCCGACCTCCTTTCACAGGAATCGGTGCTGCTCAATCTCCAGCGTGCCTGCCAGGCCGCCATCGACCTTGCGACGGTGCTCTGCAGCGAGCGTGGCTTCGGCACGCCGCAGGACAGCCGCGACGCGATCCTCCGCCTCGAGAGCCGTGGTGTCGTCGACCACGAACTCGCGCAACGCCTCGTCGCGATGATCGGCTTCCGGAACCTCGCCATGCATCGCTACCACGCCATCGACCTCGCCGTGGTCCGCTCCATCCTCGACACGCGCCTCGACGACCTGCTGCGCTTCGCGTCGATCGGCGATCCGTCGAGCTGATCAGCGCCAGCCGAGCACGACGAGCTCCGCGCGCAGACGCCCGCGGCCGCGCGGATCGGCGAGGACGTTCGCGCGTTCGCCCACCTCGATCTCGGCGAGGCGGACCAGACGGACCGCGCTGCCGTTCGTGCGCACGATCGGGGTGTCTTCATCGACGGCGAACTCGATCTCGCGCAGTTCGCGGCCGTCGATCACGACGACCTCGCGGAGGCGGAGGCTGAGCGTGCGCGGGTCGAACGAGACGGCGAGGACCTCGCCGGCGAAATCGCGGCCGAGGCAGGTGCCCTGCTCGCGGATGTCGATCTTCTCGGCGGCGAGCGCCTCGCCCGTCATCGCGCCGTGCCACTCGATCGTGACGATCATCCCGGGCTCGAGCGCGCTGAACGGCAGGTGACCCCCGTGTCGCCCGCGCCGTGGCGACCACTTGATGCGCGCAGGCGACGCGTCGACGACGAGCGTGCGCGGTCGCGGATCCGGAAGGAGGTGGGCACCCTTCTCGACGTCGAGCAGGACGGCGCGGAACGCCTCGCGCCCCGGGACGAGTTCGAGGATCCGCGCGCGCAGTTCGCCCTTCTCGCCGCGGCCGTGTGCCTCGTTCACGCCGAGGTCGAGCGCCGCGGTCACCGTCAGTCGATCGTCGAGGTCGAGGACGCCGTCGACGACGAGGCGCGAGCCCGGGAGAAGTCCGGCGAGGAAGCTCGCGCGATCGAGCGGCGTGATCGACGGTTCGCGCAGGAGCAGCGCATCGGGCGCGAACGCGAGCGTGATCTGTCGCGCATCCATGCCGACCAGCAACCCGACGGCGCTCTCGGCGGCGACGTCGACGCGCAGCACGTCGACGCGGCCGAAGCGGATTGGCGCGACGTCGATCGGCGCGGCGACGACGCTCGGGCTCCACTCCATCACTCCGGCGCCGATCGCGAGCGGCGTGACGGACGCGGTGTGACGCAGAGCCAGACACGACCTGCGACCGGTCGCGAGCCACGGGTTCGCGAAGGGCACGCGCAGGAAGTGATCGCGGGCCGCGAGTGCGCCTTCGCGCGCGTCGCCGAGCCGAACGCGCATGCTGCCGTCGGCGAAGCGCAGCACGAGTGCGGCGAACGCGCCGTCGGGGATGCCGCGCAGCGCGATCAGGCTGCCGCTCCCGTCCATGCGCGCGAGCGCGACATCGGTCTCCGCGGCGAGCAGTTCGCCGCTCGCGGTGCCGTCGAGGGCCTCGAGGCGCACGCTCGCGAGCCGTCCCGCGATCTCCGCGTCGATCCCGGCGGCGCCATCGAGGAAGAGGTTCGAAGTGCTCCCCGTGAACGAGAAGCTGGACGAGCCTCCGCTGCACGCGGCGAAGGCAGCGAAGAGCAGGAACGCGAGGGCACGGAGGGCGGTGGCCATGGGGGTCGATACGCAGGGCCGCGACTCGACGGCTCGGACGGCCGATCGGGCGACGCGGGCCGGGCTATGATCCGCGCCCGCTCGGCCGCCGCAATGAACCGGATCCCGCTTTCGCTCGTCGCGCTCGTCGCGTTCTCCGTTTCGCTCGCTGCGCAGCGCGTGCTGTGGTGGCGCAATGGCGAGGTGCTCA
>JACRLW010000021.1:6592-9154 GCA_016235155.1 Planctomycetota bacterium
ACGGGCGACATCGACGGCGACGGCGCGAGCGAGCTGCTCGCCACCGCGCCGAACCAGAATGGCGCACCGGGGCGGGCGCTCCTCTTCTCGGGGCGCACGGGCACCTTGCTGCGCAGCTTCGCCACCGCGCTGAGCAACTCAGGATTCGGCTCCGACGCGACGGGCATCGACGACTGTGACGGCGACGGCGTTAGAGACGTCGTCGTCGGCGCCAACGTGCGCGGCATGCTGTTCTTCTACTCGGGTGCGACCGGGGCCTTGATCCGCACCGTGCAAGGAACGCAATCCGGTTTCGGCAACGCGCTGTGCTCCGCCGGCGACGTCAACCGCGACGGACGCGGCGACGTCGCCGCCTTCGGCAACTTCGTCGTCGAGATCATCAGCGGGGCCAACGGCGCGCTGCTGGGTGCCTTCCCCAACTCGGGGGCCGACTCGTCGTCCGTCGCGCTGCGCGTCCTTCCGGATCTCGACTCCGACGGACACGCGGAGATCCTGCTGACTTCGGGAGGACGGATCGTGAAGGTCCTCGACCCGTTCCCGGCGCCGACGACGCGCGTGGTTCCGGAACCGAGCGGTTCGAGCACGGGCCTCGGTGCCGAGGGCGTCGGCTTCGCCGATCTCGACGGGGACGGCATCGTGGAGTTGCTGCTCGCCGACGGCAACGTCGTCGTGCAGGGCCAACGCGGGGGGATCTTCGTCATCTCGCCGCGGAACGGCGCCCTGCTCGACACGATCCACGAGCCCCGCGGCGGCCGCAATCTGTTCGTCGCCTCGCTCGCCGGGATCGGCGACCTCGACGCCGACGGCCGTGAGGACGTGTTGATGCAACGCGGCGACGGCACGACGACCGGTCTGGAGCTCCTGTCCGGCCGCACGCGGACGATCCGGAGCTACTGGACACCGACGGCCCAGTTCTCGTCCTTCGGTCCGAGGAGCACGGGGCTGGCGAACCTCGGCGACGTCGACGGCAACGGCTTCGGCGACCTCGCGATCGGCAACCCGTACGGGTTCGGCAGCTCCGACGGCCAATGCGCCGTCCTCGACGCGCGCTTCCTCGCGAGCTTCACCAGCCTCGGCACCGGTTGCGGCGAGGGCCCCTTCCTTCCGCAACTCGGCGTCTCACGTCCCGTCCTCGGCTCGACCGCGCAGGTCGTCGTGCGCGACGCCCCCCTCAACGCTCCGGGCCTGCTCGTGCTCAGCGCCGCCCCGCGCAATGCGACCAACCTCGGCGCGCAGGGCTGCGACGTCGCCTTCGATCTCTCCGCCTGGGCCCAGTTCGCGAACCTCGCCGGTGCCTCGAGCTACTCGCTGCCGCTGCCGATCCCGATGGTCCCTCAGTTCGCCGGCCTCGACATCGCGCTGCAGGCCTTCTTCATCCCGACCGGCGGGCCGCTGGGCTTCGATCTCAGCAACGGGGTCTGGGCGCGAGTCGGGTACTGAGCGCCCGGAACCGGGCGCGGCTCAGTTGCCGACGAAGGCCTCCGCGCCGTTGCTGACCGTCAATCCCGTCGGGTTCGCCGCCGGATCGAACGCGATCACCTGGTTGTAGAAACTCTGGCCGGCGAGCGAGAGCGGCACGTCGAAGGAGCACAGGCCGGAGCCGAGCACGGTGGTGACCGGGAAGAGGAAGTCGCCGCTGGCGAGCAGCGTGCAGCCCTGCATTCCGATCGACGAGAGGTCGAACGGCAGCGACACGAGGCCCCACTGCGTGCGCGAGGCGCCGACGAACAGGTACGCGGGGCCGACCAGCGGCAGGCCCGTCACCTGCGCGTGGAACGTCTGCCCGGCGATCGGCACCTCACCGAGCCGCGAGCCGAGCGAGGGCGTTCCGCCGCTGCCCGGACAACCCGTGCCGTAGGTGGCGTAGGTCCCGCGCGCGCCGGGCGTGAAGGTCCAGGTGTCGCGGAGGTACGACTGCGGGGCGTAGCTCGTGTTGCCGCCGAACAGCACCAATCGGCGCCGTCGTATTCCCAGGTGTCACGGAGTGCGACGAAACTCCCGCCGACAGTGCCAACGCCGCCGACACCACCGAACAGGACTGTCGTCCGGGAGCGCGCGTCGTACGCGAGGCAGGCTTCCTGTCGGGCAGGAGGTGAGTTGCGCGTGGTGATCTCGAACCAGTTCGTTCCATCCCATTCCCACGTGTCCTGGAAGGTCTGAGGTTGAGGATCCAGTGGCGAAGACGCTGGATGGCGATTCGTACCTCCAAACAACACGACGCGCTGCCGGGTCGCATCGTAGGTCATCGCATGTCCATGTCGCGGAGCGGGTGAGGTGACCGGGTTAGCGCGGAACCATCCTTGACCCGATCTCAACCATGTGTCGCCTAGGATGCTTGCGAAGACCCCGCCAGCGTTCCCAAGCCCGCCGAACATCACCATCTGATTGCGCGCGGCGTCGTACGCCATCGCATGCTTGCAGCGGTCAGGAATGCCTCCGCTGGGGATGTTCGTCCAAACCGAGCCATCCCACTCCCACGTATCGGTGAACGAGTTCAAAAGGAACTCCGACCCAAGGAGCCACGAACCACCCGAGAGAAACACGCTCACGTTGCGCACCGGA
>JACRLW010000065.1 GCA_016235155.1 Planctomycetota bacterium
CGGCGACGACACGCTCGGCGTCGTCGCGATCGCCTCCGTCAGCGCGAGCGCGTGCCGCCGAGAGCTTCGAACTCGGCCCGCTGGAGCTGGGCGGAGCGCTCACGCAGGATCGCGTTGCGGGTCTCTTCGACCTGCTCGGGGCTGCGGATCACGTCGGGGCGCACGAACACGATCAACGTGCGCTTGGTCTTGCTCACGTTGCGGTTCTTGAAGAGCCATCCCAGCACCGGGATGTCGCCGAGGAACGGCAGGCGCGTCTCGGTCAGGGTGTCGGTGTCGGTGACGAGGCCGCCGAGCACCGCGGTCTGACCGGAACGCAGCAGGACCTTGGTCGCGATCGTGCTCGACGCGATGCGCGGGAGTGCGATCGAACCATCGCCCGTGCCGGCGCCGACCGTGTAGAGGTCGAAGCCCGCGGGCGCGAGCGAACTGCTTCCCGTGCCGGACAGCGCTTCCGACTTGGGGATCACGTCCATGATCACCTTGTCGGTGCCCGGCACGATGTGCGGGACGACGAGGAGCTGGAAGCCGGTGGAGACCGGCGAGTTCGGCGCCTCTTCGACGACGAGTTGCAGCCCACCGGCCTGGCCGGCCTCCGAACGCGCCTGCGCGTAGCGGATCGTCTCACCGACGAAGATCGTCGCCATCTGGTGGTCGAGCGCGATCAGCTTCGGCGCCTGCGCGATCTCGCTGCTGGAGTCCTTCTTGAGGAGGCGCAATGCCGCCGACACCTGTTGGAAGTTCAGGGCACCGAACACCACGTCGGGCATCGTCGTGTCGCCCGTCGGGTTCCGGTTCTCGTCGGCGAACGGACCCTCGCCGTCGTCGTTCGCGATCAGTTGGTCGTCCCAGCCGCCCGCACCGAGTTCGAAGGGCAGGCGATGCGGGATCTGGCCGAGGCCGATCGAAGCGGTCCAGCCGTCGGCTCCGGGCGAGATGCCGACGTCGAGGACGTCGCTGTTCGACGTCGTCACGAACTTGACGTCGATGAACACCTGCGCCGGCTCGATGTCGATCTTCTCGATGATCCGCGCGATCTGCTCGACGACCGGCTTCGTGTCCTTCACGAACAGGAGGTTCTGTTCCGCGTGGTACTGGAGCTGCCCGATCTCCGGCGTGATCAGGCTCTGGAGCGCCGTGATCAGCGTGAAGTTGTCCTCCTTCGGGTTCAGCTTCTGGTTCGAGTAGACGTACTGCACGTACTCCGACTGGAGGTACGGCATGTACGCGGACGGCGGCCGCACGTAGCGGAGCTGGAACTCGCGCGTGACCAGGTCCTCGCGCATGTTCGACGGCGGGACGACGCGCAGGATGCCGCGCTCCTCCTCGACGACGACGTAGCCGAGCGTCTTGACCGTCGCGTCCAGTGCATCGCGCCACGGGATGTTGCGCAGACGCAGCGTGACCGTGCCCTGCACGTCCGGGCCGACGACGATGTTCGCGCCCGAGATCTTCGCGATCGTGTCGATGACCTTCTGGACGTCCGCGTTCTCGAACGAGAAGAACACGCGGGCCGGCTTCTCGACCTTGATGATGCCGCCCTGCTCCTCGATCACGACGCAGCCGGCGGCCTCGGCGACGAGTTCCAGCGCGCGGCGCCACTCGACGTCGTCCAGGTCGATCGTGACGCGGTCCTCGATCGCCTGGTCGATGACGATGTTGACGCCGGCCTTGCGCCGGATGCTCTGGACGATGTCGCGGAGCATGCGGTCGCGTAGTCGCAGGGTGAGTCGCGAGCCGCGATCACCCTCCTGCGTGACGCTGTTGACGCCCTGCTCCTCGCCCTGTCCGCCTTGCTGGGGAGGTTGCTCCTGGGCCGGAACCGCGAGCGCGAGGCTGCCTGCCATCGCGAGCGCTCCGACGAACTTCGTGATCCTTGCCTGCATGTCCGGTTTCCTCTTTCCCTCGGGGAGGGATGGCGATGCGCCGACGGGCCGCACGCGGCCCGCGATCCTGCGGGTCCCTCTTCGGATCGCAGACCGTTCGACCTTGAAGTCGTCCCACGTCGAATCCGCGCGGGTCGTCGATCCGGCGCGCACGAAACGACGACACCCGGCTCGGTCGTCCGACCGGACCGGGTGTCGATCAGGAGCGCGCGGCCGCCCGCGGCGCGCGGATCACCACTTCCGTCGCAGCAGGAAGCCCTTGTAGACGAAGTCCGCCTGCTCGGGACCGACCGCCTTCAGCAGCAGGTTGTCCTCGAGGTACTCACCCTCCTCGACGACCGAGCCGTTGACGAGGATTCCGGAGCGCCCGCTCTGCACGACGACCACGCCGTCGATCTTCATCGGGATGTCGTTGAACTCCCGCGCGGCCTGGATGGCCTCGCGGACCTTCTGGATCTCCATCGCGACGAGGAAGCGCGGATCCGAGTCGGGGAAGCGCAGCCGATCCGCGTTGTCGTCGTGGATCTTCATCGCCTGTTCGAGTTCGCCGCGCGCCACGGAGCCGGTCATCTCGGCGAGCAGCGAGCGCATGCGCTCCTCGGTCATCGAGTTCTGCTGCACCTCGCGCTGGTCGCCGCGCAGTCCGCGCCACATCTCCCGGATCGGCTGCAGGACCTCGTTGTTCCACTGGGTGACCAACGACTGGGTCGTGATCTTCGGGGTGACGAGCGCCGCCTCCTGCTCGATCGCCGACAGCGATTCGCGGAGGCGGCGGGCGAACGTCTCCTTGCTGACGTAGTCGAGGTCCGGCTGCTGCCAGCGCGAGAAGACGTCCTTGGCCTCGTTCACGCGGACCAGGTACTCGTCGATCTTCTGCTTCTGGTACTGGCGCGGGTTGTCGCCGCCGCCCGACCCCCCGACGGCGGGTCGCGGGTCGACGAAGATGTCGCGACGGCCGATCTTCTCGACGTAGTCGTATCGCTCGAGCGAGACCGCCTGCGCGCCGCGGGCGATCTCGGCTTCGAGTCGCTCGCGCTTCTTGCCGTAACCGGGGATCTCGACGTTCTTGCCCTGGCCCTTGCCCGCGTAGACGTAGGTCTCGAGCACGAGCGAGATCTTGTGGGCTGGATCGGCGTCCTTGGCGGCGGCTTGCGCCACGTCGTCGCGGTCGGCGGCCTTCAACGAGTAGCTCACGACGCGGATGAACCGGTCGTAGCTCTCGTAGAGGTTGATGAACTTCATGAACTGCCACAGCGTCGCCGTGAGCTCCACGCGATAGCTGTAGTGGCTGTACTTGCCGCGCTTGCCGGACGAACCCTTCTGGACGTCGCCGAGGGACACACCCGACATGTAGCCGAAGCGGTGCGTCACACGGAGGAACTCGTTGTACTCGCCGTCATCCGGGAGGATCTTCGAGTACGTGTCGACGTTCTCGCGCAGGATGATGACCTGCGATTCGATCTCGTTGATCTTGTCGATCTTCGCTTGCGCTTCGGAGATCGCCTTCTTGTCCGCGACGATCTTGTTCGACACGTCGTCGACGAGACCCCGCGACCACCAGATGCCGCCTCCCGCCGCCAAGGCGACGAGGAGACCGCCACCCGCGACCGCGAAGACCTTCTGCTTCTCGTTGAGCTTGCGCATGGTTCGGTTGCCTCACTTCCCGACGTGGACCCACTTCTCCGCGGGTTGGAAGTCCAGATCGAGCGTGAAGAAGAGCGACTCCGACGGCTTGCGCGTGGGGTCGTCGTTGCGTTTGCCGGTCGGCACCGACTTGGTCTTGACGTTTTTCGCGAACGGCGCGCGCGCGACGTCCTCGTGGAAGTCGGCGACCGCCCGGTAGGCGTCGCCCTGCACCCAGCCCGGCAACGAGACCGACGGCCCTTCCTTCGCGTTCTTGCCGTCCTTCACGGTCATGCTGCGAAACCACGCCCGGTGCCGGTCGACGTCGTTGTCGTTGTTCACGACGTCGATCATCTCGTCGATGATCTTGGTCCAGAGGACCCGCGACTTGCCGATCTCCTGGATCGTCTGCTTGCGCTGCTCGAAGTCCTTCTGTTCGGTCTGGAGCGCATCGTGGTACGTCACGCGCTCCTTCAGCGATCCGATCTGCTCCTGCGTCCGGGCATGCTCGAGTTCGAGTTCCTGGAGTTCGCCGAAGTAGATGTAGCCGAACCAGCCGAGCGCACAGCAGCAGACGATCACCGAGAGGACGGTGGCCGCGAACACCTTCGGCGAGGTGCGTTCCGCACGGCGGAGGTCCTCGGGAAGGAGGTTGATCCTGATCATGGTGGTTCCCTCGCGTCTACCCTGCGTGATGCTGTCCGATCACCCGACGATCGCGGCGAGTCCGACGGCGACGGCCAGTTGCGGCGCGGCGCTGTTCAACGAGTCGATGTCGACGTTGTCCGATCGCACCTTCAGGCCTTCGATCGGGTTCCAGACTCTCGTGCGCTTCTCGAAGATCCGCTCGAGGCCTTCCTCGAGGAACGGCAGCAGGACGGAGCCGCCGGACAGGTAGACCTCCTGCACCTCGCCCTCGAACTGGTTCTCGAAGAAGTCGAACGACAGGTTGATCTCGTTGCCCAGGTCGTCGAGCACGGGGGCCACGGCGTCCTGCACGTCGTTGATCTGCTCGCCCGCGTCGCGCTTGAGCGCTTCGGCCTCGAAGGCTTCGAGCCCGAAGCGGCGCGTGATCGCGTTGGTGATGTCCTGACCGCCGACAGGCACTTCGCGGGCGAAGAACGACACGTTGTTGCGCAGGATGTTGATCGACGCCTTGGAGGCGCCGATGTCCACGAGCGCGACGGTGTGGTCGCTGCCCTGCAGTCCGGGGCTCACGATGTCGTTGAGTTCGTAGGCGTTGCCGAGCGCGAAGGCGTCGACACCGACGCTGACGGGCTGCAACCCGAGTTGGATGAGCATCTCGGCCTGATCGTGGACCAGCGAGTTCTTCGCCGCGACGAGCAGGACCTTCATCTCGCTGGCCGTACCCTCGCCCCCGCCGCCGACGTCCATCAACTTCTGGGTGTCGAGCTGCACTTCCTCGACGTCGAACGGGATGTACTTGTCCGCCTCGAAGCGGACGGCGTTGCGCATCTCGTCAGGCGACATCTGCGCCATGTTGATGTAGCGGAAGATGACGCTCTTCCCGCTCACGGCCGTGCTGATGCGCTTCGTGCGGAAGCCGCCGGCACGAAACATGTCGGCCAACGCGTCGCGCCGAGCGCCCTCGTTCGGGACGTCGACCTGGGCGAACGCGGTGATGATGTAGTCGAACTTGTCGTGAGTGAGCTCGATGGCCTTGATCGAGCTGCTCCCGATGTCCAGTCCGACGATGCTCTTCCGCTGCTTGAGCATGGATGTCCTCGATGCTGGCGCCCGGCCCATCGCCGCGCGTGCGCACCATCGGCCTCTTCGGTCGCAGCGCCGCGTCGGATTGAGTCCGGAGGCCGCATCGCGTCCAGGCGCGGGCGGGCGCGGTCCCGATTCCGGACGTCACCGCGGCGGCGGCGCGTTCGACCCGAGCCGATCGAAGCGGGCGATCGCCTCGCGGATGCGTTCGGCCTCGGCGACGTCCAGCACGCGGTCGCTCCGGACGAGGATGCCCTCGAGGACGCGGCGCAGGCGATCCGCGACGATCCACTCACCGGCGTCGATCGCGCTGACGAACTGCTCGCGCAGCACGTGCGGCGACTTGGCCGCGAGCTCCCGATCCAAGACTTCGCCCGGCGGGACATCCCTGTCAGCGGACCAGGCGATGCCGTCGGCGCGACCCGGTGGGCGCGCGGGTTCCGGCTCGACCGTGCACGCGGCGAGCACAGCGACGCCGAGCAAGGCGGCGCGAAGGCGGCTCCGGTCCCGGACTTCGGCGATCACGCGTGCGGCATCGGCACCCGCGAGCAGCGGAGTCGAGTCGCCGCGGGCGTGCTGATTCACTCCTCGCCGAAGCCGCGCTCGATCAAGTCCTTGAGCGCATCCACTTGCGCGACGGCATCGGGTCCTTCGGCGTGGATCTCGAGTTCGGCCCCGTGCTCCGCGGCGAGCATCATCATCCCCATGATCGACTTGCCGTTGACGCGGTCGTGTCCGTCGCGGCCGACGGTCACCGCGGAGGTGTAGCGATTCGCCGTCTGGACGAAGAGGTGCGCCGGCCGGGCATGCAGGCCGTTGCGGTTGATCAGTCGGACGGTCGCTCGTGCGCTCGCCACGGTCGCGCCTGGCTTCGTGGTCCTCGGGAAGGCTACGCGGCGATCAATCGCGCACGTGCTCGAGCAGCAGGTCGCGGAGCACGGTGTCCGCGTCGGCCGCCTTCGCGAAGCGCCGGAAGTCGGCGTCGCGGGCGAGGGAGGAGATCCAACGCAGCAACGCCAGGTGCTGCTCGGCGGCGCTCACGGGCACCAGGATCAAGAAGACGATGTGGACCTTGCGGCCGTCGATCGCGCTCCAGTCGATGCCGTCCGGAGAACGACCGAACGCGAGCACCGGCGCCGTCACCGCATCGGTCTTCACGTGCGGGACCGCGACTCCGTTGCCGATCCCCGTGCTGCCGAGCGCCTCGCGTTCGGCGAGCTTCTTCTTGATCCCCGGGAGCTTCCCCTTCTGCAGGTGCCCGTCCGCGAGGACGCGCGTGAGGAGTTCCTCCACCGCCCCCGTCTGCGTCGCGGCGGCCAGATCGGGGATCAACACGGACGACTGCACGATGGCTCGGATCATGTCTCGGGGCGGCACGCTGGCGGTGTCGATCAGGCCCGGTCCCCCTTGTGGTTCTTGAGCTTCTCCTTCGCCTTCACGAGTTGCCGCTCGAGCTTCTCCACCAGGAGGTCGATCGCGGCGTTGAAGTTCTCGCTGCGTTCCTTGCCGACGACGACCTCGCGGTTGTCGACGTGGACGAGCACCTCGACCTCGGGGTTCTCGTGCGGACCGTCGACCACGACCTCGATGCGCGAGATCTGGTCGTTCTTGCGCAGGAGCTTCGCGAACTTGGCCGCGGCGTAGTCCTGCATGCGCTCGGACACGTGGCCGTGACGACTGATGACCTCGATCTGGACGTCTTCGTGATGGCTCATCGAGAACCCGTTTCTGTCGCTGTCCCGGGCGCGGAGTGCGCCGTGTCGTGATCGACGTGGAACGCGGGCCGAGGATACAGCACGCGCTGGAGATACAAGCCTTCGGCGGGAGCGTTCTGGCCCGCGCGGCGACGGTCGTGTGACGCGAGAATCGCGGCGACCTCGGCGGGTTCGCGCTTGCCGACCCCGACCTCGATCAGCGTGCCGGCGATGGCACGGACCATGTTGTAGAGGAAGCCGTTGCCCTGGACGGCGATGTCGAAGCCCCCGCCGCGCCGCAGCACGTGGAGGTGATCGATGCGTCGCACCGTGCCGCGCTTGCGTTCGTAGCCGGGATTCGTCGCGAAGGCGGCGAAGTCGTGCTCGCCGACCAGGGCTCGCGCCGCCGTCCGCATCCGGGTGACGTCGCAGGGGCGCCGGACCCAGTGGCGCCGGCCGCGATCGAACACCGGGGCGATCGACGCGACGACGACGCGGTAGACGTAGCGCTTGCCGATCGCGGAGAAGCGGGCGTGGAACTCCGGCGGCACGCGGGTCACGGCGACGACCCGGACGTCCGGCGGCAGGTTGCCGTTCAGCGCCCGCAGGAGCTTGGACGGTTCGAAGTCCCGCTCGATGCGGACGTGCGCGGCCTGACGAAGCGCGTGCACGCCGGCGTCGGTACGGCCCGCTCCGTGAACCGTCACGGGTTCACCGAGGATCGCGAGCAAGGCCTCCTCGAGCCGCTCCTGGACCGTGTCGAAACCCTCCTGACGCTGCCAGCCGGCGAACGCGCGGCCATCGTAGGCGATCGTGAGCAAGTAGCCGTGCAAGGTGCTGTCGAGCGGGTCTCAGGAGCACGTCTCCGGCACTTCGGTTCCGCGCTGCGAACGCGTCGCGCCGAGCAGCGCACGGTACTTCGCCACCGTCCGCCTCGCCACCGTGAGGCCGCGCCGGGCCAGTTCGACCGCGAGCTCGGCATCGGTGCGGCGGCTGGACGTCGCGAGAAGCTCCTTGAGTGCGGTGACCAGTGCATCGCGTTCCGCGCGGGAGGGACCGCGGCCGGCGTCCTCGAAGAACTCGCGCAGAAGGACCAGTCCGTGCGGCGTCCAGACGGTCTTGCCCGCGACCGCGCGACTCACCGTGGAGGCGTGGAATCCAAGCGACTCGGCGAGCTCCCCCATCCGCAGGCGCTTGATGTGCGGGCGGCCGGAGCGGAGGAACTCGCGTTGGGTCGCGAACACCGCGGCGCCGACGCGCTGCAGCGTCTCCTGACGCTGGGAGACGGCGCGCATCAGCGACCGCGCTGCGCGGAGCTTGCCCGCGAGTTCGCGGCGACGCTCGCGTGGAACTCCGTGAGCCCCCACGAGATCGGCGATGCGACGGTCGATCGCGAGCTCCGGCACGGCTCCGTCACCGACGGTCACGACGATGCGACCGCCCGCCACCGCCACCGCGAGATCGGGGCGCACCGGAGCGCGATGCGGCGTCGCAAAGCGCCGGCCGGGCGCCGGATCGAGCGAGCGGATCTTTGTGATCAGCGCGTCGAGTTCGTCGCGTTCGACTTCGAGAGCCTTCGCGACCTCGTCGCGACGGCCGGCCGCGAGCGCGTCGAGGTGACGGCGCAGGATCTGCTCGATCGCCGGCCGGTCCGGGTCCTTCGGGTCGACCTGCAACAGCATCGCGTCGACGGCATCGCGAGCCCCCAGTCCGCGCGGCGGCAGTTCGTGCAGGACGTCGAGCGCGTCGTCGAGCGCGGACTCGCCGACGATCTGCGCGAGTCGCAGGCGGTCGCCGTCGAGATAACCGCGTTCGTCGAGATGCTCGGCAAGCGCGAGCACCTTGCCGCGGAGTTCCTCGACGACGTCGAGGAGCCCCACCTCGCGACGGACGTGCGCGAGCAGGTCGATCGGGCGATCTTCCGCCGCGGCCAGCGCCGCCGCGCGACGTTCCGGATCTCCGACGAGGTCCGAGCGACGCGGCACGATTCGCAGCAGCTCGTTCCGCGCGCACTCCGCGTCGATCTCCGCGACGAGTGCGCCGGCGTCGAGTTGCAGCACCTCCAACCCGCGGAGGAACGCCGGCGACAGGTACAGACCCTGTTCGACGTGTTGTGCGAGTGAGGTGCGGATCGTCGTCATCGAGAAGCGAGCGCTCGTGCCCGCGATCGACCCGACGCCGCCCGCGCCCCAAGCGGCGCGCACGATTCAGTCGCGGCGATCGCGGCCGCGCGGTCCATCGGCCCCTGCCGTCGCCGGGTCCTCGGGCCAGGCATGGCGCGGATAGCGACGCCGCATCTCGAGGCGGAGCTTGGGGTAGACGTTCGCCCAGAAACTGCGGAGGTCGGCGGTGATCTGGACCGGCCGTTGGTTCGGTCCGCAGAGGTGGAGCACGAGCGGCACCTTGCCGTCCGCGAGCCGCGGCCCGTCCTGTGCGCCGAAGAAGTCCTGGATCCTGGCGACGACGAACGGATCGCCACCGCCGTCGTACTCCACCCTCGCGCGGCGGCCCGACGGCAGGGCCACGCGCTCGGGCGCGAGACGGTCGAGTTCACGGCGCTGCGCCGGCGTGAGTCCGGCGGCGATGAACGGCGCGAGGTCGACGTCCTGCAGGGTCGCGAGCGCGGTCCGCGTGCCGAGCGCAGCGGCCGCGGCGGTCGCGACGCCGGAATCGTCGATCGCGACGAGGCCGAGCTCGGGCCTCACACCGCGCAACCATGCGATGCGCGCGCGCAGCGCGGCGAGGGCGGGCTGCGGTCCGATCCACCGCCACGGGTCGTCGTGCAGGAGTGTCGCGAGCCGTTCGGCGAGGTCCGACGGAGCGGCTTCTGGTCCGGCGCGGCGTTCCTCGAGCACGAGATCGTGGTACTTCAGGCGAGCGAGGACCACGATCCGGCCGCGGTCCGCGTCGAGTTCCACGTCGACGGTCTCCCGCAGTGCGCCGGGGGCGGCGTTGCGCAGCCAGTCGCGCTCGATCCCGATCGCCAGACGCAACTGCGACCAGCGCGCACCCGACGCGTCGTCGCGCTCGCCGAGGTCGAGCGCGAGCAGCAACTCCGAGTCGTCGACGAGACTCCCAGCCGGCCATCGCACGCCGCGGCCGCCGACGAGCACGCCGTCTTCGCTCGTCGCTGAACGCCGCAACACGACGCGATCGGCGAAGCCGGTCAGCAGGGACCGTGCGACGCGGTCCGCTTCGTCGGCATGGCGATCGCCGCGCGAAGCACGCCGCGCGAGTTGGCGGCGGGCCCGATCGACGGCGTGGATCGCGCCGCGGTCGACGCCATGGGCACGGCAGGTCTCGCTCGCAAGTCCCCTCCCGGCCAGGTTGTCGAGCAGCGCGAGTCGATGGGCGAGATCGATCGGCAGCGGCGGCTC
>JACRLW010000119.1 GCA_016235155.1 Planctomycetota bacterium
GCGAGCGGCCGACCTTGCGCGCGCGACGCCGGTCGGTCTACTGCGTGATTCCCACCGCCACGTCGCTGCCGCCGCCGAACCGAACGGATGCTCAGACCCAAGCGCACGAAGATCGTCGCCACCATCGGTCCCGCGTCGCGCCATCCCCGGATCATCGAGCAGCTGATCCGCGCCGGGGTCGACGTCTTCCGGCTCAACGCCGCGCACTGTGATCACGCGACGCTGCGCGCGGACACCCAGGCGATCCGCGCCGTCGCGAAGGAACTCGGCGCCGGCGTCGGCGTGCTCGTCGACCTCGAGGGCCCGAAGATCCGGGTCGGCGCGCTGCGCGATGCCGAGCCGATCTTCCTGCCGCGTGGGGAGCCGCTCGTCATCGTCTGCGAGGCGGGCTACGTCGGTCGCAAGGCCGAGGACGGTCAACCGATCCGGATCGGCACGCGCTACCTGCGGCTCGCGCACGACGTGCGACCCGGCGAGCGCGTGTTGCTCGACGACGGGATGATCGAACTCAAGGTCAACCGCGTGGACGGTCGCGAGATCCACGCCCGCGTCGTGCACGGTGGATTGCTCAAGCAGCACAAAGGCATCAACCTGCCGAGCACGAAGGTCTCGACCGCCCCGTTGTCCGAGAAGGACCGTTCGGACCTCGACGTCGCGCTCGAGTGCGGGGCGGACTTCGTCGCGATCTCCTTCGTCCGCAAGGCGGAAGACGTGCGCCGCTTGAAGGCGATCATCAAGGCGCGGGGCGCGGACGCGCGCGTCATCGCGAAGATCGAGCGCCCGGAGGCGGTGGACGCCATCGACTCGATCCTGGCCGAGGCCGATGCGATCATGGTCGCCCGCGGCGACATGGGAGTCGAACTCGGGCCCGAGGCGGTGCCGGCGGTCCAGAAGCAGCTGATCCGCAAGGCGATCGAGGCCCGCAAGCCGGTGATCACCGCGACGCAGATGCTCGAGTCGATGATCACCAACCCGCGGCCGACGCGCGCGGAGGCCTCGGACGTCGCGAACGCGATCTACGACGGCACTTCGGCCGTGATGCTGTCGGCCGAGACGGCGAGCGGGAAGTACCCCGTGCGTTCGGTGCGCATCATGGCGCGCATCGTGCGGCGGACCGAAGTCGACCTCTTCGCGGAATGGGAGTTCACGCGGCGTCGCAAGCGCGGCGAGAAGGTCTCCGGCGTCACCCTCGCCACGGTCCGTGCGTCGGCATGGGCCGCCCTGATGGCCGAAGCGAAGCTCATCGCGGTCTACACCGAGAGCGGCAGCACCGCGCAACTCCTCGCCGGCGAGCGGACCGCGACGCAGGTCTACGCGTTCACCCCGTCGGCGCGGACCGTGCAGCGGCTCGCCCTCGCGTGGGGGGTGACGGCCGTCAAGCTGTCGCGGGTGCAGTCCGTCCGCGCGATGGTCAACGAGGGCGAGGAGATCCTTCTCGAACAGCACCTGGTCCACCGCGGCGACCGCTACGTGATCGTCGTCGGCACGAGCCGTCGTCCCGGGCTCGCGAACATCATGAAGATCCGGACCGTCGAGTCGGACGAGGAGCCGGCCGCGCGCGGCGAGTGAAGGGCCCGCACCTGGGTGCCTGGTCCGCCGGCACGCTTGACTCCGCCTCGCCTCGCGATACCTTCCTTCGCCTTTCCCTCGCGGCGCCCGGTCGGCCGAGCCTCGCTCGCCCCGCGCCGAACCGGCGGATTCCAGCATGACCAGAACCACCTTCGCCACCCAGCAGGACCATCAGAGCGTCGCGTCGGAGTGGTACGTCGTCGACGCATCCGAGCACGTGCTCGGACGCATGGCGGTGCGGATCGCCGAGGCGCTGATGGGGAAGGACAAACCGCTCTACACGCCGCACGTCTCCATCGGGGCCGGCGTGGTCGTCGTCAACGCCGAGAAGGTCCTGGTCACCGGCAACAAGAAGGACGGGCGCGTCTACACGTCCTGGTCGGGCTACACCGGCGGCTTGCACCGCCGCACCCTCGGCGAGCGGCTCGAACAGTCGCCCGAGAGGCTGATCAAGGACGCCGTCCGCCGCATGCTGCCCAAGACGCGCCTCGGCGCCGCCATGGTGGCGCGCCTGAAGGTCTATCGCGGCGCGGAGCATCCGCACGCGGCGCAGCAACCGAAGAAACTCGACATCCCGCGCTGATCGATTCCCAGCGTCACCGACCGCGAACGCAAAGACAGCCAACCGTGGTACTCGCCAACGATCCCTATGTGTGGGGCACCGGTCGCCGGAAGACCTCCGTCGCCCGCGTCCGCATCAAGACCGGCACCGGCCAGTTCCTCGTGAACGGCAAGCCGGTCGACGACTTCTTCACGACGCCCGAGGGGCGCAAGGCCGCGAAGCTCCCGCTGACCGCGACCGAGGCGATCTCGCGCTACGACATCTGGGTGAACGTCAACGGCGGCGGGATCACCGGCCAGTCGGGTGCGGTGTCGCTCGGGCTGGCCCGTGCGCTCAAGATCGACAACCCCGGGTTCGAAGCCACGCTGCGCGAGCACGGTCTCCTGACGCGCGATTCGCGCATGATCGAGCGCAAGAAGTACGGCCTGCACAAGGCGCGGCGCGCCACGCAGTTCTCGAAGCGCTGAGCGGTTCGCACAGCACCGGTCGAAGCGCGGCGCACCTTCGACCCAGGAACCGACGATGGCCGGCCATTCCCACGGCGCGAACATCCGGTTCCGCAAGGACCGGGTCGACGCGAAGAAGGCCAAGGCCTTCGCCAGGCTCGCGCGGATGATCACCGTCGCCGCGAAGGGCGGCGGGGACCCGGACGGCAACGCCAGGCTCCGCTTGGCGATCGACAAGGCCCGCGTGTTGTCGATGCCCAAGGACGTGATCGAGCGGGCGATCAAGAAGGGCACGGGCGGCGGCGCGGGTGGGGACTTCGAGGAGGTGCTGTACGAGGGTTACGCACCGCACGGCGTGGCGCTGCTCCTCGAGATCCTGACCGACAACCGCCACCGCACCGCGGCGGAGGTCCGGCTCGTCTTCGACCGCTACGGCGGCAACCTCGGGGCCTCGGGCTCCGTGAGTTGGATGTTCGAGCGCAAGGGAGTCGTCCGCGTGCCGAAGGCGGCGGGTCTCGACCCCGATCGACTGCTCGAGATCGCCTCGGACAGCGGCGCGGACGATCTCATCGATCTCGACGACATCTACGAACTGCGTTGTCCGCCGTTCGCGTTGGAGCCGGTCCGGACCGCACTCGCGGCCGGCGCCGTGTCGATCGCGGAGTCCGAGCAGGGCTGGTTGCCGAAGACGACGGTTCGCATCGACGCGCTCGACGAAGCCCGCGAGGTTCTCGCGTGCATCGACTCGCTCGAGGAGAACGACGACGTGCAGAACGTCGCCTCGAACTACGATTTCGCGGACGACGTGCTCGCCGCCCTCTCCGCGGAGACCTGACATGACGACGCAGCGGACCTTCGTGATCACCCAGGACGCTGCCCTTGCGACGGCGCTCGGCCGGGCGCTCGGCGTCGCGCCGGAACGCTCGATCCGGGGCGGCCCCGCCGCGGGCGATTTCGTCCTGCTCGATGCGGCCGGCGGCGGGGATGCCACACGGGGCAACGCGTTTTCGCTCTGCCGGGCGCTCAAGCGCGAACCTCGCGTGCGGGTGTTCGTCGTGCTCCGCGCGGAAGATCCCTACGGCGAGGAGATCGCGCGCTTCTGCATGGCCGACGGAGTCGTGCATGCGGACCCCAACGGCGGCGTGACGGGGATCGATCGCATCGCCGTTTCGGGCGGGCCGGCTCGTACGCGCCCGCCGGTCGACGCCCTGCTCGAGCGAATCGAGGAGCGCCTGCAGGCCGACCCGGGACGCGCCGCGACCGCGCTGCAGCGGATCGTGGCGGAAGTCGACTCGGGCAGCGTGACGACGCGCTTCACCGATCAAGAGACCGGGCTCTACGACGGCGCATTCGCCGGCTTCAAGCTCGACGAGGAGCTCAAGCGCGCCGTGCGGTTCCACCAGGCCCTCGCGCTGCTGCTCCTCGACTGCGGGATCGAAGCCTGGCCGAAGGACGACGCGCTGCGACAGACCGTCCTTGCCGAGGTCGCCGGGGTCTTCCTGGAGGAGTGCCGGGACATCGACGTGCTCGCGCGCTTCACGCCGACGGTCTTCCTGTTCCTGCTGCCGGGCACGGGACCCGACGGTGCGACCGTCGTCGCCCGCCGCATGGTCGACTCGTTGTCGCGGCGCGAATTCACGGGGCGTGTCGTCCTCCGTCCCGCCGTCGGCATCGCGACCGTGCCGCACCCCGCGGTCACCGACCGGAAGGGTTTCGTGGCGCGCGCCGAGCGCGCCCTGGTCGCCGCGCTGGCGGGTGCGGATCGCGTGCAGGTCGCCGTGTCCGATTGATCCGCGGCGGCATCAAGTCGCCACGGCTCGCGGAATATGTGATGGCGCGCTCGAATCGTGGCGCACTGCATCGGTCAGCCCGCAGCCCGCAGCCCGCATGTTCGACCGCTTCGTCCGACTCGCCCAGGCCCGCCGAGCCCTGCGCGCCGGTCATTACGAGGAGGCTCTCCGCCTCGTGGACGATCCCCTCGTCGCCGGCCAGCGTCGTGCCGAGGAGCTGCGCGTCGAGATCCTGGCAGGTTTCGCCGCGCGCGCGAAGCGCCGCATCGACGCAGGCGCCCTGTCGGCGGCGCGCGTCGACGTCGAGAAGGTGCTCGCGCGCCAACCCGACGACGAACTCGCGTTGGACCTGCGCACACGACTGAAGGACCAGGTCGCCACGGGCGACGACCGGCGCGGCTCGCAGATCGCGCTCCTGCGCGATGCGCGGCGCGCGATCGACGCGGCCGATCTCGACGCCGCCGCGGCGTTGTGCCGGTCGGCGGCGGCACTCGGTGCGTCACCGGATCTCGATCGCGTGACGGGCCTGCTTTCGGCGGCGCGGCAGCGCGTCGCGGATCTGCTGGGGGAAGCGGACGTCGCGGCGCGCGACGGGCGCCTCGTCGACGCCGCGGACGCACTGGCGCGCGCGCGGACCTTGGATCGCGGCGACGCGGCCGTCGACACCGCCGTGCGTCGCTTCGTCCGCGAGCACGGCGCCGCCCTCGCGCGCGCCGTGAAGGGACTCGGCGCCGGATCCGGGCCGACGCTCGCGAGGTTGCACGAACGCCTGCCCGAACTCTCTGGGGACCCCGCGATCGAATCGCTCGGTCGCGCCTGCGCGGCGACGCGCCAGGAACGCGTCCTCCACGCGCTCGCCGCCGACGAGCTCGAGACGGCGCGCGTCGCGTGCCGGGAACTCGGCGGCGATCCCGAGGGCGATCGGCTTCGCGAGTTGTGCGCGCTGCTCGAGCGCGCGCACACGGCTCTCGAACGCGGGGACCCGGCGGTCGCGGCTGCCGCGTACGCGGAACTCGCCGAGGCGACCTCCGCTCCCACGCTCGCCGCGCGCGCCCGGACCGTCGCGGAACTCGCGGCCGCAAGCGATGCGGGGCTGGAGCGGGCGCGCGCCCACGCCCACGAGGGACGGCTCGCGGATGCGCGGGACTCGCTCGTGCAGGTGCTGTCGCTCTGCGACGGCCACGAACGCGCGCGGGCGGAGCTCGACGCGTTGGATCGCGGCGTCCTCGACCGCGAGAAGCGACTGAGCGACGCGCGTGCCCTCGTCCGCGACGGCAAGCTGCAGGAAGCCGGCGGTCTGGTCGTCGCGCTCGCCGTGCCCGGCCAGGAGGGGGAGGAGCCGCGCCTCTTGATGCGCGAGATCCGACAGCGGCGGGAGACGGCCGACGCCGGTGTGCGACAGGTCGCCGTGCGCATGCACGATCGTCGTTCCGGTGGACGCGAGGGCCTCGAGCAGTGCGCGCGCAAGGTCGCCGAGCTCCAGAAGGTCCAGGCGGACCACGTCGAACTCCTGCGGATGCGCGACGCCATCGCTGCCGAACTCCGTGGCCTCGCGCTCTGCGAGCGGATCCGCGGCGCACTCGACGCCGGCCAGTTCGCCGAGGTCGAGGACGGCCTGGTCGCACTCGCGGCGCTCCGCGGCGAACTCCTCGGCCCCGACCGACTCGACGCGCGCGCGCTCGAACTCGTCGACGATGCCCTGGCGACGGCAGAACGCGCGGTGTCGTCCGGACAGGTGAGTCGCGCCGAGCGGCTCGAGCGCGCCATCGCGAGTTGGGAAGCCCTCGCACCGGGACTCGCGCGCCGGCGGGAAGCGATCCGCTCCGCCGTGGAATCGGCGGCGAGCAGGGCGCGCGCGTTGGTCGAACAGGCGGCGTCGGCGCTCTCTGCCGACGAACTCGCCCGCGCGGAGGAACTCCGCGACGCCGCGCTGGCGCTCGCGTCCGACGATCCCGCGGTGATGCGCGCCGCAGCCGACATCGCTCGTGTCCGGCGCGAGGACGATCGCCTCGCCGCGGCGGCGCGCCATGCCGACGCGAAGGACTTCGGCGCGGCCCACCGGGAACTCGGTCGCCTCGGGCCGACGCCCGCGCCGTTGCGCACGCGCGTCTTCGACCTCAAGCGGGCGATCGCGAAGGCGCAGGGCCTGGACGGCGCGTTCCTGCTGCGGATCGACGAAGGCGGCGAGTTCCTGGTCGTGCGCGGCGAGTCGCTGACGATCGGCAACCTGCGCGACGGCAGCGCCGATCTCCCGTTGCTCGCGAACCTCGCGGGGCGGCACGCCCGGCTGCGCCGCAGCATGTCGTTCCACGGGGGCCAGCAGGACACGATCGTCGCCGAGGGGGGCGAACTGTTCCGTGACGGAAAGCGCGTCGCCGACCTGCGCCTGCAGGGGCGCGTCCGCTTCCGGCTCGGACCGACGGTCGAGATGGAGTACCGCATGCCGAGTTCGCGATCGCTCAGCGCGAACCTGTCGATCCTCGGCGGCTTCGTCGTCGCCGGCACCGACCGCGTGATCTGGATGAAGGATCGCGGCCGCGACGGGCGCATCCTGATCGGACCGGGTCGCGACGCGCACGTCGTCGTCGCGGGTCTGCAGCAGGAGATCGAGGTCTTCGCCGACCGCGACGGCCGGATCCGTGTCGCCGTGCCGGGTTCCGCGACGATGGACGGCCGGCCGTTCACCGGCGATCACCCGGTCGCAGCGGGTGCCTCCATCGCCGTCGGCGACGTGTCGCTCGTGATGGTGCCCTGGCAGCGCGCGTGACGGCGCCGAATAGTCGCGCGCCGGACTCGTAGCGCGGCCGTCCCGTGCGGTCGACGCCGCTCGCCTCGCCTCGCAGATCCGCCGATGTCCGCCGTCCTCAGTGCCTGGCTGTTCCTCGCCGTCACCGCGCCGCTGCCGTCGATCGTGCCGCAGGATGCTCGCGGCCCGGCGCATCGGATCGCCGGATCGGTGGAGCTCACGGAGGCCGCCGCCGACGCGGCCGCGCTCGAGTCGGCCGCCGACCAGCTCCACGACGAAATCGAACGCCGGACCGACGCCGCACTCCCGCGCGTCACCCCGCGCTGGCTGCCGGTCCCCGTGGCGCGCGTCCTCGTCGCCGACTGGATCGCGCGCCAGGATCCCCGCGACGCGCTCGAGATCGTCGATCGCGACCGGACGGTCCGGGACCACGGGTCGTTCGCGAGCTACCAGACCGAACTCGTCGTGCGGCACGACCAGAAGGCCCTCGACCGACTGCTCGCGGGATTGCGATCCGAGCTGCGGCGTCGCGGGGTCACCCTCGCCTACGTCGCCGGCGGTACGGCCGGGCTGTGGTCGTTCCTCGTGCTGGCGTACTGGTGGCTCGACCGCGTGTCGCGCGGGTACATGTCTTGGCGGCTGCGGTTCCTGTTCGCTGGAATGGGCGTCGCCGCTCCCGGGCTCGCCATGCTCTTCGTCTGATCCAGCCCTCACCCGATCCGAGGAAGGCCGCACATGGAAGCCGAACGCCTGCCGCAGCGCGAACCCGACCCGCGGGCCGCGATCGACTGGGAGAGCTTCTACCGGAACTACCGGAAGCCGGGCTACGTCGCCGGCTTCGAGATCGTGAACAAGCTCGGGGGCGGCGTCTTCGGCGTGGTCTTCAAGGCGCGCAAGGAGTCGATCGGCAAGGACTACGCGATCAAGTTCCTCAAGGTCGACGACCAGGGCGTGCGCGACGCCGTCCTGCGCGAACTCGAGTCGGTCGACCATTTCGCGCAGATCGACCACCCGAACCTCGTGTCGATCGAGGACAAGGGCGTCGTCGACGGGATTCCGTTCATCGTGATGAGCTTCGCGGGCCAGCACACTCTGCGCACGCGGATCGACGAACGCAGCCTCACGCCGGACGAGGCGCTGCGCATCTTCGTCCAGGCAGCACGCGGCGTGTGCGCGCTGCACGAGCACAGCCTCGTCCATTTCGACCTGAAGCCGGCGAACATCTTCCTGAAGGGGGACATCGCGCGCGTCGGCGACTACGGCCTCTCGAAGCTCGTCACGGAGTCGCGCAACTCGCTCTCGTTCGGGCGGGGCACGCCGTACTACATGGCGCCCGAGATGTTGAAGCGACGGGGCGACGCGCGCAGCGACATCTACTCGCTCGGCGTGATCCTCTACGAGTGCCTCTGTGGCGACGTCCCGTTCCGCGGCGACAGCGAGTGGGAGGTGTTGCGCAAGCACGAGACCGAGGAGCCCAGGATCCCCGACACCGTCGCCCCGCCGCTGCGCGCCGTGATCCTGCGTTGCCTCGCGAAGGACCCCGATCAGCGCTTCCAGAGCGTGCGTGATCTGCTGCACGAACTCCATGCGCCGGCGTCCCTCGGCGAGAGCTTCGTGCTGCCGCGCGCTGGGGTGCGCACCACTCCGCCGCCGCTCCGCGAGGCCGCGCCACGCACCTCGCCGCCCCCGATCCCGGTCGACGTCGACCTCGGCGGTCCGCGCTCGGCCTTCGGCGCGATCGTCGCCGCGGTGTTCCGCGCCTTCGAGATCCTGGTCCTCGCGGTTCTCGTGCCGATCCGCGGCGTCAGCGTGGTGGTGGGGCAGGTGCTCGGCTTCGCGCTGTCGCTGCCCTTCAAGATCCTCGCGATCGCGCTCACGCTCGCCGGCTACCTCGTGACGGCCCTGGCTTTCGCGACCTTGATCGTCGCGGTATTCAGGCTCTTCGCGTGAGCCGCCCGCGAACCACTCCCGACTCCGGGGACCTGCCTGCGATCGCCGCGCTGCAGGCGATGGACGAGGTCGCTTGGACCCAGCTCCAGGACCTGTACTTCCGTCGGGTCTACTTCTTCGTGAAGCGCTGGGTCGACAACCATCAGACGGCGGAGGACCTGACCCAGGACGTGTTCGTCGGCGCCGTGAAGGGGATCGCGCGCTTCGACCCGGCGTTCACGCTGGATCAGTTCGTGTTCGGGATCGCGAAGAACCGGGTCATCGATCACTTCCGCAAGCACAAGCTGCCGCTGATCCCAGCGAAGGGCGATCCGGACTCGAGCAAGAGCGCGATCTGGATCGAGAACCTCGCCGCGGAGGCGAGCGAGCCGCCGCCACGCGAACTCGTGACCGCCGAGGACGCGCGCCGCCGCCGCAAGGTGCTCGGCGACATCCTGCGGAGCTTCGTCGGCGAGTTGTGGGACGCCGGCGAGTTCCAGAAGCTGATGGTGCTCGAGTACCTCTTCGTGCTCGGCGGCCGCAACAAGGATGCGGCGGTGCGCTTTTCGATCCCCGACGAGAAGCACGTCGCGGGGATCAAGTTCCGTGCGATCGAGAAGCTGCGCGGGCTGGCCCGGCAGAGCGATCCGAATCACTCCCTGTTTCTGGGGCTCTGGGAGCCCGGCGCGCGCTGAGGAACCGGCGCATGAGCGGTAGCGATCACGGAGACGAGGACCCGCGACGCGAGGCGGACTTGGCGTTCACCGTGGCCACGGTGTGGCGCGACGAGCGCGTGTCCTGCCCTCATCAGG
This sequence comes from Planctomycetota bacterium, assembly GCA_016235155.1. Taxonomy (GTDB): domain Bacteria; phylum Planctomycetota; class UBA1135; order UBA1135; family UBA2386; genus JACRLW01. The sequence goes on from JACRLW010000119.1 coordinate 9,855, forward strand.
ACATCCTGCGCGCCTGGCTCGGCGGGTCCCTGACCGGCGGTGCCGCGGAGTTCGTCGCGTTCCACGTCGACGAGAGCCGGTGTCCGTATTGCGCCGCGGCGCTCGACGAGCTGCGCGCACAGGACGAGGCTGCGTCGCAGGTCAGGCTCGAGGGCGTCCGCGATCGCCTTCTGCGCTCGACGATCTCGGCCTTGCGCGCGACGCGCGCCTGAAGTGGGTGGTCGACCTGGCTGCGGCCGGCGATCCCGAATAGACGGCGGTCGACTCCGCATCGGGCTCCATGAGGCCGCTCGACGGTCTCGCCAACCCAGACCGGAGTCCCAAACCGTGATCCTCAGACTCATCAAGTGGACGGTGATCGGCGCCGCGGCCCTTTGCGCCACCGGCTACGTCCTGTTCGGCACCCAGATCGGCAGCTACCTCGGCACCGCCGCGAGTTCGTTCCGCGAAGGCGTCGCCGAATCGATCCCGATCGACTTCGAGCTCAAGCGTGCGCGCAACCTCATCCGCGAGATCGATCCGCAGCTGCACGACGCGCGGCGCGAACTCGCCCAGTCGGAAGTCGACCTGCAGGCGGTGCAGGAGGAAGTCACCCGGCTCGAGAAGGAAGTCGGCGACGGCGAGCGCAAGCTGCGCGCCGTCTCCGCGTCGATGACCGGCGGCAGCGTCGGCTTCACCTTCGCGAACAACGAGCGCGTGCGCGTGCGCGTGGAGTTCGACCTCGAGCGCACCTTCGAAGCGTTCAAGAACAAGGTCGCGCTGCTCGAGGGCAAGAAGAAGCTCATCGCCCGCCAGGAGCACGCGGTCTCCGCCGCGCGGCTGCGCCTCGACGCCGTGCGCGCCGAGAAGGGCCGACTCGAAGAGATGGTCGCCGCGCTGACGACGCAGAAGCGCCAGCTCGACGCACTGGCCGCCAGCAGCAGGACCATCGAACTCGACGACACGGCGCTCGGCCGTGCCCGCGAAGTGCTCGACCAGGTGAAGAACCGCCTCGACGTCGCCCAGCGCATGCTCGAGGACGAGATCTTCGCCGCTCCCGAGGGCAAGGCCGCCTCGCGCGACATCGTCGCCGAGATCACGCGCTACTTCGGGTCGGACGGCGAGGAAGAGGCCCCTGCCGAAGGCTGCGCCGCCGAGCCGCTGACTGTCGAGATCCGCTGACTGTCGAGATCCGCTGACGGTCGAGATCCGCTGATCGCGGATGGGGATCGGATCGCCGGCGGCCTCAGCCGCCGGCTGCCGCCACAGTGCCGCGTGGGTCAGCGTCTGGGGATAGACGCGGCCGTCGACGGGAGGCAGCGTGATCGCGATGCGCGTGCGACCCGCCTCCGGCTCGTGCGACGCGATCAGGAGGGGTTCGAGCGCCGGCACGTAGGCGCCGTCCTCGATCGTCGCGCCATCCGCTCCGGTCCACCGCAGTTCCCACGAACTGCGACGCGCGAGCGTGACCAGGAGCCGATGACCGGCGACGGCGAGCAACGCCGTGCGACGGCCGTCGGGCAGGGTCGCCTGCGCTTCGACCGCCGCGGTCCCCAGCAGGTGCAGGCCGGGGATGCGTTCGCTCAACTTGCGCCACGCGATCTCGATCGAGAGCGTGTCGAGCTCGTGGCGCTGCCGGTAGCTCTCGGCGAGACAGCGGAGCAACGCGCGGCGGTCGGCGCGCCGCAGCGACTCCTGGAAGGTCGCGAGGGCGGCTTCGGGGCTCACGTACGACTCGCTGATCCACCGCGAGTCGTCCGGTCCGCAGAAGAGGCGGGCCATCGTGCAGCAGCCGCCCGGCGGCAACGTGAGTCCGATCAGGGCGAGGATTCGGGCGGCGCGCGTCGTCATGGCGGAGCAGGGGCGAAGTCCTGGGAGGCTATACTCCCGCGCCCCGTTGCACGGAACGGTCGCCGCCTCCGGCACTCGCCCCGTTCCGCACTGCGCTCCGAGCTCCGATGAACCACCGCGCTCTCACCCGCGTCACCCTTGCCGCCGTCCTCGCCGTGTCCGGCACGGCGGTCGCCCAGGACCTCCACGAGTTGAAGTCCGTCCCCGGTACGCCGGTGCAGGATGGCGCGGTCCCGAACGGTTGGGTCGAGGCGCCGTCGATCGACCTGGGAACGCATCTCGAGGGCGAGGTCGCGCGGGGCAAGTGGACCTTCAAGAACCCGACCGACAAGGCGCAGTCGATCAACAGCTTCCAGCCGAGCTGCACCTGCTCGAAGGTCGCCGTGCGGGTCGGCGGCAAGACCTACCGGATCGAGAACCAGCCGAAGCCCCACACGCTCTACCGCGTCGCCACCGACGACAAGGGCGTCGAGTCGAAGGAGATGGTCGAGTCGGTGCCGATCGGGCCGGGTGAGAGCGGCGAGATCGACGTCGAGTTGGACCTCCGCGGCGTCAGCGGCACGAAGGAAGCCTCGGCGATCGTGCACACGACCGACGAGAAGAACCTCGTGCTCACGCTGAAGGCGAAGGCGACCGCGACCCAGTTCTTCCAGGTGGTCCCTCCGGAGATCAACCTGAACAAGATGAACTGGCAGGACAAGCGCGACTTCGCGGTGCGGATCACGTCGCCCCTGCAGAAGGACTTCGAGATCACCGGGCACGACGCGCTGCCGGACAAGATGGAGATCTCCTACAAGAAGGAGATGAACGGCGACGCTGCGACCTGGCTCGTCGAGGGGACCTATGGGCCGGGGATCGATCCCCGGGCCGGCGGCGGGATGTTGAACCTCAAGACCAACGTCCAGGACAAGTTCGTCCAGCTCCGCGTGATCGCGTGGGTCGAAGGACCGCTCACGATCAAGCCGGGTGCGTTCGTTCCGCTCGGCCGGATCGCCGCGGGCCAGGGTTCGAAGAAGGAGATCGAGATCGAGCCGACCGACGCGTTCGACCTCCAGGTCGAGAAGATCGAGATGAACAACCTGACGATCGACGCGAAGCTCGTCACGGTGACGCCGCACAAGGACGGCAAGGTGCTCAAGATCCTGATCGAGGTCTCGCCCGACGCGCCGAAGCGCCTCGTGCGCGGCGATCTCGTCGTGCACCTGAACCACCCGGCGGCGAGGGTCCAGGAGTTCCAGTTCAACGGATTCGTGCGTTGAGCGATCCGAAGGCGCTCGAAGCCGCGCTCGCGGCTTCGTGTGGGATCGCGGCAGCCGACCTCGAAAAGGCTCCACGGAGCGCTGCCGGTTCTCGGGAAGGACGGCGTGCTGTGGGTCGCGATCGATGACCCGCTGAAGACCTGGGTCGCGGACGACCTGTCGTTCCTCGCCGGCGGCGAGGTTCGCTGCGCGATCGCGCCGCCGAAAGCGCTGAAGGACGCGATCCGGCGCGTGCTCGGCGGCCAGAAGTCCGCGGCCGACGCCGGCCGGACGACGGGTTCGCCGGGCGCCGCGGACAGCGCCGACGCCGACGCCCCGATCATCCGTCTCGTCGAACGCGTCGTCCAAGAGGCGATCGAGCAGCGCGCGAGCGACATCCATGTCGAGCCGTACGAGACCCGCGTGCGCGTGCGCTACCGCGTCGACGGCGTGTTGCGCGACCAGGCACCGCTCGAGAAGGCATTGCACGGACCGCTCACGTCGCGCCTGAAGATCCTCGCGGCGATGGACATCGCCGAGAAACGCAAGCCCCAGGACGGCCGCATCGACTTCCGCGCCGGCGGGAAGCAGATCGACATCCGCGCGTCGGTGTTGCCGAGCAACCACGGCGAGACGGTGGTGATGCGCCTCCTCGACAAGGACGCCGGCCTGCGCTCGCTGGAGTCGCTCGGTTTCGAAGGCGAGGACCGCGCGCGCTTCGAACTCTCGATCAAACGCCCGAACGGGGTCGTTCTCGTGACCGGACCGACCGGTTCGGGCAAGACGACGACGCTCTACGCCGCGCTGAAGCAGCTGAATCGCCCCGACGTGAAGATCATCACGGCGGAGGATCCCGTGGAGTTCGACATCGCCGGGATCAACCAGTGCCAGGTGCGCGCGAACATCGGGCTCACCTTCGCGCGCGTGCTGCGCGCCATGCTCCGCCAGGCGCCGAACGTAATCCTGGTCGGCGAGATCCGCGACCGCGACACGGCGGAGATCGCGGTGCAGGCGGCGCTCACCGGTCACCTGGTGTTCTCGACCTTGCACACCAACGACGCGCCGTCGGCGATCACGCGCCTCGTCGACATGGGGGTGAAGCCGTTCCTCGTCTCGGCCGCGGTGCAGGCGGTGATGGCCCAGCGCCTGATCCGCGTGCTCTGCCCGAGGTGCAAGGTCCCGTACCAGCCCGAGCCGTCCGAACTGCGCTCGATCGGCCTCGACCCCGCGACCGTCGTCCAGCCGACCTTCCACCGCTCGGTCGGTTGCCCGCAGTGCGACCAGACCGGTTTCCGGGGCCGCCTCGGCATCTTCGAGCTCATGGTCCTCGACACGACGCTCCGCGAGATGATCTTCCGCGGCGAGCCGGACCTGAAGCTGCGGGAGTACGCACGCACGTCGGGCGGCATGCGCTCGCTGCTCGAGGACGGCGCCCGCAAGGTCCTCGCCGGGAGCACGAGCGTCGACGAACTGCTGCGCGTCACGGCGGCGTCGTGAACCGGTTCGCGCCGGCCACGGCGTGTTCGCCACCTTGAATCACACGATGATCGAGATCCGAACCCTGATGGATGCCTGCCTCGAACGAGGCGCGTCCGACCTGCACCTCTCCGTCGGGAGATGTCCCGTGCTCCGCATCCGGGGACACCTCGTCGAGATGGAGGGCTTCCCGGTGTTGACGCCGCCCGACGTCGAACAGATGGCGCACTCGATCCTGCCGGACCGCAACCGGGAGGAACTGGAAGCCCGCGGGACGACCGACTTCGGCTATGCGCATGCCGACAAGTGCCGATTTCGCGTGAGCGTGCTCACGCAGAAGGGTTCGCGCGCGATCGTGATGCGCCTGATCCCGCACAAGCTGCTCTCGTTCGAACAGATCGGCCTGCCGGACTCGGTGCGCAAGCTGCTCGACATGCACCGCGGGCTCGTGCTCGTCACCGGACCGACCGGATCGGGGAAGACGACGACGCTCGCGACGATGATCGACTGGATCAATCACAACCGCGACGTCCACATCATCACGATCGAGGACCCGATCGAGTACTACCACCGTCACAACCAGAGCCAGGTCACGCAACGCGAGGTCGGCTCCGACGTCCCGACCTTCGCCGAGGCGATGCGCCGTGCGCTGCGGCAGGACCCCGACGTCGTTCTCCTCGGGGAGATGCGCGATCTCGAGACGACCTCCGCGGCGATCAGCGCCGCCGAGACCGGGCACCTCGTCTTCGGCACCCTGCACACGACCGGGGCGGCGCGCACCGTCGATCGCATCATCGACCAGTACCCGACCGAGCAGCAGGAGCAGGTCCGCTCGCAGCTCGCCGTCGCTCTCGCGGCGGTGATCTCCCAGATCCTCATTCCGACCGCCGACGGCAAGGGCCGCGTCGCCGCCTTCGAGGTGATGATCAGCAACCCCGCGATCGAGAACCACATCCGCAAGACGGAGACCTTCAAGATCCCCTCGGTGATCCAGACCAGCCGGCGGCAGGGGATGCAGTTGCTCGACGACGCGCTCCTCGACCTGTGGCGTTCCGGCCGCATCAAGCGCGAGGACGCGCTCGAGCGCGCGTTCGACCGCGGCGGCATGGACCAGAAGATGGGCGGAGGAGTCTGAGCTTGGCGCCGCGTCGCCTCATCGGACAGGTGTTGAAGGACCTCGGTTTCCTGCACGAGGGCCAGATCCAGGAAGCGCTGATGGTCCAGCGCGAGAAGGGCGGGCGGATCGGCGAGATCCTGATCGAGCTCGGTCACCTGCAGAAGTCGGAGCTCGTGCGCGGGCTCGCCCAACAAGCCGGCCTGCCGTTCGTCGATCTCGCCACGCGCGCGCCGGACCAGAAGGCGCTCGAGAAGCTGGACGCCGCGACGGCGCGTTCGTTCGCCGTCGTGCCGCTCGCGCTGGAGGGCGGTGCCTTGACCGTCGCGCTCGCCGATCCGTGGAACGCCTCGGTGCTCGAGGACCTGCGCTTCGCGACCGGGCTCGAGGTGCGTGGCGTGGTCGCCGACGAGGACGCGTTGCGCGCGGCGATCGAGAAGCACTACCGCGAGGACGCGGCGCAGGCGAAGGCGAAGCTCAAGGAACTCGTCGCGGAGTTCGCGCGGGAGGGCGCCAAGCTCGATCTCGAGGACAAGTCCGCGATGGCGGCGGCGGCTCCCGTCGTCAAGCTGCTGAACTACGTGCTCTACCAGGCGATCCGCGACCGCGCGTCGGACGTCCATCTCGAGCCCTTCGAAACCGAGTTCAAGATCCGCTACCGCGTCGACGGCGCGCTCTTCGAACTCGAAGCGCCGCCGCCGCACCTCGCCGTCGCGCTGATTTCGCGCGTGAAGGTCATGGCGGACCTCGACATCGCCGAGACACGTCTGCCCCAGGACGGCCGCATCGAGTTGTCGGTCGGCGGTCGACCAGTCGATCTCCGCGTCTCGACGCTGCCGACGATGTACGGCGAGTCGTGCGTGCTCCGCGTGCTCGACCGTTCGGTCGTCGCGCTCGACGTCGAGAACCTCGGCGTCGCGGAGGACACGCGGCGCCGCTTGCGGGAACTGATCGATCTTCCGCACGGCATCGTGCTCGTGACCGGTCCGACCGGCTCCGGCAAGACCACGACGCTCTACGCGATGCTCAACGAGTCGAACCGCGAGGACGTCAAGATCATCACGGTGGAGGACCCGGTCGAATACGACCTCGAGGGCATCGTCCAGATCCCCGTGAACGAGGAGATCGGAGTCACCTACGCCCGCGTGCTCCGCACGATCCTGCGTCAGGACCCGGACGTGATCCTGGTCGGTGAGATCCGCGACCGCGAGACCGCGCAGACCGCGATCGAGGCGAGCCTCACCGGCCACCTCGTGTTCTCGACGCTGCACACCAACGACGCTCCGAGCGCGATCGCGCGCCTCGTCGACATCGGCGTCGAGCCGTTCCTGATCACCGGGACGTTGCGCTCCGTCATCGCGCAGCGGCTCGTGCGACGCATCTGCGGCGCGTGCCGCGTCGAGTACGAACCCGGCGACGAGGTCCTGCGCGAGCTCGGGCTCTCACGCTCCGCGGTCGGCGACACGCGATTCGCGCGCGGCAAGGGCTGCGAGACCTGCGCCTTCACCGGCTACCGCGGGCGTCTGGCGATCGCCGAGATCCTCGACGTCGACGAACGGTTGCGGCTGGCGATCCTCGACAACGCGAGCACGAGCGAGCTGCGGCGGATCGCGCTCGAGGGCGGGATGAAGACGCTGCGCGATTCCGGACTCCGCGCGATCTTCGAGCGCACGACGACCGTCGAGGAAGTCCTGCGCGAGACGCTCAGCGAGATGGAGTGATCGCGCGTCCCGGACGCCGGGATCGCCGGCGCCCTCGCCTCACCCGACTCGCCTCACCCGACGCGGAAGTAGCCGCCGGACTTCTTGCGCTTGCGCTTGATGACCTTGCGACCGCCCACGGTCTTCGACCGGGTGCGGAAGCCGACCTTCTTCCGGCGCTTCAGATTGGATCGGCGGACCTTGAGCTTCATCGCGACGGGCTTCTGCTGAGGAGGGAGGGCGGGGCAGGGTAGCGACGCTCGACGGGCCGGTCAACTCGACGCTCGAGCGGCCGGCCGCCGCCGTCAGCGGGGCAACTGCCGCTTCAGGAACTCCATGTCCTCGGCGAACTGGGTGAGCGCCATGCGATCGGAGTCGCTGATCGCGACGAACTTCACGGTGACGCGCACGTTGCCGTCGCCGGCGTCCTCGACCTCGGAGACCCGGCCGAGCAACTCGAAGTAGCCCTTCTTGAACATCTTGACCTGGAACTTCAGGTTCAGGTCGCTGCCCTTGAAGAACAGGGTCTTGCCCTTCTCGGCGGGGATCCCGAGCTTGTCGCCGTTCCAGAGGAACTGGATCCGCTCGCCGTTCACGTTGCCCATCGTCCCGAGCAGCGTCTTCGCCCCGCCGACCTGCTTGTTCCGCGTCTCGTCGGGGAAGGCGATCATCACCCTCTCCTGGTTGATCGGCGCGGCTCCGGCGAGTTCGAGCGCGTTGAGCGCCTTGATCACGTGTTTGACGGCCTGCTCCTCGTCGTCGTAGATCGGCACGAGCTGGTCGATGCCGATCTTGGCGATCACGTTCCGGGCGAACGCCGACGGCTGCGCGACGATCAGGTCGCCGTTCGCGGCCTTGCACAGCTTGTGCATCCGGATGATCGCGCCGAGCGCGGTCGAGTTGATGAACTTGACCAGCCGCAGGTTCAGGATCACGTGCGCCACCCCGCTGTCCAGGAGCGACTGGACCTCGTCCTGCAGGCTCGGCACGTAGAAGGTGTCGAACTCGCCCTTCAGGGCGAGGATGCAGTAGTCGTCGCGGACGAACTTGTCGATCTTCATGGGCGCGCGCAGGAGGGGGAGGAAGCGGCGGCATTCTTCCGTCCGCGACCGGCGTCCGCAATCGCCGTTCGTCGCCGAGATCCGCGAATCCTCACGTGCGGGTGGGAGGCGCGCCGCGTCGCGCCGCGCTATGTTCCGCCGCCCCGCGCGATGAGCCGCTTCCGATTCTGGCGCAAGCCCGGCCCCGGGACCGGGCCGCTGAAACCCGACCTCTCCGACTCGACCGGCCTGTTGACCGGCGACCCGGCGCAGGACGCGTTGTCCCTCGAGATCCTGCTCGACTCGATCGCCGAGGTGAACTCGAGCATCGAACTCGACCAGGTCCTGCAGGACATCGTCGGTCGGTCGCTCGCGGTGACGAAGGCCGAGCGCGGCCTCCTGCTGCTCGGCTCGCCGACCGACGACCTGGTGGTCCGCGTCGCCCGGGACAAGGACGGCGCCGAACTCGGCGACGACGTCCGCTACAGCCAGACCCTCGTGCTGCGCTGCCTCGAGACCGGGCACGCCGAGCGCTCGGTCGTGCAGTCGGACCAGGAGGCGCTCGAACTCGGCCAGTCGGTCTTCAATCTGAAGCTGCGCGCGGTGATGTGCGCGCCCCTGCGCGTGCGCGAGCGGCGGCTCGGCGTGATCTACGTCGACTCGACGGCCGTGCGGCGCGAGTTCTCGGCGCGCGACCTCGCGGTCTTCGAGGCCTTGTCCGTGCAACTCGCCAGCGCGATCGAGAACGCGCGGCTCCACGCCGACTCGCTCGAGAAGGCGCGGCTCGCGAAGGACGCCGAGATCGCGAAGCGCATCCAGCGCCACCTGATGGCGCCGGTGCCGCGCGACTACCAAGGCGCGGATCTGGCGGTGCGCTTCATCCCGCTCGAGTCCGCGAGCGGCGATACCTACGACTTCATCCCGCTGCGCGACGGCCGCCTCGTCGCCCTGGTCGGCGACGTGATGGGACACGGCGTCGGCGCGGCTCTGATCACGCACGCGGCACAGTCGGCGGTGCGCACCTACTTCGAACTCGTCGACGACCTCAGCCAGGTCGCCACGCGGCTCAACGATCGTCTCGCGCGGAGCGTCGAAGCCGGTCACTTCATGTCGTTGCTGATGGTGCTGATCGATCCGCAGCGACGCACCATGCACTTCGTGAACGCCGGGCACTCGGGGGTCGTGCTGGCGCGCGACGGCGACGTGCGCGAACTCGAGCGCACGGGGATGGTGATGGGCGTGGTCGAAGGTCAGCGCTACGAGGCCGCGGGACCGATCGCCCTGACGCCCGGCGATCTGCTGTTCCTGCGGACCGACGGCGTCGACGAGACCGGTCGGCGACGCGTTGACCGTCTTCGCAGCCGGCCGTCAGCCCGACGACGACCTCACGATGATGGCGATCCGGATCCGCGCCCGATGATGAGCCGACGCATCCTCGCGGCCGCGATCACGTCCGCCGTGCTCGGCGGTGGGTCTGTCGCCTTCGTGATGTGGCGATCCGCGGCCGAGCGCGAGGAACGCGTGCAGACGCTGGTCGACGCCGTCGCGAGCGAACTCGGGCTCGAGAAGCAAGAGCCGGCCGACCTGCGCGACCTGCTCCGCGACGTCCGCGCGCGGAACGAGACCGATCCCCACACCGCGTTGCGCCTCGCCGAGGCCGAGTTGCTCGTCGCGCTGGGACGCCAGGGCGAAGCGTGGAACGTGCTCGCTCCGCTCGTGCTCGCGCCGGGCGTGTCGTCGTCGATCACGCGCGTCGGTGCCCGCGTGGCCGCGGCGTACCACGCGATCAGCGGCGATCCGGCGATCGGACGACACGCGCTCGCGTTCGCCGCCGACAACGCCGCGGGCGGCGGCGACGGTTCCGAAGCCGACGCGGCGTTCTTCCGCGCCCTGGCCTGGCAGAGCGCGTTTCGCATCGGCGACGCGATGGCGTGGGTCGAGTCGACGCGCGCCGCGCTCGCGGAGTCGGCGAACGGTGCCGACGTGCGCGCGATCCGCGTCCTCGCGTAGCCGCTCGCCGCCTTGCTCTCGGCGCGCCTCGGCCTCGACTTCGGGACGGCGAGCGACGCGCAGGCGTCCGCGCTCG
>JACRLW010000120.1:0-6422 GCA_016235155.1 Planctomycetota bacterium
TGATGGCGATCCGGATCCGCGCCCGATGATGAGCCGACGCATCCTCGCGGCCGCGATCACGTCCGCCGTGCTCGCGGCGCGCCTCGGCCTCGACCTGGGCACGGCGAGCGACGCGCAGGCGTCCGCGCTCGCGGCGATCGTGCGCGACGCGCCCGCGAGCGCGCGCCGAGCGGTGGAGGACGCGATGGATGCCTGGCCCGCGAGCCGCGCGGAACTCGACCTCGCGCTCGCGGCGATGACGATCGAGGAACTCGGCGCGGTCGGCGGAGCCAACGCCGATGCCGAGGGCGAACGGCAACTGCGGAGCGCACTCGAGCGCTGCGAACTGGCGCTGTCGGTGCAGCCGTCGTCGTGCGACGCACGTCACGTCGCGGTGATCGCCTACGCAGGACTGCGCCAGGCGTACGGACTGCGCGACGACGACCTCACCCGTCTGCGCGGCCATCTGCGCTGGCTCCTGGGCAACGCGCCGCAGGGCCACGCGGGCAAAGGGGTGTGGCAGCAACTCGAAGCCGCGCTGCGGCAGTAGCGGGCCGCGCGCCGCGCGCCGACTTGACCGCGCCCACGGCGCGCCGTCCGATGCCGCGGCGATGCAGAAGCCGCACGTGTTCGACGTCACCGCCAAGAACTTCGAGAAGGACGTGCTGCTGCGTTCGCGCACGACGCCCGTCCTCCTCGACTTCTGGGCGACCTGGTGCGGGCCCTGCCGCACGCTCGGCCCCGTGCTCGAGTCGCTGGCGGCGGAGTACGGCGGCGCCTTCGAACTCGGCAAGATCGACTCCGACGCGGAGGTCGAGCTCGCGCAGGCCTTCGGCGTGCAGAGCATCCCGTTCTGCGTGTTGATGGCCGCGGGACGACCGGTCGACGCCTTCCAGGGCGCGCAACCCGCGTCCGAAGTGCGGCGCTTCCTTGCGGCGGCGGGCGTCGAGCCGCTCGCCGCGACGCCGCCGCCCGCCGAGGCGGCCCCGCCTCCCGACCCCGATGCGCCGGCGACCCGACTGCAGTCGGGAAACGCCGCGATCCTGCGCGGCGATCTCGCCGCCGCGCGCGAGCGGTTGTCGGGCATCACCGAGGACCAGCAGGAGCACGCGAGCGCGGCGCGCCTGCTCGACGGCATCGCGGCGCTCGAGCAGCCGCTCGCCGCGGCGGCGGGTCCCGCGTCCGCGGCGATCGGTCGCGGGCGGGGCGCGTTGCGCGCGGGCCGACTCGACGACGCCGTTCGCGAGTTCATCGACTCCATCGCCGCCGACCGGGCCCATGCCCAGGGGCTCGCGCGGCGTCACGCAGTGCTCTGCTTCGAACTGCTCGCGGCGACCCCCGACGGCGAGGAACGCGTGCTCGCCTACCGGCGGCGCCTCGCGACGCTGTTGTTCTGATCGCGACTCGTGTCAGCGTGATCGGTCGGGCGGCGGCGGGTCTTCGCTGCGCAGTTCGATCGTCCATTCCTCCGCGCCCGGCTGCACGCCGGTGCGGCGCCCCGACCAGGTGACTCCGCCCGGCGCCTGGCTCGCGAACAAGGTGTACGCAGCGAAGGGCAGACCCTCGAAACGACAACGACCGGCGGCGTCGGTGACCGCGACGCGCGGCTCGAGGCCGAGCGCGCCCGAGGGATCGCGGAGTTCGACGTCGACGTCGCTCGCGGCCCCACCGCGGGCACGAACGACCAAGACGTCCACCGGAGCGCCGCGCGCGAGCACGAACTCCGCGAGATCTCCATCCTCGTCGCGCGGCACGAGCGTGATCCCGCGCGGGACGTGACGGCCGGAGTCGACGCGCAGTTCGACCTCGCGTCGCGGCAGGGCGAGCAGGGTGACGATCCCGCGCGCGTCGGCGCCGAAGCTGCGCGTGAGGAACGGCATCGCGCCGTCGGCGAGAACGACCCGTGCCCCCGCGACCGCAGCACCGTCCTCGTCGACCAGACGGATGCGACGAATCGCGTCGGCGTCGATCGCGATCGGTTCGCCGCGCGCGACGACGAGGTCGAGCCCGAGCCCCACGACCGCTCCCGACGGTGCAATCACGACGATGCGACGCCACGGATCGGGTGCGGTGCTTGCCATCACGGCGGCGGCGCCGTCCGCGCCGCTGCGCGCCTCGGCGAGGACCAGGACCTCCCCGGCGTTTGCGACGACAGTCAGCACGCGCGCTCCTGGCACTGGTCCGCCGCCCCGCGCGGCGACCACGCGCACGGGGTGCCACGAGCCGTCGGGGAAGGCGGGTGGAACCGCGTCCGTCGCGGTCCAGGAACTCGCGATGCACGTGCCCTCGGCCTCGCGCCGCAGCCTCAGCACCCGATCGGGAGCGAGCAGCACGACGGACCGGGAGCCGCCGTCGAGGTCGCCGGCCTCGGGCCAGCGCGCCAATCGCCAGGTGACTCCTTGGTCCGCGGCGATCGCTTGTCCGCTCCGCGCCGGCAGCGCGAGTCGATGCCGGCTTCCCGACGCGACGTCGATCCGCGCCTCGACGAGCCGCTCGCCGTCGCGGACCAGCAAGGCATGGCGTCCCGCGGGGAGGCGGATCGCCGCGCCGGCCCGACGACCGAGCGGCACCGCGTTCCCGCTGCGTGCGAGCCAGCGAACGTCTGCGTCGAGCGCCTTGCCGTCGTCGCGCGCGATCTCTCCGACCGGCCGCGCCTCCACCGCGATCGGTGCGCCGGCCGCGACGCGCTCGACCAGGGCGCCGAGGCCGTCGTCGGTCTCGACCAGCACGGCACCGCTCGGCACGGCCACCGCCAGGCGGAAACGGCCGTCGCGTTGCGTCGTGGTCGCGACCGCCTCCCCGGGCCCGTCGATCGATCCGAGCCACGACAGTCCGTGGGGAGGATCCGGCAGGAAGACGACCCGCGCCGCGGCGACGCCCCGCCCGCTCTCGGTGCGCACGCGGCCGAGGACCTCCTGCGTCTCGAGCGGGTGCTGGCCCTGCCCGAGGAGGCTCGCCTGGAGCGCCAGTGCGAGCGCCGTGCGCAGGACGTGCCGGACGATCACGGCCGCGGAACGGGCGTGTTGCGGCCGCGGTTCAGGCCGCCGCCCGTCACGGGATCTCGCTGCGCTCGCGCACGACCTTGTCGACGAGGCCGTAGCGTTTGGCTTCTTCGGAGTTGAGCCAGAAGTCGCGACGGGCGTCCTCGAGGATCTTCTCGTGATCGCGGCCGGTGCCCTCGGCGATGATCCGGACATAGCGCTCGCGGAGCTTGATCACCTCACGAGCGGTGATGTCGAGGTCGGATGCGGTGCCCTGACCGGCGGTCGAGGGCTGGTGGATCATGAAGCGACTCTCCGGCAGGCAGAAGCGTTGGCCCCGATCGCCGGCGAGATGCACGAGGATCCCCGCGGATGCACAGAGGCCGTTGACCACGGTCCGGACCGGCGGCCGGACGAAGCGGAGCAAGTCGTAGATCGCGAAGCCCGAGTCCGCGCTGCCGCCCGGCGAGTTGATGATCACAGTGATCGGGCTCTCGGCATCGCGTGCCTCCATCACGAAGAGCCGTTCGGCGCAGTGGCGCGCGAGGCGATCGGTGATCGGACCGGCGACGAGCAGGGTGCGGCTCTCGATGAGATGCCGCTCGACGTAGTTGGTCCCACCGATGCGCTTCTCCTTCTCGTCGTCCTCGTCCAGGGTGACGGGAGCTTGGCCGACGGGGGCGGGGGCGTGAGCAGGGTCGAACGGGGAGGTCGGGAGGCGGCGGGAATCGTCCATGGCGGCGATGACTGGGACGCACGCCGATCGGCCGCGCCCAGGTCCTCCTTCGGGCGGGCGATGACCCGCGATTGAGGAGGCGTGCGTGGATACGCGGCCGCAGCGGGGGAAGCAAGTCGGCGGAGGGGTCGGGCAGATCCCCGTGACTCGACGCTTGCCGAGACGCGATCCGATCGCTAAGGTCCCGCCCTCGACGGGCAGCGCGGCTGCCCGTTCCGGCCGATCTGGGGGATCGACCCCGCGACGCGCAGTGCGTCGGGCCGGATCCGAGACGCAGGGCACGCACTCGCAGCGAGGCGACCCGTCGAGGACAAGAAACGACTCTCGGGGAGCATTCTCACCGCGCTCACCCAGCGAGCCGGACGTCGCGATCGGAACCGCTCCCGTGGGGAGCGAAACCGGCGCGAGGCTCCGGATCGACGAACGCGGACGCGATCCACGAGAGCTCGAACTGGCAGGGACGGCTGTGGTCGGACCTCAGAATCGTCCCGCGCGCGCGACGCGTCGCGATCGCGCGCACCGGTAGTCCTCGGCGAACCCGGCTCCGCGGGCGCGAAGCCTTGCGTGCACGTCGCACGGCCACAGGCCAAAGATCTGATCTGGCAGCGATTCGACGCAACCTGCACCGCAGCGGGCCGACCCGGCCCGCGGACGACGCGGATCGGCGGAGGATCGCGCTGTGGAGGATCTCCCAGCGGAGCATGCGACGTGCGTGGAGTGCTGTCGGATGACCAATCAACGTGACCGGGAAGTGCTGATGACGAATCACGAGGGCGGCGCAGACGACGCCGGTGGCGGACCCAAGCGCTGGCGCAAGCGGCGGCGTCGTCGCGGACGCGGCGGCAGTGGTGGGGGCGGCGGCGGAAGCAGCGGCGGCGGCGGTGGTGGTGGCAACGGCGGTGGTGGCGGCGGCGGCGGGCACCTCCCGTCGGGAGGCGGCAACGACTTCGTGCCGGAGGTCGAGGGCGAGCTGCAGCCGCTCCGCGGGCTCCTCGAACTGCAACGGGACATGAGCGGCTGGCTCCGGCAGGAGCGCCACATGTACCTGCCCGACCCCGACGGCTACGACGACGTCTTCGTGCCGATCTCGATCGTCCGCCAGAACCGGCTCCTCGAGGGCAGTCACGTCGTCGGCAAGGGCGGGCTTCCGGTCCGCGGCCACAAGCGACCGACCCTGGTCGAGGTCGACGAAGTCGACGGGTTGAGCCCCGAAGCCTCGCGCGATCGCCGTCTGTTCCGGGAACTGACGGTCGTCGACCCGGCGCCGATGTTCGTCCTCGCGCACGGCGACGACGCTGACATCAGCCTTCGCATCGTCGACCTGCTCTGTCCGATCGGACGCGGCCAACGCGGACTCATCGTCGCGCCGCCGCGCTCGGGCAAGACAGTGCTGATGCAGAAGATCTGTCATGCGATCGCGGACAACTACCCCGAGGTCTGCATGATCGTCCTGTTGATCGACGAGCGGCCGGAGGAAGCGACCGGCTGGAAACGCGCGGTCGCAGGCGTCAACCGCGAGGTCCTGGTCTCGACGCTCGACGAAGGGCCCAAGAACCACATCGCCGTCGCGGAGATGGCGATGCGTCGCGCGCAGCGGCTCGTGGAGACCGGCAAGGACGTGGTGATCCTGCTCGACTCGATCACGCGAATGACGCGCGCCTACAACTCCGCGCTCGGTCGCGGCGGCGGCGCGACGATGTCGGGCGGCATCGGCGCCAAGGTCATCGAACAACCCAAGAAGTTCTTCGGCTCCGCGCGCAAGTGCGAGGAGGGCGGTTCGCTCACGATCCTGGCGACGACCCTCGTCGACACCGGCTCCCGCATGGACCAGGTGATCTTCGAGGAGTTCAAGGGCACCGGGAACATGGAGCTCGTCCTGAACCGCCAGCTCGCCGAGCGGCGCATCTTCCCCGCGATCGACCTCGAGCTGTCGGGGACCCGCAAGGAGGAGCTGCTGCTCAGCAAGGGCGTGGTCAACAGCATCTACACGCTGCGGCGGGTCCTCGCCCGGCTGAACGTCCTCGATGCCATGCCGATGCTGATCGACAAGCTGTCGCAGACGAAGACCAACGCGCAGTTCCTGGCGTCCTTCCGCGTCGACGAGTGACGCGTCGCCCGGCGGACCCGCCGATCGGCGCGTGGCGGCGGGAAGTACCGTTTCCGCGCCCTCTCGTCGCACTATCACCGGGCGCCAAGCGCGACCCCGGACCGGGCTGACCTCCTATCGGGCTCACCTCGGACCGGGCTCACATCGGATCGGGCTCACAACGGACCGCGATGATCCACGTCGAGAACCTCACCAAGAACTTCGGGCCCGCGCGTGCGCTGCGCGGGATCGGCTTCCGGGTCGCCCGCGGCGAGGTCGTGGGCTTCCTCGGGCCCAACGGGGCGGGGAAGTCGACCACGATGAAGATCCTGACGGGCTTCCTCGTGCCGACCTCCGGGACCGCCACGATCGACGGGCTCGACGTCGTGAACGACTCGCTCGCCGTGCGCCGTCGCATCGGCTACCTGCCGGAGTCGACGCCGCTCTACGGCGAGATGAGCGTGCGCGAGTACCTCCGCTTCGCGGCGGCGATCCGCGGCGTCTCGGGCAGTTCGATCGGTCCGGCGCTCGAGCGCGTCGTCGAGCTCTGCGGACTCCAGCGGGTCTGGGGCAAGAGCATCCTCGAGCTGTCGAAGGGCTACCGGCAGCGGGTCGGCTTCGCGCAGGCGATGGTGCACCA
>JACRLW010000120.1:6443-15250 GCA_016235155.1 Planctomycetota bacterium
CTGATCCTCGACGAGCCGACCAGCGGCCTCGACCCGAACCAGATCGTCGAGGTGCGCTCCCTGATCCAACGCCTCGGCGAAGACCACACGATCATCCTCTCGACGCACTACGTGCAGGAGGTCGAGGCTGCCTGCACGCGCGTGATTGTGATCGATCTCGGCGAGATCGTGGCCGACGGCACGAAGGACGAACTCGTCGCGAAGCTCCCTCCCGGCGACGTGCTCGTGCGGGTCGCGACGAGCGGTGCTTCGGTCGCCGAGGTCCTGGCACGCGTCGAGGGCGTGGAGCGCGTGACGGACCAGGGTGGCGGGACCTGGCGCGTCGCCGGCGTCGCGGCTTCGTCCGGCATCGCGCTCGAGTCCCGTCTCGCGGCGGCGCTCGTCGCGGAGCGCGTCCCGCTGCTCCTGCTCGAGCGCCTGCGCCCCTCGCTCGAGGACGCGTTCCGGGCCTTCACCGTCGGTCGCCGGGAGGGCGCGCGCGATGCGTGAGACCTGGATCGTGACGAGCCGCGAACTGCGCAGCTACTTCACCTCGCCGATCGCGTACGTCTTCGGCGCCCTGTTCCTGTTCGTGCAGCTCGCGCGGAGCGTGCCGGCGATCGGCCACGACCAGCCCGCCGACATGAGCGTGTTCTTCGGGGGACTGCCGATCGTCTTCCTGCTGTTCCTGCCGGTGCTGACCATGCGGCTGTGGGCGGAGGAACGGAAGCTCGGCACGATCGAGCTGCTGATGACCTTCCCGGTGACGATCCGCCAGCTCGTCGCCGGCAAGTTCCTCGCCGCACTCGCGTTCCTCGCGATCGTCCTGCTCCTGACCCTCGGCCTGCCGTGGACGCTCGACGGCCTCGGCCGCCTCGACTGGGGCGTCACGCTCGGCGCCTACGCGGCGACCCTGCTGATGGCCGGGGCGTACGTCGCCGTCGGGATGTTCTTCTCGAGCCTCACGCGCGACCAGATCGTCGCGGCGCTGCTCTCGATCGTCGTGCTCGGCATCCTGCTCTTTCTCGGCTTCCCCGAGTTCCTCGCGCTCCTGTCGCGGTTCGGCCTGCCGGAGTGGTTGATCGAGCTGTGCGGCGCGCTCAGTCCGTCGCGCTACTTCCTGAGCATCACGCGCGGCGTGCTCGACTCGCGCGACCTGATCTACTTCGGGGCGTTCTGCGGGCTGTTCCTCTACTTCAACGCGCTCGTGCTGCGCGGCCGGAGGTTGCGCGGATGAACGGGCAGGCACCGCATTCCGCGGCGAGCGCGTCGCGCGAGGCCGGCTTCGTGCTCGGCCTCGTGATCCACGTCGCGCTGCTCGTCGTCATCCTCGGCATGGTGCTGTTCCTCGCGTCGCGCTGGCGCGCGCGCGTGGACCTCACCGCCGACCGCGTCTACACGCTGACCGACTCGACCAAGAAGGTGCTCGACCGCATCGAGCAACGCCTGCTCGTCGAGGCCTACTTCAGCGCCGACGAGGAACTCACCGCCGCGACGCGCGAGGGCCGGCGGACGCTGCGCAACGTGCTCGACGAGTACGCACAGCAGTCCCGCGGCCGGATCGCGGTGCAGTACTTCGACCCGGGCTCCGACACCGCGGTGCGCAAGCGGGCCGAGCGGCTCGGCATCCAGGCGCAGCGCGTGCAGGACCTCCAGGGCACGACGCTGTCGACGAAGGACATCTGGCAGGGGCTCCGCTTCCGGTACGGCGGTCAGAAGCAGAAGGTGCAGGCGTTCCTCGGCTTCGACGATCGGCCCGCGCTGTACGAAGCGCTGCTCACGCCGATCCTCAAGGCGGTGACGGTGACCGAGCGGCCGCGCATCGGAGTGATGCAGTGGGCCTGTGAGCCGCCGTCCACGTCCGATCGCTTCCCGCGGCCGGAAGCGCCCAAGGGCTTCTCCCGGCTGCTCTCGATCGAGGACCTCGGTGACCGGTACGAGTTCGTCAACGTCGACCTCCAGAAGGGGCAACTCGTCCCCGACGAACTGCGCACGCTGATCCTGTTGCGCCCGCGCAACCTGGACGACCGCCAGAAGTACGCCCTCGACCAATTCCTGATGGGAGGCGGCAGGCTCGCGATCTTCGCCGACACCGACGACGTCTCGCTCGGCCAGGCGCGCGTGCTCGACGTGCGTCGCGTCGGCTACGACGCTTTGGGCTCGACCCTGCGTTTCGTCGACCAACTCGCGCACTACGGCGCGGTGCTCCACGAGAAGGCCCTGGTCGACGCGACGACCGGTGCCTTGCGCTTCTCGTTCGCGATGAACGTCGCGGGGCAGACCGCGATCGGCGGCGTGCCGTACCCGTACTGGTTCCCGCCGCAGGACATCGACTGGTCGGCGCGGGCGGCCGACGTCGCGCGCATCCGCGGCGTCACGGATCAGGCAGTGGTCGAGACGTACCGCCGCGTGTTCCGGCCGGGCATCGACCACGAGGCCGCGCGCGGTTTCGCGACGCCGGTGTTCTTCTGGCCCTGCGCCGTCGATCTCGCCGAGCCCTTGCCGGCCGGAGTCGGCGGCAACGTGCTGATGCGCAGCTCGCCGTTCTCGATCCTCGAGCGGCTCCCGCAGTCGGTCAGTCCGATCGGCGACGGCAGCGACCCGACCGCCGCGAACCAGGCGTTCAACGCGCGCATCGCCGAGGTCATGGCCCACGAGCCGCCGCAGCAGCACGGCTTGCTGGTGGCCCTGGACGGGGCCTTCAAGTCGTACTTCGACGGGCGGCCGATCCCGCCGCGACCGGACGTGAAGCAACCCGTCCAAGCGAAGGACCCGCTCGAGGAACCGATCGGCGAACCGAAGGAAGGCGGCGACGCGCCGACTCCGCTCGGACCGCCGATCGAGCAGGGCGTGAACGAAGCCGGACCCGCCGGCAAGGACGCCGACCCGGCGTTGCGCACCTCGGCCGGAACCGGCGCGCAGCTCCTGATCGTGGCGGACTCGGACTTCGTCCGCGACGACCTGATCGCCGGCGAGTACGGGCAGGTCGGTCCCGTGAGCCAGCTCGGCCCGAGCTTCTTCCTCTCGTTGCTCGACTGGCTCGCGCAGGATCGCGACCTGTTCGGGCTGACCGGCAAGAAGTTCACCGACCGCCGGCAGAAGGTCCTCGAGGAGGGCGAGCTGACGCGCATCGCTCCGGAGCGCCTCCAGGAAGAGGTCGAGCGCCGGCAAGGTTCCTTGCGCTGGCGCAACGCGGTGATCCCGCCGCTCCTGTTCGTCGCGTTCGGCGTCGCCAGCTTCCTGTGGCGACGTTCGCGCAAGAAGCAGTTCCTGCACGGAGTCGGCGGATGAGCGCAGCAGCCAGCCTGTCGAAGAGCAACCTCGTCCTGTTCGCCGCCGCGCTCCTGCTCGCGGTGCCGACCGGCCTCACGGTCTGGGACGAACGCGAGGTCTTCACCGAGGTGACGGACCTCGCACGCCTGTTCCCGGGCTTCACCCAGGCCAACGTCCGCGCGATCGGCATCGCCGTGCCGCTCCGCGACGAGAAGGGCGGACTGACGCGCGACGAGAAGGGCGAACTGCGCCGCGAAATCACGCAGTTCGTCCGCACCGACGTCGACTGGGTGATCGCCGACGGGCCGCTCGGCGGTGCTCCGGTGCGGGACGAGGTCGTCTACGAGCGCGTGCTGCGCCACCTCGAAGCGATCCCGCTCGACGAAGACGCGCTCGTGCTCGCCGACGGCACGCCCGAGCAGCTCCTTCGCTACGGACTGTCCGCCGAGGAGGCGGTCGAGATCCGTTGCGTCGACGGCGCCCAACGCCTCATCGCCGAACTCTTGGTCGGCAAGGACGCCAGCGCGGGACGCGTCGGCAAGGACGTGGTCCGCGGCTTCTTCGTGCGCGCCCGCGACAGCGCGGACGTCGTCCTCTACGAGCAGGACTACTGGGTGATCGACCCCGATCCGCGGCAGTGGATCGACCGTCATCCGGTGCGCCTGCCGATCGACGAAGTCGTGCGCGTGCACGTGAAGGCGCCCAAGGGCGAGGTCGCGTTCGAGCGCGCGACGCGCGACACGCCGGACTGGACCAAGGCGATCGGTCCTGATGGCGTCGGTCCGCCGCGCAACAACGAGGTGCGCGCGCTGATCCAGCAGTTGCTCGCGTTCGAGATCCAGGACTACGTCACGCGCCTGCCGGCCGACGGCAGCCTCGACCAGATCCTCGCCGAGCGCGGCCTTGCGACTCCGAAGATCTTCGCCGAGGCCCGCCTCGCCGACGGCCGCGTGTTCCGCATCGACGTCGGCAGCAAGGTCCCCGGCAAGAACGAGTACTGGGTCCGCTGTTCGGCCGTCGAGTTCCTGCTCAGCGCGGGCGACTGGGTCGCGACGCGCTTCGATCGCGATCCCGAGCCGTACTTCGATCCGCCGCGGCGGTGAGCGCGTCCGATGATCGACGACCCGGTTGCGGCCTTCCTCGCGCGCGAACGCGCGAGCCGGCGCGTCCTGATCCGCCGTTCCGAGGCGGTCCGGCTCGCCGCGCTGTGGGCGCTCGCGGCGTGTTGCGCATGGATCGCCTGGCCCGAGGCGCTGGGGTCGATCGCCTGGGGCGGCGGCCTCGTCGTCGCCGCGGTCCTGCTGGTCGTCCCGTTCCTGCGGCGTGAGTCGGTCGCCGCGCTCGACGATCGTCTGGGCCTCGATGGTTGGTTGACGACGCACGGCGAACGCGGCGGCGACGTCGCGGCGCACGGTTGGCTGGCGCGCGACCTCGTGACTCGCCTCGAACGGCTGCCTGAGCCCGTCCAGCGCGATCGCCTGGCGTGGCTGCCGCTGCGCCGCCCGCTGCGGATCACCGCGCTCGTCGTCCTGCTCCTGCTCTTGCTCCGGATCGTGTGGCTGCCGCCGCTCCCGCGCGGCGTGCTGCCGCTGGCGGGGCGAGCTGCCGCCGCCGGTCCCGCCGGCGACGACGGTCGCGGCGCGACGCGGCCGGGAACGCAGACCAGGACGGAGGATCCCACCGGAGCGTCGCCGCAGGGCGGTGACGTTGCCGCGGGTGCGTCGCGCGACGACGCGTCGCCCGGACGGGAGATGCCGCGGCACGAGATCACGCCGCTCGAGGCGCCGCTCGCCGACGCCTTCCTCGTCCCGGAGCTGGAAGCCGGCGCCGCATCGTCATCGGCCGCATCGCCGACCGGCGGCGACGCGGGGAGCGGTGCGACCGACACGCCTTCCGAACCCGAGCGTGACTTCGCGCGTGCGGCGGAGACCGCGCTGCGCAGCCGCCACGTCCCGCCGAACGAACGCGAAGCGGTGCGACGTTGGTTCGGATCACCGCCGGTCCGCCGATGAGCACGCTCTTCGACTCCGCCTTCCGCGAGGTCCTCGCCGGCGTGATGCGCCGCGCGCGCCGCCTGCGCGCCGCGAGCGAGACCGAGGACCGCGCGCGCAAGCGCCGTCGTGGCGTCGGCGGCACCTTCGCCGGTCACCGCGCGTACGCGCCGGGGGACGACCTGCGGCTCCTCGACTGGAACGCGTTCGCGCGGACGCGCGAGCTGCACGTGAAGGTGCTGGAGTCCGAGCATCTCCGCGCGCTGACCATCGTGCTCGACACGACCCCGAGCATGGGTGCGGGGGAACCGCCGCGCTTCGCCGGCGCGCGCCGCCTCGCGGCGCTCGTCGGCGGCATCGCCCTCGCGCACCTCGACGTGTTGACCGTCGTCGCCGGATCCGCGCGCGCACACTTCGCGACGCTGCGCGATCTCGAAGCGCTGCTCGCGCTGCTCGACGGCGCGGCGATGAGCGGCGGCGGCACGGACGCGCCCGTCGAGGCGGGCGTCGCTGCGAGCCGCGGCCGCATCGTGTGGATCTCCGACTTCGCCGAGCTCGCGGAGGCGCGCGCCGGACTCGCCGTGCTCGCACCCGCGCGACGCCGCGCGCTCGGTCTCCTGGCCGTGAGCGGCGACGACCGCGGCGCCGTGCGCGAGCCAGGAGGTCGATCACGATGCACCGGGCAGCGTCGCCGCCTGGACCGATGGAGGATGGCTCGAGTGGTTGCTCTGAGCTTCGCCTCACCCGAGCGGCTGCCGATCCTGTTGGCGATCGCGCTGCTGTTCTTCCTCGCGCGTCCGCCGCGCGTCGAGCGAAGCGTCGCGAGCGCGCATCTCGCGCGGTGGCGCGCGGCGTTGCAGCGGTTGCGGCGACCGCGCCAGACGCCGCGACGCCTGCGCTTCTGGTTGCTGGTCGTCGCGACCGCCGCCGCCTCGTTCGCGGCCGCGGGACCGCGGCTCGCGCCGCGCGACGGACCCCGCGTGCTCGTCGCCCTGCTCGACGCCTCGCCGAGCATGGGGTGCGCCGAGGGGGCCTCGAGCGCCTTCGCTGACGCGTGCGCGCGGCTGCGTCGCACGGCGGCGTCCCTTCCGGAAGCCGTCGAACTCCGGGTCTTGCTCGCGCATGCGGCGCCGCGCGTCCTGCGCGGATCGCGCGCCGACGTACTCGCGGCCCTGTCCGCGGCGCCGACTCCGGACGCGGGTCCGTCCCCGCGCCTCGACGAACTCGCGGGGGCCCTGGCGAAGGACGAGGAACTCGCGGTCTGGACCCTCACCGACGCGCGCGACGACGGCGTGCCGGCGCTCGGTGCGCTCACCGTGTTCGGCGGCGAGGTGGTCAACGCCGGGATCACCGGTGCCTCGATCCTCGACGCCTGGCCGCTGTCGACCTTCGACGTCGTGCTCGACGCACACGCGCCGCACGGTCCGCCGGCGTTCCACGTCGACGGCGCGGCGGAGAGCGCGGCCGGGCTGGAACTCGTCGAGCTCGCGCCGTCGCGCTGGCGAGCGACCTTGCACCTGCTGCGGAAGGGCACCGGCACCTGCCGGATCACGCTGGCGGCTCCAACGGGCGACGCGCTTGCCGCCGACGATCAAGTCGAACTCCTGGTGCCGCCGCCCGCGGCGAGCCGGATCGGCGTGCTGCACGCACCGGCGGGGGACGGCGTCGACTGGCTCGCGCGTGCGGCGGGACTGCTCGCCGATCTCGCGGGAGGCGCCGTCGTCGAGGCCGGCCCCGGCGAGCGCGTGGACCTCCTGCTCGTCGAAGGTGGTCGCCTCCAGAGCGCGCCGCCGCGCGGTATCAGCTTCGGCACCGCCTTCGCCGACGGCGCGGTGCGGCATGCGCCGCACGTCCTGGGCTGGGACCGCGAACACCCGCTGACGCGCGGTCTCGACCTGTCGGAGCTCGTCGTCCGCCGCGCGCTGGACGGCGCGGCGCTGCCGGACGGAGCGCGCGTCCTGATCGAGGGTTCGACCGGTCCCCTCGCGGTCGCGATCGACGGCGCGGGCGGTCGATCGCTTCACTTCGCGTTCGCGCTCGCCGATGCCAATCTCCCCCTTCTCGCGGCGTTTCCGCAGCTCCTGCGGCGCGCGCTCGCGTGGACGGCGGGGGAGGAGGCGCTCGTGCGGCTCGTGCCGGGCGCCTGGTTCGATGCCGCGGAGTCGGACGTGTCGCGCCGAATCGTTCCCGAGTCCCGTCACCTGCCCGGCTTCGGCAGCGACGGCTCGTCGCTCGCGGTGCCCCTGCTGCTGTTCGCGGCCCTGCTGCTCGCGTGGCGCGCCTGGGCCTGAGATCCACGCGCTTGCGCGTGCAAGGGCTCGTCCCTAGCATGCGTCGCCCTTTTGAGCGCGCGCAGCAGGTCCTCGACGTCATGACGATCGGAATCCTCGGCAAGAAGCTGGGCATGACCCAGTTGTTCCAGGCGGACGGCACCTGGGTCCCCGTGACGGTGGTCCAGGCCGGGCCGTGCAAGGTCCTCCAGGTCAAGAGCAAGGACGTCGCCGAACTCCCGGAGTCCGATCGCACGGCGGCGACCAGCCGCGGCAAGAAGCGGGGCAAGCTCGAGCGCGCGCGCTACTCGGACGGCTACTACGGCGTCCAGCTCGGCTTCGACGACCGCCCCGAGCGCACGTCGACCAAGCCGCAGATCGGCCACTGCAAGAAGGCCGGCAGCGCACCCAAGCGCTTCGTGCGCGAACTGCGCTGCGAGGAGCTCCCTACGGCTTCCACCGTCAGGCGGCGTCGCACGGCAACTCGGTGTCGACGCGCAAGCTCGGCGGCACGGGTCGCACCAACTCGGTCAGCAAGGGCGTACCCAAAGGCAAGAAGATGCCGGGCCACATGGGTTGCGACAACGTGACCGTGCAGAACCTCGAGGTCGTGCGGATCGACGAGGAGCGCAATCTCCTCTACCTGCGCGGCGCGGTCCCCGGCCACCGTCACGCCTACGTGATCGTGCGCAAGACGCTGAAGACCTGAGAGCGCGAAGGACCCATCGAGCAGCGACCCAGCGAGCGAGGACCCGGCAGACATGGCAAAGGTACGTCACAAGTCGAACGGTTGCCGGAGAGGCGCGTTCAAGGCCAAGCGGATGGGCAAGGGCTGGTCGACGCTGCGCAAGCAGCGCGGTCGACCGTTGCCGGTCAAGCGCGACACGCCCGCAGGCGACGCGAAGCCGAGCTGAGTCGCCTCGCCGACCGGCACGCCGATGCGGCGTGACATCCTCGTCGTGGGAGCGGGCGCCGCGGGCCTCATGGCTGCGGCCGTCGCGGCGCGCCGTGGCCGTCGCGTGCTGCTGATCGAGAAGAACCGCCGCCTCGGGCTGAAGATCCTGATCAGCGGCGGCGGTCGCTGCAACCTCACGACGACGCTCGAAGGCGCCTCGCTCGAAGCCCAGTACGGCGTGCGGCGCGGCCGTTTCCTGCGCCACGCGTTGCGCTCGTTCCCGCCGTCTGCGCTGCGCGCGCACGTCGAGGCGCTCGGAGTTCCGCTGCGCGAGGAAGACCTCGACAAGGTCTTACCGGTCTCGCAGCGCGCGTAGGACGTCCTCGACGCGCTGGTCCG
>JACRLW010000121.1 GCA_016235155.1 Planctomycetota bacterium
GACCTGAAGCGGCGCATCGAAGCGCGTTTCGCGGAGATCGGGTTGCCGACCGCGTCGTCGCTGCGCGACCTGTGCGTGCAGCGCAGCGACGCCGTCGAGCGCAGGAAGGCGTCGCCGGATGACCTCGCGATCCTCGCGGTCGACGACGAGGAGGACCTCGCGGCCGCGGTCGCCGCGTCGCTCGGCGGCCGCGGCTATCGGGTGCGCGTCGAAGCCGACGGCCCGCGCGGCCTCGCGGCGGCGCGCGCGGAGCGGCCGGATCTCGTCGTCCTCGACTACGAGCTGCCGGAGATGGACGGACTGCAGGTCCTCGCCGCGCTGCGCGCCGACGCCGCGACGCGCACGGTGCCCGTGCTGCTGTGCACGGCGAGCAAGGTCTCGGTGCAGGAGATGCGCAAGGCCGACGGCTTCCTCGCCAAGCCGTACCAGGAGGACCTGCTCTTCGAGATGGTGGAGCGTCTGCTCGCCAAGGCGCGGCAGGAGGCGCAGCGATGACGCGCGACCGGGAGACTCCGGGAACCGGCGCGGCGCGGAGCGACCGCAGCGCGCTCGCGCTACTGCTCGCCGTCGTGATCTTCGCGGCCGCAGGAGTCGCGTCGCGTCAGGCCCTCGCCGGGGAGCGCTCCGCGGCCACGACCGCGGCGACCTGTTCGCCGGTCAACCGCGCGATCGCCGCGCGCGCCGGCGAGGACGCGCAGTCGAGGCCGTCGACCTCGATCGCCCGCATCGTCGCGACCGATCGCCCGCGGTGGCGGGATGTCGCCGCGCGCGGACTCCCAGCGGCGCGCGCACCGACCCGCCGCGGCGCGTGATCGGCGGCGCTGCGGCGCCTCGCCGATCGAACGCGTCAGGTGCGCAAGGGCGGCGCTTTGGCGTCGTCGCGGCGCGGCCGATGGGGCCGTGCCCTCGTTCCACTCCACCTCTCGATCCACGATCCATGCACCGGCCGCAGCGTCCGCGGCGTCCGGTGGGAGTCCGCGATGAAGTTCGATTTCGGCGCCCTGCCGGCACGGCTGGGCAAGGGTCTGCAGAAGTTCTTCGGTTCCGCCAATCAACGCGCGCTCGCGAGCTATGACGCCCGCGTGCGGCAGATCAACGCGCGCGGCGCGTGGGCGGAGTCGCTCGATCAGGACAAGGCGAGGGCGGCGATCGCCGCCTGGCGGGAGAAGGTCCAGTCCGGCGCCGCGACTCTCGACGACGCGCTCGTCGACGTCTTCGCGCTGGCGCGCGTCGCGTCGCAGCGCACGCTCGGCCTGCGCCACTTCGACGTGCAGCTCGTCGGCGGGATGGTGCTCCACGACGGCAAGATCGCCGAGATGGCGACCGGCGAGGGCAAGACGCTGGTCGCGACGCTGCCCGCGGCGCTCAATGCGCTGGCGGGGACCGGCGTCTACATCGTGACCGTCAACGACTACCTCGCCAAGCGCGACCGCGACTGGATGGCGCCGGTCTTCGAGTACCTCGGCATCTCGGTCGGTGCGATCCAGTCGGCGATGGCGCCGAGCGACCGCAAGCCGCAGTACGCGTGCGACATCCTCTACGGCACGAACAACGAGTTCGGCTTCGACTACCTCCGCGACAACATGAAGCAGTCGCCGGAGGAGCAGGTGCAGAAGAAGCTCAGCTATGCGATCGTCGACGAGGTCGACTCGATCCTGATCGACGAGGCGCGGACGCCGCTGATCATCTCGGGGCCGCCGGAGGGCAAGGCGGAGAAGTACGTCACCGCCGATCGCGTGGCGCGCCGTCTGAAGCCCGGCGACCACTTCGAGATCAAGGAGAAGGAGCACCAGTGCCTGCTCTCCGAGGCGGGCATCGAACTCGCCGAGCAGCTCGTCGGCGTGGGCAGCTTCTACTCCGATCCGGCCAACATGGATTGGCCGCACCACATCGAACAATCGCTGCGCGCGCACCACATCTACAAGCTCGACAAGGACTACGTCGTCGCGCGCAACGAGCGCTCGGGCAACACCGAGGTGATCATCGTCGACGAGTTCACCGGGCGTCTGATGGTGGGGCGGCGCTGGAGCGACGGCCTGCACCAGGCGGTCGAGGCGAAGGAGGGCATGTCGCCGCAGGAGGAGTCGCAGACCTGGGCGACCATCACGCTCCAGAACTACTTCCGCATGTTCGACAAGCTCGCGGGCATGACCGGCACCGCGCTGACCGAAGCGGCGGAGTTCGGGAAGATCTACAACCTCGACGTCGTGTCCATCCCGACCAACCGTCCGATGGTCCGCAAGGACGTCGACGACCTGGTCTACCTCGACGAAGCGAGCAAACTGGGCGCGATCGTCGAGGACATCGTCGCGCAGCACGAACCCGGTCGGCCGGTGCTCGTCGGCACGACGTCGATCGAGAAGTCGGAGAAGCTCTCGTCGCTGCTGACCGCGAAGGGCGTGAAGCACAACGTGCTCAACGCGAAGCACCACGCGCGCGAGGCGGAGATCATCGCGCAGGCCGGTCGGAAGGGCGCAGTCACCGTGGCGACCAACATGGCCGGTCGCGGCACCGATATCGTCCTCGGCGGCAATCCCGCGCGGCTCTTCGAACTCGAAGCGCGGCAGGGTCTGGATCCGCAGAGCGCCGGGGCGCAGCAGCGCCTGGCCGAGCTGAGGGCGATCAGCAGCAAGGAACAGGAGGAGATCAAGGCGCTCGGCGGACTCCTGGTCGTCGGCACGGAGCGTCACGAGGCGCGGCGCATCGACAACCAGTTGCGCGGGCGATGCGGGCGACAGGGCGATCCCGGCGAGTCCCGCTTCTTCCTCAGCTTCGACGACGACCTCATGCGCATCTTCGCGCGTGACTGGATCAAGACCATGATGGAGCGGCTCGGCCTCAAGGCGGGCGAACGCATCGAGAGCGGCATGGTCTCGCGTGGGATCGAGCGCGCGCAGAAGAAGGTCGAGGCGCGCAACGTCGACATCCGCAAGAGCCTCATCGAGTACGACGAGGTGATGGACAAGCAGCGCAAGTTCGTCTACTCGCAGCGCCAGGACGTGCTGGAGCTGGCGGGCCTGCGCGACAAGATCGTCGGCATGTTCGAGGAACTGCTCGAACCGGTCGTGCAGCGCTACGCGGGCGACAAGGACCAGCCGGTCCAGTGGAAGGAGATCCGCGCGTGGATGACGCACAAGGCCGGCGATCTCGAGAAGGCCGGCGAGATGCTGGTGCTCGAGGGGCTCGAGCAGACCGAACGCGACGCGGTCTTCGAATTCCTGATGAAGCGGATCGAGGGCGCGCTCGACAAGCGGACGGCGCAGTACGGCCAGGAGACCTGGGACCGCGTGCAGCAGTTCCTCCTCCTCGACGCGATCGACCACAAGTGGAAGGACCACCTCCACGCGATGGAGGTCCTCAAGGCGGGCATCGGGCTGCGCGGCTATGCCCAGGTCGATCCGAAGAACGAATACAAGAAAGAGGGTTGGGACAAGTTCCAGCTCCTGAAGGAGGCGATCGCGGAGCAGGTCACCGGACTCGTCTTCCGCGTCGAACTCCAGCGGGCGCCGGAGCCGCGCCGTGCGCCGCCGCGCATGGCGCCGCCGATGCCCAGCGATCCGGTGACGGCGCAGGCGATGGTCGAAGCGATGATCGCCGCGGGTCAGGCTCCGCCGGAAGTGCTGGCCGCGGTGCAGAAGGGCGCGCAGGTGCGCCTGCGTTCGCAGGCCGACGTCGACCGCGAACGACGCGAGGCCGAAGCGAAGAAGGCGCAGGAGGACGCGCGCAAGCGCGCAGAGGAGCAGCGCATCAAGACCGCGGCGCACGCGCAGGACGTGGGCCGCAACGACCCGTGTCCGTGCGGCTCGGGCAAGAAGTACAAGAAGTGCCACGGCGCGGCGTGAACCAAGGCGGCGACGCCGCCGCGGGAAGCGGTCCGCCGCGGCCGCGGCGCCTCCGCGCGTTCCTCCCGCTCGTCGCTTATCAGGTCGTGTTCCTGCTCGCGGCGATCGTGTGGTCGCCGATCCTCGCGTGGCGGCTCGCCTTCGACCGGCGTTACCGCGCGCGCTTCTGGGCGCGGACCGGTCGCATCCCTCGCCTGCCGCGGGCGCCGCGGCGGACCGCTTCCCGCGGCGGCGTCGCCGCCTTGGTTCACGCCGCGCCGTGGCACTTCTTGTACTTCTTGCCC
>JACRLW010000046.1:0-12084 GCA_016235155.1 Planctomycetota bacterium
CGCTCGCCTACGGACTGATCGACCACTTCCGCCGTCGCGGGGATCGCGCGCGGGCGCGCGCGCTCGCCGGCGATCTGCTCGAGCGCGGCAACCGCAGCGCGTTCGGCGTGATCGCGGCCGAGGCCGACCTCGCGCGCGGGCTGTTCGAGTAGCTCCTGGCCCGTCGCAGTCACTCGACGGGGATCAGCGCCTCGAGCTTCGGCAGCACCTCGCGACGCCAGTCGCGCAGCTCCGCCTCGTCGCCGAGCGCCGCGCGGGCGTCGTCGTTCCGCAACTCGACGAGCACCTCGCGCGCGATCGGCCACTCGCGACGCGCGACGGCGAGCGCGAAGAGGTCGAGCAGCACGCCGAAGTCGCGGGGATGGGCGCGCGCGACCTCGCGCAACGCCTGCACGGCGCCGACGCCGCCGCCGGGCAAGGGCACGTCGCTCACGTGCACGAGGTCGGGCTCGACGCCGAGGAAGGCGACTCCGTCGGGAAGGAACCCCGCGACGACGGCGAGCACGCGCTCGACCTGCGCGCGGTCATGCGTGCGCAGACTGGTCCGGCCCTTGTTGCCGAACGCGGTCCACGCGACCGTGAGTTCGCCCGGCTCGCGATCGCTGTTCTCGGCGCGGCGGGCCTGGTCGGCGAAAAGGCCGGTGCGTTGCAGGACCCGTCCGAGCGTGCGGGTCGAGCGAGGGTCGAGCCGGTAGACGCAGAGCCGCTCGTAGACCGGCTGCCCCCAGTCGAGCCCGGGCAGCGGGGCATCGGACTCCGCGACCAGCGCGAGCCCGTCGGGCCAGACCCGGAACGATCGCGTGAACGACCCCGCGGACCCGTCTCCCGCGACCTTCTCGACGACCTGCACCGCGAAGTCTTGGGGCGGCCAGTCGCTCGGCGGAAGCTCGTTGCTCCGGCACGCGGCGACCGCGAGCGCGAGGATCGACACCGGCACCGCCGGGAAGCGACGGCGGGACGGCGGAGAGGGTCGGTATGCGGCGGCCATGCGTCGGTGCGAAGGCCGGTTTAGCCTCCCGAGCCCCGGCCCGCTATCGTCCCGGCCCGACACCGATGGTCACGATCGCCGAGAAGATCAACGCCGTCCTCGCACAGCGCGGAATGCTCAAGCGCGACCTCGCCCGCGCGCTGGACATCGCTCCCCAGACTGCGACGGACATCTGCAAGGGCCGTTCAGCGGTGACCTTGAAGCACCTGCGGCGCCTCGTCGAGGTCTTCGGACTCCGCGCCGACTGGTGGCTCGACGAGGAACGGCTCGAACCGAATGCGGTCGACGATGTCGCGCCGGGTCGCGAGCGGAAGGTCGAGGGCCTGCTCACCCTCGGAATCCTGCGCGCCGAAGAACCCGCCCGCCTCGTGCGGCGCCTCCTCGAACTGGCGCAGGACCATCGCGCGGAGTACGTCCGTCGCTTCGGCGAGCCGCCGGCCGACGAGGGTGACCTCCTCGGCATGCCGCGCCTCGCCGATCGCGGGTCCGTCGGTCGGATCGGCGGCGCGATGAGCGCCGAGAACTGACCGGGCGCCCGCGCGAGTCCTGGTCCGCGTCCTTCTCCAGATGACGAACATCACTCGCGCCCGCGTCGCGGGCTCTCTGGTCGCGCTCGCGACGTTCACCACCTTCGCGGCGCTCGCCGGCTGCAAGGGCGGCTGCCCCTGGGGGAAAGAACCCGCCGCCGCGCCGCGGCCGGGTCCGTCCCTGACGATCGGCGCCGGACGTCCTGTGGATCCGCTGCCCGGCGAGACGCGCCTGCGCAACGTGCGCCAACTGACCTTCGGCGGCGAGAACGCGGAGGCCTATTGGTCCAACGACGGCACGCGGCTGATCCTGCAGCGCACGCTGCCGCCGTCGATCCCGGCCGATCAGATCTTCACGCTCGACCTGCGCAGCGGCGACGAGCGGATGGTCAGCACCGGCAAGGGCCGGACGACCTGCGCGTACTTCCTGCAAGGCGACCAGGACATCGTCTTCGCATCGACGCACTTCGCGAACGACGCCCCGCCGCCCGCCGTGCGCGTGGTGAAGGGCCGCTACGTCTGGCCGATCTTCGACACCTACGAGATCTGGCGCGCGAAGGCGAACGGCTCGGGGCTCACCCGTCTCACCGACACGCCCGGCTACGACGCCGAGGCGACCGTCGACCCCGTGAGCGGACGGCTCGTGTTCACGTCGATGCGCGACGGCGAACTGGAGGTCTACACGATGGCGCCCGACGGCAGCGACGTGCGCCGCGTGACGAATCGCGTCGGCTACGACGGCGGCGCGTTCTTCTCCCACGACGGCAAGCGCCTCGTCCTGCGCTCGGGCTTCTTGAAGGACGACAAGGAGACCGAGGACTACCGCACGCTGCTCGCGCAAGGGCTCGTGATGCCGTCGCGGATGGAGATCACCATCTGCAACGCCGACGGCAGCGGGTTCCGGCAGGTCACCGACAACGGCAAGGCGAACTTCGCGCCCTACTTCCATCCCGACGACCGGCACATCGTGTTCTCGTCCAACATGGCCGACGCGCAGGGCCGCGACTTCGACATCTGGCTGATCCACGACGACGGTTCGGGTCTCGAGCAGGTCACGCACAACCCTACCTTCGACGGCTTCCCGATGTTCTCGCCCGACGGGAAGTTCCTCGTCTTCGCGAGCAATCGCTACGGCAAGGAACGCGGCGGGACCAACATCTTCGTCGCGGAGTGGGTCGAGGAGCCGTGATGCAGGCGGCGACGCTCAGCCGCTCTGCACCTGCCCGCCGCAGATGCTGAACGCCTGCGCGGTCACGCCGCTCGCCGCGTCGCTGGCGAGATAGACGACCAAGGCACCGATCTCGTCGGGCTGGAGGATGCGGCCGAGGGGGACCTCGGCGAGCGCCGACTCGCGCGCGCGCTCGTAGCTCGTGCCGCTCGACTTCGCGATCCCTTCCATGCCGGCGCGCGCCATGTCGGTCTCGACCCAACCGGGGCAGACCGCGTTGACGGTGATGTGCCGCGGCGCGACCTCGAGCGCGAGCGCCTTGGTGAGGCCGATCACGCCGTGCTTGCTCGCGCAGTAGGCGGTGTAGCCGGGCACGCCGAACTTCCCGAGCACCGAGGAGATCGTGACGATGCGGCCGCCGTCGGGCATGAAGCGCAGGGCTTCGCGCGCGGAGTAGAAGACGCCGTCGAGGTTGGTGCGCAGGATCTCGTGCCAGCGATCGGGTCCGTCCTGCGAACACGCGTTCGGACCGCCGATGCCGGCGTTGGCGACCAGCACGTCGATGCGGCCGCCGAGTTGCGCGGCGAGGTCTTCGATACCGTCGAGCACGCTGCGCGCGTCGGCGACGTCCATGCGCCGGAACAAGGCCTCTCCGCCCGCGGCGCGCACCATCGCCGCGGTGTCGCGCAGCGGTTCGTCGCGACGCCCGGTGACCGCGACGCGCGCGCCGGCGCGGGCGAGCGCGAGAGCGATGCCGCGCCCGATGCCCGAGCCGCCTCCGGTGACGACGGCGTTGCGTCCTTTCAGTTCGAACATGGCGGGTGGCTCAGGCAAGCGACAGGACCGCGGCGACGAGCTTCTCGATGCCGATCGAGACGTCCGCGATGCGGGCGTCGTACATGTAGGCCGGCGTCGAGACGAAGCGATTGCGTTCGTCGATCGCGATGCCGGTGACCGGCGTCACGACGACCTCCGCCCCCATCGCCGCCAGCGCGCGCCCGGTCACCGTGTCGTCGCCGACGGTCACGGTCGGGCGCACGGGCGTCCCGCGGAACACGGCGGCGAGGACGGCCGGCGCGATGCAGATCACGCCGATCGGCTTGCGCGCCTCGTGCATCGCGCGGATCAGGCGCGCGATTTCCGGCTCGACCTTCGCGTCGGCCCCGTCGCGGGCGAACGTGCACAGGTTCTTCGCGGCGCCGTAGCCGCCGGGCAGGATCAGCGCGTCGAGGGTGCCTGGCTCGACGGAGGCGAGGTCCTTGATCGCGCCGCGCGCGATGCGCGCCGCCTCGCGCAGGACGTCGCGCGACTCGCCCGCGACGCTGCGCTTCGTCTCGTGGTCGACGACGTCCGCGAGCGGGCGGCGCGGCGCCATGCAGATCGAGCTCGCCCCGGCCCGATCGAGGTGGAGGAGGGTGAGCGTGGCTTCGTGGATCTCGGATCCGTCGAGGAACCCGCAGCCGGAGAGGACGACGCCGACGCGCTTCTTCATGGATGTCTCGTGAGGGGCGCGGATCGTAGCCTGCGCTCGTGCATCGGTCGCTGCCCGCCGTCGTCGTGCCTCTGCGGGGGTGCGTGCTCGTCTGCGTGCTCGTCTGCGTGCTCGTCGCCTGCGATCGCACGGCGCTCGGCTGGCCGGGCTCGGAGGACGAACTCGCCCGTCGCACGCGCGAACTCGCGGACTACAAGCGCGCGCACGCCGTCGACCTCGGCGAGCGCTTCGTGAAGAGCCTCGATCGCGAGCGCTTCGTCGCACGCGTGCGGGCGTCGCGCGTGCTCTGGCTCGGTGATCGCCACGTCGACCGCGCGTTGCACGCGGCGTGGCGCGAATGGCTCGCCGCGCTGCGGTCCGAGGGCGTGCGCCTCGCGTTCGCGCTCGAAGCGATCGGCGTCGAGGACGACGCCGCGGTCGCGGACCACCTCGCAGGACGGATCGACGGTGCGGAGCTGCGCGAGAGGTTGCGCACTCGTTGGCCCGGCTCCTGGCTCGAGCCCGGCGACGTCGACGCGAGCGCGTACCGCGCGCTCATCGCCGACGCCCGCCGCGCTTCCGAACCGGTCGTCGGCCTGGAACCCGCGCCCCGTTTGCCGCTGGCGCAGCGCGACGCTGCGATCGCCGCGCGCGTCGCGGCCCTCGTCCGCGCGCATCCCGACTCGGTGCTCGTCGTCGTCGTCGGCCACGCGCACCTCCTCGGCGAGGGCGACGTCGTCGCGCGCAGCGGTTCGGGCGGCCTCATCGTGGCGCCCGTGCTCAACGACGCCCTGCGCCGCGCCCGCGACGCGCTGCCGCTGCGCCGCGACGAGTGGTTCCTCGAGAGCGATGCCGGGGTGTGGTTCCCGGCCTGGCTGCGGTGATCCACGCCCGTGACTCGCGAGGTCTCCCCGGCGACGATCCGCGCCTCCCGAAGGACCTCCGCGCCGAGTCGCGCGCCGGACGAGCCCGCATGGCCGAGTTCGACGTCTTCCTGTCCTACCGCAGCACGGATCGCCCTGCGGCCGAGCGGCTCGCGCACGCGTTGCAACAGCGCGGGGTCGGACTGGCGTTGTTGCGCCAGGATCGAGGCGACGACCTGCCGGTCGTGCCGGTGCGCCTGCCGACGGCGGATGCGCCGCTCTCGCTGCTCGATCTCCACCACTGGGTCGCGTTCGACGACGCGGTGAGCGACGAGCGCGCGCTCGAGGCCCCGGCGTGCGCGCGGCGCGCGCGGGACCGGCAAGTCGTCGCTGGTGCAGGCGGTGCTCGAGCGCGTGCGCAGCGAGTGGCCGCCGCACGAACTGCGCAACGCGATCGAGGACTGGGGCGGACGCCTCGCGCGCGGCGAGCTGGCGGTCACGGGACTGATCAACGACGTGCTCGCCGGACAACCGGGCACGCAGCGGCTGCTGCTCTTCGTCGATCAGTTCGTCCAGCCCTGATTCACAATGCCCCCTCCTTCACTTCGGTTGCAAGTCGTGTGTTTGCGTCGAAGAGTCCTGGTTGCTGATCGGGGGATCACCACTTCGGGAGGCGTCCGGTGGCCTTCAGCTCCGCCACGGCGTGGCGGAGTGGTTAGGCATCGAGCTGTTCGAGCCGGACCCGCCAGGGAGCGAATGCCACGATCTGGTTGGTCGTGAGGAGCCCGAGCCGGACGAGACCCAGCAGCGCGTTGTGGCTGACTGAGCACGGTCACGATCAGCGCCGCTTCGAGGCGCAGCGCGCGTGGCAGAACCAGCGTGCACACAAGGAAGGCGTTCCGGCCTCGATCCTCGCGAGGCCGACGCGCCAATCGCCCTACTCGCGACCACCGCCGATGGGCAACGAGCGCACGCGGATCTGTTCTTCGGTGACAGAGACGATGCTCCCCGCGGCAAGCGCTCCTTCGCACGTGGTCAGCACCTCGAGAACCAGGCTCACCGTCTTCGATCGATCCACGTTCTGTCGGATGTAGACGACCGAGGGAGCACGGGCCCGCGACACGGCCAGGAGCTGACTGAAGTCGCGGTCGAGGGTCACGATCGTGCGCTCCTCGCGCACGGCGAGCGCGATCACTTCCGGGTCCGGGAGTCGACCGAAGCCGAGCGCCGCGAGATGCACGACGTCGATCCCAGCGGCCGCGAGGTCTTCGCACGCTCGGCGCGGCAGACCCATGTCGAGCAGGAAGCGGATCACGCTGCGCTGTCGTTCAGCGGGATGGCGGTGTCCGTGAGGGAAGCTGCGGCGAAGCCGAGCGCCTGTTCGACGTCCAGCTCCTCCAACTCCGGGTAGTCGGCGCGCAGCAGGTCCCAGGAGGGGTTCTGCGCCAAGATCTCGAGGACTCGTTGAACGCTCAATCGCATGCCCCGGATGCAGGGCTTGCCGCAGAGGATCTGGGGATCGGTGGTGATCCGGTCGAAGCCTCGGAACGTGCGCATGGCGCAAGGATAGCGTCGAGGTGGGCGGCCACTACGCCGACGCCGCGCCCCACCCTCAATCCTCCCCCCCGCGCCGCCCCCGCTTGATCGCCCCGCGCTGCTTCTTCTCGTCGAGGCGGCGCAACTGGCTGCCGCGCGACGGTCTGGTCTTCTTGCGCGGCTTGGGCTTGTGCATCGCCGAGCACAGCAATGCGGCCATCCTTTCGAAGGCGGCCTCGACGTTCTGTTGGCGCGAGCGATGCTCCTCGGCGGTGACGATCACGCGGCCGTCGGCGTCGAGGCGGTTGGCGAGTTTGTCGCGGATGCGTGCGACGCGGTCTTCGCCGAGGACGGCGAGCGCGCGCTCGAGATCGCAGCGGAGGTCGACCTTGGTCTCGGTCTTGTTCACGTGCTGGCCGCCGGGTCCGCCCGAGCGGGCGAAGCGGAGCTCGAAGCAGGTCGCCGGGAGGACACGGCCTTCGCCGAGGTCGAGCTCACGCGGCACGGTCGTCCTCCAACCACGTGCAGAGCGGCGACTCGCGGCGGCGCAACGCGCGCGCGAGACGGACGGCGCCGAGCACCGCGTCGCCACCGGCGTGCGGCACGCGATCGAAGCCCTTGGCGCGCAGCGCGTGCGACAGCGCGTCGCGCAATGCGTCGTGGTGCGCGAGGGCGCCGCCGCCGAGGAAGACCTCGCAACCGGCCGGTGCGAGCCCCGCGCGCCGAACCGCGGCGACGGCGCGCGACGCCAGCGCGTCGCACTCCGCGGCGATCACCCCGCGCGCCGCCGCGTCGCCGCCGCCCGCGATCGCGAGCACGACCGGCAGGCGCTCCGCGAGCGCGCGCGGTTCGAGCCCACGCATCGCGCGCCCGAGCTCGCGCGCCCGCGAGACGGCGAAGGCCGTCGCGAGCGCGGGCGTCAGCGCGGTGGCTCCGTGCACGCCGTCGTCGCACTCGACCGCGAGGCGCGCCGCCGCGAGCACGATCGACGCCGCGCCGCCGCGGTCGTCGAGGAGCAGCCCGCGACCACCGGCCCGCTGCAGCGAGCCGTCCTTGCCGCGCGCGATGCAGAACGAGCCGGTGCCCGACCACAAGGCGACCCCGCTCCCCGCCCAGAGGCACGCGGCCGCCGCGACCTCGCAGTCGCCGACGATCGCCATCGGCGACGCCGCGCCGGGGATCCGCGCGTACGCATCGCGCACCGCGCGACGCACCGCGACGACACCGGCCCCCGCGATGCCCGCGACGAGGGCGACGACCGGCGCGCCGCTCTGCGCACCCGCTTCGGCGACGATCGCCGCGAGCGCCTCGGCGACGAGCCGCGGTTCGCTCGCCGCGGCCTGGATGGCCGGCGCGACGCCGCGCGCGAGCGTCGCACCCGCGTCGTCCTGCGCGAGCCACGCCGCCTTGCTGCCGCCGGCGTCGATGCCGAGGTCGACGATCATCGCGGCTCAGTGCTTCGCGAGCGCGGTCGTCAGATCGCTCACGAAGTCGACCGGGGCCTTCCAGCCGCTGATCGCGTGCAGGAGTTCGCCGTCGCCGCGGAACACGCCCATCGCCGGGATGCCGCCCGAGTTCGTCAGCTTCTTGAGTTGCTCGATCACGCGCGTGTAGTCCTCGCCGCGCGCCTGCTCCTGGATGATCTTCACCGGGATGAAGTCGCCCGACAGCGACGCCGCGACCTCGGCATCGGGGTAGGTGTAGTAGTCCATGCGGTAGCACCACACGCACCAGAAGGCCATCACGTCGACGAAGACCGGCTTGTTTGCCTTCTTGCCCAGCGCGAGCGCCTCGTCGAAGGTGACGTAGTTCCACTCGATCGGCTTCGGCGCGAGCGGACGGCTCGTGTCGACCTTGCGCTCCGTGACGAACTGCTCGCGCTCCTTGTCGAAGCGGCCCGACCAGAGGTGTTCGATGCGCGCGCGCTGCGCGCCTTCGTCCTGCGGATCCGGACCGTCGGCGGGTTTGGCGCGGACCAGGAACTTGCTGCCGTCGACGGTGACGCCGATGCGATGCCCGTCCTCGAACACCTGGTTCGTGATACCGACGAGCGCGTAGGGCGTGAGCGGCCGGTCGGCGCCGGCGGTGGCGAGCCCCCAGGAATCGCCGATCGTGCCGTACTTGCCGTCGTGGTCGGCGTCGAGCACGCAGACGATGCGCTTCTTGCCGGCGACGTCGAGGTCCGCGCCGAGGTAGTCGGGGAACGTGACGCCGATCGACGCGCGACCGTTGCTCTCGGCGAAGGTGATCTTCGCGGCGATCTGCGCGACGCCGAGCGCGACGTCGACCGGCGCGCCGCGCAGGACCTTCGCGCCGCGGACGTCCTGCTCGGTGACCGCCAGCGGGAAGCGCTCCTCTTGCACGATCAGGCCGTCGCCGTCGGCATCGACCAGCAGCAGGTCGGGCTGGGCGAGTTCCTTGCCGCTCTTGCCGACGCCGACCGTGATCTCCTTGCTGCCGATCATGCACTTGCCCGACTTGACCTCGATCAGGTCCTCGGGCTTGCTCGCGCTCGCGAGCGACACGCTCTCGGCGAGCGGCAGGATCGGCGGCATGGCGCTGCGGTTGCTCGTGTCCGCGACGCGGAGGGATGCCTCGACGACGTACGGCTTCTGCGCGCCGAGCGCGACGCACAGCGACACGGTCGAGAGCACGGGGAGGAGAGCGATCTTGGTCATGAGGGAGCCTCGTGGTCTGCGATGCGGGCGACGTTTGTAGCGCTCACTCGATCGCGATGCGCAGCGCTTCGCGCGCCGCGCCCGCCGCGCCCGCCGCAACGCCCCGCCGCTCCCCGCTCCTGCCGCCGGCGCGCACGGTGACGTCCCAGGGCCCCGCGTGCGGGGCCGGCAGCCGCGCGCGATCGCCGGCGATGCGCAGGCAGCAGAAGACTTCGCCGGTCTTGCCGTCGGCGACGCGCACGACCGGATCGACGGCGTCCGCGACGACGAGCTCGGGCAACGCGAAGGCATGCCGCCCGAGCTGGTCGAGCTGCGACACCGTGCGCGGCCAGCCCTCGTACTGCATCGCGCCGCCGGCGAGCGGATCGACCATGCGCGGCCAGCACTCCATCGCGATCGTCCGCGCGCGCTTGTCGAAGCGCAGCACCCCGAAGCCAGGCATGCGGTCGTGCAGTTCTCGCGGCTCGCGACCGGTCGCGCGTGGGTTGGTGTGCGCGAAGACGGTGAGCCGATTGCCGAAGCCGTCGAGATGATCGCCGGTGAACGCGTCCGCGCCGGGTTCGCGGTTCGCGCCGGGAGTCTGCGGTTCCCACCAACGCGGCCAGAGATTCGCGATCGACGGCACGCAGAACGCGAAGCCGGCGTCGCGCCAGTCGTCGAGGCCGTACCGCAAGATCGTCGCGAGGTGCTGGTCGCCGCAGGCGTGGAAGGCACAAGCGCGGCGCAGCAGTGCGACGGCGCGGCGGCGCGGCGTCTGCGGCCAGCCGTTGGCGTCGAAGTCGCAGAGGTAGAAGGTCTTGTCCTTGCCGTGATGGGTCGAGGCCATCGCGAACGCCGTCTGCGACACGACGGACTTCATCACGACTCCGTCCCAGTCCTCGCTCCAGTCGGCGAGGAAGCGCTCCTGCCGCGCGCCGAGGAGCTGCGCACCCTCGACGTCGAACGCACGCGCGTCGTAGTCGGGTCGGTCGACGTGATCGGGCCGCGGGCCGAGTTCCTTGGTGACGAGTCCGAAGCAACCCGACTTGAACTTGCGGTCCTCGATCAACGCGAAGTCGACTCCGCCGATCACCAACCGCGTGAACCAGGTGCCGATGCCCTGCTCGATCGGCGCGGGATCGACCGGATCGGGCAGGTGCGAGGTCTGCTGCCGCTCGACGAGCTTCACGTAGTCGGCGGGCCGCACGTAACCGCCCTTCGTGTCGACGTCGATCGCCCGGCCACCCGCGCCCCAGAGGTTGCCCTGTCCGACGTCGTGGTCGTCGGGCATGCAGACGGTCGGTCGATCGCGGATCAGGTCGGCGAAGGTCTCGCCGAACAGGAGCCACGACGCGGTGTGCGTCGTGTGGTCGTAGACCTGATCGCCGGTGAAGAGCAGCACGTCCGGGTCGAGCTTCCGCACCGCGTCGACGACGTCCTGCTTGCCGATCCTGCCCCCGCCCGGACCCGGCGAGTTGCCGGTGAACACCGCGGCGACGATCGTGCCCTTCTCCCCCGGATCGGCGCGGATCACGCCCGCGAAGGCGCCGCCGCCCGCGTGGCGCACCCGGTACTTCACCGTGCGCGACGCATCCCAGTCGGCGATGCGGAAGGTCGCGGTCCAGCCGAGGGGGTGCACGTCCGCCGTCGCGATCTCCCGCCACGCGCCGTCCGCCTCGACCTCGAGCGCCACGCGGTGCTCGTCCTCCTTGCGAAGCGGCCGGAGCTGCGCGCTCAGCTTCAGCACGCGCGCGTGGGCGGTGTAGAGCGCGAAGGCGACCGCGTGGTCCTTCGCGGGGAACGCGATGCGCGAATGGTCGCCGGCGCCGATCAGCGCGGGATGCTCGACGGGGTCCTGGGCTCTCGCGCCCACGAGCGTGATCGCGAGCGCGCACGCGAGGATCGGACGGTTCATGCCAAGGAGCATGCCCCGCGCGTCGCCGTCAGTCGCCGTCGCCCGCCAGGACGGGCACCTCGCCGGGTCGCGCCAGTCCCCACGCGTGCATGCGCCGATAGAGCGTCGCGCGGCCGATGCCGAGTCGCGCCGCGGTCTCCTGGATGTTCCAGTCGAGCAGGCGCAGGGCCCGTTCGACGACGCGTCGCTCCTCTTCCTCGAGCGGACGGACCACGCCGTCGTCCGTCGCGTCGTGGCCCGTCGCGTCGCACGGCACGAGCGCATCGACCGGGTCCGCGAAGCGCTGCGCCACGATCTCGTCGCTGAGGCTCGCGAGCCGGATCAGCGCGCCGGACTCGAGCAGGGTCGCACGCTCGACGACGTTCTGCAGTTCGCGCACGTTGCCCGGCCAGCGCCAAGCGGCCAGCGCCTGCTTCGCCTCGTCGGTGAAGCCGCGGAAGTCGCGACCCTGTGCCTCGCCCAGACGCGCGAGCGTGCACTCGGCGAGCAGGAGGACGTCGGCCCCGCGCTCGCGCAGCGGCGGCATGGTCACGGGGAACACCGCGAGCCGGTAGTAGAGGTCCTGGCGCACGCGACCGCGTTCGACATCGGCGTGCAGATCGCGGTTGGTCGCGGCGATCACGCGCACGTCGACGCTCCGCTCCGACGACGCCCCGATGCGCTGCACACAGCGATCCTGCAGCACGCGAAGCAGCTTGACCTGCATCGGGTGCGGCAGCTCGCCGACCTCGTCGAGGAGCACCGTGCCGCGGTCGCCGCGTTCGAACAGCCCAGGACGCGTCTCGTCCGCGCCGGTGAACGAGCCGCGCTCGTGTCCGAACAGCACCGACTCCACCAGCGATTCGGGGATCGCGCCGCAGTTGACGGCGACGAACGGGCCGCTCGCGCGCCGCGACTCCGCGTGCAACGCCCGCGCCGCGATCTCCTTGCCCGTGCCGGTCTCGCCCAGGAGGAGCACC
>JACRLW010000046.1:12181-41162 GCA_016235155.1 Planctomycetota bacterium
CGACGATCGTTCCGAAGCCGCGTTCGTCCGTAGCGTCCGCGGGGAGCACGACGTGCGGCGCGAGTCGCTCCCGGTCCCGCGCGTTGCGGACCGAGCGGACGAGGCGCTCGCGATCGATCGGCTTCTGGAGGAAGTCGGAGGCGCCGAGACGCATGCAGTCGACGGCGGCGTCGATCGACTCGGCCGCGCTCACGACGATCACCGGCAGCCCGGGATGCGTGGCGCGCAGCGTGCGCAGGAGTTCGAGGCCCGCGACGTCTTGCAGCGCGAGCGCGAGCACGCCGGCCGCCGGCGTGCGCGTGTCGATTTCGCGCAGCGCCGCGGCGCCGTCGCCCACGCCCGCGACGGCGTGCCCGTCGCGACGGAGATGGACCTCGATCCATTCGCGCGTCGCGGGATCGGGATCGACGACCAGCACGTGGGGCGCCTGACTCATCGCGATCGAACGAGGCCCTTTCGTCCGCGGCGAGACGTGCCCTCGCTCGGGCATCCACCCGAGCCTCGCGCAGGGGCGCCATTCCGAGACAG
This sequence comes from Planctomycetota bacterium, assembly GCA_016235155.1. GTDB lineage: Bacteria > Planctomycetota > UBA1135 > UBA1135 > UBA2386 > JACRLW01. Next base: position 12,710 of record JACRLW010000046.1, read on the forward strand.
CACGGCGCCTCGCCCTGACACACGCGCCCGCCGTCCGTGCGTGACGACGGCCGATCCGCGACGGCACGCGCGTTGCCGAAGCGAGCGCACCACGATGATCCTCGTCACCGTCGGGAGGCGACGTCCCTTCGATCGCCTCGTGCGCGCCGTCGACGACTGGGCCGCGACGCGACCCGGCGTGCGGATCGTGGCGCAGATCGGTCGCGACGCCTGGCGACCGCTCCACCTCGAATGGAGCGAGCGCCTCGGTCCGATCGAGTTCGAGGTGATGCTGCGCGCCGCGGATCTCGTGGTGTCGCACGCCGCCATCGGCACCGCGCGCCGCGCCGCCGAGTTCCGCAAGCCGCTGGTCGTCGTCCCCCGCATCGCCGCGCTCGGCGAGTGCGACGACGATCGCCAACTCGCGGCGGCCGACCGGCTCGCCGAACTCGGCATCGCGGTCGTCGCGCGCAACGAGATCGACCTGAAGACGATCCTCTCGCAGCGGGCTGCGATCCCCGCGGCACGCACGCCCTTCTCCGCGCCGCGCCGCGACTTCGCGCGGCTCGCCGGTCTGCGGTCGCGATGAGCACGTCGTCGACCCCACTGCGTGCGCGGCGCATCGTGCGCCCGTTCGACGGCATCGTCGCCTTCGGCAGCTACGACGGCCGGCGTCATCACCGCGGGTCCTACGAGTTCCGCCTGCTGGACCAACTCGCCGCGCAGGTGCCGCTGCTCTACGTCGACGACTTCGGGATCCGCGCGCCGACGGATGGTGGAGCGACGTCGCTCGCGACGTGCATCGCGCGCTGTCTCGCCGCGCCGTTCCGTCGCGCATCGAAGGTCAAAGCGAACCTCGCCGTGCTCCACGCGCGGTCGTCGCCGGCGATCCCGGGCGGCACCGCGGCGCGCATCGTCGCGGCGCGCATCCGCCGCGCGATGCGCGAGCTCCGCATCCGCAGGCCTCTGGTCTGGGTCGCGAACCCTCTCGCGCGAACGTGCATCGACGCGCTCGAACCGGCCGGCGTCGTCTTCTTGCGCACCGACCTCTGGGAGGAGTTCGGCCATGCCGACTTCTCCGCGGTGACCGACGCGATCGCATGGCTGCGGCACCGCGCGGACATCGTCGTCTATCGCTCGCGCGAACTGATGGTCGTCGAGGGCGGGCCGACGACCGCGTCGTCGGCGTACTGGATCGAGCCCGGCGTCGACCTGCCGCGCCTGTCCGCCGCCGGCGACTCGCCGGTCGAACCCGCCGGCCTGCGCGACGTGCCGCGCCCGCGCGTCGGGTTCGCGGGCGACGTCGAGCCGCACTCGTTCGACGTCGGGCTGTTCACCGGGGTCGCGCGCCGCCTGCCCGGCTTCACGTTCGTGATCGCGGGGACCTGCCGGGTGCCGGCCGACCGTCTCGCCGCTCCGAACGTGCGCCTCGTCGGGCCGCTGCGGCCCGACGACGTCGCGAAGTGGCTCGCGGCCTGCGACGCGGTGTTCCTGCCGCAGAAGCGCGGGACCTGGCTGCGCGCGTGCCATCCCGTGTTGCTGAAGGAAGCGCTCGCCGTCGGCAGGCCGGTGGTGTCGACGGAGTTCCCCGAGCTGTCGGCATATCGCGGTCTGGTCCGCGCCGGCGGCGACGAGGCGACGCTCGCGGCTCTCGTCCGCGACGCCTGTTTCGAGCCGCACGACCCGCGACCCGGACGTGCCGCGGTGGACGGTCAGGGCTGGGAGGTCCGCGCCCGGCAAGTCCTCCATGCCCTCGACGTGCGCGGCCTCGTCCTCGCCGGGTCGTCGACGAACTGACGCGCGCGCAGGGGTCGCGCTATCGTCCGCGCTCCACGCCCGAAGTCGGCGCGGAGGAAACCCACATGCTGACGACCCTTCTGATGAGCGCGGCGGGCGCGTGCCTCGCCGTGCAGGATCCCCAGTTCGAAGCGCCGGTGCGGCTGAAAGCCGGCGGCGAACCCGTGATGGTGGAGGCGCCCGGCTATGCGGCGCCCGGTTGGGCCGACGTCGACGGCGACGGCAAGCGCGACCTGATCGTCGGTCAGTTCAACGACGGCAAGCTGCTCGTCTGCAGGAACACCGGCAAGGGCAAGCTCGCCGACGGGATGCTCGCCAAGGGCGAGTGGCTCGAGGTCGAGGGAGCGGTCGCCGAAGTGCCCGGCGTCTGGTGATGCACCAGCTCGACTCCACAGTTGGTGGACGTCAATCGCGACGGTGTGCTCGACATCCTCTCCGGCTCGTACTCGCGCCACAGCAAGGACATGGCCGGCCTGTTCCAGGTGCTGTACGGCCAGAAGTCCGGCGGCTACGCCGTCGCAACTCCGCTCTGCGGCAGCGACGACGAACCGCTCGTCATCACCATGACGCCCGGTGACGGCGAAGACCAGGTCACCGACAAGATCTGCACGCGGCCGTTCGCGTGCGATCTGAACGGCGACGGCAAGCTCGACATCGTGTCCGGCAACTTCAGCGGCACCTTCGCGCTCTTCCTCGGCGAAGAGAAGGGCTTCGCGACGACGAGCAGCTGGCTGCTGCACGACGGCGAACCGCTCCGCGTCGACGCGCACAGCGACCCCTTCCTGGTCGACTGGGACGGCGACGGCGACCTCGACCTGCTCAGCGGCTCCGCGCAGGGCGGTGCCTTCCTGTTCGCCAACGAGGGCAGCAAGACCAGGCCGGCTTTCGGCGCGCGGCAGACCCTGCTCGAACCCGTCGGCCACGACGCCGGCAACGGCGGACCCCACTGGGGCGACGGCGACCTGACCGGCCCGCAAGCCTCGACGCGCATCTGGGTCGACGACCTCGACGGCGACGGCAAGCTCGACCTGCTGATCGGCGACAACGTCGCCTTGTGCTTCCCGGCCGAAGGCGTCACCGAAGCCGAGGCGAAGCAGCAACTCGTCGCCTGGGAGAAGCGCCAGCAGAAGGTCTTCGAGTCGATCCAGCCGTCCGACGGCAAGACGCCGACCGAAGCCGACCAGCAGGAATTCCAGACCGCCTACGAAGCGCTCCAGGAGGAGCGCGCGAAGTTCGTGCGCGACGAGCACACGGGCTTCGTGTGGTTCTTGCGGCGGAAGTAGGCGCGACTCGCGCTACGTCCCCATCCGCCAGGTCTGCAGCACGCGCATGTAGTTCGCGCGTGCGAACGCCTTCGGGTCGGGGGCGCGGGTGAGGTTCATCGCGCCGCGCATCTGCGCGAGCGATTCGTAGCCGCGCTCCTGCATCCAGCTCACGAGGCGATCGCGCGTCTCTTGCAGGCGTTGCGGGCCGTGGTGCAGGAGCACCGAGACCATCTGCACGGCGTCCGCGCCGCAGAGCAAGGCCTTCGCGGCGTCGCGCGCGGTGTGGACGCCGCCGGTGACCGCGAGCGAGCAGTCGACGCGGCCGGACAGGACCGCGAGCCAGCGCAGGCGCAGGAGGAGTTCGTCGGGCTGTGACAGTTCGAGGTGCGTGCGGACCTCGAGTTCGTCGACGTCGATGTCGGTCTCGTAGAAGCGGTTGAAGAGGATGAGGCCGTCGGCGCCGGCGGCGGCGAGGCGCGCGCCGAAGTGCGCGAGCGAGGTGTAGAAGGGCGAGAGCTTCACCGCGATCGGGATGCGGACCGCGCGCTTCACCTCCTCCACCATCTCGACCTGGCGCTCCTCGATCTCCTCCGCGCCCTCCTCCGGGTCGGTCTCGACCTCGAAGAGGTTGAGTTCGAGGGCGCTCGCACCGGCGCGCTCGAGTTCCTGCGCGTAGCGCAGCCAACCGCCGAGCGTGCGGCCGTTGAGCGACGCGATCACCGGCACGCTCACCGCCTCCTTCACGCGGCGCAGGTGCTCGAGGTACTCGTCCGGCCCGAAGATGCAGTCGTCGATGTCCGGGAACCAGCCCGCCGCTTCCGCCGAGGAGTGCGCGTGGGACTCCGTCGCGAAGTGATGCGCGAGCGCCTCGGCGTCGATCTGCTCCTCGAACAACGAGCGCAACACGATCGCCGCCGCGCCGCCGTCTTCGAGCCGCCTGGCCCGGTCGACGCTGTCCGACAGCGGCGACGCGCCGGCGACGAACGGATGCGGGAGATCGAGACCGAGATAGGTCGTGCCGAGATCCATGGCTCACTCCGTGTCGGTCGGCTTCGGTTGGCCCCCGTCGCCGGACGGAGCGTCGCCCTCGGCCGGACCCTGCGGGAAGCGCAACTTGCTGATGTGTTCGTAGACCGCCATGCGGCGCGTCGCCGCGGTCTGCGCGCGCAGCCCGTAGCGACGGAACGCGGCGGGATCGATCTTCTCGACCACGCGGAAGCGCGCCTCGTTCCTCATGTACTCCGCGACCGGCACGCTGCCGCCCGGCGCGTCGACGACCAGCGGTGGCTCGCCGCGATCGACCGCGCGCGGGTCGTAGCGGTAGAGCGGCCACACGCCGGCCTGCACCGCGCGCTTCTGCTGATCGGCGCCGAACGCGAGGTCGTAGCCGTGAGCGATGCACGGGCTGTAGGCGATGATCAACGACGGCCCCGGATAGGCCTCGGCTTCGCGGAAGACGCGAACGGTGTGCGCGTCCTTGGCACCCCACGCGACGCTCGCGACGTAGACGTGCCCGTAGTGCAGCGCCATCAGGCCGAGGTCCTTCTTGTCGACCGGCTTGCCGAGGATCGCGAACTTCGCCGACGCGCCGACCGGCGTCGCCTTCGACGCCTGCCCGCCCGTATTCGAGTAGACCTCGGTGTCGAGCACGAGCACGTTGACGTCGTGCTCCATCGAGAGCACGTGGTCGAGGCCGCCGTAACCGATGTCGAAGGCCCAGCCGTCGCCGCCGACCAGCCACACGCTCTTGCGCACCAGCCAGTCGGCGAGCGACTCGAGCGCGCGGGCGTCCGCGACGTCGATCCGCGCGAGGCGTTCGCGAAGCGTCGCGACCTGTGCCCGGCGCGCGATCGCGCCGGCCTCGTCGCGCGACTCGCCGGCGAGCAGCGCATTGGTCAGTTCGTCGCCGAGGTGCCTTCCGAGCGCACGCACGAGCTGCTGCGCGCGATCGCCGAGCGCGTCGACGGCCAGGCGGAAGCCGAGCCCGAACTCCGCGTTGTCCTCGAACAGCGAGTTGGCCCAGGCCGGGCCGCGACCCGATCCGTCCTTCGCCCACGGCGTCGTCGGGAGATTGCCGCCGAAGATCGACGAACAGCCGGTCGCGTTCGCGATCAGCAAACGGTCGCCGAAGAGCTGGCTGAGCAGCTTCAGGTACGGGGTTTCGCCGCAGCCGCCGCAGGCGCCGGAGAACTCGAAGAGCGGGCGCAGCAACTGGCTGCCGCGCACGTCGAGCTTCGGCGACCTGCGGTCGACCTCGGGCAGATCGAGGAAGAAGCCGAAGTTGGCCTGCTCGCGCGTGCGCGTGTCCAGGCCCTCGTCGCCGCGGATCGGCGTCATGTCGATCGCCTTGTGCCGCGGGTTCGCCTTGTCCTTCGCCGGGCACACCTGCGTGCAGAGGCTGCAGCCGGTGCAATCGTCGGGCGCGACCTGGATCGTGTAGTGCGAGCCCGGGAACTCGTCGCCGCGCCAGGCCTGCGAGCGGAACGACGTCGGCGCACCGGCGAGCGCCTGCTCGTCGTAGACCTTCGCGCGGATCGCAGCGTGCGGGCAGACCAGCGCGCACTTGTTGCACTGGATGCAGATCGAGGGATCCCAGACCGGCACCTCGTTCGCGATCGCGCGCTTCTCCCAGCGCGCGGTGTCCGTCGGCCAGGTGCCGTCGACCGGGAACGCCGAGACGGGCAGCAGGTCGCCGTGACCCGCCATCAGCACGCCGGTCACGCGCTTCACGAAGTCCGGGGCGCCGTCGGCGAGGATCGGCGGGCGCGTGCGCGTCGCCGTGGCGCGCGCAGGAACCGCGACCTCGTGCAGGTGGTCGAGCGCCTTGTCGACCACCTCGTGGTTCTTCTTCACCACGAGGTCGCCCTTCTTGCCGTAGCTCTTCTGGATCGAGTGCTTGATGCAGGCGATCGCCTCGTCGCGCGGCAGCACGCCGGACAGCGCGAAGAAGCAGGTCTGCATGATCGTGTTGATGCGCCCGCCGAGGCCGACCTCCTTGGCGACGGCGTTCGCGTCGATCGTGAACAGCTTCAGGCGCTTGCCGACGATCTGCTCCTGCATCTCGCGGGGCAAGGTGTCCCAGAGTTCGCCCGGCGCATGCGGCGTGTTGAGCAACACCTTGGCACCGGGCGCCGCGTACGCGAGCACGTCGTAGCGGTCGAGGAAGCCGAACTGGTGGCAGGCGACGAAGGACGCCTGCGTGATCAGGTACGGCGCGTCGATCGGCTTCGTCGAGAAGCGCAGGTGCGAGATGGTGACCGCGCCCGACTTCTTCGAGTCGTAGACGAAGTAGCCCTGCGCGAACTCGTCGGTCTCCTCGCCGATGATCCGAATCGAGTTCTTGTTGGCGCCGACCGTGCCGTCGGAGCCGAGGCCGAAGAAGACCGACTCGACGACGCCGTCGTTCGGCAGCGCGAACGACTCGTCGACGCGCAGCGAGAGCCGCGTGACGTCGTCGACGATCCCGACGGTGAACGGGTCCTGCGGCGCGGGCCTGGCGAGTTCATCGAAGACCGCCTTGACCATCGCCGGGGTGAACTCCTTGCTCGAGAGTCCGTAGCGGCCGCCGATCACGCGGATCGCGCGCGACTCCGCGCGCCGCAGCGCGGCGATCACGTCGAGGCAGAGCGGTTCGGCCGGCGCGCCGGGTTCCTTGGTGCGATCGAGCACCGCGATCGAGTTCACGCCGCGCGGCAGCACGTCGAGGAACGCGTCGACGGCGAAGGGGCGGTAGAGCCGCACCTGCACCACGCCGACGCGCTCGCCCTTCCGTGCCAGGTGTTCGGCCGTCGTCTTCGCGGTGACCGCGCCCGAACCCATCACGACGATCACGCGCTCCGCCTGCGGGTGGCCGGAGTACTCGAAGAGGCGGTAACGGCGTCCGGTGAGTTCGGCGAAGCGCTCGAGCGTCGCCTCGACGACCGCGGGACACCGCGCGTGGAAGAGGTTGCAGGCCTCGCGCGCCTGGAAGAACGCGTCGGGGTTCTGCGCGGTGCCGCGGAGCGTCGGGCGATCGGGCGTGAGCGCGCGGTCGCGATGCGCGGTCACGAGCGATTCGTCGATCAGCGCGCGAAGTTCGGCATCCGCGAGCTCGACGATCTTCTGCACCTCGTGCGAGGTGCGGAAGCCGTCGAAGAAGTGGAGGAACGGCACGCGGCTCTTCAGCGTCGCGGCGTGCGCGACGGCGGCCATGTCCTGCGCCTCCTGCACCGACGCCGAGGCCAACACCGCGAAGCCCGTCTGCCGGCAGGCCATCACGTCGGAGTGGTCGCCGAAGATCGACAGCGCGTGCGTCGCGATCGTGCGCGCCGCGACGTGGATCACGAACGGTGTGAGCTCGCCCGCGATCTTGTAGAGGTTGGGCACCATCAGCAGCAGGCCCTGCGACGCCGTGAAGGTCGTCGCGAGCGCACCCGCGGTGAGCGCTCCGTGCACGGTCCCCGCCGCGCCGCCCTCGCTCTGCATCTCGACGATCCGCGGCACGGCGCCCCAGAGGTTCGTCCGCCCCTTGCTCGCCCACTCGTCGGCGAGTTCACCCATCGTCGACGACGGCGTGATCGGGTAGATGGCGGCGACGTCGCTCAGGCGGTATGCGACCGATGCGGTCGCCTCGTTGCCGTCCACCGTGGTCTGCGTTGCGCGATGCGACAGATCGGAGGCGGGGTCGGCGAGACTCGGGCTGCTCATGCGTGCGGGTCCGGAACGGGACCTTGCCGCAATTGCCGGGAGCACCCGGTTCTTTCGGCGGGGTGCAGGTTCGTGCAAGGCGGAGCTTCGCTCGGCGGCTCCGTGCCGGACCGGGACTCGAATCGACCACGGGACGCGGACCTGCGGCGCGGAGCCTGGCAGCTCTGGCCTCTCGATTCGACCCATCGCGCCGAGGTCGCAAACGAGGGTGAGGCGTCGCCGCTGACGCGCCGACCGAAGCGACCTCGCTCGCTTGCCTTGCCGGAGTCCTTCGCTCTCCGGATCCTCGCGGCAGGCGATGCAAGTCAGACCCTCGCCCTGCGCAGGCACCATGCGAGGCCAGCGCCGGCGACACACCCGAGCCCCATACCCCACCACGGATCCGAACCGGTCGCCACCAACTGGGCGATCACGAACCCGACGGTTCCGCCGCAGGCGGTTCCGATGAGCCAGCCGATCTCGGCGCCGATCGACGAGCGAGAGGCCTCGGCCTCCTCCACTTCACGGAATCGTCGCGATCGGTCGGATGCTCTCATGCCTCGTGCATGCCCCCTGATCTGCCGCCTCGCCTCAGCGCGTCCCGATCGTCGCCGCGCCCGCGTCGCTGACGATCAGGCCCGCGGGGTTGAGTCCCGGCGCCAGCCCGACGAGCTGATGGAAGAAGCGGACGCCGGCGAGGCTGAGCTGATCGGGGATGCGGAAGGTGAAGCGCAGCGTGCCCGATGCACTGCCGAGCCCGCGTGCTTCGAGGACGTCGGGCGAAGCAAGGAGCGCGCAGCCGGGCGCACCGATCGGTGCGAGGTCGAAGGGCAGCGTGAACGCGCCCCACTGCGCGTCGGAGCCGCCGATGCAGTGCACGACGGGCTGCGACGCGGGGAGATCAGTGCCGAGCATCGTCAGGCTGCCGCCGACGAAGGGCCGGCCGCCGAAGTACGGATCGGGTGCGAACCGTGCGGCCGGGTTGCCGCAGCCCTGGCCGTACGACGCGTGCTCGGCGAGCACGTCGATCGTGTGCAGCTCCCAGGTGTCCTGCAGGAACACCGAGGTGCCGACGGAGCCGCCGAAGAGGACGAAGCGGCGGCGCGTGGCGTGAAAGGCCATGCGCGCACCCCTCCTCACGGGCAGCGATTGGAGCTGCTGCTGCCATCCACCGTTCGTCCAGAGCCAGGTGTCCTCCCATGCGCTCTGCGAACCGCCGTTCGCGGAGCCGCGTCCGCCCATCAGCACGATGCGCGCCGCCGTCGGATCGATCGCCATCGCGTACTCGCTGCGCGAGAACGGGGCGTTCGCGTGGATTGCGGACCAACCGAGCACTGGATCGAAACGGAGCAGGGAACGACCCGCGACGCAGACGACGCCGGCGAGCGCGGAGCTGTGGACGAGTTGGTGGTCCTGGCCTGCGGCCGGATTCGGCACCGGCAGGTTGTGCCACGCGGCGCCGTCCCAGACCCGGTTCACGCTGCCGAGGTTGTAGAAGACGCCGCCCTGGACCGGGTCGAAGCACGCGGCCCCGCCCGCGCCGATACCGGCGGCCGGAGCGGCGCGCTGCGACCAGTTCACGCCGTCCCATTCCCATGTGTCGCCGAGCGCGACATCGCCGATCGTCTGGCCGCCGATCACCACGACGCGCTCGCGCTGCGGGTCGTACGCCATCGCATGGCGCGCGCGCGGCGTCGGATTCGTCACCGGCAGCAGGCGCGTCCAAGTGGTGCCGTCGTAGCTCCACGTGTCGTTCAGATACGTCGTCCCCGCGAGTCCGCCGAACAGCAGCACGACACCGCGCGCGTGATCCCAGACCATCGCGTGGTCGGCGCGCGCAGGAGGGCGGAGCGCCGGCTGCACCTCACGCCATTCGAAACGCTGAGCGGGGACGAACGCCGCGCTCGCCGTCGCGGCGATCACGGACCAGAGGCAAGAGCGTGCGTGCATGCGATCGATCTCCGGCGCGGGACGATACCGGTGCCGCGCGACTCGTGCCGACGCGCTTCAGCGCAAGAGGTCCGCCAGCGCGTCCCCGATCGCTTCCGCCGCGCGCATCGGATCGGCGACGGGGTCGAGGCCGAGCGAGGGAACCGTCAGGCGCTGCGAGACCTCGAGCGCGGCGTCGCGCCAGGGCGGGGCGAGCGCGGGATCGACGACCAGGAGGAGCTTCGTGTCGCGCGCGCGACAACGCTCGACGAAGGCCGCGAGTGCAGTGCCCAGTTCCTCCGGCGAGGAGCCGACGACCCGCTCCGCGCGGGTGCGCGTCCGAAGTTCGACGGCGCGCGACCATGCGCTCGCGGGCGCGGCTCGGCCGAGCAGCGCCGTGCGCGCGTCCAGGTCGACGAGCGGCTCGCTTTCCCAGGCGGGGATCGCGAGCACGATCGCGCGCGCCGCGAACGCGCGCTCGTACCAGCGCTCCCAGCACGCGAGCTGTTGGCGCAGGTGGCTCGCGAGCGTCGGCATCGTCGCGCCGTCGAGCTTCTTGCCGGCGAGTGCGCGCGAGGCGCGACCGCACGCGAGCGGAGCGATCCCCTTCGCGTAGTCGGGATCGCTCTCCCAGAGCGAACCTCCGCCGAGGAAGACGACGCGCTCGCCGTCGGGCTTCGTCGTGTGCGCGGCGTCGCGCGCGGTCATGCGCCGCGCGAGCGCGTCGTAGGGAGCGATGCCGGAGTCGTCGCCGAACCACGCCGTCAGGCGCGGGTCCTCGAGCGGGCGCAGGCGGACCGCTTCGCTGCGCGCGACCGTCTCGATCACCGCCGCGAAGGCGACGATCCCGACGATCACCGCGATCGCGCGCGTGCGCCGTGCGAGCGCGAGCGCGCGCGGCGCGCCGGCGAACGCCGCGAGCACGAGCGAGACGGTCTCCGGCTCGCACTCGGGCAGCAGGTGGACGGTGACGACGGCGCTCACGCCCCACGCGGCGAGCGGCACGACGGACAGCGCGAAGACCGCGCGCGCCCGCGAGCGCGACGCGAGCCCCGCGATCAGGGCACCGAGCCCCGCGCCGAGGATCGCGCCCCAACCGATCGGCAGGAGCCGCAACGGGCGCGGCACGGGACGGATCTCCAACGAGCGCAGCGCGGCCATTCCGCCGCGCGCGACGAACGCGAGCTGGCCGTGCGCGTCGGTCGTCGCGAAGGGACCGAGCTTCTGCCCCGCGACGTTCGCCTCGACCGAGCGGCCGCGTGCGCCGAGCGTCACGGTCGCGGGCAGGCCGCCGGCGATGCGCACGCCGCCGCGCGCAGACGACCTCGGGTCGTCCTGGAAGAGCGCCTGCTCGCGCGTGCGGAACGCCGGTCCATCCGCCGCGGTCGACAAGCGCAGCACGGAGAACCGCGCGTGACACGGCTCGATGCCGCCCTCGCGCAGCACCGGCTCGACGAGGCGCACGGCGATCTCGAGTTCGGCGCCGTCCTGTACCTCGATCTCGCACCACAGGTCGAAGTCGCCGAACGCCGTGGAAGGTCGACTCGAACACGACGTGCTCGTGCGCGTTCTCGACGGGCGCATCGCCGAGTTGCGCGCGGGCGCGGGCGATCGCGCGGGCGCGAGAACGATCGACGGCACGCTGCTGCCGGGCTTCGTCGACCTGCAGGTCAACGGCATGGGCGGCGCGGGCTTCGAGGCCGAGGACGAGGATGCCTACCGTGTCGCCGCGCGCGCGGTGAAGGCCGGGGGTGCTGCGGCTTTCCTGCCGACGTTGATCACCGCGCCGCTCGACGTCCTCGCGGGCCGCGCTGCGAAGCTCGCGCGCTGGATCGCCAAGGGCAGCCCGCCCGACGCCGCGACGCCGCTCGGCATCCACCTCGAAGGCCCCTTCCTCGAACTCGCGGGCGCGCACGATGCGCACGCGCTCGTCGAACCCACGGCTCAGCGCGTCGATCGCCTGGTCGACGCCTGCGCCGGCACGCTGCGCCTCGTCACGCTCGCGCCGGGCCTGCCGGGCGCGGTCGAAGCGGTCGCGCGCCTGCGGAAGGCGGGCGTCGCCGTCGCGTTCGGCCATGCGCGCAGCACGCAGCGCTTCCTCGATTGCGTCCGCGCCGGGGCCACGGTCGTCACGCACCTCTTCAACGCGATGAGCGGGATCCACCACCGGGACCCGGGGATCGTCGGACTCACGCTCGACACGGAGAGCCTGAGCTGTTGTCTGATCCCCGACGGCGTGCACGTCCAGCCGGCGGTGCTGCGCGTCGCGTGGCGGGTGCTCGGCCGCGCGCGCACGGTGCTCGTCACCGACGCGACCGGCGCTTCGGGCATGCCCGACGGCGAATACACGCTCTCGGGAACTGCGGTCACCAGCAGGGACGGCGTGGTGATGAATCGCGCGGGCACGATCGCCGGCTCGGCGCTGACGATGCGCGAAGGGGTTCAGCGCTTCCTGCGCTGGGTGCCGGGGCTCGACGCCGCCGACATCGCCGCGATCGCCGCGACGAACCCGGCGCGCATCGCGGGCGCTACGGAGTTCGGATCGCTCGCCGCCGGCCAGCGCGCGGACTTCGTCGAACTGCGCGACGACGGCACGTTGCGCGACGTCGCGCTCGCGTGACGGCGAGCCCGCGTCGCTATGCTGCCCCGCCCTCCGCACCGCCCCGATGTCCGTCCGTGAGCTCGTCGTCCTCGGCACCGCCTCGCAGGTCCCCACCCGGCGGCGCAACCACAACGGCTACTTCCTCCGTTGGGACGGCGACGGCGTGCTCTTCGACCCGGGCGAGGGCACGCAGCGGCAGATGATCCACTACGGCGTGACCGCGACGGACATCAGCGACGTCTGCATCACGCACTTCCACGGCGATCACTGCCTCGGCTTCGCGAGCCTCGTGCAGCGCATCTCGCTCGACGAGGTGCCGCACGCCGTCCGCGTGCACTACCCGCGCTCGGGGCAGAGCTACGTCGATCGCATGCGGAGGGCGTCGATCTACCGCGACGTCGCCAGGCTGACGCTCAACCCGCTCGCCGAGGAGGGCGTCGCGTTCGCAACCGCGAACTGGCGCCTCGAAGCCAAACGCCTCGACCACTCGGTCGAGTGCTTCGGGTATCGCCTCGTCGAGCCGGACCAGTGGAACGTCGACGGCGACGCGGCGCGCGCGCGCGGGCTGGTCGGTCCCGCGGTCGGCGCGCTCAAGCGCGACGGCGAGGCGCGCTCCGCGAGCGGCGAACTCGTGCGCCTCGACGAAGTCGCGACCCTGCGCACCGGCCAGAAGGTCGCGTTCGTCATGGACACGCGGCTCTGCGCCAACGCCTTCGATCTCGCGCGCGACGTCGACCTCCTGATCTGCGAGTCGACCTATCTCCACGCCGACGTCGACGACGCCCACAAGAACGCGCACATGACCGCGCGCGAAGCCGCCGAACTCGCCAAGGCGAGCGGCGTGCGCCGATTGGTGCTCACGCACATCAGCCAGCGCTACCGCGAGACCGAGCCCTTCCTCGCCGAGGCCAAGGAGCTCTTCGAGGACGTGCACGTCGCCGAGGACGGCGACGTCGTGGTGCTGCCGCCGCGGCGGGAGTGACTCGGGCGCGGTTCAGCGCCGTTCCGCCAGCGCGACCTCGATGCGGCGCCCGTGATCCTCGGCGCTCACTTGGATGGTGAGCACCAGGTTCTCGTAGTGCTGCGAGAAGGTCTTGATCGTGATCGGGCCGGCGGGGACCAGCATCCGGATCGTGCCGCGCTCCGGCCGCCAGTTCGCCACCGCCACCCCCTGCTCCGCCGGGTCGTCGATGTAGACGTGGACTGGAGAGAGAGCCCGCGGTCCCGGAAGGATGGGCACGATCTCGATCGGCACGAACTCGCCGTCGATGCGGAGCGAGACGACGTCACCCAAGGGCTCGGTGTCGGAGACGGTGAAACCGAGGTCCTTGCACGCCTCGCTCGTGAAGGCAGCCTGATTCGCCGGCTCGACGACGTAGGCCCCGTGCTCGAGGAACACCGCGCGGCCGGGTTCGATGGTGCGGATCCCCCCCGGACCGCGGTTCGTCGCGGCCGCGAACAAGAGCGGAAGCTCGAGCAGTCGCCCCGACATCGAGCGCAGTTCGAGTCGGAGGAGGCGGTAACGCGCGTCGACGACCTGCTCGAGGAAGCACGGCTCGCGGAGTTCGCGCAAGGGGCGCATCGGCGCTGTTCCCCGCCAGAACGTCCCGTCGTCGAGGGCGACCCGCAACCCGATCACGAGTTGATCCTCGTCCTCGCCGACGTTCTGCGGTCGATGGACGAAGACGTGTGCCTCCGGCAGGCGCTCGCGCAGCGCGGCGCCGCAATCCACGACCCGCGACACCACGCCGGGCGAGTGATCGACCGACATGAAGTCCCAGTCCCAGGCCGCGCTCTGCACCGCCGACTTCGACGGCACGACGAAGGCGACGCCGAACATGTCCTGCATCGTCACCGTGGCGCGCGTCGTGTCGCGCACGTCGATCGCGGCCATGTCCTCGAGACGCTGCACCGGACAGAACAGCGGGTGATGGACGCGGACGGTGTAGCGCCCCGGCCGAAGCGCTGCGACGCTCGCGGTGCCGCCGCCGTCCGTGGTGCGTGACCAGATGGGTCGCGGGTGACCGGGCGCACCGTCGGCATGAGGCGGGACGTCCCGGAACGAAGGCGGCGGCGAGGGTGCGACGACGACGAGCGCTCCTTCGAGCGGGACGCCGCGATCGGTCACCACCGTGACGATCAGTTCGACCGCGGTCTCGAGGCGGACTTCGCGTTCATCGTCGACTTCCCCCAGGACGACGGCCGGGACGAAGCCGGCGCGGCGCACGAGGAACACTTCGCCTTTGCCGCGCAACCTGATCGATCGCAGGCGGCCGTCGTCGCCGCTGACCTCCAGGAGTTCGCTCGACTCGCCGAGCGTGCCGTCATCGCTCACGGCGCAGGCGCGAAGTTCGGCCTTCGCGAGCGCGACACCATCCGCGTCCATCACCAAGAGGCACGGCGCGACGTCGATCGAGAGCCGATCAACGGCGTTCGCTGCGGTGGTCCGCGGAACCGGAACGATCCGATCGGGCGCCGCGGTAGACACGGCACCCTGCGACTCGGGTGTCGATGGCTCCTCGCGCCCCGACCACCAGATCAGCGCGATCACGACCATCACGATCGCGGCGAATGCCTTCCGCATGTCAGCGTCTCCGACCACGGGCCTGCGACGAACTCCAGCCGTGCCGCAGCACGACCATCGGCGCGCGGCAGTCTGCCACCGAGGCCACCGGCACCGCCAGAAGCCCGCACCGAAAGCCGCGCCCCCTTCCTGCCGCCCGACCCGCTGCGTCTACTCCGCATCCGTGAGCACCGGCAACCGAGGTCCGCGGTCGACGCGGGACGGCTCGCGATGAGCGCGAGCGGCGAATCCCACCTCGCCTTCGAGCCGTGGTTCGAAGACGTGCTGCGCGCGGCGGCGATCGCGCGCGGGGCGCGCGTGCTGGTGCTCGAGGCGCACAGCCCGGCGCAGAGTGCCGCGATCCTGGTGCGCATCGGGGCGAGCGGGGCGTTGACGGTCGTCGAACCCGATCCGGAGCGCGCGGCGGCGGTCGACGCGCTGGCTCATCCGGGACTCGGCGTGCTCGCGTATCGGGCGCAGCGCGGGGACGACCTCGGGATGCACGACGTGGTGCTGTGCTGTCCGCCGGCGATCGACGCCGACCGCAGCGGCGAACTGCTCGCGCTCGCCGTCCGCAACCTGCGACCCGGCGGACGCCTCGTCTTCGACCTGCCCGCGAACGGGCAGTGCGACGCGCTGCGCGCGGCGTGGACGGAGATCGGAGCGCCGGCGGAGGGACTCGCGCCGTTCCTGGGCGTCGACACCGGCGCGTTCACCGACGAACTCGGCTCACGCGCGCTGCGGCAACGGGAGACGGCGGAGCTGAGCTACCTCGTCCGCTTCGCGAGCCCGCTCGACGTCGCGACGCGCGTCGCGGAGCTCTGCGGCGCGGGCGAAGCGGTCGCCGAGGCGCTCCGGATCGTGCTGACGAGCCGCCTCGAGACGATCGGCGAAGTCGAACTGCCGTTCCGCCGCGTGCGCGCGACCGCGATGCGCTGACCGCGACCTGGAACGCCTGCAGAGCTTCTCGGAGTACTTCGGAGCCGCGCAGTGCACACATGTCGGTCTGCGGGCGCCGGCCGGCGGATCGGACGCGTGTCGTGCGGCGCGGAGAACCCTGCTGCGTCGTGCTCAGCCGCACACCGCGTCGCTCCGCGAGGAGCGCGGGTTGGGAGGCCCGTCGATCCGTCGCGTCCGGCGCCCGCTCGACCGTTTCCCTTCGCGGCTGGCATCCGCCGCATTCTTCAGCGACGACTCGAGCGGAGCGACGGCGACGCCGGCGGCGCGACCCGCTTCGTGCGCGATGACGGACCTACTTCCACCCTGAGCCCGAGACCGGACGAAGGGCGGCCTCCGGGTCGGGCGTCCTGCCGCGCGGCACGGACGCCGGGCTCGTGCCGGTTCCGCCAGCGGCTTCGGGGCTGGTCGTTCCGGACGACGTCTTGACGCTCGCCGCCGCGGACGTCGACGGCGACGTCCGCCCCGATTTCGTGACCACCACCAACGACGGGCCGCGCCACGTGCTGCGCGACGAAAACGGTCCGGGGGCTCGGCTCGCCGTCCGCCTGCGCGACACGGGGGTGAACGGATCCGGGATCGGGGCGGGACTCACCTTCCGTCGCGACGTTCGGCCGACGCAAACCGTCGAGATCGCGGCGAGCGAGAGCCACCTGGGCTCACCCCCACCGGTTGCGTGCTTCGGTCTGAGCGACACCACCAGCGGCGAACGCGAGATCCGCCGGCCGGACGGAGCCGTCACGGTTCGGTCCGTCGAGAGGGCGGGTGCGTCGAGCGTGGACGACTCGCGCGCTTGGCTCCGCTCAACCGTCCTTCGCCGCGGTGGAGAAATCCCGGGTCCTCGTCGTATCAGGGCACGTCTCGTGCGAGCGACGAACGATGTTCGCGTAACCCCGCCCCGGCGACCGGCTAATCGGAAGGTCGGACGGCGCGGAACGTGACGCGGACCGTTCGACGTTGCTCGCTCGAGCGTAGACCCCTCTGGTCGACAAGCCACCGACGGAGCCGTGATGGAAACGCGCTACAACCTGGCTGAGGCGACGCGCCTGCTGCCTCTCTTGCGCGCGATCTCGGCGGAGATCGAGGATCGCCGCCGTGAGCGCCGCGAGCTCACGAAGACCCTGGACGAGCTGAACTCGAGCAACACGCCCGAAGGGCTGGGCGACTGCATCGCCGACGCCGAGGCCGAGCTCTTCCGCAACCGCGAGGCGACCAATCAGGCCCTCGCCGAGTTCGAGCACCTCGGACTCAGCGTGCTGCGCTCCTCGCCGCTGACGATCCACATCCCCGGGCGGACGCAGCGCGGCCCGCTGGTCTTCTGCTGGCAGGCGGGTGAGGACGGCATCTCCCACGGGCACATGCTGGGCGAAGAGGACGACCCGCGCCGACCGCTGCGCGTGGTCCCGGCCGCGGACAAGGACGCCGCGGCCTGAACGAGAGGGGGCGCGACCGCGGCGGGTGCGTATCGTCCGCCGCGGAATGACGACCGCGCCCTTCCATCACGTCGAGCTGTTCCGCCTCCGGGAAGGGGTGGCGCTCGAGCGCGTGCGCGCGGGACGGGAGGCGCTCGCCGAACTGGTCGAACTCATGCCGGGGGTCGTCCACCTGACGGTGACGCACAACGTCGCCGAGCAGAACGGCGGCTACACGATGGTGCTCTTGTCGGAGTTCGAGAGCCGTGCCGCCTTCGAGATCTGCTCGCGGCATCCCGAGTGGCGTCGCGTCTTCCGCGAGTACATCGACCCGGTCGTCGACGCGAGGCTCGTCGCGGAAGGCGAGGGGCGCTGACTCCGCAACGCTTGGATCGCGCGGCGGGCCGTGCTCGAATCGCCCCGCTCGACCCGAACGCAGCGAACCCCCGAGTCCACCCATGAAGGCCAAGCGTGTCGTCGTCACCGGTGCCGCCGGTCAGATCGGTTACAGCCTCCTGCCCCGCATCGCATCCGGCGCGATCTTCGGTCCGGAGGTCCCCGTCATCCTCCAACTCCTCGAGATCACGCCGGCGCTCGGTTCGTTGAACGGCGTGCGGATGGAGCTCCAGGACGGCGCGTTCCCGCTGCTGCACGGGATCTTCGTCACCGACAAGCCGAACATCGCGTTCCACGACGCCGACCTGTGCCTGCTCGTCGGTGCGAAGCCGCGCGGCAAGGGCATGGAGCGCAAGGACCTGCTGCGCGAGAACGGGCCGATCTTCACGACGCAGGGTCGCGCCATCAACGACCACGCCGCGCCCGACGTCCGCGTCGTCGTCGTCGGCAATCCCTGCAACACCAACTGCCTGATCGCGATGCACGCGGCGCCGGACGTCCCGAACGACCGCTTCACGGCGATGTCGCGCCTCGACCAGAACCGCGCGCGCTTCCAGCTCGCGGCCAAGGCCAACGAGCACTGGACCAGAGTCGACCGCGTCGCCATCTGGGGCAACCACAGCAACACGCAGTTCCCCGACTGGACCAACGCCCGCATCGGCGGCAAGCCCGCGCGCGAGGTCATCAAGGACGACGCCTGGCTGAAGGGGGCGTTCGTGAAGACCGTGCAGGAGCGCGGCAAGGCCGTGATCGACGCGCGGGGCATGTCGTCGGCGTTCTCCGCCGCCAACGCCGCCCTCGATCACGCACACGCACTGTTCGCCGTCTCCAAGCCCGACGACCCGGTCTCGCTCTGCGTCTGGGGCGAGGGCGCCTACGAACTCCCGAACAACATCGTCTGCAGCTACCCCTGCCACACCGACGGCAAGGGCAACTGGAAGATCGACCGCAGCTTCAAGCTCGACGACTACGCCCGCGCCCAGATCGCGATCAGCACGAAAGAGCTGAGCGAGGAACGCACGGCGGTCGCCGATCTGCTCGGGTGAGCCCTTCGGCGCGACCCGCGCCGGATGCGTCACGCCCGTGCGCGACCGACGCCCCAGGACCAACCATGACCGACCCTTCCCCTTTCGCCGCGTCGTGGGACGAGTACGCGGGGCGCAGCAAGCCCGCCGCGGGGAAGTGGCCGGGCGACGAATGGGGCTCGCCGAACCTGTGGCGCGCGTGGTTCGACCGCTTGTTCGTCCCCGCGGGGGTCGAGCAGTGGCGGCGCGCGGTCGAGATCGGTCAGGGCGGCGGCAAGTACACCGCGCTCGTGCTCGAGTCCGGTCGCGGCGAGATCGCCGCATGCGACGTCTCGCAGCGCTTCCTCGACGTGTGCGCGCAGCGCTTCGCGACGGAGATCGCCGCGGGCCGACTGCGACTGCGGCGCATCGCGGAGGACGATCCGCGGGCGCTGCAGGGCGTCGCGCGCGAACTCGGCTGGCTCGGCACGGTCGACGCCGTCTACTCCATCGACACGCTGGTTCACGTCGAGTTCACCGCCGTCGCCGCGTACCTCTGCGCCGCGACCGAACTGCTGCGCCCGGGCGGCCATTGGATCCTGACCTTTCGTCGGCGACATCGATCGCGTCGTGAGGGACCACGGGCATCCGCGCACCGGTTGCTTCCGCTGGGTCTCGCCCGAACTCATCCGTACGACGGCCACGCGCCTGGGCTTCGACGTGTTGATCTGCGACCTCGATCCCGAACACCATCGCGACGGACATCTCCTCGCGCGCTTCGCCGATCCGGCGCGCGCCGCCGCCGCGAGGGCGTTGCGCGCGCCGTCGTGAGGCGCCGCGCACTCCGCCCGTGGAACTCCTCGTCGCCGTCCTGATCGTCGTCACCGGTCTGGTGATGGGCTTCGTGAACAACCTCGCCGGCGCGGGCGGCGCACTCGCGCTCCTGACCTTCGAACTGGTCGCGCAGCTCTCGCCGGAAGCGGCCAACGCCGCGATGCGTCCCGCGGCGCTCGCGATCGCGATCGGCGGCTGGCTCGGGTTCCGGCGCCAAGGTCAGGGACTGCCGGTCGGCGCGCTGCGCTACGGACTCCTCACCGTGCCGGGTGCGGTGCTCGGCACCTGGCTCGCGATCCGAGTGCCGCCGGCGGTCTACGACCTCGCCCTGCTCGTGGTCATCGCGATCCTCGTCGCCAGCCTGCTGCGCAACCGGGGCATCGAGGTCGACGCCACACCGGCATCGCCCCGCGGCGCGTATCCGTTGTTCGCGCTGATCGGCGTGCACATGGGCTTTCTGCATGTCGGCGTCGGCCTGCTCTCGATCGTGGCGCTCCGGCGCGTGGGCGATCGCGACCTCGTGCGGGTGAACGCCGCGAAGATGGCGCTCCTCGCGTGTTCGTCGGCGACGAGCATCGTCGCCTTCAGCGCCGCGCGCGCGATCCTGTGGGGACCCGCCCTCCTGCTCGCCGTCGGCGCGTTCGCGGGCAGCTACCTCGGCGCGGTCTGGTCGGTGCGACGCGGGCATCGCGCCGTGCTCGTGTTCGTCGTCGTCATCGCGTCGATCATGCTCGCGCGCGCCGCCTTCCGCCTCGCGCTGTCGATCGGCGCCGCCTGATCGACGATCATCGCGCCGCATGAAGCACGTCGTCGTCACCGGCGCGAGTTCCGGGATCGGAGCCGCGACCGCTCGCCGTCTCGCCCAAGACGGTCATCGCCTCTCGCTCGGCGCACGGCGCACGGATCGGCTCACGGGGATCGCGACCGGCGCCCTCACCCATCCGCTCGACGTCACGCGCGCGGAGTCCGTCGCGCGCTTCGTCGAAGCCGCGATCGCCGCTCACGGACCGATCGACGTGCTGGTGAACAACGCTGGGCTCGCACGCGGCGTCGAACGCATCGCGTCGGCGACCGGCGAAGCCTGGCGCGAGATGATCGAGACCAACATCCTCGGCGTGCTCGAAGTCACGCGCCGCGTGCTTCCGGCGATGGTCGAACGCAACACGGGCCACATCGTGATGGTCGGGTCGCTCGCGGGCTACGAGTCCTATGAGGGCGGCAGCGTCTACTGCGCGACGAAGCGCGGCCTGCGTGCGATCACCGAAGCGCTGCGCTACGAGACGCTCGGCCAGGGCATCCGGGTGACCAGCGTCGATCCGGGCATGGTCGAGACCGAGTTCAGCGTCGTGCGCTTCCGCGGCGACGAAGTGCGCGCGAAGAAGGTCTACACCGGGATGCGCCCGCTCAGCCCCGACGACGTCGCGACCTGCATCGCGTTCGCGCTCGCTCTGCCCGAGCACGTGAACATCGACGTGATCCGCGTGACGCCGACCGATCAGGCGTCGCCCGGACGCGTGGCGCGCAAGACGAGCTGAAGCCCCCCGCGTTCAGCGGTCGCGCGGCGCCTGCGGTAGCGCACGCGGGACGTCGCCCGCGACGAACACCGCGAGCGCGCGCCGAGCCCAGTGATCGAGCGAGGTCGCGACCGCCATCAGTTCGTCGTCGACGGCGCGCGTCGCGGGCTTCGGATCTCGGTCGCTGCCGCCGGCACCCGAGTCGTGCCAGAGCCGGCCGGCGAGGAACCCGAGGCCGGCCGAGCCGAGGACGATGACGAGCGCGAGCAGGCGACGGCGTCGCGTCGCCGGGTCGTGCTCGAGCGCCGCGACTCCGGGCGGCAGGGCGTAGGGGGCCGGTTCGACTTCGTGGTGTGAGAACTCGTCCGCGTGGCGCCGGGCTTCGAACATGGCGCGCATCAAGGCGTGATCGTGACCTGTCGTCAAGTTTCGTGTCCATCGGACACTTTTCGCGACGGCGCTCGGGACGCCGCGGACTGGAGTCCGACGCCGTGAAGTTCCGATGGGGAGGGGCGAACGCCGCCGCAACACCATGGAAGCCAAGAGCCGCCGTCCCCGTCGCGCAGTGCTGGTCGTCGAAGCCGCGGTCCTGGCCACGCTCGCCGCGATCTGGATCAGCGGCCGGACGCCGCCGGCGCCGAGCGTGCGCTGGCAGTTCGGCGAGACCCGGACCGCGCAGGAGCCCTTCGCCGAGTTGCCCGCGGACCATCCGGTCCGCCTGCAGGTCGAGATCGACGAGCCGCTGCACGTCTACGTGGCGAGTTGGGACATGCTGCGCGGCAACGTCGCGCTCTGGCCGAGCACGCGGCTGAAGAGCATGGCTTCGGTTGATCCGCTCGCCGCCGGGACCCACGAACTGCCGGGCAGGTGGGAGCAACAGGACATCGTCTGGCACGTCGGCGACGGCGTCGGTGTGACCACCTTCCTCGTGATCGCGTCGCGCCGGCCGCTCGACGATCTCGCCGCCGCGATGCTGCGCTTCCGGCAGATGGGCAACGCCGCGTTCCCCGATCGACGCGAATGCGCCACCTACGCGCCCGACGCCGGGATGGACGTCGTCCCGCCGCTCCACGCGATCGCCCACGACCTGCTGAAGCTCTGCGCCGAACAGGCCGGCATCGACCACGACGGCCCGATGGTCCCCGTTCCGGACCGCGACGGCGTCTGGATGAAGGCGATGCGCGTCGTCACGCCGTTGCCCGAGGAACCGATGACGGCCGAGCAGGCGCAACAGGAACTCGCGGAGCGGCTGAGCCCGCTGGAGGGACTGGTCGAGAAGTCCGAAGCGAAGCCGCCGGCGGATGCCGGCATGCAGGGACCGCCGGCGCCGCCGAGCGGCCGCTGATCGCGCGCTGCAGCGCGAGACCTCAGCACTCCGGCAGATTCACCGCCAGCCCGCCCTCGCTCGTCTCCTTGTACTCGCGGCGCATGTCGTCGCCGGTCCGCTTCATCACGCGGATCACCTTGTCGAGCGAGACGATGCCCTTCTCGCCGGTGTTGAGCGCCAGCTGCGCCGCGCTCCACGCCTTGGCGACGCCCATCGCGTTGCGTTCGATGCACGGCGCCTGCACCAGACCCTTGATGGGGTCGCAGGTGAGACCGAGGTTGTGCTCGAGCCCGATCTCCGCGGCGCGTTCGACCTGGTCGATGTCGCCGCCGAGGATCTCGCACAACGCCGCGGCAGCCATCGCCGTCGCGCTGCCGACCTCGCCCTGACAACCGACCTCGGCGCCGCTCAGGCTCGCGTGGGTCTTGATGACCATCGCGATCGAGCCGCCGGTCGCGAGCGCGCGGTGCACCTGATCGCGCGAGAGTCCCAACCGCTCCGCCGCTTCGAGCAGGACCGCCGGGAAGATGCCCGCGGCGCCGTTGGTCGGCGCCGTCACCACGATGCCGCCCGCGGCGTTCTCCTCGTTGATCGCGTACGCGTAGGCCTGCGCCTGCGCGATGATCCGGTAGCTCGGCTCCACGCGACCGGCCTGCAGTTGCGCCTGCATCGTCGCGGCGCGACGGAGCACGCCGAGGCCGCCGGGGAGTTGCCCGGTGTGACGAAGGCCGCGCGCGACGCAGGTCCGGAACGCGGTCCAGATGCGGTCGAGCCCGGCCTCGAGTGCGCCGGACGTCTCCTCCCATGCGCGTTCGTTCGCCAACACGACTCCGCCGAGGCCGCCGTGGATCCGCGCCTGTTCGCACAGCGACTCGCCGTTCCAGAACGGCGCGACCGGCGCGCTCGGCGCCTTCCGCTTGCCGCTCTCGTCACCGATCGTCTGCACGAAGCCGCCGCCGACCGACAACCAGGCTTCTTCGTGGATCAACGCGCCATTGCCGTCGAACGCGCGGCACACCAGCGTGTTGGGGTGCGGCAGGTGCTGCGGCGACGTGTCGCGCGAGCGGTCGAACACGACGTCGTCGGGATGCAGCCGCACGCGGTGTCCACCCCACTCGATCGACGGATCGCGCCCGAGTCGCTCGGCAAGCGCGTGGAACGCGTCCGGGTCGACGTCCTCGGGATGCTGGCCCGCGAGTCCGGCGAGTACCGCGCGATCGGTCCCGTGCCCGTGCCCGGTCGCACTGAGGGAACCGCGCAGTTCGACCTGCAGGCGGGCGGGCACCACGCCGCGCGCGATCAAGCGGCGCCGGAACATCCCGGTCGCGCGCATAGGACCGACGGTGTGGCTCGAACTCGGCCCCGGCCCGATGCGGAAGATGTCGAGCAGGCGGACGGTGATCGGCGGGCGCGCGGCGGGGGCGGACATGAAGGGGCGGGCTGGAGGATAGACCGCGGCACCCGCACACCAAGCGACGCGCGGGTAACCTGCCGCGCGCACCGGGCTAGCCGTGCCCGTCGCCGATGCCTCTCCGACCCCTCCGCAGCTTGTTGGCGATCGGTGTCGCGCTCCTCGTGACCGTCGGGACCGCGGTCGCGCAGGACGACGATGCCATCCTCGCGCGGCGCCTCGAGCGCTGGCATTCGGCGTGGCGCGAAGGCCGGCTCACGCTCGACCGCGGCGCCGGCATCGAGGCCGGACTCGCGCGCCGGCTCTACGGCGACGACTTGTGCCGGGAGGCGCCGCAGGTCCTGTCGTCGCACAAGGCCGGACTCGTCGAACTGCTCGCGCGCGTGGTACTCGCGCCCGACGACGACGGCTTGGACGCGATGCTCGCGCTCGCGGCGAGCGGCCTCGGCGACGACCGCGGATCGCTCGGGCCGCAGCCCGATCTCGTGCGCGAGGAAGCGCATCGCGCGCTCGGACGCGTGACGTCGTCGGCGGCGATCGAACGCCTACGACTCGCCGCGCGCGGCGAACGCGACGCGTTCCGCGGGTGGCGCGCGGGCATCCGGTTCGCGGCGCTGCGCGCCTTGGGCGCTGTGCGCAACGGCGTGGTGCGGCTCGACGTCGAAGCACAGCTCGGCGCGAAGGACGAGTTCGTCCGCATCGCCGCCGCGGAAGCGCTCGGCACGCGCTCGCACGCGCACTCGGCGAACGCGCTTGCGACGGCGCTGCTGCGCGAGACGAGCCCGCCCGCGGCGATCGCGATGCTCGATGCGCTGCACGCCATCGTCGTGGCCAACCACGGCTCGCTCGACTCGCGCACCTCGCGCGACGCCCTGGCGGCAGCTCTCGCGAGCCTCGGCCGCTTCGACTGGCGCTGCGATCTCGTTGTCGTCGAACTCTGCCGCCGCATCCGCAGCGTGCGTTCGATCGAGCCACTGATCGCGGTCCTCGAGCGCTGTGCGGACACGCGCGACGTGGACGACAAGCTGCGCTCGGGCACGCTGCGGGAAGCCGCGCACCGCGCGCTCCGCGAACTCACGGGAACCCTGCTCGCCGCCGATCGCCCTGAAGACTGGCGCGCGTTCTGGGAGCGCGAACGCGACACCTTCGCGATGCCGTCGCCGCGGGACTCGGACGACGGCGCACAGCGCACGTCGTCGGGCTTCTTCGGCATTCCCGTCCGCGGCATGCGCGTACTCTTCGTGATCGACTGCTCGGGCAGCATGGACGAATCGCTGGCGGTCTCGCGCGCGGAGGGCACGACCACCGAGGCGGCCATGCTGCAGACGACGCGCATCGCCCAGGCCAAGGTCGAGCTCTGGAACGCAGTGCAGGCGCTCCCCGCCGATGCGCGCTTCGGCGTCGTCGCCTTCTCCGACGGCGTGCGTCGCTGGGGCAAGCCGTTGGTCGCCGCAACCGAGAGAGGACGTTCGGCGTTGCGGGACCTGTTGGCCTCGCTCGTCGCCGGCGGCTCGACCAATCTCTATGGCGCCCTCGACGAAGCCCTCGACATCGCCGACACGCGTTGGGGGCAGGACGTCGACGCCGGCATCGACGAACTGTTCGTCCTCAGCGACGGCCAACCGAGCTCGGGCCAACTGACGGATCCGGCGTCGATCCTCGCCGCGGTCGCGCGCGCGAACCGGGTCCGCCGCGTGCGCATCCACTCCGTCGCGCTCGGCGGCGCCAGCGAGTTCGTCCGGCGATTGGCGGAGGAGAACGGTGGGGTTTGCGCGGTGAGGTGAGCGTGCGCCCTCAACGCACCAGCGGCACGGCAAGTCCTTGAGTGGTCACGAGGCCGAGTGCATTCGCGCCCGGGGTGGCGACGATCCACTGCAACGACAGTTCGAACGGCGAGAGGTTCTCAGGAAGCGGCAGCGTGACGCCGGCGCCACCCCCGGAGTCGCTGGATGTCCCGATCGTCCCGAGGTTGCCGGCGCCGGCGCTCGGCACATTGAGCCAGCAGGACGGCATCCCGATGAAGGTCAGGTCGAGAGGCGGGTTCTGCGCCGCATACCCGAGCACGAGGATCGCGAGAGTGTTCGCGGGCGCACTTCGCAGTGTGCACGCGTCGAACGCGCCGCCGATCTGCTGCGCACCGGACCAACCGATGCTCGCGGACGTGCAGGAGTTGCCGAAGTGCCGCAGCGCACCCGGCGCCTGGTAGTAGAGCCGACGGAGCCCGACTCTTCCCGCCATGCTGGTGTTGATCGACCAGGTGCACGCGAATTCGAGTAGGTCGTCGTCGAAGCAGCATGCGCCGACCTCGCACTGCTGCGAGGCCGCGGGCGATTCGAGCGTTGCGGTTTCCGTCGTCGCCCCGTTGAAGCCGACGCGGTTCACGATCGAGCGACCCGCGCCACCGAGGTTCCGCGAGCTTGCCGAGACGACGCACCAGTGCGATCGGGAAACGTAGTCGTACGCGATCCCCCCGAGCAGCATGCGCGGCTCTGCGTACGCGCCGAACAGCGTCGTCTCGTCGTGGTTGGTCGGAGCGCCGCTCGATGACCAGTCCACGCGCTCGGTCTTGAGTGACGTACCGCTCGTGATGCCGGTCTTGACCGGCGCGAAGGAGTACGCGATGTCGTTGAAGGCGACGAGGTACCTGCCGATCGAACCTGCAACCTGCGGAGCCACACGATGGGAGGCGGAGCCGTTCCGGGTCGCGCTCCAGGTGTTCGCGGCGACGTTCGTGGCGTCGTCGACGAGTCGTCCCTCGACCGTCCACACTGCCGGCGAGAAGTTGTTGTTGAAGCGTTGGTAGGCGACGAGCCACTCCGTCCCGCCCGGCACCCACCGCGCCTCTTGATTGACGCTCGGCAACTCGAAGTCACGCGACACCGTGATCCCGATCGCGAGGACGAACTCGACGCTCGCACTGCCGTTCGTCCCAATCGTGCGGCCCCAGATCGAACTGGTGTTGGTGTTCGCGAACGTCAGGCCTGCGTAGTCGCGCTGCCACACCAGCAGGAAAGTGTCGTCGTTGCCGGGCGCGGGATACGGGCGCTGGCCGCCGACGTCCACCCGCCAGTCGTGTGCGCCGCTCGGCGCATTCTGGATCGTCACCTGCGTCGAATAGGCCGTGCTCGCGCCGATGCGACGATGGAAGCGCACGCCGGACACGTCGTTGATCACGCGGTTGAACGCGATCAAGTGAGTGGACGGACTGCCGGCCACCGCGACCTGCACCTGCGGCGAGTCCCAGGTGTTGAGGTCGTCGAACACGAGGCGCGTGGTCGTGAAGTCGGATGGAATCGTGTAGGCGATGACGTCGCGATCGGCGGCCGACGCTTCCAGGACGAAGGCCCAGACGAACTGGTCGTGGGCGTCATCTCGCGCAACGTCGGCGCTGAAGCAGCGCGCGCTCGGTGACGACACCGAAATCGTCCCGAGCAGCGGATCGATGGTGACCGGATACGTCGCCGCGGCGAGCCAGTCGCCCGGCACCGTGAGCCGCAACTCATGAGCACCGTCCCAACCCGTCGTGATCGGTGAGCGACGGCCCGCGGCGTCGACGACGGTCGCCGCCCCGTACGACAGGATCCTCGCACCGGCCTTGTCGGAGAACTCGAGCGCCGCATGCGCGTCGCCGCGTTTCGCGCATCGGAGCAGGGTCGTCACGCGACCGGTCACGACGAGATCGCCCGGTACGCCGGGCGCGACCGGGAGCACGAACGTCTGCTCGAGCCCCTCGGAGAGAACGTCGTATGCCTCGGTGATCGGACCGTGGCGGTACTCGACGCGCGTCGCCTCGCGCGCCTGAGACGGCTCGCGACCCATGACGAGCAGTTCGCGGCTCCCTACGCGGACCGACTCGGTGCGGAAGCTCCACGGCAGGTTCTGCGGGTAGGCGGCGCCGAGGTACGGCACGAAGGTCATGTCGCCACTGAAGGCGACCTTGTAGCTCTCGCCGGCTGCCCACAGCCCGTACTCGACGCCCGAATCGGAGTTCGCAGCATGGACCGGGATGACCCGAGGGCGCGCTGCCAGCGCACGGGCGAGCGCGGCGTCGGACGCATGCTCCTGTGCGGCGAGGAGCGAAGCGAGACCGAGGGATGCGGAGAGGAGTCGGAGACGAGGATTCATCGGCTGGTTCTGGTCGGGTCGTGGGGTCGGCGGAATCGCCGGCCTCCCATCCGGTGTCCCGAGCCCGCGCGCGTGGACAGCCGTCGCAGTCGATGCCCTCGAGCTTGGTCGAATCGCCGGTCGATCCGATGCCCCTCACGACACGGTACCTTCCGTGCCCGTGAGCGAATCGAGCGATGCGAGCA
Organism: Planctomycetota bacterium; assembly: GCA_016235155.1. Taxonomy (GTDB): domain Bacteria; phylum Planctomycetota; class UBA1135; order UBA1135; family UBA2386; genus JACRLW01. The sequence continues at coordinate 40,675 of JACRLW010000046.1, forward strand.
GCGCGGCGACGGCCATCCGCTTCCTCCAGCAGGTCCTGAACGACCGCGCTGCCGGACGGACCCGCACGCTCGCCGAGTACCGAGCCCTGTTCCCCGGCCACGAGCAATTGGTGACCGCGGAGCTCGCCGCACTCGATTCCGAGCGCGACGAGCCGGCCGGCGACGGCGGACCGCTCGAGTTCGCGGCCTCCGGCGGACGCTACTCCTCACCGACGACGATCGGTCGCGGCGGCATGGGGACGATCCTGCGCGTCTTCGACCCGGCGCTCGGCCGCGAGGTCGCGATGAAGGTGCTCGGCTTGGACGACGACGAGACCCTGCCGGAACCGCGCGCACTCGCGCGATTCCTCGACGAGGCGCGCGTGACCGGGCGTCTCCAACATCCGGGCGTCGCCGCCGTCTTCGAACTCGGAGTCGACGGCAACCAGCGGCCGTACTTCACGATGCCGCTGATCGAGGGTCGCAACCTCGAGTCGATCGTCACCGCC
>JACRLW010000062.1 GCA_016235155.1 Planctomycetota bacterium
GAGGGCCCCAGCAAGAAGAGCGGGCGAGGCCTTCTTGGTCGTCGCGCCAGCGACGACGCCTGCAACCCGGATGGGTTGGGGCCTCGGCCGCGACGGGTGAGCGAGTCCTTTGGCGCGTCATTTGGCGAGGCCTCCGACCGCCTTGTAGAGAGTCGAGATGATCACCGCGGCGATCGTGCCGACGATGACGCCGAGCAGGACGGTGATCGCCGGCTCCAGCATCGCGATGAGGCGTTCGACGGCGCTCTGTGCCTGGCGATCCAGGCTCTCACCCAGCCGTTCGAAGCACTTCGGCAATCCGCCGGCCTCCTCGGAAACGCGCAGCATGCTCAACCCCAGCGGCGGCAGGACCTCTGCCCGTTGGAACGCGTCGCAGACGCGTTGACCACCTTCGAGATCCGCCTCGATGCGGCCGATGCGCTCGCGCAGGTCCGGCAGGGTGAGCGTGCTCCTGGTCAGCTGCAGCGACGTGGTCATCGTCAGTCCGGCGCGGAGCAGGAGCGAGATTGTGTGGCACAGCTTCGCCAGATTGAGCGCTCGCACCACGCCCTTGGCGATCGGCAAACGCACGGCGACCGAGGACGCCAGGCTTTTCCCGAGATCGGATCGAAGAGCCCAATACACCGCGAACGCCAGCGCCGCGGTGCCGGCGAGCACGAGCAGGATGTTCCCCGCGACGATGTCCGATACGTCGAGGAGGATCCGGCTGGCCGCGGGCAGGTCGTCGCTCACCTTGCGGAGAATCTCTCCGAGCCGCGGGATGACGAACCACAGCAGGAACATCACGAGGCCGTAGGCAGCGGTACCGACGACGCACGGGTAGACCATCGCGTGCTTCGCGGTGGAGCGGAGCTTCTCCCGCCACTGCAGGAACCCGCCGAGGCGAGCGAACACCATTGGCAGGCTTCCCGAACTCTCGCCGGCGCGGACCAGGGCGACATAGACGTCGGGGAATGCCCGCGGGTGCGCGGCGAGCGCATCGGCCAGCGACGAACCGCGCTGGATGTCCTCGATGATCGTCGCGTAGAGCTGCCGTACTCGTGGCTCGGTCTCCTGGTCGCGCATCGCCTCGAGCACGGCGAGCAAGGGGACGCCGGCGTCCAGGCTGGTCTCGAGCGCCTGGGTCAGGGCCATCAGGTCGGCCGACGAGAGCCGCGCGGTCTTGGTCTTGGGACGCGTCTCGCGCGGCGCCAACGACTTGGCCTGGAGCAGGATGTGGCCCTCGCGCTGGAGAGCCTCGTAGAGCGCTTGCTCGTTCTCGGCGTCCTGGACGGCGACGGCGGTCTCACCGTGCTCGTCGGCATACGTGCAGCGATATCGCACGAGTCGTAACGCTCCTTGCACGCGGACGGCGCGAGCGCCGCGTGATCACCACCGCCACCTCGGCGGCGGCGATCACGTCGGACTCGAGCTGACTTCAGGGACGCGCCCCGATCGGTGACTACCGGATCAGGTACGCGCCTGGATGATCACGCCGATGTCGTCTCCGGCCAGAGTGTCGGTCGACGCGGCGTTCGCGTTCGTGTCGATTACGCCGTTGGCACCGGCGGACATCACGAACAGCTTCTTGTAGTTGGTCGCGTCGGTGCTGTACGCACTGATCACGTTGATGACGTACGGCCGCGCCCAGGGGTCCATCGGCGCGCTGGAGGAGAGGTAGGGACCTCGCCAGCGTCGATCGCCCGTCGTCGCGTAGGCCGCCGTCGTCTTCGCGCCCGGCGCGTTGGACAGCAGGTGGTTGTCCAGGACGTCGCCCGTGCTGGTGTTGCGCGCCCAGTCGCTCCAGCTGTGCGTCTTCACGAACGGGTCGGTCTTCGGGATCGCACTGCCCGTGAAGAAGGCCTTCAGGGTGTAGTCCTTGGCCGAGGAGTCACGGCTCGGGAACTGGCCGACGTCCTTGTAGAAGTTGGTCAGTGCGCCGGCGATCATCTTGACCTCGGCCTCCGCGCGGCCACGTCGACTGTCTTCGACATAGCTGCTGATGAGCGGCACCGCGATGCCCGAGAGGAGCAACACGACCGCCAGGACGACGACGACTTCGACGAGGGTGAAACCCTCCGACTGCTTCTCGATTTGCTTGGTCACTGATACCTCCATAGGGTGATGGAGAAGGGGCTCCCTTGAGAGAGCTGACTCCCTTCTGTCGAGACGTTGCGCCGCCGAACTTGACTGACACGAATCTCGAGCGCCGACTTGTCCCGGTTCGATCCCCTTACCGTGACGGTCGAGGCCGCGAATGATGTTCGGCCTCGGGTGTTCACCTGAGGGCCCGCGATTCTTGCCACCGCCTTTTCTCCCCGGTCACCCGCGCGCGACCCGGCCTCACCCTCCGGTGGCCTGCCCTCCGAATAGGGAACATGGCCAACCAAGGGCACGACCTCGTGCGCGACCTCGCCGAGGTCTGCAATCGAGAGGCTGCCGAGTTCGACGAGCTGCTCGAGCAAGCCGGCGGGGACGAACTCCGCTTCGTCGCGCTGGCGGTCGAGCGCGGCCTCGCGTCGGAGAACGACGCATACCGCGTCTGGGCGCGGCGGCTCGGCGTCGACTTCGATCCGCTCGACGAGCGTACGCTGAGCCCGCAATCGCTCCATCGTCTGCCGATCGACGTTGGCCGCCGTTTCGGGGCGGTCGTGGTCGGGGAGGCCGATGGGCTGCTCAGGGTGGCGCTCTCCAATCCGTACGACGTCTTGTCGATCGACGCGATCCAGGAAGCCACCCGCTCGCCGATCGACATTGCTCTCGCCACGCCGAGTTCGATCGAGCGCGCCCTCGCCCGTCAGGCCCGTGGCCTGACCGGCATCGAGAAGATGATCGCGCAGATCGCGAAGGCGGAGGTCGGCGCCGACGTGCTGTCGAACCCCGAGAAGCTCAAGCAGATCGCCGGCGAGGATGCGGTCGTCCAACTGAGCTCGAGGTCGTTCACCGTTTCCCCAAGGCACTGCACGCACCGGTTTGTTCACGCATCAAGATCGTCGCCGGGCTCGACATCAGCGAGCGACGCATGCCGCAGGACGGCCGTTACGTGCTCGGCGGCAACCACCCCGATCTCGAATTGCGGGTGTCGACGCTGCCCAGCGTCTTCGGCGAGAAGGTGGTGATGCGCATCCTCGATCGTGGCGCGATCCGGCTCGAACTCGATCGGTTGCGCATGTCGGAGACCAACTTGACCGCGTTCAAGGGCGCGTTCTCCAGTCCCAATGGCCTTGTCCTCCTCACCGGCCCGACCGGCAGCGGCAAGACGACGACGCTCTATGCCGCGATGAACGCGGTGAACGAGGACTCGATCAACCTCATCACCGTCGAAGACCCCGTCGAGTACGACCTCCCCGGCACGGTCCAGGTCCAGGTCGACACCAAGGCCGGGAGGACCTTCGCGCAGGTCCTGCGCGCGGTTCTTCGCCAGGACCCCGACGTGATCATGATCGGCGAGATCCGCGACCAGGAGACCGCGGGGATCGCCGTGCAGGCCGCATTGACCGGTCACCTCGTGCTCTCGACGCTCCACACGAACACCGCGCTCGGGGCCGTCACCCGCCTGCTCGACATGGGCGTCGAGCCCTATCTGCTGGGTCCGTCGCTCCGCTGCGTCGTAGCCCAGCGACTCGTCCCGCGGATCTGCCCGGACTGCGCCGTGCCCGACCAGCCGACCGACGAGGCCCTCGCCACGTTCGGCGCGACCGACGTTCCCGAATCGCAGCGCACGTTCCGTCGCGGCGCCGGTTGCCCGCAATGCCGGAACAAGGGCAAACGCGGCCGCGTGCCGATCCACGAGGTCCTCGTGGTCGACACCGAGATCGGCCGCGCAATCTCGCGCAGCACGTCGGACACGGAGCTCGCCGCGATGGTCGAGCGCAAGGGCCGCTTCGTGTCGATGGCGCGCGACGGCCTGCTCAAGGCCTGTCAGGGGCTGGTCACGCTCGAAGACGTGGCGGCCGTCACGCGCGAGGACTGACGGAGACCTTCGATCGGATCAGTTGCCGATCGCGATCTGCACGCCCTCGGTCATCGAGAGCTGCATCGTCGCGGCGTCGAGGGCGAGGCCCTGCGTGAACAGCTTCAGACCGACGAGTCCAGGGTCGTTCGGCACGACATAGCGGTGCCGGATCGTCCCCATCGGATCGGTCAACTGGAGCACGAAGATCGACGTGCCCGGATCGACGTAGAGCCAACCGCCGAGGTTAGGGATCGGGAGCTCCGTGCGTGCGAATCCGATGACCTCGCCGCCCGGCGCGTTCGGCAGTTCGATCTGGTAGGTGATGTCGAAGAACGATGACGGTGCCGGAAGGCCGTCGCCCCACGCCGACGGCATCCGCTGCGCGGCGCCGAGCGTCGGCAGGCCGAAGGTCCCGATGCCGTGCTCCGGCAGGACGCCCGCATGCAGTTCTTGCGGCGGCATCACGCGCCGTGCCAGTGCGTCGTACTGGTACTCGACGTGCTGCACGTCCTCACCGAGCAGACTGCGCTCGAGCAGGAGCCCGTACCAGAGGCGATAGGGGTCGAGCACGCTGTTCCACCGCGCGCCCGACGGCGTGAAGCCGGCCTGGCGCAGCGCCTGGATGATCATCGCCTGGATCTGCTGGCCGTTCATGCCGGGGAGGAGCTGCACGCGGACCACGATCGTGCGCACGACGCCGTTGCGGTCGATCACCTCGATGATGATGCGGATCTCGACCGGCTGCGGCAGCGGCAGCGGCGGTTGGTTGTCGGGCGGCACGCCGATCCCGACGCCCTTGCCCTTCGCGCCCGGCGCGACCGGTCCACCGGGTCCTGGCGGCAGACGGCGCACTCCACTGTCCAGGTCGAGACCGGTGTCGTCGTTGCCGTAGCTCACGCCCTCGGTGATCGGGGCGCCGCCCGGACCGGCGGTGATGCAGAACTTGTTGGCATTGATGCGGCGCGTCGTGAAGCCGGCGGCGCGGTATTGCGCCTCCTGGGCGGCGCTCACCTGCGCGGCGGTCTGACCAGCGACCGGATTGACGGTCCGCGTGTCGTTCACGCCGTTCACGTGGATGCGCGACGTGACCTTGGACGGCTGGCCATTGCTGTTCACGCCGGTGGCCGGGCCCGCATGCACGGACAGGCAGACCTCGAGCTGGGCCGAGGCGGTGATCGCGAGGATGACGGCGCAAAGTGCCGCGCGGATCGCGGAGAGAAGAGTTCGGTGGCGGTTCATGGCTGGGTTCCTTGTCAGGACGCCTGGCAGGAGATGGATGGAGTCCAGGAGCAGGACCGAGGGCGGCTGCCCGGACCGGAACCGGATTCCAGGAATCGCCACGACCGCTGATCCGCCCGCTCCCGCCGCCCCCTTCCGGCCGGATTCACGACTTCCCGTTCCGGTCGCGGCCTCGCCTCACGGTCCTCTTGTCGTGACCGCGATCTCGCCACCGCTCGCCCCCGTCCGCCGGCCCTTCCGGCGGAGAGTCATAATGCCCGCGGTGGATCCGCTCCCTCGTTTGCTCGAAGCCGCCCGTGCGGGCGATGCCAAGGCGCGTGACGAACTCTGTTCGCGCTTCTACGAGCGTGTCCGCGGGCTCGTGCATCACCAGATCCAACAGCGACTGCGGCGCCCGGGTCACGGCGCACTCGCGCGGATGAGCACCGGCGACGTCGTGCAAGACGTCCTCCTCGAAGTCTTGCGCGGACTCGACCGATGGGAAGGCGACGACGAGGAGGCGTTCGTCGGACTGCTCGCGACGCTCGTCGAACATCGCATCGTCGACTCGGTCCGCCACCACCAGGCTGCGTGCCGCGACGTGCGCCGCCACGACGACATCGGTCCGGTCACCGCCGGCGCCGGACACGACGAGACGCCGTCGCTGGTCGCCTCCGGCAACGAGGCGCTCGCGATCTATCGCGAGGTGCTGGCGTCCTTTCCCGATCGCGAGCGCGCGTTGCTCACGCTCCGGCTCGAAGACGCGCTCGAGTTCAAGGACCTCGCCGCACGGCTCGCCTATCCCTCTCCCGACGCGGCGCGCAAGGCGTTCCATTCGGTGCAGGCTCGCCTGCTCCTGCGCCTGCGCCGGCGCGGCATCGTGATGCCCGGGGGCAGCACGTCATGACCCGCATCGGGGATCCGCCGATCGACGAAACGGTGCTCGAGGGACTCCTCGCCGCCGGACTCGCGGCGCTCGAGGCCGGCGAGGCCGTCGATCCGCAGGCACTCTGCGCCGATCACCCCGAGTGCGTCGAGATCGTCGCCACCGCGCTCGGCCTCGGCACGCAACTCCAGGCACTCCATTCCGCGAGCATCGCGACCGACATCTGGCTCGGCCGCGTGCTCGTCGATCGCTATCGGCTCGACGAACCGATCGGACGCGGCGCCGCGGGCGCGGTCTATCGGGCGCACGATCTCACGCTGCGCCGTGACGTGGCGCTGAAGCTCTTGCACGCCGGCACCCTCGTCGGTCCAGCGGCGGAGGAACGGTTCCTGCGCGAATCGGAGATCCTCGGGCAGCACGAGCATCCGCACGTCGTGCGCGTCTACGACCGCGGCCGGACCGACGACGGCGCGCTGTTCCTCGTCACCGAGCTGCTGACCGGGATCGGTCTCGCCGACGTGCTCGAGGCCTCACGCTCGGCGATGCCCTTGGGCGCCTCGGCCGTTGCCTTTGCGCAATCCACGTGGCTGAACCCACTCCTGCCGCGCGCGGCCCTCGAGCGCAGCTATCTCCGCCAGTCCGTCGAGTGGATCGCGCAACTCGGCGACGGGCTCGCCGCCGCCCACCGCAACGGCGTGTTCCACCGCGACGTGAAACCGTCGAACGCGTTCATCCGCGCCGACGGCAGCGCCGTCCTCCTCGACTTCGGCCTCGCGACGCGCTCGGGCGATCCGTCGCTCACGCTGCAGACCGCGATCCTCGGCACGCCGTGGTACATGCCGCCCGAACAGGCACGCGGGCGCGTGGTGCCCTCGCCCGTGCTCGACGTCTTCAGCCTCTGCGCGACCCTCTATCACCTCGTCACCCTGCACCCGCCGCACGGCGACGGACTCGACGCGAACGACGTGCACGCGGTGATCCTCGCGGCGCGCGACGGCGAGACGATCCCCGCGGCGCAACGCCACGTCGGTCTGCCGCGCGACCTCGCGGCGATCCTCGATCACGGACTCGAGCCGGATCCGACGCGCCGCTACCAGGACGTCGGAACGCTCGTTTGGGACTTGCGCGCGTTCCTCGATCACCGCCCGGTGTCCGTCCGGCCGATCGGTCCCCTCGGTCGTGCCTGGCGACGCACGCGGCGCCGCCCGGCACGCGCTTTCGCGTTCGCCGGCGGTGCGCTCTCGATCGCACTGATCGCGATCGCGTTGCCGCTTGCGTCGAAAGTCAGTGACGACGCGGCACGCGCCGAATTGGCCGATGGGCTCGCGCACCTCGCCGCCGACCTCTGCATCGAGGGCTGGCCCGATCAACGGGCGTTCGTGCCGGTGGGCGAACGCGCCGCGGCGATCGCAGAACTCGATCGTCTGCTCGAACTCGACCCTGGCGACGTCGCCGTGCGATTGATGCGAGCGAGCGAGCGGCTCGACGCGGGCGAGCGCGACGCCGCCGCGGCCGATCTGCGCGCGATCGCATCGAGCTCCGACAGCGTCTACCTCCGCGAGGTCGCGTCGCGCTATGCGGGTGCGGATTCGTCGCTCGCGGGCATCGCCGCCGTACAGCTCGGCGGACTCCCCGAGCCGGTCACGACGGCCGAGTGTTTCGTCGCCGGCTTCCACGCATTGCGCGCGCGCGACGCCGAGCGCGCCGTCGCCTTGCTCGATCGCGCGACCGACTGGTTGCCGGCGCGCGACCTCCGCCTGCTCGCGTTGCTCGGCGTGCGCCGCTGGGACGATGCGCTCGCCGAGGCGCACGAACTCGAGGGCCGCTATGGCCGGCCGACCGCGCGCACCCGCCACGCGCTCGCCGCGGCGGCGCTGGGGCGGCGCGAGTACGACAAGGCGGTGGCGTGGGCGACCGACGCATTGGCATTGCGTCCCGATCGCCACGGACCGTGGAACAACCTCGGCTACGCGCACCTGCGGCTCGGCGACTTCGCGCGCGCGCGCGAGTGCCTGACGCGCGCGATCGCGATCCGGCCGTGGTTCGACAACAGCCGCGCCGGACTGTGCCAGGCGCTCCGCAGCGTCGAGGACTTCGCGGCGGCGCGCGCCGAGGCCGAGAAGCTCACCGCGGCGTGGTGGCGCACCTGGGAGATCGCGAACGTCGACCTCGCCGAGGCGATGGCCGCGCACCGCGCACGCGACGTCGAACGCTGCCGCACGCTCGCGCTCGCCGCCGCCGCCGGCTACGCGCAGGTGCGTGACGACGCCGACCCTGACAACCAGAAGCGCAAGTCCGCGCCGGCCTCGATCGCCTTCGCCGAGGCGATCGCCGGTGAGGAGATCACCGCCGCGTTCACGCCCTTCCTCACCACCTTGCGCGCCGACCCGCGCAACCCGACCCAACTCCTGAATCTCTGCGACATCCTCGAGGGCTGCACGCTGTCCGACGACGCACTCGATGCGCTTCGCCTCTGGATCTGCGAACTCGGCCTCGACCTTGCCCCGAACGACATCCGCCTCGAGCAGGCACGCCAACGCGTCCTCGACTCGATGCGAAAGAGGAACCGATGAGAACTTCGCTCGCGCGCCTGGCACCGTCGATCGGTGCGGCCCTTTCCTTCGTAACGATCGTGCACGCACAGGACACCGACACCGACAGCCCGGTGCTCGCGATCGCGCAGGGTTTCTCGGTCGACGCCGGCAGCGTCGTCCCGAACGCGACTTCGGGCACGCTGCTGTTCACGCGCTCGAACCTCACGACGGCGACGCCCGACGACTGGACCCCCGTCCCCGGCCTCCCGAACTTCGAGACGGTCTTCGACTCCCTGCCACTCGACATCGACGCGTTCTCGATCGGCTTCGACTACATCCAGTCCACGTCGACGGGCGTCGCGGTCATCCCCCCCGGCAACTGGGCGGGGCTCACCTTCTCGGTGACGCGGACCACGGTCGGACTGCCGGCCGGACGCATCGCGAACGAGGCGCCGACGCCCGGCGGTGCGGCCGGCGACGTCTTCTTCTACGTGCTGCCGGACAGCGCCCTGCCGCCGTCGCTCGTGGACCGCACGATGCGCAACCAGGACAGCAAGGAGATCAACATCGACGCGCCCGGGGCGCCGGCCGACATCGACGCGCACGACATCTACGTGAGCCTGTTCTTCCGCGAGAACCCGTGGTTCGTCCCGGCGCTGCCGTTCATCTCGGTGTTCTTCTCCGTGAAGAACGCATCGGTCGCCGCGGTGCCCCTCGCGTGGTGGGGCGCGGCCCCCGCGAGCGGAGCGACGATCCTGCGGCGCGACTGGATCGGCGGCGCGTGGACGACGCCGTATCCCGCGTTCACGCCGGCGGACCTCGGCCTGCTCGCGCTCGAGGACATCGACGCACTCGCCGTCGACGTGATCCATGCGCGGATGCTGTTCTCGACGACGCGCCCCTTCGTCACCGCCGGCGCCCCGCTGCGCGATCCCGTGCTGTTCCACCCGATCGGTGGGCTCGGTCACTTCGTCTACAGGACCTCCGGCTTGGTCCGCGTCAGCGAACGGCTCGGTCTCGACGCCGCGGGCGGCATCGACGACGTCGACGGGATCTGCGCGCTCGATCCGGGTCCCGGCGGACAGACGCGGCTCCAGAACCTGGTCGGCACGGCGCATCCCTCGCTGGTGCCGTCGCTGCCCTCGCACATCGCGGCCAGCGTGTTCCGCCGGCTCGCGGCGTCGGGCACGAACGAGGAGTTCGTCGGCTACATGAGCGGGTGGCCGCAGCCCGGCGTGCCCAGTCCCGGAGTCGCGGCGGCCCTGATCGGGATCGGCTCACCGACCAACCCGTACGTCGTGTGGAACACCGCGACCCGCCCCGACCCCTTCAGCCCCTACGCGAGCTTCGGCGGCCACCCGGTGCAGACCGTGTTGCCGATCCCGAACACGCCGAGCCTGTTCGGGCTCGACGTGTTCTTCCTCTGGGTCACGGTGAACCAGTCGTCGCAGCTCGCGCTCAGCCTGCCGGTCGGCATCAAGATCTGAGCGCGGGCGTTCCGGTCAGCTGCCGAGGCGCAGCCGACCGCCGTTCGACGTCAACGCGCCGAGCGTGTTGATGCCCGGCACGAGCACTGCGCCCTGCGCGTTGAGGATCGCGCCGGAGAGCGCCGGGATGTTCGGGATCGCGACCGACGCCGAGGTCGACGGCGTCGTCGCCGGCATCGGGAAGAACGTCTCGATCGTCGTCAGCAGCGAACAGCCTGGCGCGCCGATCGGACCGAGCGAGATCGACTGCTGCGCGAGACCGATGTTCATCGCGCCAGCGATCACGCCCGCGGGGACGTTGTTCACGCCGAGCTGGATCGTCGTGCCGAGGATCGGGTTCGCGCTGGCGAAGATCGCCAGCGGCACGCCGCCCGAGCCGGTGCTGAACGGAACGCGCGCGCTGAGGTCGCTCGAGCCCGGATCCGTCGCGACCGCGCCCGAGGAGTAGCCGGCGATGCCGTCGATCGGCGTGACCGTCGTGTAGCTCAGGAGGATGTTGCCGTTGCTGAAGAGCTGGGCCTGGAAGGTGTTCAGGTTGCTCGTGCCGAACTCGGGCACGCCGGCCCAGGTCACGACCGCCTTGCCGGGGAAGGTGTCGAAGTAGACGTCGCCGCCGGTTGCGGGGTTGAGGTCGTCCCAGAACACGGCGAGACGCGCGGACTGGGCGAGGAACTCGGCGACGGTCTCCGTGTAGTCCGACGCGGTGAACTGGCCTGCGATCAGCCCGATCCACCCGTTGGAGTCGATGTCGATCGCGCTGGTCGTGCCGATGCCGGGGAGCGACATCGTGAAACCGAGCGCGCGGTTGGTCGCGAGCTGATCGTCACCGAGGTTGAGTGCGCCGGCGTACGCAGCTTCGAAGCAGTTGCTCGCGCAGACGCTGACGTTCCAGCCGCCCGAGCCGTTCGGGCTGAGCAGGAAGCTGCGGCCGCTGAGGTCGTTGGCCGTCGTGAACAGCTCGTAGAAGGTCGGCGGGACCGGGCAGCCGGCGCCGTAGGTCGAGAAGGTCGCGCTCGTGCCGCCGTTCGCGGCGATCGCCGCCTGGAGATCGCTGCGGTCGATGCGCGTGCCGCTGTTGCAACCGCCCGTCGACGTGCAACCGCCGTGCGTGTGGATGCCGATCGCGCGGCCGGTGTTCTCGTGGATCACCGGCGAGCCCGAGTTGCCGCCGGTCGTGTCCGTCGCGTAGCAGAGCGACGTCGCGCCGATCGTCGACAGCGGACCGACGTGCGTCGTCTGCGCCTGGTTGAGCACGCCGGTCCCCACGCCGTAGCCGGAGATGCGGATGTTCTGACCGCCGGTCGAACCGGGGACCGCGCCGAGCTGGTACCACTGGTTGCCGTTGCGCTGGGTCGGCAACTGGCCGTGGACGCTGTTCGGGAGCACGCGGCAGACGCGCCAGTCGGCGCCGACGCCGCCGTTGAGCCCGGTGATCTCGGTGTAGGGGTACTGATCGTTCACGCTGGCGCGGACGATCGAGCCGCCGGCCGTCGAGGGCGGCACGTTGAACTCGATGATGCGCGTGCCGGTCGTCGTGCAGTGGCCGGCGGTCAGCATGAGGTCGGTGCCGATCATCCAGCCGGTGCAGCCGAGCCAGAGGCGACCTTCACGAACGTCGTTGTTCGCGACCCGGTTGTCGACCGTGCCGCAGATCGAGGTCGGGCCGACGCCGGGGTCGAGGCCGCGCGTGATCGCGATGACGACCACGCGGTTGCCGCTCGACTTCGGCGCCGCGACGAGCTCGAGGGTCACGTCGTTGCCGTTGAAGAGCGCCGAGTCGAAGCCCCAATCGAGGATCGAGCGGCCGTCGAGGCGGTGCATGCCGCCGTCGGCTGTGGCCGTCATGCGGAGAAACGAACCCTCGGGCAGGTTCACGAAGCTCGGATCGAAGTGGAGCTGCAGCCACGTGGTCGAGGCCGGCGTGAAGCGGTGGCTGAACACCACGCTCGCGGAGTCGCCCGGATTGGCGAGGTATCCCGAGTCGACGGCGACTGGGCTGCGGAGCGAGGGGGGAGGAGAGGGAGATTGCGCGGCGAGATCGGCGGCGGTGATCGCCAGGAGACCGAGCGCGGCGATGGTGATGCGGCTCATTCGAGGATTGGCAGGGGCGAACGGAGGAGACCTGGGCAGGCCTTCGGACAGGCTACCACGGCGTCGGCGCCGAGCCGGCGCACGTGACACACCGGGCTGCGTGGACGACGCTCGATACGCGTGGCCGTACCGCTGCGATGGCATCGAGCTGCCGGGTCGCGAAGATGCGCCGATGCCGCTGCGAGTCCTGCTCGTCACCGACGCACTCCTCCCGCCGGCGCGCGGCAACGGAACCACGGTCGCCCGCTGGATCGAAGGACTCGAACGGCGTGGCGTGCACGTCGAGGTCGTCGAGCCCGACTGCGAACCGCGACGCGCGCACGACTTCGACCTCGTCCACGGCTATCACGCCGAGCGCTGTGGTCCGTGGTGCGTGGAGCTCGCCGCGCGATTCGGCATACCGAGCATCGTCAGCCTCGGCGGGACCGACCTCTGGTCGCTCGAGGACGGTTCCGATCGGCTCGGCCGCGGGGCGCTCGCGCGTTGCGACCTGGTGACCGGCGCCGTCGCGAGCTTCGGGCCCGTGCGCCACGTGAGCGCCGCCGAGCCGAGGATCTCCACCTCGTCGAGCTCCTAGCCCGCGCTCGCGCCGCCAGCGATCAACAGGTCGCCCCGCGGGATTGCGCCGCGTGAAGGACCCGCTGTTCGCGATTTCACGCTTCGCGACGTTGGTCCGCGCGGGAATCGCGGCGCGACTGCGCATCGTCGGCAGCGTGTTCGAGGACGAGTACGCGGCGCGGGTCCGCGACGCGGCGCGCGACCTGCCCGGCGTCGAGATCGGTGCGCGACCTCCCGTCGCGATGGGCGCCGTCTACGCGCGCGCGCACGTCGTCTGGAACACGTCGCTCCATGAGGGCGGGGCGAACGCCGTTCTCGAAGCGGCGGCGCTCGGTTGCGTGCCGTACCTGCGCGACGTGCCCGGCAACCGCGACCTCGCCGCGGAACCGGATTCGCCGGTCGCCCTGTTCGCGCGGGACGACGCCGGACTGATCGCCTTCCATCGCGGACTGCTCGTCGAGTCCGCCGCAGCACGCACGGCCCGGCAGGACGCGACCGCCGCGTGGCTCGTCCGTTGTCACGATCCGGGCGACGAGATCGACGACTTGCTCCGCGCGTATGCGACGGTGATCGAGTCGAAGCCGGCCGGCCCCCGCTCGCCTTGAACGAAATCCCGACCTGCCTAGAGTGTTCGGCCCTTTCCTTCGCCGCAGCGCCAGCAAGACATGGAAATCATCGTCTGCGTGAAACGCGTCCCCGCGACCGACAGCAAGGTCAAGATCGCCGCCGACGGACGCGGGCTCGACCCGGCCGGGGTCGAGTTCCTCATGAACCCGTACGACGAGTACGCGATGGAGCAGGCGATCCAACTCAGGGAGAAGGCCGGCGCTGGGACGATCACGGTCGTCTCGCTCGGCGGCGCGGACGCGCAGAAGGAACTGCGGCAATGCCTCGCGATGGGCGCCGACAAGGCCGTGCTCCTCGACGACGGTGGCAAGCCCAACGACGGCTGTTCCACCGCGCGGATCGTCGCCGCGTGGCTGAAGACGGTTCCGCACGAACTGGTGCTGTGCGGGCGCCAGGCGGTCGACAACGACGAGGGCCAGTTCCCCTCGCGGCTCGCGACGCTGCTCGGCTTCGCGTGCGCCACCGAGGTCGTCGCGCTGACTCTCGACGGCAAGGTCTTCCGCGCCGAGCGCGACATCGAAGGCGGCCGCGAGGTCGTCGCGTGTCCGCTGCCCGCCGTGATCTCCTGCAACAAGGGCCTGAACGAACCGCGTTCACCGAGCCTGAAAGGGATCATGGCCGCCAAGAAGAAGCCGCTCGACACCGTGGCCGCGACGGCCGTCGAACCGGCGCTGGAGTTCGTCTCGCTCATGCTCCCGCCGGAGAAACCGCCGGGGCGGATCGTGGGCAGCGTGCAGGAACTCGTCGCGGCACTCCGCAACGAAGCGAAGGTCATCTGACCCCGAGTAGGCAAGGCAACAGAGCGAGCCAGGACCACGGATCAAGCCATGTCGAAGATCGTCGTCGTCGCGGACGCCCGCTCGGGCAGGATCAAGAAGCCGACGCTCGAGGCCGTCGGCGCCGCTGTCGACCTCGCTGCGAAGTGCAACGGCAGCGTGGTTGCGTTCGTCGCGGGTGCGGACAACGCGCCGGCCGTCGCGGACCTGCAGAAGAGCGGCGCGGCGCAGGTCGTGTCGCTGCGCTCGCCCGCGCTCGCGAGCTACAGCGGCGACGGGTACGCGAAGGTGATCCACGCGGAACTCGGCAAGCACGCGCCGAGCGTCGTGTTGATGCCGCACACCGCGATGGGCCGCGACCTCGCGCCGCGGATCGCCGCGCTGCTCGACGCCGGCATGGTGAGCGACGCGACCGCATTGCACTTCGAGGGCGGGCGCTTCGGCGCCACGAAGCCGGTCTACGCCGGCAAGGCCTATCGCAAGTACCTCGCGCGGCGCGCACCGTTCGTCGCGACGCTGCGGCCCAACGTCTTCGAGATCAGGAGCGGCGGCGGCGCGACGACCACCGAAGTGGCCGCGTCGATCGGCGCCGGTGAATTGCTCGCCGTCGTGAAGGAGCTCGCGCAGGGCAGCACGGACCGTGTGCCGCTCCAGGAAGCGCGGGTGATCGTCGCCGCCGGTCGCGGCATGCGCGGTCCGGAACACTTCGGACTGATCGAAGACCTCACCGCGGCGTTCGGTCCCGGCGTCGGGGCGATCGGCGCGTCGCGCGCGATCGTCGACGCCGGTTGGCGGCCCCATCGCGAACAGGTCGGTCAGACCGGCAAGGTGGTGTCGCCCCAGCTCTACTTCGCGATCGGCATCTCGGGAGCGATCCAGCACCTCGCCGGCATGCGCACGGCACGCTGCATCGTGGCGATCAACAAGGACGCCAACGCGCCGATCTTCAAGGTCGCGCACTACGGGATCGTCGGCGACGCCTTCGAGGTGCTCCCGGCGCTGACCGCGGCGATCAAGGCGGCGGTCGCGCACTGACGAGAGCGGCGCGCAACGCGCCGGGGCGCGTCCCGTTTTCGTCGAAGGGTGTCGCCATGACCGTGGTGGACACCGATCGGCTACCCTCCGCGACCGCCGGCCCCGCTCGCTCGTCAGAAAGACCCGAGGGTTCATGTCGCTCGACGCCTTGCGCGGCTCTCGCGCCGCTGCTGTTGGCCTGCTCCTCTGCCTCTCGCTCCACGCCCAGGGGATCACCTGGTCGAACACGCTGAAGGGTGCGCTCGACGCCGCGCGCGCGAAGAACACGGTCGTCTTCATCGCGATCGTCATGCCCGGCGAGCGCGGCAGCGACGCGATGCTCGAGCGGCACTACCTCGCGCCGGAGGTCGTCGAGCTTTCGCACAAGACCATCAACGTGAAGCTCGAGGTCGGTCCGTCGGGGACGCCGCCCGAGGACGAACGGATCGTCCGGGAGCGCTGGTTGAAGGCCGCACCCGATGCGCTCCTCGCCGCGCCCAACCACCTGTTCGTCAAGCCCGGCGAGCCGGGCAGTGACGGCGAACTGATCAGCTCGTTCGCGTACGAGGTCGGAGCTGGGCGACTCGAATGGGCGTTCGTCGACGCGTTGAAGAAGGTGCAGCCCGAGTTCACGTGGGAACTCTCGGAGCGGGCGCGCGCGCCGGAGACCCTTCTCTACGGCGAGACCGCGAACGACGGCACGCAACCGGCGCCGACTCCCGACGAGGTCAAGGCCGCGATCAAGGAACTCAAGGCGGGCGGCTGGGACTTCCAGAAGCGCCTCCAGAACTACCGCACGGTGCTGTCGAGCGACGATCCGGAAGCCCTGCGCTTCGGACAGCAGGAGATGCGCAGCCTGCCGGGCGGGTTCCGGCGCGTCGGGTTGATGACCGTCGGCACGGTGTCGCCCAAGGCGTGGCACGGGTTCGCCGAGGGCTTTCTCGAGGATCGCGAACCGGAGATGCGCGAGGAGGCCTCGCGCACGCTCGAACAACTCGCCGAACCAAAGGCGCAGAAAGCGCTGCGCAAGCAGTTCACCGCGGAGGACGACGAGAAGGTGCGTGGTCGCCTGCTCCGCGCGATGGTCGCCTCGGCGCCGGGCGACAAGACCGTCGTGAAGGACGTCGAGAAGGTGCTCACCAAGGACAAGAGCGCGCCGATGCGCGTCCAGGCGGCGATGGCCGCGGCGAGTCTCGAGGATCGCGCGACTGCGCAGCGGCTGCTGAAGCTCGGACTCGCCGACGGCGCCGGCAACGTGCGGACCGCGGCGGCGTACGGCGTCGCCGCGCGTCGCGACGCCGACCTCAAGGCGGCGCTCGCCGAGGTGAAGCAGAAGGAGCGCGACCTCGAAGTCTCCCAGTGGCTGTCGACCGCGATCGAAGTCCTCGACGGCGGCGACCTGCGCAAGTTCGAACCGTTCCTCACGCAGGTGGTGGGTGATCGCACGCGCGCGCAGGCCGCGAAGGAACTGCGGGACGCGATGGATCGCCGCGGCCGAGGCCGCGACGGCGGCAACGCCGATCCCGGCAAAGACGGCAAGGGCGCCGACGGCGGCAAGGGCAGCGACGGCGGCAAGCGCTGAGGCCAGGCCCCGGCGCTATGCTCCCGCGCCGATTGCCATGGGCCTCATCAACTGGATCTTCGACTTCTACCAGCAGTCACGGATCGAGCGGCTGCGCGACGAGATCGCGATGCGCTCGAACCAACCGCAACGCGCGCAAGTCGACGTCGATCGGCTCGAGGCCGCACTCGGCGAACTCGCACTCGCGGTGAAGACCGTCCAACGACTCGCGGTCGAGAAGGGCCTGTGCAGCGCCGCGGAGTTCCAGCGCACGCTGCAGCAGATCGACGCCGAGGACGGGCGGAGCGACGGCCGCGCGCCACTGTGACCGGTCCGACTGCTTGCCGTCCGACTGCCTGCCGTCCAACTGCGAACCGTCCCGCTGCGGGACAGTCAGCGACGGCCGGGTCCGCAACCACGGGTGGCGGAGTCAGCCCGAGAACCGACAGCCGACCGCGATGAAGGGCCGTCGTCGTCCCCGTCGATCCTGAACCGGAATGAAGATCCTCAACGTCGTCGGCGCGCGCCCGAACTTCATGAAGGTCGCGCCGATCATGGAGGCCTACGGGAAGGCCCCAGGCATCCGGCCGATGCTGGTCCACACCGGCCAGCACTACGACGAACGGATGAGCGATCTGTTCTTCCGCGAGCTCGGCATGCCGAAGCCCGACATCAACCTCGAGGTCGGGTCGGGTAGTCACGCGAAGCAGACCGCCGAGATCATGGTCCGCTTCGAGCCGGTGCTGCTCGAACACCGTCCCGACGCCGTGCTGGTCGTCGGCGACGTGAACAGCACGATCGCATGCGGCATGGTCGCGGTGAAGCTCGGCATCAAGCTGATCCACGTCGAAGCCGGACTCCGCAGCGGCGATCGCTCGATGCCCGAGGAGATCAACCGCGTCCTGACCGACTCGATCAGCGACCTCCTGTTCTGCACGGAACGGAGCGGGATGGAGAACCTCGCCCGCGAGGGCGTGCCGCCGCAGCGCTGCCACATGGTCGGCAACTGCATGGTCGACACGCTGCTCAAGAACATCGCACGCGCGCGGAAGTCCGACGTGCTGCAGCGCTTCGAGCTCGCGGAACGCGGCTTCGTGGTGGTCACCCTGCATCGGCCGTCGAACGTCGACGATCCGGCCGCGCTGGCGCGACTGCTCGACGTCTTCGAAGTGATCCAGAAGGACCTTCGCATCGTCTTCCCGGTCCACCCGCGGACCCGGCAACGGCTCGAACAGGATGCGTTGCGGCAGCGCGTCGCGGCGATGGCCAATCTCCACCTCCTCGAGCCCGCCGGCTACCTCGACTTCGTACGCCTGTGCGATGCGAGCAAGCTCGTCCTGACCGACTCCGGCGGCATCCAGGAGGAGACGACGATCATGGGCGTGCCCTGCATCACGCTCCGCGACAACACCGAGAGATCGGCACGAACCAACTCGTCGGCAACGATCCGCAACGGGTGCTCGCGGCCTACCGGCGCGTGCTGAGCGGCGAGGCGGGCCACGGTTCGGTGCCGCCCTTGTGGGACGGTCGCGCCGCTGAGCGCATCGTCGAGATCCTGCGCCGCGGGCGCTTCTGATCGGCGGCGATGTCGGGCCCGGTCGCCGAACGATTCGAGTTCGCGTCGCCGCACGACGGTCTCCGCCTCTGCGCGCGTCTCGATCGTTCGACGCACCATCGCGCGCGCATCGTGCTGGTCCACGGCCTCGGCGAACACGCTGCTCGTCATGACGACGTCGCCCAGGCGCTGGTCGCGCATGGA
Organism: Planctomycetota bacterium; assembly: GCA_016235155.1. GTDB lineage: Bacteria > Planctomycetota > UBA1135 > UBA1135 > UBA2386 > JACRLW01. The sequence goes on from JACRLW010000062.1 coordinate 18,446, forward strand.
TTCGACGTCGCAAGGCTCGACCTCCGCGGTCACGGTCTCTCCGACGGCAAGCGCGGCGACGTCCCGAGCTTCGACGCCATCCTCGACGACGTGCAAGGCCTCATGCGCGAGGCGGCTCATCGCCTTCCCCCCGCGAAGGTCGTCCTGTGGGGCCACAGTCTCGGCGGCCTGATCGTGACGAGCCTCGCGTGGCGACGCCGCCCGGACGTCGCCGGCGTCGTCGCGCTCGCGCCGGCGTTCCGACCGGCCCGGCGCCCGCCGCGTTGGAAGCTGGCGCTCGCCCACGTGCTGATCCGCACGTTTCCCGCGTTCACGCTCGGCAACAGCCTCGACGTGCGCGGCCTCTCCCACTTGCAGGACGTCGTCGCCCGCTATCGCCACGATCCGTTGGTGCACCGGCGCATCAGCTCGCGACTCGGCCTCGGCATGCTCGACGAAGGGCAGGCGCTGCTCTTGTGCGAGCCCGTGCCGAGCGTCCCGATCCTCGTCGTCCACGGCGACGAAGATCGGATCACGTCGCTCGAGGCGAGCCGCGAGTTCGCTCGCCGTCATCCCCACGTCGAACTGGTGGTGCGGCCGGGTGCATACCACGAACTCCACCACGAACGCGATCGGACCGCCGTGCTCGACGCCGCGCTCGCATGGATCGACGCCCGGCTCGCGCAACGCTGACGGCCGTCACGCCAACGCGTCGAGCAGCGGCGCGAAACTCGCCGACGGCACGTGCATCGGCGCCGGCGCGAGATCGGGGGGGCGCTCCGTCGCGACTCGCGCGAGCACGCGCGCGGCGCCGTCGAGTTCGTCGTACGTGAAGCACCACCCCGGACCGCTGGTCTCCTCGACGATGCGCCACGCGTCGCCGCGCTCGCCGAGGAAGAGCACGGGACGTCGCGCCATCAGGTAGTCGTAGAGCTTGCCCGGCACGAAGATCCGGTCGGCCGGGTCCGGGCTGTTCACTAGCAACAGCGCGTCCATCGCGATCATCGTCCGAAGTGCGTCGCCGTAGCCGAGCAGCTCATGTCGCACGACGCGCGCACGCACCGCCTCCGGAACGCCGAGCAGATCCTCCTCGAGCATGCCGCAGTTCGTAGTCGGCCGTGTTGCGCATCAACTCGATCCGCAGGCCGTCGATCGCACCCATCGTCGACTCGAACGAAGCCCTGGCGTCGGCGCTGTTGAGGCAGAGGAGGTCGGCCTGGGCGAGGATGCGTCGCTCCTTCTGGCGAAGCATCCGCCGCAGCCGCTCGCTCTTGGATTGCCGCCAGGTGTTGCCGGTGAGCAGGTCGCGGTAGTCGATGACGATCCGCAGCGCGGGGAAGAGTCGACGCAGGGTCGGAACGACCTTCATCTGGCCGTGCGGGCCGCAGCACAGCAAGACCACGTCGAACGCCTCCTTGCGGACGATCGCGGGCAGGTTGCGCTTCAGGCGGCGCGTCCACTCGAGGTGTCGGTCGAACACCGGCCACAGCTCGGGGAGCTTGAAGATCACCGTCCTCACGATCTTCTCGGCGACGTTGCGCGCCGCGCGATCGACGAGATTGACGCCGCCGAGCCCGTGCACCACGACTTCACGCGGCGTCACGGCCGCGAGCGTCGCGTCGCTTTCGTCCAGCCTGCGCGGATCGAGAGTGACCCAGTGAACGACGTGACCGGCGCTCAGCAGCGCGCGCGTCAGGCGAAGGACTCGATGGGATGCGACTGCCGGCTGCGGCGGCGCGAAGTAGCTGACGATCGCGATCTTCACGGCTACGGACTGACCGATGGCATGGCCGATCGAGGCTCTGTGCCGATCGGGAATCTGCTGAGCGAGCGGGGCGCGGATAGTAGCCTCGCACACGCACGACGACCCGACCTCTTTCGGCGACGTGTCTCGCCTGCATGAGCGTCCTCCGCACCTTCGCCCGCAACGTCGTCAGCAACTGGGCCGGGTTCCTCGTGAACGCGGTCATCGCGTTCCAGCTGACGCCGTTCGTCGAGTCGCGGCTCGGAAGTTCCGCATGGGGACTCTGGGGCCTCCTGATCGCGTGCACCGGTTACTACGGTCTGCTCGACCTCGGCATCCGCTCCGCGGTCGCGCAGTACGTCACGCGCTACCTCGCGAAGGGCGACGCGGACGGCGTGTGTCGCACGGTCAACACCGCGGCAGGGATCCTGCTCGCGATCGCGACCGCCCTGCTGCCGCTGACGGCCGTCGTCGCATGGCTCGCGCCGTCGGTGTTCGCCATCGACGAAGTCGACGATGGAACGACCCGCCTGCTGTTCGCGGTCGTCGGCGTCGGCGTCGCGATCAACCTCCCGCTGACGATCTTCCAGACCGCGACCTATGCGCGGCAGCGCTTCGACATCGCGAACGGCGTCGGGATCGCGCAGCGCCTGATCGCCGCGGGAACGACCGTCTGGGCGCTCGAATCCGGCGGCGGCCTGGTCGCCATGGCGGTGATCCACCTCGGCTGCAACGTCGCCGCGAACCTGGCGCACGTCGTCCTGACCTTCCGGCTCCTGCCGGGCATCGAGTTTGGGCGGCGGCATTTCAGCCGCGCTTCGGTGCGCGAGCTGTTCGGCTTCAGCGTCTGGAACGTCTTGATCAACGCGGCCGATCAGGTGCAGGTGCATGCGAGCGCGCTCGTCGTCCCGATCGTGCTGACGACCACGGCGCTCGCGCACTTCAACATGGGCGCGATCCTCGTGCCGTACGCCCTGCAGCTCGTCAACTCGATCGCGTGGACGCTCACGCCGCAGGCGACCACGCTCGACGCGCGCGGCGACCTCGAAGGACTCCGCAGGCTCTGGCTCGGCGGCACGCGCGCGATCGTCGCGTTCGCCGCGATCCTCGCCGGCGGCATGGCACTGCTCGGCGACGACCTGTTGCGACTGTGGGTCGATCCGAAGTACACGAGCGGCGCCGAGTTCGTCTCGAGCGGCACCATCCTCGCCGTGCTCGCGCTCGGCCTCATGTTGCGCGCCTTGGCCACGGCTTCGAAGCAGCTCTGCTTCGGTCTGCGCGAGGTCCAAGTCCTCGCCAGGGTGACCTTTGCCGAGGCGATCGTGAACCTCGTGCTCACCGTCGCGCTCGTCGCCTGGCTCGGCATCCTCGGCGCGGCGATCTCCAACCTGCTCGCGGTGGCGCTCACCCAGCTCTGGATGCTCCCGCGCTACGTCACGCGGCGCATCGGGGCAGCCTGGTCGAGCGTGCCGCGCACGCTCGCGGCCGGCGGCGTCGTGCTCGTGACGATGCCGCTGCTCCATTCCTTCGCGGCGGCGAAGGTGCCCGCGGACACGTGGAGCGGCTTTTCGCTGCGCGTCGTCATCCTCGCCGTGCCGGCGCTCGCGCTCGCGGTGATGGTCGGCACGACGCGCGAGGAGAAGGCGCGGCTGATCCGACGAATGCGCCGCACAGCCTGAAGCCGGGCGTCAGTTCCGTTCGCCGAAGATCGCCGTGCCGACGCGCACGAGCGTCGAGCCGGCGGCGATCGCCGCGTCGAGGTCGCCGCTCATGCCGAGGCTGAGGATCGGCAAGGGCAGGCCGAGGCGCTCGCGCAGTTCACCGTGCGCGCGCGCGACCGCGCGGAACACCGGCGCGGCGTCGCCGGTGAGCGGACCCATCGCCATCGTGCCGCGCAGCACGAGCACTCCGCTCGCGACGACCAGCCGCGCGACGGCCTCGAGTTCGGCGAGCGGGACGCCGTGCTTGGTCGCCTCGCCCGTGGCGTTCATCTGCACGAGGACGTCGAGCTTGCGTCCGGACGCGGCGCAGACCTCGGCGAGTCTCGTCACGAGCCGCTCACGATCGATCGAGTGCACCAGCGCGAGCCCCGGGATCGCGACGAGCGCCTCCACCTTGTTGGTCTGCACGCTGCCGATCATGTGCCAACGCACCGGGTCCTTCGCCAGGGCCGCGGCCTTGCTCGCGAGTTCCTGCACGCGGTTCTCGCCGAACTCGAGCTGTCTGGCGGCGATCGCGGCGCGCACCGCGTCCGGTGGCTGGAACTTGCTGACCGCGAGCAGCGCGACGTCGCGCGGATCCCGGCCGCACCGTTCGCACGCCGTCGCGATGGAGGCGCGGACCGTGGCAAGCCGCTCCGCGATCCCCGTCACCTAACCGTCGCTCCAGTGCGCGGTGAGCGGGCCCGGGAACAGACGGCGACCGCGTGCGAGCAACTTCGCGCGATCCTCGAAGGCTGTGAAGTTGGTCAGCAGCGCGTCGAAGACGTCGTAGTCCTCGACTTGCGCGGCCCACGCCGCGAGCGCGGACTGCACGCGCAGATCGCGGGGACAGCGGTCGCCGAGCTCGCGGCAGACCTTGTTGACGAAGGCCCGCGCCTCGTTGCGGAAGGTCTCCTCGCGCGCCGTGGCGGGGTCGATGCCGAACGACTCGAGCAACTCGTCGCGGTACGCGCCGCGGATCTGCGCGAGCGACGCGCCTGACAGGACATCCCTGACGGCTTCCGGCACGTCCATCGCTCGAGCCTCAGTGGCGGAAGTGGCGGACGCCGGTGAACACCATCGCGATGCCCCCGGCGTCGGCGGCGGCGATCACCTCGTCGTCGCGCTTGCTGCCCCCGGGCTGGATCGCGGCGGTCACTCCCGCTGCGATCGCGGCCTGCAACCCGTCGGGGAACGGGAAGAACGCGTCCGAGGCGAGAACGGCGCCGCGTGCATGGGTACCCGCCTTCTCGACCGCGATGCGCACCGAGTCGACGCGACTCATCTGACCGGCGCCGACGCCGCACGTGGCCAGCGCACCGTCGCCGTTGCGACGGGCGAGCACGATCGCGTTGGATTTCACGTGCTTGCACACGCGCCACGCAAAACCGAGCAGTTCGCGCTCCGCGGCACTCGGCTCGCGCCGCGTGACGGTCTCCGACTTCGGCACGACGGCGCCCGACGCATCGGAATCCTGGACGAGGAACCCGCCGCTCACCATGCGCACCGACGGCACCGATCGTGCGACCGGCATCGCGCCGAGGTCGAGCACCCGGACGTTGCGGCCCCACTTCGCCGACTCGAGCGCCGCGAGCGCATCGGGTTCGATGCCGGGTGCGACGATCGCCTCCACGAAGGTGCCGCGTTCGACCATCGCCGCGGCCGTCGCTGCCGCGAGCGGCCGATTGGTCGCGACGATCCCGCCGTAGGCGCTGACCGGATCCGATTCGAGCGCGGCGAGGAACGCCTGCGTCGGCGTCGCGGCGGTCGCGGTGCCGCACGGGTTGTTGTGCTTCACGATCACGACCGCGGGCTCGCCGAACTCGAGCGCGAGACCGAGCGCGGCGTCGAGGTCGAGGAGGTTGTTGTAGCTGAGCTCCTTGCCGCCCAACTGCCGCGCCGACGCGAGCGACGCACCGCTCGCGTCGGGTTCGGCATAGAGCGCCGCGGACTGGTGCGGGTTCTCGCCGTAGCGCAGTCCCTGCACGCGCGTCCCCGCGACGCCGAAGAAGTCGCCGTAGCGCGGCTCGCCTGGTTCGTGCGCTCGCTCGTCGTCGAACCAGCGCGCGATCGCGACGTCGTACGCGGCGGTGTGCGCGAAGGCCTTGCCCGCGAGCCGGCGGGCGAGCGACACCGGCACGCGGCCGTGCCCAAAGCGCAAGGCGTCGAGCACGGACGCGTAGTCGGAGGGGTCGACGACCACGGCGACCGACGCATGGTTCTTGGCAGCGCTGCGCAGCATCGACGGCCCGCCGATGTCGATGTTCTCCACGATCGCCTCGCGCGTGACGCCCTCGCGCCGGACCGTCTCACGGAAGCGATAGAGGTTCACCGCGACGACGTCGATCGGATCGATCCCGTGCGCGGCCATCGCCGCGCGGTCTTCGGCATGATCGCGGCGCGCGAGCAGGCCGCCGTGCACCTTTGGGTGCAGGGTCTTCACGCGACCGTCCATCATCTCGGGGAAGCCGGTGTAGGCGGCGACCTCGGTCGCGGGCACGCCGCCCTCCTTCAGGACCCGGAAGGTGCCGCCGGTCGAGAGCACTGCGAAGCCGAGTTCGGTCAGGCCACGCGCGAACTCGACCACGCCGGTCTTGTCCGTAACGGAGATCAGGGCGCGTCGTTGCATGTCAGTCTCGCCCGCGCATCAGTCCTTCACGCGGACGCCCTTCAAGTACGCCTCGATGAACTTGTCGAGGTCGCCGCTGAGGACGGCGCCGACGTTCGACGTCTCCACTCCGGTGCGGAGGTCCTTGACCATCTGGTACGGCTGGAGCACGTAGCTGCGGATCTGGTTGCCCCAACTGATCGCGCCTCGTTCGCCGTAGAACTTCGCGAGCTCCTCCTTCTGCCGGGCTTCCTCGAGTTGGTAGAGCTTGCTCTTCAGCACCTTCATCGCGAGCGCGCGGTTCTTGTGCTGGCTGCGTTCCTGCTGGCACGAGACGACGATCCCCGACGGCATGTGCGTGATGCGGATCGCCGACTCCGTCTTGTTGACGTGCTGCCCGCCCGCGCCGCTCGACCGGAAGGTGTCGACGCGCAGGTCCTTGTCGTCGATCAAGATCTGGATGTCGTCATCCAGTTCGGGGATCACTTCGAGCGAGGCGAACGAGGTCTGGCGGCGCGCCTGCCCATCGAAGGGCGAGATGCGCACGAGACGGTGCACGCCCTGCTCGGCGCGCAAGCGCCCGTATGCATAGGGTCCCTTGACGAGGTACGTGACCGAACGGATGCCGGCTTCCTCGCCGCGCTGGAAGTCCTGCTCCTCGACTTCGAAGTCGTGGTCCTCGGCCCAGTGGACGTACATCTTCGCGAGCATCTCGGCCCAGTCCTGGGCATCGATGCCGCCTGCGCCGGGGACGATCGTGATGATCGCGTTCTTCGCGTCGTGCTCGCCGCTGAGCATGACCTGGAACTCGAGCGAGTCGAGGGTCGACGTCATCTCGGCGAGTCCCTTGTCCAGGTCCGCGACGACCCCGTCAGGATCGTCTTCGCCGAGTTCGAGGAGCACGTGCGCGTCGTCGAGGTGCCGCTGCACGCGATCGAGAGGATCGACGACGGCACTGAGCTTGCGCTTCTCCTGGACCGTCGCCTGGGCCGCCTCCTGGCGGTCCCAGAACCCCGGTTGACTCATCTTGTGGTCGATGCCACGGAGCTCACGGTGCTTGACCTCGTAGTCAAAGGCTCTCCTTGAGCTGCTGCACGCGGAGTTCGATGGCGCGGATCTGGTTGCGGTGCCCGTCGAGGTTCATCGGGCCGAACTTAGCACGCGCCTCCGTGCACGGGAACGTCGCGATCGATCGCCGTGGATTTCGTCTCACGCGCGAAGCGACGCTGCCAACGCCGTGGTCGGCGCGACCTGGCCTCGCGCGCCCGCGAGCGGTCGAAGCGAACGCGTACGCCTGCCGAGAATGCGCGTGTAGACCGCGCCCCGTGCGCGAACGACCCGGCGCGATCCGGGTCGGACCGGGAACACTGGAGGGGGAAGCCGCGGCGGGGAGATTCGCCGACTTCGATCCTTTGCCTGCAGTCCTGCTGCGGCTTCCCTCGACTTAACGCCCGTCGGGCGCGACCGCGGGCGACGCGGACCCGACGACCCGCTGCGCGCCGATCGTGAACCCGAGCCAGGCGACGATCCCGGCGAGGACTCCGGCCTGACCGACCACCGCCGCGAGTCCAATGTTGACGCGGACTTCGAGGAGGACGACCGTCGCTTCACCGATCAGGGACGCGAGTGCGACCCAGACGACGGTCCACGCCGCGACGACGAGCAGGACGCGAATCGGTTGGGTCGCGCAGCGCCACGCCGCGACTCCGGTCGCGACGAGGGCCGAACGATTGCCGGCCCCCACCGTCCATGCCATCGCCGCCTTCATGACGAACACCAGCACGAGGAAGGCGAAGCCTCGAGCGAGGTCCCAGGCGGAGAGCAGGTGGATCCAGCGCACGATCAGCGGCCCGATCTCGAACACCACGGCACCCGGTTCACGATCGTGGAGCCAGCGATCGCGCAGCGCGTGGTCGAGAGACTGCACTCCCCAACCGAGGAGCAACGCGAGCACCGCGAAGACGGCGGCGACCCGCAGGTTCGTCAGGAAGTTGCGGCCGCAGGCGCCCAGGAACTCGCGGAACACCCGTGCGACCGGTGGTCCGGAACCGCCGCGGCAGTAGGCGAGGAAGCCGCCGGTGAAGAAGACGCCGAGCAGAGCGGCGAGCGCGAGCGACGCACCGATGCCGACGTCGAGGCTCGCGAGCAGGTCGCCGTCGGCGGGCAGCTTCGTCGGCGACGAGAATCGCGGCGCATCGCGCCCCGCCAATTCGCCGCAGGCGAGCGCCGAGGGGATCGCGATCGCCGTGATCGCCGCCCAGACCAGCACGAGGACGCGCGGCGCGCGCAACGCGCCCCAGAGTCCCGCCGTGACGTCGAAGAAGGCCCTCATCGTGGTCCGGTCGTCATCCGACGAAAGCGGCGAAGATCAGGCGCGCCTGTTTCTGCAGGAGCACGCGGAGGGCGACGTAGAACGCGGGACGCCGATCGATCTCGGCGGTCCAGACGTTGTTGGACAACGCGACGTCGAGGACGTGGACGCCCGCGAGTCCGTCGTCCGCTTCGAACGGTTCGCCGGTGCCCGGCGTGCATCCCTCCGGCGGATCGACCCAGACTTCGACGAGCCGACCGAGCGGACCGCTTTCGTCGCGGTCACCGAAGCGGAAGATCCACCACAGCGAAGGGTCGTCGCGGGGAATCGTGCGCCACACGGGTGCGTCGCGGCCCTCGAAGCGGAAGCGCACGCGGACCTCCGCGCGCAGCGTTCCGTTCGCGCGCACGACGACCGCACGCTCGCTGCCGCGCCCGTCGGCCGGCGAAACCGAGTGGACCGCGTAGTCGAGCACCGCGCCGGCCTCCGTCGCGCGGGAGAAGAACGCCGCCGCCTCGTCGCCGCAGTCGCGCGCCAGCGCGGCGGCGAAGTCCTGAGTCGTCGGGTGTCCGAAGCGGGCGCTCGCGTGGAAGCGCCGCAGGAAAGCCCAGAAGCGATCGCATCCCACCATGCGCTCGAGTTCGCGCAGCAGCGTCGCCGGCCGCGTGTACGCGTTCGCCACGTAGCTCGCGCGCGAGTGCATCCCCCAGCCAGGCCCGACCATCGCGTCGGGGTTGTCCGCCGCGTTCGACCGCGCGCGATCGAGCCACTCGGGATGCGCGGTTGCCTCGCGGAAGCCGGTGAGCAGCGGTTGCTCGAAGAGGAACGCGAGCAGCGGGGAGTTCGGGATCCAGGTCCCGTCGAAGCCATGCTCGGCAGCCCAGGTCGCGACCGGCGCCGGCACACAGCGATCGAACGGCAGGACGCCGTAGACGGCGAACGGGTCCGCGGGGACCGTCGCGACCTGCACGCTCGCGACGTTGAACAGGCCGTAGCTGGTCGTGCGGACCGGACGCATCGAACTCCCGTAGGCGAGCGTCTGCGCGCGACTCTCGGCGTAGCTGTTGATCCCCTCGTCGAGCCAGGCTTCGCGGAACTCGTCGTTCGCGGACAGGCCGTACCAGTACTGGTGCCCGAACTCGTGAACGGTCACGCCCTCGGGCGTGAGCTTGCGCGGGTGCGGCAAGAGCTCGGTCCCGCACGTGATCAGCATCGGGTACTCCATCCCGCCGCCGAGTCCGCGCCCGGCGACGTCACTGCCGGGATCGACGAGCGTGAGCACCTCGTAGGGCCAGGGTCCGAAGCGCAGGCCGTAGAAGGTGAGCGCCGTGCACGCGGCGTCGAAGTGGCGACGGATCTGTTCCTCCGACGCGTGCTCGGGCTGGAGGAGGAGGCGGAGATCGACCGGCCGCAGGTCGAAGCTCGCCGGATCCGCGCCGAGATAGCGCGCGATCGACGGCGCGAGCCCGGTCGGGTCGTCGACCGCACGGCATCCGGAGAAGACCTCGCGGCGTTCGACGAAGTCCGGGTCGGCCACCCACGCGAAGTCGTGGACGTCCTCGGCGACGAAGCGGAGCACGCGGCGTCCGAGCGCGGTCTGGTCCCGCACGGGCTTGCCGCCGGTCGCGCCGACGACGAAGTCCGCGGGGACGTCGATGGTCACGTCCCAGGTGGCGAAGTCGGCGAAGAACTCGGTGTTGGCGTGGAACTGCGGACAGTTCCAGACCGCCGCGCCATCCTTCTCCTCGAGCACTCCCGGCTTGGGGAACCAGTGCATGGCGAACCAACCGTTGCCCGGCACCCAACCGGCGCGCCGGTAGGCCTTCGGCGCGCGCGCGGCGAAGACCGTCTCGACGACCAGCGAGGCGCCGCCCGCCACCGAATGCGGCAGCGGCACGCGGATCACGGTGCGATCGGCGGTGTTCCCGTCGTCGGGCTGGACGAACTCCGGCGTCAGCAGCGTGCGCGTCGCGCCGTCGACCGACGCGATCTCGGTGACGTCGATGCCGCCGTACTCGTCCGCGCGCCACTGGGCGCGGAAGGACTCGTCCGATTCCCGCATGAACGTCGAGTCCGGCCCGCGGAAGGCGTTCCAGTACAGATGGAGGCGCAGCTCATCGACCGGTCGGGTGGTGACGTTGCGCCACACGATCCGCTGGCGCCCGTGGATGGTCCGCGCCGGAGCGTCGAGCCTCGCCGACATCTCGTAGGCGAGAACCCGCGGACTCGCGCTCGGAAACTCCTGCGCGATCGGTCCGGCGACGAGAGTGAGGAGGGCGACGAGACGGAGGGTCACGGGATCGAGTGGTGCGCGCGCGAACCGCTCATCACGGCGTTCCGGCCGGGAGAGTCTACGTCGGCCGGCGTTCTCGCGAGACCTGACGTGATCAGGCGCGCGGCGGCGACGCGCCCGCGGCGTGCACTTCGGCGCGACGGCGGGCGACCTGCGCCGAGGAGCCGTAGGCCTTGAGCCGGTTGTAGAGCGTCTTGGTGTCGATCCCGAGGAGCTTGGCGGCGCGGGTCTTGTTGCCGCCCGTCGACGCCAGCACGCGCATGATGTGGCGCTTCTCGATCTCGACCAGCGGCGTCCGCAGGAGATCACCCTCGAGGTCGGGTTCGGATCCGAGGCGCTTCAGCGTGTTCGAGTCCTCGACCAGCACGAGGTCGTAGGCGCTTCCTTCGATGCGACCGCGCAGTTCGTCCACGGTCTCGCAGGTCGTGGTCATGCAACCCCAGTCGTTCGTGCGCGCCGACAGCGCGGAAGCTTTGGGGTCGCGGGGAGAGAACATGAGGAGACGCTTGCCGATCGACATCGGGGTGCTCGGGCTGGCGGTCGAGGGCGACGGGGGCGGATCGCCGGTTCGCGCGGGAGAGCTCGGAGGGGTCCTGGCTGCTCGGTCCGCGGGCTACGAACGAGACGATTGCCGATCGGGAATTAGTCGGAAAATCTTCCGGCGCACGATCCCGCCGGTCACCGCGACGACACGGAGAGCCAGCCGACTCGCAGGGCCGCGCGCACCTTGGCCCCGCCCCCGCCGACCGCTCCGCGACATCGGTGTCCCTCGCCCTCCGCCTCGATCGGCAGCCCGAAGGCGGTCCGGATCCCGACCTTCCCGCGCGCGCTCTCGCTCACTTCGGCATCCAGCTCGAACGCGGCGCCGGCCGGCAGCTCGAGTTGGAGCGACGGACTGTTCGTCCAGAGATCGATGCCTCCCGATCCGATCGCTTCGACGCAGGCGAAGATCGAACCGCCCGTCAGGGTCGGTCGAAGCGGATCGCCGCAGCGCGCCCGGAGTCCACCGCGGTGGCCGACCGCGAACAGCTTGCCGTCGATCGTCGCGACGTCGGCATCCGCATGGACGTCCCGCAGCGCGAGTTCACCCCGTTCGGTCCTCAGCCGCACCGGCGCCTTGCGGTAGCGGACTTCGAGATCGCCGCGTCTGGTCTCGACGTCGATCGCCACGTCCTCCGGCAGCGAGAGATAGGTGCGGAACACGATCGCGCTCCGCTCGGCGTCGACCCCGGCGGGGAGGGCGGGAGCAGCCAACTGGAACACCCCCGGGTCCTGGGTCGGGGTCAGGCGCGGTTCGAAGGCGACGTGGAGGAGCTGCTCGAAGTCGTCCGGGTCCGCCGCGCTGCGCCGCAAACGCCCGTCGATCCGGAGCGTCCGCTCGCCGGCGTGGATCCCGACCGTGACGTCCCCCAGCCCCAGCCTGACGCGCAGCCCGGTCAGCCCGTCGGGCAGCGGCAGCTCGGTCTTCACGTCCTCGTCCGTCGAGTCCGCACCGCAACCCGCGAGCAGGGCCAGGATCGCGACAGCGACCGGGCGGCTGCGAACCGGAGCGACTGCGAGGATCATCCTGCCGATGCTAGCCACGGTTCGGGCCGGTCGCGCCGTCCCGGACCCGGCACAGTCTCCCGCTCCCCCGCCGGAGTTCGCCTCGGGCGGGGGCGTTGGACGACCTCCGACCCGGCCGAAGCGGCAGGGCGCCGCACTCGCTCGAGTCCCCACGAACCACGAGGAACGAAACCATGAAGTCCATGCTGCCTCTCGCCATCGGCCTGTGTCTCGCCGCCGCATCCCCCTTCGCCCGGGCCCAAGAGCAGTCGGGGATCGACCCGAAGCTCAGCGCCGAGATCCGGAAGATCGTGCGCGAGGAACTCCACCGCGCGATGAGCGGGCTGCACCAGGCGCCGGCGGCGGAGGCGAAGAAGGCGACCGCCGGGAGGATCGTCATGAGGACGGAACCTGAGACGAAGGTCGTCGAGGTGTCGCCGCACGTCACGATCCAGCGGGTCGAGGGCAAGGCGATGACCAGCGAGGCCGGCGAAGCGCACGGCGTGGTCGTATTCGAGTCGCAGGACGAGGACGAAGCGGGCGAGCAGGCGAAGCCGCGCGTGTTCCGACTCCAGGGCGGGCAACTGCTCGAGGGCAAGGGCCAGAAGGGCGGCACGATGGTCCTGCGCCGCATGGCTGATGACGACGACGATGAGGGCGTCGGGGAGGAGCATGCCGAGAAGGCGCACGCCGAGAAGCAGGAGCAGAAGAAGGTCGAGGTCTTCCATCACGGCGCGCACGGCCCGGTGCGCGTGGAGGTCCGGCGGATCCACGCCGATGGCGATCACGATGTCGACGTCGACCTGGACATCGACGCTGGTGAGTTGATGAAGGGCCTGAAGATCGACATGCCGAAGATCGACATGGCCGAACTGCACGGCAAGATCCTGAAGGCGATCCACGGCCAACACCTCGCGCCGAAGGCGATCGTGGTCCGCAAGGCGAGCATCGCGGCCAAGGACGCCGAGGATTGCTGCGAAGCGTGCTGCGAAGCGTGCAAGTCAGCCAGCTGCTGCGACGACGACGATGCGCCGCACGCCAAGGCCGAGGGACAGAAGGCCGAGGGACAGAAGAGCAAGGGCGAGAAGACCAAGGGCGAGAAGGCCAAGAGCAAGGCGAAGATCATGTGAGAACCGGCGGGACCGAGGGTCCCGCCCCTCGATCGAAAGCGTCCACTCCGATGCAATCCCGAGCCGTGACAGCACCCGACCCGCTCGCACTCGTCGCGTTCAATCGCGCCGTGGGCGAGCACGCGGACGGTCTGAAGACTTTCGCGACCCGCATGCTCGGTGACTCGCTCGCGGCCGAGGACGTCTCGCAGGACGCCTTTCTCGCTCTCTACCGCCACCTCGAGCAGATCCCGCCGTCGGCGTTCCGGCCGTGGCTCTACCGCGTCGCGCGCAACCTCTGCCTCGACCAACTCCGGCGGCGGCGTTTCAAGCTCCGCCTGTTCCGCGACATCGAGCGTGACGACGACAACCCGCTCGTCCCGGTCGACACGAGCGGCGGGCGACCGGACGAGATCGCCGAGGCGCGCGAGTCGCAGGCCCAGATCGAGGCGGCGATCGAGAAGATCCCGCCGCGCTTCCGCGAGGTCTTCCTCCTCTGCGAACTTCAGGGTCTCAGCTACGAGGACGCGTCGGGCATCCTCGGCTGCCCGGTGAAGACGATCTCCACGCGGCTCTTCCGCGCTCGACAGCGATTCCGCGCCGCACTGGGTGACGAGATCAAGGTCTGACACCAATGGATCGCAAGCGTCTCGAACAAGAGTTGTCGCTCCACGTCGACGGGCGACTGCCGAGCGGTCGGCGCGAGCAGTTGCTCGACCAGCTCGACGACGACCAAGGCGCCGCGCGTCTGCTCGAAGAGATGGAGCGCGCGCAGGAGCTCGCCCGCAGCCTGCCCCCGTCGCACGTCGGCTCGGGTTTCACCGAGGGTCTCTGGCAGCGCATCCGCTCCGGTGAAGGCACGCCCGATGCCGTCTTCCGCGAGCCGCTGCCGTGGATGGTGAAGGCTCACTACGTCGCGCTCGGCGCAGCCGCGGCCGCTGCGCTGCTCGTCGCCGCCGGCTTCGTCGTCGACGCCTGGCGCGGGGCACCGTCGCGGTCCGACGCGGATCCCGGCCCGATCGCCGTGCGTTCCGATCCGGCGCCCGCCCCGATCGGACCGCGCGGAGCCGATGCGGCCGTCGCGAACGTCGAGAGCGACGTCGCGGGTTCCCCCCCGGGCCTCTACCCGATCTCCGCCTTCTCCGTGGCCCAAGCCGGTCAGGACGAGTGCCTGCTCGCGGTCCAGGACCTGAAGAGCCGTGCGCTGCGCGCCGTGAAGCGTCTCGATCAGCAAGAAGTGCGCGAGGTCGTCACCGAACTCGAACCGGTCGTCGATCGCGCGCGCGGATCCACGCGCGTCATCCGTTGGTTGCAGGACGAGCGCATGATCGAGTTGCCGTCCGACTTCGACGTCGCACTCAAGTTGACCGAGGGGATCCTGGGCCGCATCCAGCGCGCGCACCAGGAGAACGACTCGGTCCAGTTCCGCGTCGCCGTCGACGACATCCAGCGACTCGACGTCGAGCCGTTGCACCGCGACTTCGGCGTGATCTGCTGCCGTGACGCGAACGAGTTCCTCACCCGCTTCCAGCAGGAGTTCGTCCGTGACCCGGGCATCGGCCGCACCTTCCAGGTGCGCATCGTCACCGGCTCCCCGATGCACGGGCCGTTCGCGCCGCTCGGCGAGTTGCTCGAGATGCACTCCATCCCGCGTTGGATCGAGCTCGGCCCGCAGGGGTCGCTGCGCATCCAGGCGATGACGATCGACGAGAACGGCGTCCGGCGCTTGCACCGGCTGCACGCCGACGGCGACCAGGCTCCCGCGAAACGCTGACGCCTCGGCGTCAGCGCCGGCGTCCGTCGACCTCGATGCGGATGCGTCGGGACGAGCGCAGCGCGTGGGGCATTGCGAGCGCGGCGCCGACGACGAATCCTCCGGCGTGCGCCCACCACGCGACCCCGCCGGCATGCGGCGGCGCGAGCATTCCCTGGAGCAGCTGGATCAGGAACCAGATGCCGAGGAACGCGAAGGCCGGCCAGACCGTCGTGAAGAAGATCCAGCCGATCGGCACGAGCGTCAGGATGCGCGCGTGCGGGAAGAGCACCACGTAGGCGCCGAGCACGCCGCTCACGGCGCCCGACGCGCCGATCATCGGTTGACCGAAGGCCGGATCGGCGAGGATCTGCGCCAGCAACGCGGCAAAGCCGGACGCGAAGTAGAGGACGAGGTAGCGGGCGCGACCGAGCCGGTCCTCGACGTTGTCGCCGAAGACCCAGACGAACCACATGTTGCCGAGGAGGTGGAGGAAGCCCCCGTGCAACCACATGTGGGAGACGGCGCGCACGATGCGACGATCGTCGTCGGGCACCGGTTGGATCCAACGATGGCCGTCGCTGAGGCTCGCGGGATCGGCGCCGGAGAAGTGATAGGCGACAGCGCCGAACTCCTGCGCGGCGACCGACAGGTCCGACGACGTCGCGAGGAAGATCAACGCGTTGATCGCGATGATCCCGACCGACAGCACCGGGAAGCGCTGCGTGGGGTTGATGTCGCGGAGCGGGATCATCCGGCGGCGCGGATCGTGGCGGTGGAGCGCGAGGCTGGCAACCGCGCGCCGATCACCGCTCGCGAAGCGCGCGTTCGACGTCCGCGTCGGGCAAGGGCTCGGCACTGCGCACCAGCGACGCGCCGCGACGCGATTCGACGACGCCCCACTCGTCGCTCGCGGGTGAACCGCCGAGCAGCAGGCGGCGCGCATGCGACGCGAGCGCCGCGTCGGTGAGGTCGCCGTGCAGGAGGATGCGCGCGAGCCGCGGCCGTCGCGCGCCGGCGGCCCACGTCGCGCCGAGTCCGGTCGCGACGACCACTTCGATGCGTTCGTCGAGCGCCGATGCGAGCAACGCCGCCGCGCCGGTCCAACCGTGCGCGAGCAGTGCGGGGCGACCGAAGCCCTGCGCGATCGCGACGCCGCAGAGCACGCGCAGGTCGCGTACCGCGAGTTGACCCTCGTCGAGCCCGTAGAAGCGCCCGTGCAGTTCGCGCCACCATTCGCCGCGGTCGAGTTCGCCGCAGTAGCGGATGTCGGCGAGCAACACCGTGACGCCGGCATCGCGCAAGCGCTCGATGACGTCGTGATCGTCGATCGCCGCGATCGCCATTCCGCCCTGGTGCGTCACGATCACGCAGCGCTCGCCGGACGAACGTCGCGCACGACCGATCAGCACCGGGATCGCGACGTCGGCATCGACGGGCACCAGCCACTTCTCGAAGTCCCCGCCCGCGCCGTCACCGGCGAACTGCACGACGGATGTTCGCGGGATCCCACCTCGCGCCGGGATCTCGAGCAAGGCCCGCAGTCGGTCGCGGATCGTCTCGAGCGCGCCGTCCGCCGCGAGCGACTGCACGGTGGGCGCCGGCCGGCCGAGCCGGGCGACGAACTCCGCACCGATCGCCGCCTGGTCCTTCGGTGCGTCGATCCGCGACGCCTCGGCCATGCGTCGCGGATCGATCGTCGCGACATCGTCCGCCTCGATGTCGGTGCGTGGTTCGGCGACGCCTTGCAGATGCCGCGCGAAGAACGCGTACATCGGGTTGCGCATCTCGCGGTCGTAGTCGTGACCCTTGGGCCACTGCAGCACGCTGACCGCGTCGCGCACGCCGAAGCGCTCGTAGATCGCCGCGATCTCGGGGACGCCGCGCCGCGGGAACTCGCGCGTCCAGTCGCCGGTGACCGTCAGGTAGAGCTGCGGTCGCGGCGCGAACGCCGCACCCATGATCGGCATGTCGGTCGCGCGGACGAGGTGCGGCACGTGGTTGCAGTGACAGTGCGGCCCGTCCGTGCCGAGGATCTCGTGGAGGTGGCAGGCCATCACCGCCGGAACCGCAGCGGCGAGTCCGCTGTCGAGCGCCGCGAGGTAGTAGGTCTGCTGGCCGCCGCCCGAGGCACCGGTGCAACCGATGCGCGCGGGGTCGACGTCGGGTTGCGCACGCAACACCTCGAGTCCGCGCAGGTCGCTCCAGATCATCGCGGACAACGGCGTGAGCGCGATCCGATCGTCGTCGACGTGCACGGAGTCGACGGCGAGCACCACGTGCCCCTCGCGCGCGAGCACGATGGCGCGACTCTGCGGGACCGGATGCGTCGCGCCGCCCGACCAATGCCCGTGGGGACTGAGCACGGCCGAGCGCTTCGCCGTGCTGCTTTGGGTCGTCGGGCGATACAGCCAACCGGTCGCATACCACCCCGCAAACGCCGCCCACGCCACGCGCGTCACTCGGCAACCGTCCGCTTCGAGCGTGTCGCCCTCGCGCAGGTCGAGCGGCAAGGACGGCGACGAATGCGCGAAGTCGGTCGCGCGTGCGCCCGCGAGTCCGCTCAACGGGGAGCGTTCGCCGGCGAGCGTCGTGCCGGAATACGGCGGCGGCCACAGACCGAGGGCGTCCTGCACGAGTGCGCGGACCTCTTGGGCGTTCGCCGTCCACGCAACCGAGTCGGCGGCCTCCGGCGCCCGGCGCTCGCGCTGCCGGTCGTTCCACGCCTCGAGCATGCGATCGACCTCGACCGGAGACAGCACGCGCGTGCGCGCGATCCGCTCGCGTTCGAGCGCGAGCGCCGGCGGCAGGCCCCTCGTCATTGCGATGCCGCGCAGGTCGCCGACGAAGGCCTGGTGGACGTTCGGATCGAGGTTGTCGCCCAAGCGCAGCGCGGGCGGCGGCGAGCCTGAGAAGCGCGACGGCAGGTCCATCTCGCTCTCGAGCCGACCGTCGACCAGGAGCGCGACGCGCGGCGGAAGCGCTTCGAAGACGGCCTCGATGCGGTGCCAGCGACCGTCGTCGATGCGCGTCCGCGATTCGGCGCGAACACGTTGCCAGCACCACGGCTCGAACGAGACGGTCCCCGCGTGGCGTCCGACGACGAGGCTGTAGTGGACGACGCCGCCGGCGCGGCACATCAGCGGCGTCGCGAACGCACCGCGTTCCGTGCGAAGTTCGAGCGTGAGCGTGCGAGGCTCGTTCGCTTCGAAGGCGAAGCGCGCATCGTTCGCGAAGGTCGCCTTGCCGCCGTGCGCCGAGAAACGCAGTTCGTCGTCGCGCGCCGACGCTTCGCCGTCGAGTTCCGCTGTCGTCGTCGCGTCGCCACCGAAGGCGATCCGCGCAGCGTCCGCGTCGATGCGTACACGCCAGACCGCATCCTCGTCCTGCGCGGAGATGGTGCGCGTGAGCGCGACGACGAGTGCGAGGACGTGAGAGCGAGCGAAGCGCATGCGGACGATGGTAATGCGCGCGTCGTCGAGCGTGTCGTGCGTCGTCTCGACACGACACCGCGCTCAGCGTGCGCGTTGACAGACCAGGCAACCCACCTATCGTCGCCGCCTCTCTCGGGCGCCCTGCCCCCGACTTCGTCTCGTCCGATCCCTGTCTCCTCCAGTCCCCCGAGGACCACTCATGAGTTCACTTCGTTCGCACTCCTTGCTCCTGTGCGGCGCGTTCCTCGCGCTGCCGAGCCTCGCGACCGCCCAGGTCGTGATCAACGAGATCCAATACGACGACGAGAGCACCGACGACCGCGAGTTCGTCGAGCTCTACAACGCGGGAGCTTCGGCCGTCGACATCTCCGGCTGGACACTCGGCGGCTTCGACCAGGTCGGGCCGAACACGACCTTCACGATCCCCGCGGCGACGATCCTCGCGCCGGGCGGCTTCTATGTGCTCGGCGCCGCGACGGTGCCGAACGTCAACCAGGTCGTCGGCATCTCCAACATCTGGGAGAACGATCAGGAGACGATCGAGCTGCGCGACACGTCGAGCCTTCTCGTCGACTTCGTCTGCTACGAGGTCAACAAGGCCCTGTTCGCGTTGCCCGCCTACCGCGAGGGCGAAGGGCTCTGGGGCAACTTCCAGAGCAACCTCTACACGACGACGATCGAGTCGAGCTGGTCGCGCCTCCGCGACGGCTACGACACGAACGACAACGGCCGCGACTTCGCGATCACGAACCTCACGCCCGGTGCGACGAACAACCGGCCGAACCTGCTGCCGTACTTCGAGAACTTCGACTCGTACGCGGTCGACGCGGTCCTCCCGAACTGGGGCGGCTCGTTCAAGCCCCCGTTCGCGATCGACCCGACGGCCTTGAGCCTCCAGAACCCGAACCCGATCCCCGCGTCACCCACCGGCGGCAACGCGATGATCATGTGGGACAGCGTCGGCGGCGGTAACTACAGCATGCTGCTGAGCGATCCGTCCGACGAACTGATCTTCGAGGCCTACGTCTACTTCGACGCGCTGCCGCGTCCGGCCGGCGAGTTCGAGACCTGGTCGCTGCTCCTCCAGGGCGGCAGTTGCTCGTTCCACAACCACCCCGATCCGACCGGCTCGCTCGGCGGCGCGGTGCCCTTCACGGCGAACGGCAACACCGGCATCGGCTGGGTCTATCACGTGACTTCGGCCGGCGGCACGCTCTTCCTCATCGACCACAACAACGGCGGTTGGGGCGCGACCGCGCAGTCGACGCCGACGATCCTCGGTCAGATCACGGTGACGACCGGCTTGAACGACGGCTGGCAACGCCTGCGCCTGCAGGCGACCAAGGGTCTCGCCGAGGGCTACTTCGGCGGCACGCTCGGCCAGTTCGACGGCACGCGCATCGCCGGCTCGATCGACGGCAAGGTCGGCGGCCTCGCGATCGGCTACCGCGAGTTCATGGTCAACAACGGCGCGACGCGCCCGCCGACGATCGACTTCATGGTGCTGAGCACGAACGCCGCCTCGGTCTCGCGCTTCGGCAACGCCACGCCGACGTCGACCGGAACACCGGCGATCTCCGCCGACAGCTTCCCGTTCCTCGGCAACCCGAACTTCGGCGTCACGGCGTCGAACGTCCCGGCGAACTCGGCGATCGCGATGGTCGTCGGCTTCCTCGAGATGACCCCGCCGTTGGACCTCACGCTCTTCGGTGCTCAGCCCGGCTCGGCGCTGTTCGTCACTGCGGACATCGCGGTGACGGTGCTCACGAACGGTGCCGGCCAGGGCAACCTGCCGCTCGCGTTGCCGAGCACGCCGGCGCTGGCGGGCGCTCCGTTGCACTTCCAGGGCTTCGCGATCGACATCGCGATCCCCTACCCGGCGCTGCCGATCGCGCAGACGCCGGCGCTGAAGTGCGTCCTCGCGAACTGAGCCACGCGGCATCTCGCTGGTCCTGAACGGGCGCGGGCCTCCACCCGCGCCCGTTGCATGTACGGACCGCGCCTGCTCAACCTCCGGCGTGCTCGGCGATCGTTCGCAGTTCGAGGACCTCACCGGCATCGCCTATCTCAACCATGCGGCGATGTCGCCGCCGAGCCGTGCGGTGCGCGACGCGTGCCTGGCGATGCTCGACGACTACGCGCGCCATGGCGCCGCGGCGTGGATCCGCCAGTTCGAGTCGCGCGAGCGTCTGCGCGCGCGGCTCGCGCAGATCCTCGGCGCGGCCGCGGAAGAAGTCGCGCTCGTGCCGGGCACCGGCCACGCCGTCTCGATGATCGCGACCGCCATCGACTGGCGACCCGGCGATCGCATCCTGCTGCTGCGCGGCGAGTTCCCGACCAACGTCACGCCCTGGCAACGCGCGGCTCTCCGCCATTCGCTCGACGTCGTCTTCCTCGACGCCGCCGCGTTCGCCCGAGGTGGCGAGGGTCTCGAACTCCTCGCGCGCGAACTCGAGCGCGGCGTGCGCCTGCTCGCCGTCAGCGCGGTCCAGTTCCAGACCGGCATGCGCATGCCGCTCGGTTCCATCGCCGCGCTCTGCAGCGCCGCGGGAACGCAGGTCTTCGTCGACGCGATCCAAGCCGCCGGCGCGGTGCCGATCGACGTCGCCGCGCTCGGCATCGACTACCTCGCCGCGGGCGGACACAAGTGGCTGATGGGCGTCGAGGGCGCCGGACTCCTCTGGATCCGCGCCGATCGCGCGCGCGAACTCGAGCCGGCCATCGCGGGCTGGCTCAGCCACGAGGACGGCGCGCGCTTCCTCTTCGAGGGCGGCGGACTGCTGCGCTACGACCGCCCGCTGCGACGCCGCGCCGACGTCTTCGAGATCGGCGTGACCAACGCGCTCGGCTTCGCCGCGCTGGATGCGTCGACCGCGCTCCTCGCGGCGATCGGGATCGAGCGCATCGAACGCCACGTGAACGCGATCCTCGACGAACTCGAGTCCGGCTTCGCGGCGCGCGGCTTCATGTCGTCGCGTGCTCTCGATCCCGCGGCGCGCTCGTGCATCCTCTCGCTGACTCCGCCGCTCGACGTCGATCTCGCCGCGCTCGCACGCGCCCTCGCCGAGCGCGGCGTCGCCGTGTCGACCCCCGACGGCTACCTGCGGCTTGCGCCGCACTGGCCCAACGACCGCTCGCAGGTCGGCCCCGTGCTCGACGCGCTCGACGACGCCCTGCGCGCCGTCAGCGGTGCACGAGTCCCTTGACCTGCGGCTCGAGCTTCGTGAGCCCGCAGGCCTTGCCGATCGCGAGCGCCTCCTCCGGCGACTTGCCTTGGAGTTGCCGCGCCCGGAGCGCCATCAGGGCCCCGACCCGGTTGCTGGACGCACAGCAGAGCAAGGTGCCGTCCGACGAGCTGGCCAGCGCTTCATCGAGAGCACGCACGTTGGCCTCGGTGAGGTCCTGAGCGCCCTGGATCGGCAGGCGGACGAAGCGGAGACCCAGCGCCTTCGCCCGCTCCTCCTCCCAACCGGTGCCCTCTTCTCCCGGCGGGCGCAGGCAGATCACGCGGTCGATCCCCGCGGCGGGCAAGCCGTCGAACTGGTCGGTGCTGGGTTGACCGGAACAGTG
This sequence comes from Planctomycetota bacterium, assembly GCA_016235155.1. Taxonomy (GTDB): domain Bacteria; phylum Planctomycetota; class UBA1135; order UBA1135; family UBA2386; genus JACRLW01. The sequence continues at coordinate 40,492 of JACRLW010000062.1, forward strand.
GATCCCTGGCATCGGCGAGGACGAGTGCGCGATTCCCAGCCCGGCGAAGGGCTTGGGGACGGTGCTCGGCGCCGGGCCGGCGCCGCAGCCGGCGGCGAGCAGAACCGCGAGGAGAGCCGTGAGTCGAGGAGTCCGTTGACGTGGGCGGTTCATGGGTCGGCGTAGTCTGACCGATCGCGGACGCACCCGCGAATCTCGCGATCGATCCGCCAGGGATCCCCGGCGACGCTTGCGTCGTCCAAGCGACACCCCCTGCGCTCGGCCCCCTCGTCCGAGCTCCGCGTTGCCCCGTTCCCGAACCGACCCTCGACGATGCTGAACCGAAGCTCCCTGACCGGCAGTTCACTCGCCCTCCTCCTCGCACTCACCGGCGCCGGCGTCACCGCCCAGGGGCCGACTCCCCGCCCCGCGCCGCAGTGGCTGCTGAACGCCTACGACGTGACGGCCGGCAACGTGCAGGACCTCGCGATCCCCGCACTGCGCGAGCGCTTCCAGTTCCAGGTCGTCCTCGGGGACTCGACGGTGACCGTCGACGTCGACCCGAACGACATCCGCACGCTCGACTTCCAGTTGCTCCTCGACGACGGCACGGCGCTGACGCGGCTGCCGACGCCCGCCGCGATCACCTTCACGGGCACCGTCCTCGGCTTCCCGCACTCGGCGGTCGCCGCGAGCGTGGTCGATCGCAGGGTCCAGGCTCTCGTGCGTCTCGACGACGACGAGAGCGTGATCTGGGGCATCGAATCGGTTTCCGCCGTCGACGCGACCGCGCCGATCGCGGATCACCTCGTCTACCGCAGCGGCGACTCGAACCGCCACGCGGTGAGCTGCGGCACCGACCATTCGAACTGGCACTTGATCAGCGGTCCGGGCACGGACGCGCGCAAGGAGGCCGAGATCGCGATCGACGCGGACCTCGAGTACTACCAGCGCAACGGGTCGAACCCGACCACGACGACGAACGCGATCACGTCGGTCATCAACGGTGTCGACGCGATCTACCGCCGCGACGTCGACGTGCAGTACGTCATCCGGCAGATCATCATCCGGACGACGAACGTCTACGTGAACACGGACATGGGCAACCTGCTCTCGGAGTTCACGACGCGCTGGAACGCGAATCATGGCGGCGTACAGCGCGACCTCGCCCACCTCTTCACTGGCAAGGGGAGCTTCAGCGGGGTGATCGGCATCGCCTACCTCGGCGTGGTGTGCGACCTCGGCAGCGCCTACGGCGTGTCGAAGGCGTTCTCCAGCTACACGACCAACGTCGGACTCGTCGCACACGAGACAGGTCACAACTGGAACGCCCCGCACTGCGACGGCATCAACCCCTGCTACATCATGTGTTCGGGTCTGGGCGGCTGCAGCGGCAACTTGACGCTCTTCGATCCGAGTTCGATCAGCGTGATCACCGCGTTCAAGAACACGCGCAACTGCCTCACGACGCCGCCGGTCGTGCCGGTCATCACGAGCATCACGCCGACCACGGCGATGGTGCTGCCGCCGGGGCTGATCACCCTCGCCGGGACCGGCTTCGCGGGCGTCACCACGGTCACCGTCGGCTCCCAGGCGCTCACACCGTCGCAGGTCACCGACACGCAGGTGCGGTTCCTGTCACCGATGCCGACCGCGCTCGGACCGGCGTCCGTGCGCGTGACCAACGGCGCAGGGACGAGCAACGCGGTCACGCTGACCCTGAACCCGGCGAACCCGCCGGTCTACAACTGCCCCTCGTTCTCGACGGGCGGCGTCACCATGCCGTTGCAGTGGGCAGGCGATCCGAACGACATCTGCGTGCTGCTCGCGTCGTTCAACGACGCGACGACCGTCCCGATCGGGTCGTGGAACCTGCTCCTGCACAACCTCGTGCTGGCGACCGGCGTCGCGAACGCCGTCGGCTTCCAGTCGCTCGGCTACCCGATCCCCGCGATCCCGCTGACCGGACTCCAGATGCGCTCGCAGGTCGTGATCCTGGACGAGACGACGATCAACCTCAACTCGATCAGT
>JACRLW010000002.1 GCA_016235155.1 Planctomycetota bacterium
CATGCCCTGGCATGCGGCGCCCGAGCTCCGCGGCGTGTCGTTCGCGAGGTTAGTGCGCACGCCGTGGCGCTGCGTCTGGGGCGCGGACATGGAGTTGGAGGACGGCGATCCGCGGCGCGGCTCGGAGATGCTGCACGAGCGCGACCCGCGCGGCGGCGCGCCCTTCGCGAACGCGATGCGCCTGCGCACCAGCAAGCACCGCGCATGGGATGAGCTGCGCGTGCGCGCGCGTCATCACGAGTTCGTCCGCTACGAGGATGTCGCGCGCGACCCGCGCGGCTTCGTGCGCACCTTCTGCGAGCGGTTCGCGTTGCCGCGCCGGGCGTGGTTCCACGACGTGACGACCTTCAAGGGCGGCCGCGATCGGTATCGGCCGAAGCGCTACGAACCGATCGACGCCGAAGATCTCTCCTGGATCGTCGCCGAACTCGACCACGAGCTCGAGCTCGCGCACGGCTACAACATCAGGGCGCGGATCCCCGAACTCACGCCCTGAAGAAGGGCCGCGACGAGCCCATCGGTTGGAAGGCGGACGTGGTCCTCGCAGAATGCGCGAAGCGCGACGGACCTGCACTGTTCCGCACGCTCGCGAAGCAGCCGCATCAGGTCCGCCTGCTCCCGCACGGGGCTCCGCTCGACGACGTGTGATTGGCGGGCCTGCGGGGCGTTGTACGTCCCGTGCGTCACGCCGGGGGCCGGCGAGCTCGCATGGTGCGGGCAAAGATCGCCAGTCCGCGCCGGTTCCTCGGCGGCGCACCTGTCCCTGGGGATCCGATGAACTCGTCTCGCCGATCGATCGGTGCCTGCGCGCTGGTCGCAGGGTTTCTCGCGGCCGCCGCCGATCTCGCCGCCCAGGTCGAGTGGACCGACGTCACGCCCGCCTCGATGCCGGCCTCTCGCGTCGGTTGCGCGATGGCGTTCGACTCGAACCGCGGCGTGGCCGTGATGTTCGGCGGCATCAACGCCGGCGGCCATCTCGGCGACACCTGGGAGTGGGACGGCAGCGCCTGGTCCCAGCTCTCGCCGAGTCCGGCGCCGAGCGCGCGGCGCTACTCGCGCATGGCCTTCGACACCGCGCGCGGCGTGATGATCCTGTTCGGCGGCGAGATCGCCGACGGCACGCGCCTGAACGACACCTGGGAGTGGAACGGCGCGACCTGGACCGCGAGGACCTTCACCACCAAGCCCTCGGGTCGCAACGGCCACGCCTTCGCCTACGACATCGCTCGCCAGCGTGTCGTCCTCTTCGGCGGCACCCCGAACGGGCCGGACGAGACCTGGGAGTACGACGGCAACGCATGGTTGCAGCGGAACCCGAACCCGAAGCCCGGCGCGCGTCAGAACGCCGCGATGGCCTATGACTCCCAGCGCCAGCGCATCGTGCTGTTCGGCGGCGTCGTCGCCGGGCCGACGTACTACAACGACACTTGGGAGTGGAACGGCACGACCTGGACCCAGCGCGCGCCGGTGCACAAGCCGAGCACGCGCCAGGACCCGGGCATGGTCTACGACGCGATGCGCGGTCGCATCGTCCTCCACGGCGGCTATCGCTCGGGCCTCGCGCTCGGCGAGACCTGGGACTTCGACGGCGTCGACTGGGTGCAGCGCACGACCACGCTGACGCCCGGCCTGCGCTACCAGTTCGGCATGACCTGGGACTCCGCGCGGCGCGTCACCGTGCTCACGCTCGGTCACAGCGGCTCCGCCTACGTCAACGACACCTGGACGTTCGCGCCGATCGATCCGCCGGAGTACGCGCTGCTCGGCAGCGGCTGCGCCGGTTCGGCGGGAGTGCCCGCGATCTCGACGAACCACCTCGGTCCCTTCGCCGACGACGTCTTCTCGATCCAGATCGGCAACGTGCCTCCGCCCGAAGTCGGCGCGACCGTCGGTCTGCTCGGCTTCCGCGACGACGTCTGGGGCCCCCTGCTGCTGCCCGCCGAACTCACCGACATCGGCATGCCGGGTTGCACGCTCCGCAACGACCTCGGCGCGGTCTGGGTGCTGCCCGTCATCGGCAACGTCGCGACCTGGGACCTCACGATCCCCGCGACGGAGCCGCCGCTCGTCGGCCTGCGCCTCTTCCAGCAAGTCTTGTGCTTCGACGCCGCGGCCAATGCCGCGGGAATGATCCTCAGCAACCAGGGTCGCGGGCGCGTCGGTGGACGCTGAAGGACGCACCGCGATCCGTCTCCCGGAGAACGTGTCATGAGTCCTCGCAAGCTCGGCGCCGGAATCGACGCCTTCGTCGGCTTCGCTCTCTCGAGCGCTACCGTCTTCGCCCAGGTCCAGTGGACCGAGATCACCGTGGCGCCGACGCCGCCGCTTCGCTCCGGAGCGGTGATCGCCTACGACTCGGCGCGCGATCGCATCGTCGTCTTCGGCGGCGCCGACGCGACGTCTCAGCTCGCCGACACCTGGGAGTGGGACGGCACGCAATGGCTGCAACGCACGCCGGCCCACGTTCCCGCCGCCCGCTACAACGCCGACATGGTCTTCGACTCCGCTCGCGGAGTCTGCGTGCTCTTCGGCGGCCGCAACCGCAGCGGCACGCGCTACTCCGACACCTGGGAGTGGAACGGCGTCGACTGGACCGCGCGTTCGTTCGCGACGCGCCCGGCGGCTCGCAACAGCCACGCGATGACCTACGACAGCGCGCGCGGCAGGGTCGTGCTCCACGGCGGCACGCCCGACGGCGCGAGCGAGACCTGGGAGTACGACGGCGTCGCGTGGTCGCGCCGCTCCGCGAGCGGCGGTCCGGACGTCCGCTACAACCACGGCATGGCGTTCGACGCCGCCCGCGGCCGCACCGTGTTGTTCGGCGGCACGAACAGCGCCGGGAACCTCACGAACGACACCTGGGAATGGAACGGCACGAGCTGGTCGGTACGCGCGCCGGCCAATCGACCGTCGATCCGCGGCTACCTGCAGATGGCGTTCGACGTCTCGCGCGCCCGCGTCGTGCTCTTCGGGGGCTCCAACCTCTCGACCTACTTCGCCGACACCTGGGAGTTCGACGGCGTCGACTGGGCGCAGCGCACGACAGCGACGAGCCCGACAGCGCGCGCCGACCACAGCGTCGTCCATGACGGCCTGCGCCGGGTCACGCTGATGGGCTTCGGCGCCTTTGCCGACAGCAATCTCTGGGAGTACCGCCCGATCGATCCCGCGGAGTACTCGCTGCTCGGCAGCGGCTGCGCCGGTTCGGCCGGCGTGCCGACGATCTCGAACTCCGACCTCGGCCCCTTCGCGAACGACGTCTTCACGATCCAGATCGCAAACGTGCCGGCACCGGCCGCCGGCGCCGCGGTCGGTCTCCTCGGCTTCCGCGACGACGCCTGGGGCCCCCTGCTGCTTCCCGCCGAACTCACCGACATCGGCATGCCGGGTTGCACGCTCCGCAATGACCTCGGCGCGGTCTGGGTGCTGCCCGTCATCGGCAACGTCGCGACCTGGGACCTCCTGATCCCGGCGACGGAGCCGCCGCTCTTCGGATTGCGCTTCTTCCAACAGGCGCTGTGCCTCGACGCCGCCGCCAATGCCGCAGGGATGACGCTCAGCGATCAGGGCCGGGGTGTCGTCGGCGGAAGGTGACGGATAGCCTCTCCGCAACTCTGAGAGTTCGGAGAGCGAATGCGTCTGCTCCTCGCCGCGATCGCCGCCATCGTCGTGCTCGGTGTCTGGCTGCTCTTGTCGAGCGAGGGCGATGCCGGACCGGGAGCGATGCGCGCGGTCGAGGTCGCGGCCGTGGCGACGCAGGCGGAGCCGATCACCGACCGGGCGGCGATCGAAGTCCCGACGCCCGCGGGCTTCGTCTTCCGCATCAAGGTCGTGCGCGACGACGACGGAGCGCCGGTGCCCGGCGCGGAGCTGCGCACGGGATCGAACGCGTGGCGGAGCGACGGGAACGGGCTCGCGACGATCCGCCACGGCGAGCGCACGCTCACGGTGCAAGCGAGCTCCGGCGAGCTGCAAGCGCACGGCGTGTTCCGCGTCGAAGACGAGCGCGACGGCGGCGACTTCGAACTGCGGCTGATGCGCGATGTGACGCTGGTGTTCGTCCTGCTCGACGAGAGCGACGCGCCGGTGTCGGGCGTGCGCGTCGTCGCCACGTCCGGCGAGGGAAACTGGTCGACCACCTTCGGTCCATCGGACGCTTCCGGCAGGATCACGGTGCAACATGCGCAGATGCGGGTCCTGGACGGAAAGGGCTTCGAGGTCTTCGCGCACGTCGCCGGTCCGCCGGGAGAGGCGGTGCCCGTTCCGCTCGATCCGGTTCCAGTCGAGCCCGTGATCGTCCGCGTTCCGCCGTGCGCAAACCTGGAGGTCGTCGCGCTGGACGCGAACGGTGGGCCGATGACCTTTGCCCAAGGTGAGCGCGCGATGGTGTGGGCGAAGACCAAGGCGTCCCCTCACGCCCATGCCGCCGAGTTCGACTCTGTCGGGATCGCGCGACTCCAAGCCGTGCGCTGCGGCGCGACGCTCACGGTGTCGTCCAGTGACCTTGCGGACGCCCATCTCACCGTGACGGCACCGGAGCGCGCCGGAGAGACGAAACGCGTCGAGCTTCGCGTTCCGGCCGGGGCGCCCGTACTGACCGGCCGCCTCGTCACGCTCGACGGCGCGGTGTTTAGCGGGAACTTCGTGCTAGATCTCCGGATGCCCGACGCCGGCGGTGAGTTCTCCATCGCGGCCGGCGCAGAGGGTCGCTTCCGCCTGATGAGGTCAGACCTTCGCGCAGGATCGACCCCGCCCATTCAGGTGTACGGGAGATCCGCAGAGACTCCGCCGCGTCACCTCGCCGCGACGGTCGCACTCGCACGACCGCTCCTCGCCGGCACCAACGAACTCGGTGACATCGTCCTCGCTCCGGCACCCGAGCTTGTGCGCGGTCGCGCGGAGTGGAGTGATGGAAGCGCGGCGCGTGGGATCCGCCTCCTCGTCTGGCGGGAGACCGAGCCGGGGCAATGGCAATCCGACACCGCGGTTCGAGTCGACTCGGCCGACGACGGATCGTTCATCGCCTGGGGCCTTCACGACCATCGCCGTTGCCAGGTCCGGGCCGATCCCGGTGAGGTCGCACTTCGACCCGAGTCGGTCGACTTCGCACCCGGCGCGCGCGACGTCGTCATCCGCCTCGAGCGCGGCTCGATCGTCGACGCCAGCTTCCTCGTCGACGACGACACGCCGTGGCGCACGTTCCAGTTCACGCTCGTGAGGGCGATCCCGCCGCCTTACCAGCCCTTGACCAAGACCACGGAGCCGCGCGACGACGGTCGGATGCAGACGAGGTGGCTGAGAGTTCCACCCGGCAGCTACCGGCTCGCCGTGTCGAACCCCGTCGAGAACAGTCCTCTCGTCACCGTCGACGACATCGCGGTCACCGGTGGGCGAGTCGCCGACGACCCCCGCCTCCGCGACATCGACCTGCGCGGTCGCATGCACCGCTGCGAACTCCTGATCGTCGGGCCGGACGATCGTCCGATCGCCGAGCCTGGGCCGAGTCTCCGCCGGGTCGGACCGGGTCGCTTCCTCTGTTCGTCGCTCGGCCCCGGGCGCTTCGAGATCCCGCTGACGACGCCGATCGATCTCGTGATCGAAGCCCCGGGTTACGAGCCGCGCGAGCACCGCGCCGTCGCGGGACGAGCGACGGTCCGTCTCGGGAAGGCAGCCGAGTATCGCTTGCGCTGCACGACGCCGCTGCCGCCCGGGACGACCTTCGCCCTCGTCCTGCGGCGCATCGATCCGACCACGAACCGCACCGATCGATTCGACCTGAGGGCCCCGCCGCTGGTCGTCGACTCCGCGGAACCCGTGCGCTGGGCGCCCGCCACGAGCGATGCGTACGAAGTGCGGCTCCTTGTGCGCAGCGGCCGCGCCTCGGGAAGCGTGAGCGCCTTCACACCCACGCGCATCGAGGTCCGCACGCTCATCCCCGGGCAGATCATCGAGATCGTCCCTGACCCCGCCGCGCTGGCTGCAGCGCTGGCGAAGCTGAAGGACTGAGGGCATCCACCATGCGCACGCTTCTCGCCGCGCTCGTCCTGCTGATCGCCGCCGCCGGCACTTGGTGGCTCCTCGGCGACGGCGACGAGACCGTCGCGCCGACGCCGACCTCGAGCGGCGACGCCATCGCTTCACCAGCACCTGGTCCACGCGAGAGTGCGCCGCTGCCCGACGCGCCGAGCACGCGCGACGCGATCGAGAGCCCGCCCGCGTCCGTGCCCTACGTCTTCCGCATCAAGGTCGTGCGCGACGACGATGGCGCGCCGGTCGAGGGTGCGGAGCTGCGCGTCGGGCCGAGCGAGATGACCTGGCGCAACTGGCCACTCGAACGCCGCCGTGCGAAGGGTGAGGACTACGAGGACTACGTCTTCCGCGCGGGACGCGTATGGCGCAGCGATCCGAGCGGGCAGGCGTCGATCGGGCACGACGAGATCGCTCTTGCCGTGTTCGTGCGCTCGGGGGACCTGCACGCGGGCGGCCACTTTCGGCTCGAGGACGGCAAGCAAAGCGGCGACTTCGAACTGCGGCTGATGCGCGACGCGACGCTCGTGTTCCTTGCGGTCGACGACTCCGGAGCCCCGGTCGAGGGCGTGTACGTGAGAGCGACGACGATCGCGGGCCCGGACGACTCGTCGTGGAGCACGACCAGGTGGGGATTCGGCCCCTCGAACGCAGCGGGTCGGATCACGGTCCGTCACGCGCAGACCTTGCGCTCTCGCGCCCGGAACGCGCTGGTCTGCGATGTCAGCGCGAACGTCCTGGGTCCGGAAGGCGAGGCGGTTCGCGTCACCCTCGATCCTCTGCCGGCCGATCCGATCACCGTGCGTATCCCGCCATGTGCCAGACTCGAAGTCGTCGCACTCGATGCAAACGGAGCACCTTGGACCTTCGCTCCGGGAGAACACGCGGTCCTGTCGGTGACGGCCTCGGGTTCGTTCGGCGGCCGCAGTGAGGTGTTCGGCGCCGACGGTGTCGCCCGGGTCGGAGCCGTTGCGTGCAATGCGAAGATCAACTTGAGTTGCGACCAGCTCGGCGGCGCCGAACTGAACGTGCGGGCTCCCGAGCGCGCCGGAGACACGATGCGCGTAGGGCTCCGCGTCCCAGCGGACGCGGCCGTGCTGACCGGACGCCTGGTCGCGGTCGACGGCAACCCCCTTCGCGGCGAGTTCGACATCACCCTCAGGGTCCCCAACGCCGGTGGCGACTGGAACATCACCGCCGGCGAGGACGGCCGCTTCCGCCTGGCGACACAATTGCTACGCGCCGGCGCGATCCCGACGATCCAAGTGTTCGGCGAGTCGCAGGACAAGCCGCCACGACCTCTGGTCGCACCCCTGGTAATCGCGCGGACCATGGCGGCGGGGATCAACGATCTCGGCAACATCGTCCTCGCACCAGCGCCCGAACTCGTGAGCGGGCGGATCGAGTGGAATGACGGCAGCGCGGGCAAGGGCATCGACTTGTTCATCGAGCGCGAGACCGAGCCGCGGGGATGGCGGAGCGACTCGACCGCCCGCGTGCGCGTTGCTGCCGACGGGACCTTCGTCGCCTGGGGCCTTCGCGATCAGCGCCAATGCCGAATCGCGGTCGGCCAGTTCAAGGACGCGCTGCCCACCGATCCGATCGCCTTCGCGCCCGGCGCGCGCGACGTCGTCGTCCGCCTCGAGCGCGGCTCGACGCTCGAGCCCACGTTCCTCGTCGACCACGACACGCCTTGGCGCACGTTCAAGTTCTCCCTCTCGCGCGGCGCGTCGGAGCCGGTCGGATCCTCGATGCGGCGTACTGCGCCGGACGACGCCGGCAGGATGCGTGTCGGGTGGCGGACGATCCCGGCGGGCAAGTTCCGCCTCGCCGTCTCGCTCCCCGGCGAGCGCGTCCCCCTCGTCGCGGTGGACGACATCGTCGTGTCGGGCGGGCTCGCGCTGGACGACCCGCGCCTCCGCGACATCGATCTGCGCGGTCGCATGCAACGCTGCGAGCTCCTGATCGTCGATCCGGACGAGCGACCGATCGCCGAACCGCCGCCGCGACTGAGTCGTGCCGACGGCGGACCCAGCTCGGTTCCGTGTCAGGCGATCGGCCCCGGTCGCTTCGAACTCGCGCTGAGCTCACCCATGGACGTCTCGATCACCGCTCCGGGCTATCGCATGCGCGAACACCGCGCCGTCGCTGGACTCGCGACGGTCCGCATGGAGCGCGCGCCGGAGTACCGACTGCGCTGCAGAGCGACGCTTCCGCCGCGGACCGCGCTGCGGCTGCGCATCAGCCTCCTCGATCCGCGGACCGGCCGCGTCGAACCCCAGGGCCGCGACGAGCAGCGACTGGCCATCGACTCCGATGAGCCGATGTCCTGGTCGCCGGGAACCGACGGCAGCTACGCGATCGAGATCGCCGTCGCGCGCGGCGCTGCCCCGGAACGCGTGACCTCCTTCGAACCGACCCGCATCGAGGTCCGCACGCTCATCCCCGGGCAGATCATCGAGATCGTCCCTGACCCCGTCGCCCTCGCCGCGGCGTTGGCAAAGCTGAAGGACTGAGGGGATTCACCATGCGCACGCTTCTCGCCGCGCTCGTCCTGCTGATCGCCGCCGCCGGCGCTTGGTGGGTCCTCGGCGACGGCGACGAGACCGTCGCGCCGACGCCGACCTCGAGCGGCGACGCCATCGCTTCTCCGGCACCTGGTCCACGCGAGAGCGCGCCGTTGCCCGACGCGCCGAGCACGCGCGACGCGATCGAGAGCCCGCCCGCGTCCGTGCCCTACGTCTTCCGCATCAAGGTCGTGCGCGACGACGACGGCGCGCCGGTCGAGGGCGCGGAGCTGCGCACGGGACCGAGCGCGGCGACGGCTGGCGAATGGCCGCCGGAGCGCCGCCGGATGAAGGGCGAGAGTCAGGAGGACCACATCTTTCGAGCAGGGCTGGCATGGCGCAGCGACGAGCACGGGCAGGCGTCGATCGGGCACGACGAACGCATGCTCGCCGTGTTCGTGCGCTCCGGTGAGCTGCATGCGCACGGCGTGTTCCGCACCGAGGACGGCAAGCAGAGCGGCGACTTCGAACTGCGGCTGATTCGCGACGCGACGCTCGTGTTTCTCACCCTGGACGACGCCGATGCTCCGGTCGCCGGTGTGCGTCTGCAGGCGACCTCGAGCGGCTTGCCATGGTCGAGGTCCTTCGGTCCGTCGGACGACTCGGGTCGGATCACGGTCCGCCACGCCCAGGAGCTTCGCCCGCAGCGTTCGGGCAGCGCGAGTCTCGAGATCGCGGCCGACGTCGTCGGTTCGACCGAGGAAGCGGTGCCCGTTTCGCTCGATCCGGTTCCGGTCGAGCCCGTGGTCATCCGGGTTCCGCCGTGCGCGAGTCTGGAGATCGTCGCCCTCGATGCAGAAGGCGCGAGGTGGATCTTCGCCGCGGGCGAGCCTGCAACGGTGTACGCGACGACGAAGGGGTCCTCCCGAGCCGACATGGCCGTGTTCGACTCGGGCGGGATCGCGCGGCTCCGGAAGGTGCGCTGCGGCGCGACGCTCGTGCTGTCGTCCGAGGACTTGGCGAATGCCGAGCTCACCGTGACTGCGCCTGACCGCGCCGGCGAAACCAGGCGCGTCGAGTTGCGCGTCCCGGCCGGAGCGGCGGTGCTCGCTGGTCGCCTCGTCGCGCTCGGCGGCACCGTGCTTCGCGGCGAGTACCGGCTCGCCCTGCAGATCCGCAAGGCCGGTTCGACCAACAACATCACGGCCGGAGCAGACGGTCGCTTTCGCGAGGCGGCTCCGCTTCTCCTCGCCGGATCGACGCCGTCCATCCAGGTCTTCGGGAAGTCGCAAGAGAATCCGCCACGTCACCTCGTCGCGAGGGTCGCACTCACGCGGCCGCTCGACGCCGGCATCAACGATCTCGGGGACATCGTCCTCGCTCCCGCGCCCGAACTCGTCAGCGGGCGGATCGAGTGGGGCGACGGCAGCGCCGCCAAGGGCATCCACGTGAGCATCGAGCGAGAGACCGAGCCGGGGCGTTGGCGACGCGACTCGACCGACCTGGTCCGCACGTCCGACGACGGGAGCTTCGTCGCCTGGGGTCTGCACGACTCGCGCCGTTGCCGCATCGAGGTCAGCCGTTCGGGGGACCCATTGCGTACCGAACTGATCGCCTTCGTGCCCGGTGCGCGCGATGTCGTCGTGCGCCTCGAGCGCGGCGCGAGTCTCGAAGCCAGCTTCCTCGTCGACGGCGACACGCCATGGCGCACGTTCAAGTTCTCGCTCGCGGGCAGCATTCCGGAGCCCAGCGGCCTGATGTACCGCCGCAAGGAACCAGGCGACGACGGCAGGATGCGGGTGACGTGGCCGACCATCCCGCCGGGGACCTACCGACTCGCGGTGTCGATCCCCGGCGAGAGCAGTCCCTTCATCACCGTCGAGGACGTCGCGGTAACCGGCAGTCGAGTCACCGACGACCCCCGCCTGATCGACATCGACCTGCGCGGTCGCGTGCAACGCTGCGAGCTCCTGATCGTCGACCCGGACGAGCGTCCGATCGCCGACCGGCCCGCACGACTGCGCCGACCCCCCGGCGATGAGGGTGGTGTCCTCCCTTGCCAGCAGTTGGACCCCGGTCGCTACGAACTCGCGCTGAGCGCGCCGATCGACCTGGAGATCGAGGCTGGCGGCTTCCTGATGCGCGAGTACCGCGCCGTCGTCGGCCGCGCGACGGTTCGCATGGAGCGCGCGCCGGAGTTCCGCCTGCGCTGCAGAGCGACGCTCCCGCTGGGGACCGCGCTGCGGGTACGCGTCCGTCTGCTCGATCCGCTGACCGGCCGCGTCGATCGCCGCGGGCGCGACGACCAAAGCCTGGTCATCGGTTCGCCGGAGCCCGTCACCTGGTCGCCGGGCACCGACGGCAACTACGCGATCGAGCTCGCCGTCGCGCGCTTCGCTGCCTCTGAGCCCGTGACCGCTTTCGAACCGGCCCGCCTCGACTTCCGCACGCTCGTCCCCGGCCAGATCATCGAGATCGTCCCTGACCCCGCCGCGCTCGCTGCGGCGTTGGCGAAGCTGAAGGACTGAGGGGTTCACCATGCGCACGCTTCTCGCCGCGCTCGTCCTGCTGCTCGCCGCCGCCGGGGCCTGGTGGCTCCTTGGCGATGACGATGCGACGACGGACTCCGTCGACCGATCGCCGGATGCTCCGATCGAGACAACGGCCATCGCGCCCGACGAACGCAGATCAGCCGTCGACGATGCGGTGAGTCGCTCACCGCTCGCGCCCGCGCCGGAGCCGGAACGGTCGGACTTCCTCTTCCGCATCCGCGTCGTGCGCGACGAGGACGGAGCGCCGGTTCCCGACGCCGAGCTGCGCTACCTGCCGCGCAGCTTCGACGGGCTCGACATCCCGGCGAGCCGGCGCTCGCTCCTGAGGAGCGATCGCGAGCAGTTGCACGCGGAGTTCGGAAGCGCACAGCACGCCGATGCGCAGGGCGTCGCGACGATCGCGCACGACGACCGTGCCCTCAGCATCAGCGCCCGCGAGGGCGATCGCTTCGCGTCGCAGACCTTCACCCTGAAAGCGCCAGCACGCGGCGGCGTCTTCGAGCTGCGGCTGACGCGCGACGAAGTTCTCGAACTGCGCACGCTCGACGGATCGGACGCGCCGATCGAGGGCATCGTCGTATGGTGCCAGTCCGAGTCGACCAGGCGCTCGGTGTCCGTCGGCCCGTCGGATCGCGACGGGCGCATCGTCATCCGCCGGGCGAACGACCTGTGCTCGCGCATCGGCGACGCAGCGACCTGCACGCTCCTCGCGGAGGTCTTCGGCGGCGACGGCGACCCGACGAAGGTGTCGCTCGCGCCCCTGCCCGCCGAACCGGTCGTCGTGCGCATCCCGCCCTGCGCAGCCTTCGACATCCACTGCTTCGGTCCGGACGGCAAGCCGTGGCTCCAAGAACCGCGTGAGGACTCATTCATCTGGGTGCGGCCCGCCGAACCCGGTCCGAGCGGACCGCGGGGGATCGAACCCCTCTCGCTCTCGCTCTCGCTGGACGGCACCGTGCGCGCGTGGCCGCTGCGCTGCGGCGCGAAGTTCAAACTGGACTGGATCGAGGCCCGGGCATCCGAACGGACCGCGCAGGCGCCCGAGCAACCTGGCGATTCGCTACGCGTCGAGTTCCGCATGCCTGCGGGCGTGATCTGGCTCACAGGTCGCTTGCTGAACGAGGACCGCAGCCCACGCGGCGGCCGTCACTACTTCGGGTTCGAGTCCGGAGCGGCGTCGAGCGAGCGGCTCGTCGCCGTCCGGGACGACGGACGGTTCCGCGTCGTGCTGGGCGGACTCGTGCACGCCGACTCGGCCCGGATCCGCGTCGTCGAGTTCGCCGGATCGCGAAGGGCCCCGAGCGCGGCCGTCGCATTCGAGTGGCCGCGACCTCTGTTCCCCGGCGCGAACGAGCTCGGCGACATCGTGGTGCCGCCGTCCTCGGTGCTCGTCACCGTGCGCGCCGAGTGGAGCGACGGCGAACCGGTCGAGGGCGCCACCGTCGGCGTCGCGAATTTCGGCAACCACCGTTGGAGATCGGATCCGGCGCTTCGTGCCGAGCATCGCGACGACGGGTCGTTCCTCGTGCGCGGCCTGCGCGACGAACGCCGCATCCGCATCACCGTGAATCACCGGGAAGCCGCCGCATCCGTCGAACATGAGTTCGTTCCGGGCGCCGAGAACGTCGTCGTGCGTCTCTCGCGCGGCGGTGAACTCGCTGTGCGTTTCCTGGTCGACGAGAGCGTCCCGTGGCAGAAGCTCGAGATCGCGCTCCACGACTTGGACTCGCTCGGCCGAGGGCCTGCGCGATGGGTTCCGCGCCCGGAACTCGAGCTCGACGGCGACCACCTCGTCGCGCGCTGGATCGGACTGCGGCCCGGTCGTTTCGGACTGCAGATCGCCGAAGGCCCGTCGCTCCAGGTGTTTCTCTCGATCTGGGGCATCGAGGTCCCGCCGGGGAGGAGCGCCGACGATCCTCGCCTGCGCGACATCGATCTCCGCGGGCTGGTGCATCGCATCAAGGTCCTCGTCACCGACGAGTCCGGCGCGCCGCTGCTCGGGCGACTGGTGCACGTGCTGCGCCGCGGCGGACTCTCATGGCCGGGTCACCAGACCAAGGACGGCCAGGTCGAGTTGATCAGCAGGATTCCCGTCGATCTCTCGATCGCCGCCGAGGGCTACCGCACGCACGAACTGCTCGGAGTGATTCGCGACGGGATCGTGCGTCTCGAGCCCGCGCCGCGGCACCTCGTCCGTTCCGAAACCGTGTTGCCGCCCGGAACGTCGCTTCGCGTCCTTCTCGTCCCTGCCGACGCCGACACGTTCCGCAACGCGCGCTTCTGGACGGAGTCTTCGAGCGGTGATCTGGCGCAGGTCCTCGGCATCACGCCGTTGTTCGCCTCGTTCGATGCACCGTCCGAGATCGAATGGCGCCCGCGCGTCGACGGCGTGTGGCGCGTCTCCGCGAGCGTCGTCCGGAAGAGGACTCAGCCCATCGAAGTCGTCGAGCCGCAGACCATCGACACGCGCCTCCTCCCCACCGGCTCGGTCCTCACGATCCGCCCCGACCCGGCGGCCCTCGCCGCGGCGCTCGCGAAGCTCCCCGACTGACCAGTCGGGACCGAGGTCAGCGCTCGGGCGATTCGCCCGGGTCCCCTGCGCGCTCCGGACTCGCTGCAGGCTCCTAGTAATACGTCTCCCCACGGCCCCCACGCCGCTGAAACGTCCGGTCGCACCGGACCTGCCCTGGCGCAGGTGGCGCAATGCGCCACGTCGATGGCGGCGGATCGCGCCGGGCTTCGCGAGTCCTCCTCCGCTCGGCGGACTCGCTCTCGGTCTTGGTCCCGACCATGACCACACGCCGCCCGACCTCTTCCCAAGTCCTCCGCCTCGCCGTCGCCCTCGCCCTCGCGGGCGCCGCGACGTCCCAGGGGCCCAACCGCTGCATCAGCACCGACGCCCTCGGCACTCCCGGCAACGGCGACAGCTCGAGGCCGAACTTCAGCGCCGACGCGCGATTCGTCGTCTTCCAGTCGAGCGCGAGCGATCTCGTGCCGGGCGACGCGAACGGGAGCAGCGACGTGTTCGTGAAGGACCGGGCGACCGGCGCGATCGAGCGGGTCAGCGTGACCAGCAACGGCTCCGAGGTGCATGGCGACAGCACCGACGCGGTGATCTCCGCCGACGCGCGCTTCGTCGCGTTCGTCTCGCGCGCCGCGTTCACGATCTTCGACGGCAACGGGACCTTCGACGTCTACCGCCACGACCGCGTCACGCGCACGACCGAACTCGTGAGCTGCAACGTGCTCGGCCTCTGCGGCAACGACATGAGCGGCCGCCCGAGCATCAGCGGTGACGGCCGGTACGTCGCGTTCACGAGCCACGCCGGCAACCTCGTGCCGGGCGACGGCAACGGCGTCGCCGACGTGTTCGTGAAGGACCTCTTCGACGCCAGCGTCGATCTCGTCAGCGGCGCGCCGAACGCGCAACCCGCGGATCTCGCCGCCGGCCGCGGCGTGATCTCGCGCGACGGCCGCTGGATCGCCTTCGACTCCTACGCGACGAACCTCGTGCCGAACGACACCAACGGCGCGGCCGACGTCTTCGTGCGCAACCTCGCCAGCTTCGCGATCTCGCGCTGCAGCGTCGGGCCGAACGGCGTCGAAGCGAACGGGAGCAGCGACGTGCTGGACGTCAGCGCGGACGGCACGCACATCCTCTTCGCGAGCTGGGCGAGCAACCTCGTGACCGGCGACACGAACGGCGTCGAGCTGTTCGTCAGCGATCAGGGCGGCGGCGGCATGGAGCGCGTGTGCGTGTCGAACGCCGGTGCGCAATCGAACGGCTCGTGCCTCGACGGCCGACTCTCCGGCGACGCGCGCTTCGTCGCCTTCGTCACCGACGCGACCAACCTCGGCGGCGGCGACCCCTGGCCGACGCTCGACGTCTATCTCCGCGATCGCACCGCGGGCACGACCGTCCGCGCTTCGACCAACCTCGGCGGCGGCGACCCCAACAGCGACTGCACGCGTCCGGCGCTGAGCGACGACGGCCGGCAGGTCGCGTTCGCGAGCTACGCATCGAACCTGCTGTTCGCGCACCCGGGGATCGCCCAGGACATCGTGCTCGCCGATCTGCGTCCGGCGGCGCCCGCCGGCTTCGCGACCTTCGGCGCCGGTTGCCGCGGGAGTTGGGGCACGCCCGAACTCGACCGCGATCCGGCGACCTTGCCCTGGACCGGCACCGTGCTCGGCCTTGCCGGCAGCCGCGCGCTCGGTTCCTCGTTCGGCGTCGTGCTCGTCGGCCTGTCGCGCACGAACTGGAACGGTTCATCGCTGCCGTTGCCCCTCGACGCGATCGGCATGCCGGACTGCCGACTCCACGTGTCGATCGAGGCGACGATCCCCTTCGCGACGACGAGCGCCGGCGATTGGTCCGCGTCGCTGCCGATCCCCGCGAACTCCGCGCTGCGCGGCGTCGCGGTGCACGTGCAGGGCTGGTCGGCGGATCCGTGGGCGAACGCGCTCGGCGGCACGCTCAGCAACGCGGCGACGGCGACGATCGGCGGCTGAGCGCGACGGCTGAGCGCGACAGGTGAACGCGGCATGCGCCGCGCTCAGGTCCAGTCGTAGAAGCCCTTGCCGCTCTTCTTGCCGAGTTCACCGCGCGCGACCATCGCACGCATCAGCTTCGGCGCCGCGAACACCTCGCTGCCGAGTTCCGAGCGCAGGTAGTCGGCGATCGCGAGACGGACGTCGAGTCCGACGAGATCGGTGAGCCGCAGCGGTCCCATCGGATGGCGGTAGCCGAGCTCCATCGCCTTGTCGATGTCCGCGGCGGACGCGACGCCCGCCTCGAGCATGCGGATCGCTTCGAGCCCGAGACAGACGCCGAGGCGCGAGGTCGCGAAGCCCGGGCTGTCGTGCACGACGATCGCTTCCTTGCCGATCGCCGTCGCATGGGCGTGCACACGCGCGAGCGTCGCGTCGGAACAACCCGCCGGCCGCACGATCTCGAGCAGCGGCATCACCGGCACGGGGTTGAAGAAGTGCATGCCGATGCAGCGGCCGGGCTCGGGGATGCCCGCGAAGATCCGCGACAACGACAGCGACGAGGTGTTCGTCGCCAGCACGGTGCCCGGCCGCGACGCCTGCGCCACCTTGGCGAAGACCTCGCGCTTGAGCTCGAGCTTCTCCGGCACCGCCTCGATCACGAGATCGGCCTCGCTCACGGCACGCGCGAGGTCGAGGTCGTCGTCGATGCGCTCGATCGTCGCCGCGCGCTGCGCTTCGGTGAGCTTCTTCTTCTCGACCGCCTTGTCGAGCGAGTCGCGGATCGACTGCATGCCGCGCTCGAGCCAACGCTCCTCGACGTCGTACATCACGACGCGCGAACCGGCCTGCGCGCAGACCTGCGCGATGCCGGCGCCCATCGTCCCTGCTCCGAGGACGGCCACGACTTCGAACTGGATCGTCTGGTTCATCCGTCTGTCCTTCCTTGGTCAGCTCTTCTTTTGCCGCTTGTCCAAGAAAGCCTGCATGCGCGCGTGCTTGTCCGTGCTGTCGAACAGCACGGCCTGGAGCGCGCTCTCGAGCGTCAGCGCCATGCCCTCGTTCGGCCGCGCCAGCGCGTTCATCGCCGCCTTCGCCGCGCGCACCGCGAGCGGGCCGGCATGCGCGATCTCGCGCGCGAGCGCGAGCGCCGCGTCGAGCACCTCGGCATCCGGAACGACCCGGTTCACGAGGCCGATGCGCTCGGCTTCGGCGGCGTCGAGGATGCGTCCCGTGTAGACGAGATCGCGCGCGCGCCCGAGTCCGATCAGACGCGGCAGGCGATACGTGGCGCCGGCCGCCGGGATGATGCCGAGCGTGACCTCGGGCTGGCCGAACTTCGCCGATTGCCCGGCGACGCGCAGGTCGCACGCGATCGCGAGCTCGCAACCGCCGCCGAGGCAGAAGCCGCGCACCGCGGCGATCATCGGGACGGGGAAGTTCTCGACGCGCGCGAACAGCGTCGAGTTGATCGCGGCCGCGGCGTCGCGCGAGGTCCGTTCCTTGAGCTGCGCGATGTCCGCGCCCGCGGCGAACGCCTTGTCGCCGGCGCCGGTGATCACGACCGCGGCCAACTCGGGAACGGATTCGAGGCGCGTGAGGTCGGCGTGCAAGGCGTCGACCATCGCGCGGTCGATCGCGTTGCGCCGCTCCGGCGCGTTCAGCGTGACGATCGCGATCCGATCGGCGATCTCGAGCAGCGTGCGTTGTTCGTCCATGGGCGGCGGGAGAGCCTACTTGCCCAAGAGGCGCGGCCGGAGGTCGGCTTCGACGAGGTGAGCCATCGCCGCATAGCCGGCGGCGTTGCAGTGGCCGTCGGGCGCGAACAAGGCGGCGCGCGCCGGATCCCCGATCGACGGGAAACCCGACTCGAGGTCGAGCACGACGGTGTCCGTCTCCCTCCCGACGGCGAGGACGACCGCGCGATGCCGGGGGAACGGGAACGGATAGGTGAGCAGCACCGGCGTCGCGACGGCGTCGCGGGATGCCGCGACGATGCGGCGCAGGTGTGCGTCGAGGATCGCCATCGCGGCGTCGACGCCGTCGAGTTCGCGCGCGAAGGTCATCCGCACGAGGGTCGCTTCGTCCGTCGCGAGGGCGAGCCGGTGGATCGCGGCGTCGAGCGCCTCTCCCGACGTGTCGGTCAAGCTCCGGAACGACCACGCGACGAGTCGTTCGCGATCGTCCTGCTCCGCGAGCAGGAACGCACGCAGCAGGGAGTCGAGCGAACCCGCGGCGTCGACGTCGCGCAGCAGGACGGCGCGGTGGCGATGGAGGTTCATCGCGAAGTTCGCCGCAAGAGACCCGCTCGCCGCGGCGCGCCCCAGAGCGGCGGCGATCGTCGCACGGTCGGACGCGGATCCCGCTGCTTCGTCGAGCGCTTCCCACAGCGGATTGGGCACGAGCGACGTGCCGAGACCGAGTTCGAGCGCGGCGTCGAAGGCGCCGACCACGACGGCCGCACGGATCGCGTACGCGCGCGCGCCGGAGCCCGGATCCGCGGCGAGCGTCGCGAAGCCCGCACGGAGTTCGCGCGCCTCGTCGAGAGCGCCGCGCGCGACGAGACGGCGCACGAGTCCGTACCGCGCCGCCGGTCCGTCGGTCGTGTCGTCGAGCGCGGCACGCAGGCTCGCTTCGGCCGCCGCGACCCCCAGCGTGCTCGCGAGTTCGTCGGCCCGCGCGATCACGGCGGGAATCGAGGGCCCCGGTTCGAAAGACAGCTCGTCGTAGTCCCGCGGCCGGACGACGAGCGTCTTGCCCTCGATGCGCCAGACGAGACGCAATGGCGGGGCGCCGGCCTCGGACTCGAGCACGATCGCGTCGCCGTCGAGCCGCCAGCGATGGCGATCGACTCCAAGCGACGCCGCGCCGTCGGGAGTGAAGCGCAGCTCGACGTTGCCGAGGTGCCAGACGCCGAGGAAGGGCGGCGCGGTCGCGGCACGCCACGGGAAACCGCGGTCCGCCGCGCGGGCCGCGGCCTCCTCCTCGTGCGTCACGAGCGCGGGGCGACGCGTGAGGTCGTTCACGCCGACGAGCACGTAGACGACGCTCGTCGATCGGTCGACCGCGGCGACGACCGCGCGCAGGACCTCCGCCGACGTGCTGCCGGGCCAGCCGTCGTTGACGACTTCGACGTTCGCATCGGTCGCAGCGACCAGCGAAGCGAGGACGCGCGGATAGGACTCGTCCTGCGGCCGGTCCGCGCCGAGCCCGAACGTGAACGAGTCCCCGACGCAGTGCACGCGGTGCGCGCCCGGCGTCGCGCGCGCGGCTTCGTGTCGACGCCACTGCAGGTACGCGACCGCCTGGAGCACGACCTCGACCAGGACCAGCGCGGCGAAGCTGCCGATCACGAGCGCCGTCAGGCGTGCTCGCCGGGTTCTGCGGCTCGCCATGCGTCACGCGTGGGGTTCGACGGCGAGCTTGCCGAACACGCTGCGCTCCTCGAGCGCGCGGTGCGCGTCGCGCAGCGCCGACAAGGGCATCGTCCTGGCAAGCACGGGGTGGAGACGCCCGGCGTCGATCAGGCGGAGGATCGTCCAGAGGTCGCCCTTGCTCCCCATGGTGTTGCCGAGGATCGCGAGGTTCTTGAAGAAGACCTGGTTCAACGAGAGCTCGACCTTGCCGCCGGTCGTCGCGCCGCAGGTGACGAGACGGCCGCCGCGTGCGAGGCAGCGCAGGCTCTTGTCGAAGGTCGCGCCACCGATGTGCTCGACGACGACGTCCACGCCGCGTTTGCCGGTCAGTCTGCGCACTGCGTCGGCGAAGTCGTCCGCGCGGTAGTCGATCGCTTCGTCGGCGCCGAGCGCCTTGCTCTTGGCGCACTTCTCCGGCGAGCCCGCGGTCGCGAACACCGTCGCGCCGAACAGCTTGCCGATCTGGATCGAAGCACTGCCGACACCCGATCCGCCGGCGTGCACGAGGACCGTCTCGCCGGCGCGGAGCGAAGCCTTGCGCACGAGCATCGACCACGCGGTCGAGAAGACCAGCGCGAACGACGCCGCTTCGGGAAACGACAGGCGCGCGGGCTTGGGCGCGACGTTCGCGGTGGGAACGACGACGAAGTCCGCGCAGGTGCCGTCGCGCGCTTCGCCGAGGATGCGGTACTCACGGCAGAGCTGGTCCTCGCCGGAGAGACACGCCGCACACGCGCCGCACGACGTGCCGGGGAACACGACGACCTCATCGCCGGGCTTGCACGAGGTCACGCCCTCGCCGATCGCGTCGATCACGCCTGCGCCGTCGGAGCCGAGCACGAGCGGCAGTGGGAACGTGTGACCGGGCACGCCACGGCGCACCCAGGTGTCGAGGTGATTGAGACCCGCGGCGAGCACGCGCACGCGAACGTGTCCGGGCGTCGCGGGCGGAACCGGGCGCTCCTCGAAGCGGATCGCCTCGACGCCGCCGTGCTCGCGCACGACCGCGGCGATCATCGCCCTTCGAAGCGCGCGTCGCGCTTCGCCGTGAAGGCGGCGAGTCCCTCGCGCGCGTCGTCGCTCGCGAACAGCTTCGCCTGGAGTTCGCGCTCGAGCGCCAACCCCTGTTCGAGTGCCATCTCGGCGCCGCTCTGCACGGCGCGCTTCATGTGACCGATCGCGAGTGCGGCGGCGCGAGGCGTGGTGAATTCGGCGCAACGCTCGACGACACGCGCGA
Source organism: Planctomycetota bacterium (assembly GCA_016235155.1). GTDB lineage: Bacteria > Planctomycetota > UBA1135 > UBA1135 > UBA2386 > JACRLW01. The sequence goes on from JACRLW010000002.1 coordinate 20,231, forward strand.
GGAACTCGCCGGCCGGGCAGTCGATCGCCTCGTTGACGAGTCCGAGCGCCTTCGCCTCGTTCACATCGAGGTTCCGCGCGGTCGCCATCAGCTCGATCGCCTTGCTCTTGCCGACGAGCCGCAGCAGACGCTGCGTACCGCCGGTTCCCGGCAGCACGCCGAGCTTGATCTCGGGCAGGCCGATCTTGCCCGCGCCGGCGCGCGCGATGCGCAGGTCGCAGGCGAGCGCGACCTCGAGCCCGCCGCCGACCGTGTGCCCGTTGAGTGCAGCGACGACCAACTTCGGCGTGTGCTCGAGCCGCAGCAGCGTTTCGTTCGCGTGCAGGCAGAACCAGTACTTCCAGGTCGGGTCCGCCGTCTCGAGCATCGCGATGTTCGCGCCCGCGCAGAAGAACCGCTCGCCCGCACCGGTGAGCACGATCACCTCGACGCCCGCGTCCATCCGCGCGTCGAGGATCGCCGCGTCGAGCTGCCGCATCATCGCGTGGCTGTAGGTGTTCGCCGGCGGATCGCAGAGCGTGACCACGGCGACCTTGCCGTGCCTCTGCACGCGGACGAGTTCCTGGTTCGCGGGGTTCGCGCTCATGACCGCGGCGGATGGTAGCGAGGGATTCCAGTGCGTTCTCGCCGCGCTCGTTGCCCTGCTCGTGCATGGGCACGCCCCACGATGACCTGTTCCGCGCGATCTTCTCGAGGCCGGAGCACGCGCAGGCCCTGCTCGCCGGCTTCCTGCCGCCGGACATCGCCGGGGCGATCGAGTGGAACACGCTCAGACTCGTCCCGGGGACCTTCCTCGACGAGGCAGCCCGCGAGCAGCAGGTCGATCTCCTGTTCTCCGTCCGCATCGGCGGACGCACGGTGCTGCTCTACGTCCTGCTCGAGCACAAGTCGTCCGTCGACCGCTGGGCCGCGCTCCAGCTCATCGGCTACGTCGTGCAGATCTGGCGAAGGTGGCGGCGCGAACACGGAAAGGAAGACCTCCCCGAGGTCATCCCGATCGTCATCCATCACGGACCGCGACCCTGGCGTGGACCGACTTCGATCGACGAACTCGTCGAGCAGACCGGACTCTCGCCTTCCGCGCGTCGCCGTCTCGCCAGGTTCCGGCCGCGCTTCCGCTTCCTGCTCGTCGACCTGTCCCGGCTCGCGGAAGCGGAGATCGCGGCGCGCGTGCCTGCGCCGGCGACGCGCCTCGTCCTGTACGTCATGCGCGTGCGGCTGGACGCCGGCTTCGACGACGCCAAGGCAGCCCTGTCGCGTTGGCGGGAGCTGATGGTCGTCGTCGGCTTGCGTCGGCCCGGCCGTCGGTTCGAGACCGTGCTATGGTCCTACTTCTTCCACAAGTCCAAGGTGACGGCTGACCA
>JACRLW010000003.1 GCA_016235155.1 Planctomycetota bacterium
GCACATCAAATAGCCCCCATACATTTGGCTGCTTTTCGCCAACTGGATGCGTTCGCTCCCCGGAATTCAGGCCATACCAGGCGTGCTCTCCAATGTGCTCGGGGCTATCCCCGAAGCACCATCGGGAGCTGGATCCTGCGCGGCAGGCGTACTCCCATTGCGCCTCGGTCGGCAAGTGCAGCGCCGCGCGGCTCAGGATCGTGTGCGCGTCCTCCCAGCTCACCTGTTCGACGGGATGGCGGCTCGTGTATTCGTAGCCCGACGGCGCGCGATAGCCCGCGTGGAGCGCGCTCGGATTGACGCCGGCGAGGCGCAGCCACTGCGCCTGGGTCATCTCGAACTTCGCGAGGAAGAACGGCGCGAGCGTGACCTCGTGCGACGGCGACTCGGCGGCCTTTGCGTCGCGGTCGTACTGGAGATGACCAGGCTGTGCGCTGCTGCCCATGAGGAAGGTCCCGCCGGGCAGGAGGACGAGGACCAACGCGAAGCCTTCGGCGAGGACCAGTTCGCCGCTGGACGGATCGCGCGCGGGCGGAGTCCCGGTCTGCAGCACGGCGAACTCCAACAGGCCGGAACGTGGATCCTTGCCCAGGGGCACGAGGCCGCGCACGGGAGCGAGCGTGACGCCCGAGAATCGCGCGTCAGCCGCGAGTTCGCCGGCGGCGCGGCGCCAGAGCGGAGCCGCGTCGAGCAGCGTGCGGTCGTCGACCTGCAGGGCAAACGCGCGGCGCTCGCGCATCGCGTCGATCCGCGCCGCCACTCCGTCCAATCCGGTGAGGAGTTCGTCGAGCGCGGCCCTGCGCACGGCGTCGAGCTCGCCCTGCAGGTCGCCGATCGCAGGCGGCGACGAACCGGCGAGCGACCCGAGCGCTTCGCGCAGCGCGGGCGCACGGTCGTGCAGGCCCTGCGCGGCGGCGAGCCAGGCGTCGATGCCGCGCGGGCCGGCGACGAGCTCGGGCTTCGGCGGGAACAACTCCTCGGACCACGCGGTGAGATCGCGGTAGCGCTTGAGGTCCGCCAGCTGTGCGATCTCGCGGAGCGACTGCGCGTTGCGGGCGCGGAGCGCATTGGTCCAGACCAGCGCGACGCTCAGGACGAGGAACAGCGCCGACAGGCTCGCGGCGATCGACGGATTGCGCTGGGCCCAGCGCCGCGTGCGCAGCCAGGCGCTCGCCTTGCGCGCGCGGATCGGCTCGAACTGCCGCACGCGGCGCAGGTCGTCGGCGAAGTCCGCCATCGTCGCGTAACGACGCTCGCGCTCCTTCTGCAGCGCGGTCGCGACGACCACCGCGAGGTCGCGCGGGATCGCCGGAGCGAGGCGTCGCGGATCCGTCGCTTCGGTGGACTGGATCGCGCGGAACAGCGCTTCGCGGGTGGGCGCCTCGAAGGGGCGGCGCAGCGTCAGCGCTTCGTACAGACAGACGCCGAGCGCAAAGACGTCGGTGCGGCGATCGACGGCGTGCGGGCCGAGCGCGAGCTGCTCGGGCGACATGTAGGCGGGAGTGCCGCACAGGTCCCCGCTCTTCGTGAGCGTGACCTGATCGCCGAGCAGATCGGCGGCGACGCCGAAGTCGAGCACCACCGGCTCGCCGCTCGGCGCGACCATGATGTTCTGCGGCTTGAGGTCGCGGTGCACGATGCCGGCCTCGTGCGCGACGTGCAGCCCGCGCGCCACCTTCTCGACGAGGACGAGGGTGCGCGTGATCGCGTCGCGCGTGGTCGAGGTCGACGTCGGCGCGGACGGCGCGGCGTCGCGTCGGCGCGCCTCGTCGAGTTGCGCGGCGAGCGTGCGACCCTCGATGAAGCGCATCACGAGATAGGGCACGCCGTCGACCAAGCCGCTGTCGTAGACGGCGCAGAGTTGCGGATGATCGAGGCGCGACGCGAGCTCGGCCTCGCGCCGGAAACGGCGGACGAGATCCTGGGTGATCGCGCCCAGCGCGGTGAGCACCTTGATCGCGACCGGGCGGTGCAGCGTCTCGTCCTCCGCGAGCCAGACCGCGCCTTGGCCGCCGCGCCCGAGCAAGCGCAGCGTGCGATAGCGTCCGAACCGCTCGTTCGACGGCGACACGTGGGGGACCTGGTCGCGTTCGCCCCAGAAGCGGCGGATCAGCGACTCGAAGTCGTCGGAGTCGTCCGCGCCGCCGGCTGCACTCATGGGGCGTCGTGATCCGCGAGCGGGGTCCCTTCGAGCCGCGCGCGGAGCTGCGCCAATCCGCGCGAGAACCAGGCGCGCGCCAGCTCCGGCTTGTCGTGACCGAGTTCGCGCGCGATCTCGTCGAAGGAGAGGTCGCAGAGCACGCGCAGGGTCACGACCTCGCGGTGTTCATCGCGTAGACCGAGGAGGGCGTTCTCGAGGCGGGAGTCGATCTCGCCGGCGGCGGCGCCTGCGCTCGGCGACGTCCCGCTCCACGGCACCGCGAGGACCAGGGACGAGCGCTCCTGGTCGGCAAAGGTGCGCACCCTTCCTCCGCCGCGTTTCCGCGCCGCCGCGAACCGCACCTGGTCGACGAGATTGCGCTCCACGCAGCGGGCGAGCCACAGATAGAAGGCGCCCATCGACGCATGGTCGCATCGGTCGAGGCCCTTGAAGGCGTCCAGCAGGGTCTCTTGGACGACGTCCTCGACCTCGGCGAGCGCCGCGACCCGCCGTCCCATGCGGGCGGCAACGATGCGCCTTACGCGCGGGAGGAAGGTCGCGAACAACGCATCGAGCGCTGCGGGATCCCCGCCGCGCGCGCGATGGAGCAATTGCGTCGTCTGCGTGAGGGACTCGTCGGCCATGACGGCCGGCGCATGGTAGCCGGCTGCACCGGCGCGGGAATCCGCGAGAATGCTGTCACGAGTTTCGTGCGTCGTCCGCCTGCGACGAGTCCGGGATTCCCCCGGACGACTCGAGGTCCCCACCATGACCGCTCTCTCGCGTTCCGTTTCCCTGGGTCTCGCCTTCGCGGCGAGCCTCGCCATCATTCGCGCGCAGTCTCTTGCGCCTGCCGGCGACGTCGAGCGCATCCCCGGTGCGTACCGCGTGCCGATCCACGGGGTCGGACCTGATCCCACGGCCCCGCAGGAGTTGTGGACCTCCGGCGACGACTTCAAGGCCAGCTTCCACGACGGCTTCGCCTTCCATCCGGTGCTCGGGGCGAGCTATCCCGAAAACCTGCCCTTGGTCTGGCGGACGCGCGAGTTGCGCGCCGGCGGACGCGTGGTCGTACGCGCGGAACACCCAAGACGTCCGGATTGGACGGCGACGCGCTGCGAGTTCGCGCACGACCGCGTGGTCGAGGCCTACGACGTGCGCGACGACGGGATCGAGCAGACCTTCACCATCGCGGCGCCGCTGGGCGACGGCGACCTCGAGATCGTCGGCGATCTGCGCACGGCATTGCGCGCCGCGACGCGCGCGCCGAAACACGGCGAGTTGATCTTCTGCGGGCCACGCGGCGAGAAGCTCGTGCACTACGGCGCGGCGACCGCGATCGACGCGAGCGGACGCCGGTCACCGGTGGCGTCGGGATTCGACGGCGAGGCGATCGTGCTCGTCGTCGACGGGGGATGGCTCGCCGACGCCGCCTATCCCGTGGTCGTCGATCCGCTGTTCGGGCGCGCGGTGATCGGCATTTCGCCGGCGGGCGCCGGCGCTGGCGCGATCCGCGACACCTACCGCGGCGCCGGTCTGCGCTTCGACGTCGGCCATGAGTCGCGGCGCGCGTCCGCGGTCGCTTCGACGATGTATGCCTGGTCGAGGCTCTACTCGGCGACGGACGCCGACGTCTACGTGCGGCTGTGCAACGACGACCTCACGGCGTCGACCCTCGTCTACAGCGAGGTCTCGACCGCGTGGAGCATCCATCCGCGGCTGACCTTTCTCGGCGGGCTCGGTGCTCTGGGCTCGTGGGTGATCGCCCACGACTACGCAACCATCCCGACCGCACTCAGCGAGATCCGCTACCACGTCCATGCCGCGGGCGACACGACGTTCAGCGCGACCTACACCGTCCTGCCGACGCCGGCGTCCGTCTCGGCGGTCAGCCCGGACGTCGGCGGCACCGGTTCGGCGGGCGGGACGACCGCACTGTTCGTCTGCCAGCTCGAGTACTCGGGTGGCGCGGCCTCGGACGTCTACGGCGTCCTGGTCGACTTCGCGGTGCCGAGCGAGACGCCGGTCGCGTTGGCGCCGTTCTCGGCGGGGTCCGACCGTGAATGGCCGGTCGCGACGCAGTACTCGGAAGGCGGCTCGTGGATCGTCGCGTGGCAGCAGTACGACGCGGGCAGTCCGGACTGGGACATCGACGTCGTGCGCGTGTCGCCCGGGGGCGTCGTCACGCCGGTCGCGGAACTCGGCGACAACGACGACCGCGTTCACAGCCTGCACCCGCAGGTCGCGGGCAGCCGCGGCCGCTTCTTCATGACCTACACGAAGCGAGCCGATGCGCCGATGACGAAGTACCCCTACCTCGACGGTCCGATCATCGAGGGCGAGCGCTTCGACTGGGCCGAGGGCGCGATGGCGCCGGTGCGCGATCTGCACGCGGCGGCGCCGCACTTCGTGTCCGGTCGCACGATCCTCGACGAGGCCGGCGTGATGCCGAATCCGCCGGGCACGATCCTCAACTGCAGCTGCGCCTACGACACGATCAGCGACTCGCACTGGGTCGGCTGCTACACGTTCGACCCGACGAGCACGACGCTGCGCAGCGAGGTGCGCGCGGCGCGCGTCGGCTTCCGCGGCAAGCTCCTCGAGCGCACGACCGTGTGGAGTTCGACGATCGCCGACGGCTTCAGCGCAACCTGCACCTTCGACGACGCGAATCAGCGCTTCCCGCTGGGCTTCTTCACCACCGAGGCGACGCCCTATCTCGATCCGGCCTATGGCGAGATCCTGCTGCACCCGGCGCGAGCGAGGGCGGCGTACGGCCTCGGCTGCGGTGCGGGTGTGATCGCCGCGTCGGATCCTCTGATCGGCCACGAGTACTTCGGCATCGAGCTCTACTTCGGCGGACCACCGCTGAGTGCGTCGAGCGGTGCCGTGCTGGTGTCGTTCGGCCCCGCGGCGATCCCGCTCGACCCGGTGGGCGTCACCGGGTGCACGCTGCTCGTCGATCCGGGTCCGCCCTTCGTCGGTTCGTTTGGTGCGACGATCCTCGGCGGCTTCGCACGGATTCCGATCGCGCTGATCGAGACGGTGCCGTCCGCTGATCTCTACTGGCAGTGGGTCTACCCCGACGCGCCTTCGGGTCGGCCGCTGCCCGTGTCCCTGACGCGTGGCCTGCGCACGTCGATCCGCTGAAGCGGGTCAGTAGAGTCCGATCGTCAACTTGATCGCGTTCGACAGCACGAGCCCGGCCGGATTCGCGCCGGGCTCGACGGCGATCCCGGTCGCGAAGAGCACCGCACCGATCAGGGTCGGGTCGAGGGGAACGGACAGGGCGAACGACGCGACGCCGTTCTGGATCGGTACCGCGGCCGACGCCTCGACGCTGGCGAAGAGCGCGCAGCCGGTCATTCCGATCCCGGTGAGTGCGATCGGCAGCGGGACGCCGCCGGCAATCTGGTCCGAGAGTCCGAAAGCGATCCATGCCGAGAGCGCGGTCGCGACGCCGGCGAGTTCGAGGTCCGCGTTCGATCCAGAGACCGGGCGCGATCCACCGGTGAGCCCGAGGCGCGGCGGACCCGCGCCGCCCGCGCACGCTTGCCCGAAGGGGTGCCAGGTCGCGAGACCGCCCGGCGAGTACTCCCAGGTGTCGCTCCGGTACGTGCCGTCGTAGCCGCCGAAGAGGACCAGGCGATCGCGAGCGACGTCGAAGGCGACGCCGTTTTCGCCGCGCGCGGAGGGGCCGGTGCGCGGGTCCTGCGTCCAAGTGAAACCGTCCCAGATCCAGGTCTGGTCCGAGAACGCGCCGTTCTGGCCGCCGAACAGCGCAATGAGTCCACGGAACGGGTGATCGGCGATCTGCACCCGGGTGAGCGGCGGCGGCGAGATCGCGGGGTTCACTTGGAGCCAGGTTCCGGGTGTCGCGAGCCAGGTGTCGCCGAGCGTGATCACACCGCCGCTTGGACTTCCGCCGTAGACGAGCAGGCCATTGTTCCTCGAGTCCCACGCGAGACCGTGCGACCAACGCTGTCCCGGCGACACCGAGGTCGTGCGCGGGATCCAATCGTTGCCCGTCCATTCCCAGACATCCGCGTAGGTCGGGGTCCCCAAGCCGCCGACACCGCCGCCGTAGACGACGACGCGCCCGATGTTCCAGTCGAATGCCGCGCGGACCTGGCGGCGCGGGCTTGGCGCCTGCAGAGGCGTGCGCTGGGTCCAGTTCACGCCGTCCCATTCCCAGGTGTCCGCGAAGTCGACCCGGCTGTCCGTGCCGCCGAAGAGGACGACGCGCGCGCGCGTCACGTCGTAGGCGATCGCATAGCAGCAACGCGCCGGCGGCGAGGTCTGCGGCGTGCGCTGCGCCCAGGCGACGCCGTCCCATTCCCAGGTGTCGCCGGGAGCACGCGTGGGGACGCTGATCTGCTGCCAGCCGGACTGCGCGAAGACGGTCGAAGTGGCCAGACCGAGGACAATCGCTGCCACCGTGCAGGGCAGGAACCCGGACTGCGGAACGAGTCTGAGCATGTGAGGATTGTGAGAGTCGTGACGCCGCGGAGAGTAGCGAGCGCCGCCCCGTTCGGGCGCGATCCGACCGCCGGGCCGCGGGTAGGATCGCGAGCCGATGTCCGACGACGACGCCTCGACGTCTCCCAACCTGAGCTCGCGCGGGACCTGGGACAGCCTGATCGAGTACGTGAACCCCGCAGCGATGCTCGTCGCGATCCGGGGGATGCTCGGCGAGCGGCTCGCATCGCGCATCGAGCCTGATGACGTGTGGCAGGAGACCCTCGCGATCGCGTGGCGGGACCGGGAGAAGTTGCAATGGCAAGGTCGGCCCGCGTTCCGGCGCTGGCTGCTCGAGGTCGCCCGCAATCGGATCCTCGATCTCGCCGACGTCGAGGGCGCCGAGAAGCGAGGTGCGATGCTGCGCGTGACCGGCCTGCCGAGCGGCAGCGGATCAGGCGTGGGACTGGCGCCGGCATTCTTCGCGACGACCACGCCGAGTCGCGTCGCCAGCGATCGCGAACTGGCGGCGCGGCTCCAGTCCGCGCTCGACGAGGTCCCCGGCGAGTGGCGCGACGTGGTCCGTCTGCGACTCTTCGAGGACTTGTCGATGGCCGAGGCGGGGGCGTGCCTCGGTCTGGGCGAGGAGGGCGCCCGCTATCGGTTCCGGCATGGGCTCGAGGCGTATCGCCGCGCGTTGCGGCGTGCGCGCGTCCTCGACTCGAGCGACGAAGGCCGTGGCGATTAGTCGAACGGAAGCACGTCCGGATTCCTCTGTGGGGTTCGTGCACGACGCAGCGCGCGAACTCTCGCCCGAGGACGAGGCGATGCTCGACTTCGCGCTCGACCATGCCCTGCGTGCACTGGAGCTCGGTTGCGAAGCGACGGTCGACGTACTCTCGGCGCGCGCGCCGCACCTTCGCGAGCACTTGGCCGCGGTCCTCGAACTCGCGCGCGAAACGGCGCTCGTCCGCGTCCGCCGCGTCCCCGAGGTGCCCGGCTACACGATCCACGGCGAAGCCGGTCGAGGCGGGATGGGCGTCGTCTATTCCGCGACCCAGGACGGTCTGGACCGACGCGTCGCGCTCAAGGTGTTGCCGCCCACGGCTTCGCTCGGCTCGCACGGCCAGGAGCGCTTCCGCAACGAGGCGCGCGCGTTGGCCCGCATCCGCCATCCGAACGTCGTGACGGTCTACGAGGTCATCGAGGCGACCGACGTCTGCGCGTATTCGATGGAGTGGGTCGACGGCGCATCGCTCGCGGACGCGCTCGCGGGCGTACTCGCGGATGACGGCCCGACCGACGGCGTGATCCCGCGCGATCGTGTGAGCTGGGTGTGTCGCATCGCGATCTCGATCGCACGGGCGCTGGCCGAGGTCCACCGGCATGGCGTGCTGCATCGCGACGTCAAGCCGTCCAACATCCTGCTCCGCGACGACGGCACGGCGCTGCTGTCCGACTTCGGCCTCGCGCGCAGCGAAGACTCGGCGCTGACGCGCAGCGGGCAGATGGTCGGCACGTTCGGCTTCGCAGCACCCGAGCAACTCCGCGGCGAACACCAGAAGGTCGGACCGACCGCGGACGTGTTCGGACTCGGCGCGACGTTGCACGCCGCGCTCGCCGGGAGCCTGCCCTTCGCGGTCGGTGCGGCGGACCTGCTCGCGGCGATCGAAGCGCGGCGCCGGCCTTCGCTCGCCTTGCGCGGGCTGCCGCGCGACCTCGACACGATCCTCGGCAAGTGCCTCGAGCCCGAACCGGGCGATCGCTATGCAAGCGCGGCCGTCCTCGCCGACGATCTCGAGCGCTTCCTCGCCGGCGAACCGATCGCCGCGCGACCGCTCTCGCACGGTCAACGGCTGTGGCGTGCCCTGCGCAAGCGGCGTCGCACGGTCGCCGCGATGGCGATCGGTGCCTCGCTCTCGGCGGTCCTCGTCGTGGCCGCAGCCGTGGTCCTCTATCGCGCGTGGACCGCGCCGGCGCGCAGCGCGGAGTTCGTTCAACAGGCGCGGCAGGCCTTGCTCGAACCGGCCTACGCGCATCACCTCGAGTGGGCGCAATCGGGCTGGACGCCGGAGTTCGACGTCTCGGCTCGCTCGCGCGAGGCCCTGGTCCGCTACGACCAGGCGCTCGCGCTCACGCCGAATGACCTGGGTCTCGCGGCGGAACGCGAGGTCGTGGCACTCGTCGCGTCCCTGCGAACGGACCGGCCGATCGCGCCGACGCCGGCGCTGGTGCGCATGGCACCCGTGACCTGCGCGGCGCTGGCGGCGTGGCGTGTCGAGCGGCCGACGCCGGGTTCGGGGGCCGCGAGCGAGGCGGACCGACGACTTCTCGGCTTCGCCGCGTACCTCGCCGAGCGCATCCCGGATTGTCATGCGGCCTGGAAGGGACTCGACCTCGTGCCGGAGCACGTCGATCCGCTGGTCGAAGCCGCGAGCGGCCAACTCCTCCTGGTCGAGCGACAACCCGCGCGCGCGTGCCTGCGACTGCTGCGCGCCTTCGATGTCTGGCCGAGTGCCGGTTTCCTCGCCGTCGCGACAGCGGACTGTCTCGTGCAACTCGGCGAGCTCGAGGCCGCGCAGCGCTTCCTGGCGCAGGCGCGCGACCTGGGCCAGCAGGACCCCTACGGAACCCTGGATCGGGTACAGGCGGATCTCTTCGCGGCGCGGGACGAACTCGCTCGAGCGCGCGCGCTCTACGAAGATCTGCTGCGGGCCGGCAAGTGCGGCGAATCGGCGCGCTGGGGGCTCGCCGCGGTGCTGGTCGAACTCGAGGAGCTGGGGCCGGCCCTGGATCTCTACCTGCGGCTCTTCGAATCCGGGCCCGAGCCGCGCCGACCCCGCGAGGTCATCCTGGAGATTGCGCCGCGGTGGTGGAGTTCGGCGACGATTCGCCAACGAGTCGACGAGTTCACTGCTCTGATCGAGGGGGAGTCGGCGCCCCGTCTCGCGCGCATGCGGGCGGTCTCGAGAGGTGTCGGGCCCAAGGATCCCCGGGATACCCGAACGCCACGCGAGGCGAAGTCCTCTGGAGAGGGTGGGCGCGAAACGCGCCGCTCACCACTCGACCTACCCCTGGACTTCGCCGCCATGGCCTTCGAACACTCGCACACCCTGTCGCAACTTCCCCTTCCGCCTCGTCGCCTGTTGATCGGGGCGTTGGTCTTGCCCGACTCGTCCTGGAGTCGCGGGCTCCGTGTCGCGGCGCTCGCGCTTGCGGCGGTCTGCGGGACCTTCGCGACCAGCGAAGTCGCGAGCGCGCAAGGCGGGACGACGCTGACCGACGGCGACTTCGGGACCTGGCAGCACCAGAATCGGACCTGTCCCGGTAGCGGCAACACGTCGAGCATGACGCTCGTGACGAGCGGCGGTAACCCGGGCAATTACATGCGCGTAACGACGACGACCTCGAACTGCAACACGAACACGTACGCCGTCCTTTCCAGCTCGCTGTTCGTGTGGAATCCGGCGACCCAAGGCGCGATCGGTTCGGTTCGCTGGAGCGTGGAGGTTTCATACGCGTCGGGGCCGCTGCAGACGTTGATTCCCCTTGTCTGGCAGAACGGCCTCCCGTTCAGCTACGGGGGCGCGTACTCCGGGAGCGCGACGCCGTGGACGAGAGTCGAATTCGGCACGCGCGACGCTGCGCTACTCTTTGAATGCAGCGACCGACTCAACAACTGCGCTTCCCTGTATGGCACGCTGCACCCCGACTTCTCCGCGAATGGCGCGCCGCTGACGTTCGGTTTCGCGTTGGCGAACTCCTGCTCGGGGACGACCGTTCGCCGCTACGACAACTTCGAACTCACCGTGTTTCCCTGCGCCGGTTCCTTCAACTCATACGGCGCAGGCCTCGCCGGCGCCGGCGGCCTCGTCCCCACGCTCAGCGGCCACGGCTGCCCGATGCCGTGTCAGCTCGGACTCGGCGTCGACGTCGCGCAGGGCCTTGGCGGTGCGATCGGAGTCCTCGCGCTGGGTGTCGTCACGTCGTCGACTCCGGTACTCGGCGGAAGACTGCTCCTCGACCCGGCCATCACGCACGTGCACGTGCTCGGTGGCAGCGCCGGCGCCCCGGGCGCGGGCAGCTACACACTGCCCATCCTGCTCTGCGACCCGGCCTTCACTGGTCTCTCCCTTCACTTCCAGGCTTTCTATCTCGACGGTGCCGCTGCCCAAGGGTTGTCGATGTCGGCCGGCCTGACGATGACGATGGGGTAGTTCCGGGGCGCGGCGCGACGACCTGGAGAGCCAAAGCGTCCCGGTGAGGATCAGCGGCCGAGCGTGATTGCGAGCCCGGGCGTGAACGAGATGCCGTGCGACGCTCCGGCGTCGATCTCGACGACTTGCCACCAGACCTGCACGCCGCAGAGTTCGGGCCGGCACGGCCACACGCCCGGATACGGGACCGCAGTGCCCGCCGGTAGGACGAAGGTGAAGCTCACGAACGGTGCGACCAGCAGCGTGCCGCCGAAAGCGGTCGGCACGCTCGTCGGAGTGCCGATGAGGAAAGCAGCGGCCGTCGGCGCACCGAGCGAGTTGTCGACCAGGAGGTTTGCACTGGCGCCGAGCCGCGGAGCGGCGTCCATAGTGAGGTGGGGCACGCCGAGCGTCCCCGGCCAGCCTGCGCCGTAGGTGAGCAGCGCGGCGTTGGTCGCGCACAGCGCGACGTCGTGGCGGTTGTTGAGCTCGTTGGCCTCGCGCACGATGCCGAGGCCGGTGCCGAGATCGTCGGCGACGCCGGTGATCGGGCCCGTGAGTGCGCCGGGGTTCGCGATCGTGAACGGAAGGTCGACGAAGTCGCCGGGTTGCAGCACCTGACCCACGGGCAGCGTGCCGAGCAGCACGCCGCCCTGACCCGGTACGCCGTCGTAGAGCGACACCGGCATCGTCGCGGGCGCGAAGATGCCGCCGCCGTTGCCGATGCGGACCGTCGCGACGTTGCTGCTCAGGCAGGGCGGGACGATGTCGCACGCCGTCGGGTCGGCGGCGATCGTCGGGGGACAGCAAGTCAGCACGTTCTGCCGGTAGCTGTTGAAGGGCAGACCGTTCGGACCAACCGTGAGCCAGTTCTCGCGCTCGTTCAGCGGGATCGTCCCGTCGTCGTCGACGTTCGTGATGTGGTAGCAGAACTGGTTCCAGATCGCGCGGGTCGGCACCCAGCTCTGCGCGCCGTAGACGAACACGCCGCGCTGCGGGCCGAAGCCGCAGTTGTTGTTCGCGTGCGCGAGGATCTCGGCGCTGCCGTCGCCGTCGACATCGGCGACGGAGATGTACTCATTCCACGTGCACGAGCTCATCGGCACGCTCCACAGGACCGCACCGTCGGTGCCGCGGAACACGCGCAGCGTGGTCTCGTCGCGGTAGACGACCTCGGCGACGCCGTCACCCTCGAAGTCGAACACCGACGAACCGGTCATGTTCGACGAGCCGTCCTGCACCACCGCAGCCCAGAGGATGGCGCCGTTGCCGTCGAACACGACGTAGCGCGAGGCCCCGGCGACGCCGATCTCCGGTTGGCCGTCACCGTCGAAGTCCGCGATCGTGGGGTTGCCGCCGCGGCCGCCGCCGGGCAAGGCGACCGGTCCCCACTTCAGCGAGTAGTCGTGATCGAAGAGGCGGACGCTTCCGGAGCTGACCAGTGCGATCTCCGCCTGCGGGTCGCCGTCGAAGTTCGCAACCGCGGGGAAGCCGTCGCCTGCGGGGTTGTTCCAGCGGATCGTGCCGGAGTTCGAATAGATCGTGCCGCCCGCGACGACCTCCGGCGCGCCGTCGACGTCGACATCGGCGACGATCGAACTGCAGGCCCAGGCGTTTCGCGCTGACGATCCGGTGCCCGTCCACAGCAAGTTGCCATTCGCGTCGAGCACCTGGCGACCGACGACAATCTCTGGCAGGCCAGCGCCATCGAGGTTCGCGATCGCGGCGGAGCCCCAGTCCGGACTCTGGATGACCGCGCTTTGCCACTTCTGAGTGCCGTCGTGTTCGAAGCAGACGAGACGGTTGCCGGCGCTGACCAACGCGACGATCTCGAGTTGGGCGTCGCCGTCGAGATTGCCGATCGCGGGCGAGAACGACGACGCGATCGTGGGCGCGGTCACCGTGGTCCGCAGGGTCCCGGTGCGGCCGTCCAGGATGCGCAGGTAGCCGAGGGTCAACGCTTCGCCGCCAGTGCTCGCAGTCGAGCCGAAGACGATTTCCGGGTAGCCGTCGCGATCGAGGTCGCCGACCGCCGGCGTGCAGTTCACGTTCAGCGCCGTCGGCTGCACGGTCGCTGCCGTCCACGACCACTCGAGCACCGGCTGTAACCGCCCGGGTTGGGTCTGCACGATGCTCTGGCGACCGGTGTCCCAGAGGTTGTTGGACTCGTCGGTCTCGAGGACCGTGTTTGCCGGATCGACAGCGGCCCAGAGCAGATCGTCGCGGAAGCGCACGCTGGTCTGCGCGACGGCGATCGTCACCTGGGTGTTCGTGCTGCCGGCGAGCGGCGCGACGACGGCCGAGCCGAACTCGCGGTCGACGCCGCTGGTGAACTGACCGTCGCGGTTCGTATCCTCGAACAGCGTGATCCCGAAGGGCACGAGCGTGCCGCTTGCACCGACGTTGCGCACGCTCACGTCGACGCTCCCCTGCACGCGCAGGAGCTGCCAATCGCCGGAGCGATTGGCGCGGTCGATGTTCCGTGCGATCAGGTCGGGTCCCTGCGCGAACACGGGCGACGCGAGGAGGAGGGCGACGGCGAGGTGTTGGTTCATGGCGCGGATCCGGAAGAGCGGCGGCGGATGATAGTCGCGACCGGCCAGCGCCCGGACGGGCGGGCCCTCACATCCGCGCGACGTACTCCTCGACAATGCGCTGGAACTCGCGGGCCAGGCTCGGGCCCTCGAGCGTCGCGACCTTGACACCGTCGACGTAGACCGGCGCGCGCGGCGCTTCGCCCGTCCCCGGCAGGGAGATGCCGACGTGGGCCGCCTTGCTCTCGCCGGGGCCATTGACGACGCAGCCCATCACGGCGACTTGCAGTTCCGCGGCGCGGGGCTTGATTGCCTTCCACACCGGCATGCGCTCGTGCAGGAAGCGCTCGATGCTCTGCGCGAGCTCCTGGAACAGGGTGCTCGTCGTGCGACCGCAGCCGGGGCACGCGGTCACCTGAGGCAGGAAGGGGCGGATCTCGAGCGACTGGAGGATCTGCTGTGCGACGCGCACCTCTTCCGTGCGGGGTTCGCCGGGGCGCGGCGTGAGCGACACGCGGATCGTGTCGCCGATACCCTCCTGCAACAGCACGGCGAGGCCGGCGGCGGACGCGACGACGCCCTTGTTCCCCATACCCGCCTCGGTGAGACCGAGATGCAAGGCGTGGCGCGTGCGCGACGCGAGCAGGCGGTAGACCGCGACCAGGTGCTGGACCTTGCTGATCTTGCACGAGATCACGATGGCGTCCTCGGGCAGGCCGAGTTCGACGGCCGCGCGCGCGCTGTCGCACGCGCTCTGGACCATCGCTTCGAGCAGGACCTCGTCGGCGGTGCGCGGCGAGCCGGCGCGCGCGTTGTCGTCCATCAGGCGCGCGAGGAGTTCCTGGTCCAGCGAACCAGCATTGACTCCGATGCGCACCGGCCTTCCGTGCTCCTTCGCGACCTCGATCATCGTCGCGAAGTTCTTGTCGTGGCTGGCGCCCTTGCCGACGTTGCCCGGATTGATGCGGTACTTGTCGAGTGCTTCGGCGCAGGCCGGGAACTCGCGCAGCAGCAGATGGCCGTTGTAGTGGAAGTCGCCGATCAACGGCACGTCGTGGCCGAGGTCGGACAAGCGCGTGCGGATCTCGGGGACGGCGGCCGCCGCCTCGCGCGTGTTCACAGTGATCCGCACCAGTTCGCTGCCGGCGAGGAACAACTCGGCGACTTGCGCCGACGTCGACGCTGCGTCGGCCGTGTCGGTGTTGGTCATCGACTGGACGGCGACCGGCGCCCCGCCGCCGACGACGACGTCGCGGATCCTGACGGGGATGGTGGAGCGGCGCTGCGGTGCGTGCATCGGGCGGAGGATGTTAGCGACTGCCCGGATCGACGCGGCTACCGTCCGCGCCGCTGTGCTCACACCCCGCCGCGTGCTGCTGTTCTGCTGGCTCGGCTGGGCCTTCGACTTCTACGACCTCGTGCTGTTCGCCTTCGTGAAGGAAGGCGTGCGCGCCGAACTCGGCCTCAGCACGGCGCAACTCGCGTGGGTCGACGGCGTGACCTTCGCGGCGGCGGCGCTCGGCGGACTGGCCTGCGGGCGCGTTGCGGATCGCTGGGGCCGGCGGCGCGCGCTGAACGCGAGCATCCTCTTGTTCTCGCTCGGTGCCTTGCTGACGGGGATCGCGGACGGCTTCGAATCGCTTTGCGTCGCGCGCGCCGTC
Organism: Planctomycetota bacterium; assembly: GCA_016235155.1. Taxonomy (GTDB): domain Bacteria; phylum Planctomycetota; class UBA1135; order UBA1135; family UBA2386; genus JACRLW01. The sequence goes on from JACRLW010000003.1 coordinate 14,990, forward strand.
ACCGGGCTCGGGGTCGGCGGCGAATGGGGGGTCGGCCATGCCGCGGTGGCGGAGGCCTATCCGGCGGAGCGACGCAACCGCGCGGCCGCGATCCTGCAGGCGGCGACCCCGGTCGGACTCGCGCTCGCCGCGGTCGTCGGCTGCTTCGTCGCGCCGCGCATCGGTTGGCGCGACACCTTCGTCGCGTCGTCGGGGACGGCGCTCCTGGTCGTCGCCGCGCGCTGGCTCATGCCGCGCGACCTCGCGACGGCGGAGCGCGCGCCGGCGCCGCTGCGCGCGCTCGTCGATCCCGCGCATCGCGCGAGCACGGTCGTGCTGTTCGCATTGCTCGTGCTGCACATGACCGGCTTCTGGTGCTGCTATGCCTGGCTGCCGAGCCTTTTGCTGCGCGAGGGCGGCCACAGCCTGGCTTTCGTCGGCGGCTTCCACGTCGCGCTCGCCTCGGTGCACGTCGTCGCCGATCTCGCCTTCGGGCCGCTCGCCGATCGCTTCGGACGGACGCGCACGTTCGTCGCGCTCGCGCTGCTGAGTGCCGTCGGCCTGCTCGTCGTCGCGCTCGCGTTCGCACGCCTGCGCGACGACGTCGTGCTCTGCGGCATCGCACTCGCCGCCGTCGGCCTCGGTTCGGGAACCTGGTCCGCCTTCGGCCCCTGGTTCGCCGAGCGCTACGAACCGGCGTTGAGGGCGACGGCGGCGTCGCTGCTCTACAACCTCGCGCGCATGAGCCAACTCGTCGCGCAGCCCTTGCTTGCGTTGGCGTTCACCGCGACCGGCACGCTCGCGGTGTCGCTCTGGGTGGGCGTCGCGTGCGCGCTGGGGTCGGCGGCGCTGGCGCCGCGGCGTCAGTGGACCGAGTAGCTGTAAGTCCCGAAGCGCGTCCACGCCGCGTCCGAGGTCGTCGCGCCGATCGGCGAGATCGGGTCGAGCACGATGGACTGCCAGAACAGGATGCCGCCGATCAGTCCGACGTCGTTCGGGATCGCGAGCGGCGTGTTGTTCACGCCGGCCGCATCGGTGGCGAAACCGATCGAGGCGATGCCGAGCAGGTACACGTTGCAGAGGTTCGCCGGCGGGTCGATGGGGATCGGCGCGCCGAGCGGGGCGAGGGCGACGTTGTAGATGCCGGGGGCACTGATGTTCGCGCCCCAGGTGCGGACGCTGAACGCCGCGGCGCCGATCACCGGCTTGTCGTCCCAGTTGGTCGAGCCGATCTGCACGTTGTGCAAACCGGGCAGGGAGCTGGGGCAGGTCGCGGCGCCGAAGTAGTCGTACGTGCCCGGCAATCCAGCAGGGGGCGGCGGCATCGTGCCCGCGGGGACCAGCAACGGCTCGTAGTGCGTGCGGTCCGCGAAGAGGTCCCACTCCATGCGCGCCTCGCCCGCGTCGTTGGCGTCGCCGTCGAGGTTCAGGTCGACGCAATGCACGAGGTGCTCGTGGTCGACGGTCCCGTCCCACTCGGCGCTGATCCAGACCTGCCCGGCCTCCGCGTGCATCCCATAGCAGAAGTTGTAGGCGGCGACGGCGCCGGTCGAGTCGAGGCTGCCGTCCCAGTAGACATTGAGTTCGCCCGCATCGTTGACGTCGCCGTCGTTGTTGAGGTCGCGCCCGCGGAAGACGATCCCCGCGTCGAGTTGCGTCGCCGTGGTGTCGACGGAGAGGAGGTAATACGTCGGCGGCGTGGTGCTCCAGTCGACGGCGTGCGAGAGCATCTCGTTGCTCACGGGGAGGAGCCCGCCGATCACGTCGGGGTTCGCGCTCGCGCCGATGGTCCCGCCGTTGTAGAGCGCCGAGAACAGGTAGCACTCGCCGGCGTCGAGGAAGTCGCCGTCGCCGTTCTGGTCCTCGAAGGCGACCGTGCAGTCGAAGTTCTCCTCTTCGCAGAGGAAGCGGCCATAGGGGCCGTGGACCGGATCGAACTCGATCGAGTCGAGCGCGGTGAGCTGCAGCGTCGGGTTGCCGGAGAGCGGCGCGTTGGTGACGACCACCGTCGACGGCTCGACTGCTGCCGCGCGCGTTTCCGGGGTTCCCGCGACGATGTCGGCGAAGTCGCCGTCCCCGTTGAGGTCCTCGCAGCGCCAGATGCCTTCCTGCAGGCCGCTGTTGTTCGTGAACCAGAACACGCCCGCACCCGAATGCGCGATCCCATTGATCTCGAAGTCGGCGGCGCCGAAGAAGCTCGGAAGATCGAGGGCGACGGTGATCTCGCCCGGATCGATGAAGCCGCTGCCGTCCGTGTCCCAGAACGACAGGATCCGCTCGGCGACGGTCGTCGTGCAGTAGAAGCGCGGCGTCGGAGTCGACACGAACACCACGTTGCGGATCGACGAGTCGAAGCCGTTCAACACGTAGTCGTAGGCGTCGCCGTCGTCGGTGTAGAGCCCATTGCCGTTGCGATCGACGAGTCGGTAGATGCCGTCGAGGCTTCCCGACGGGATCAACACGTCGGGGGTCTGGGCCGAGAGGAGCGGAGCGAAGAGCAGACAGCCGAGGAGGGTTCGCATGGCGGCGTGATTGGAGCACGGGTCCGCCGCCCATGTCAGGGTCGTCACGAGCGAGGTCTCATCGCAGCCGAGGCCGCAGCCCGTTCGGGCTGCCGGCGTCCTCGCTGGCGCGACGACCAGAAGGCCTCGGCCGCTTTGCCAGCCGGGGTCCTTCGGCCTGCGAATCGTCGCGTGCCGCGACGAATCTCCGGCCTTCGGACCCATCGTCACTCCGCCTGCAAGAAGTCTCACTCGTCTTGCAGTCGGCCGGAATCGCAATAGACCCGCGCGCGACCCTCACGCACGAATCCGATCAGCGTCGCGCCGGCCGTGCGGCACAGGTCGAAGGCGAGGGCCGACGGCGCGGAGACCGCGAGGATCACCGGAATGCGCACGCGCAGGCACTTCAGCACGAGATCGAAGCCGGCGCGGCCCGAGAGCATTGCCGTGGCGTGCGCGAGCGGACGTCCGGCGCGCGCCGCCGATCCGATCGCCTTGTCGAGCGCGTTGTGGCGACCGACGTCCTCGCCGCTGCTCCAGGTGACGCCGTCGGGTCCGAAGAGGACCGCGCCGTGGCATGCACCGGTCGCTGCGAACAGCGGCTGGGTCTGGACGAAGGCCTTGCGACGGTCGTCGACCGCATTGCGGGGCAGCTTCGGCACGCCGGGCAGCAGCGGTTCGAACTCGTCGAGGAGCTGGTCGGCGTCGACGAGGCCGCACAGTCCGCAGGACGGCCGGATCTCGTGCGTGCGCGTGAGGCGGCCCTCGATGCGCGCCTTGGTCGGATCGTGGAGCGTGATGCGCACCGTGTCGGGGACCAGCTTCTGCGGATCGCCGTCGAATTCCTCGGCGCTCGCGACCCGCCGCGCGTCGTCGATCACGCCCTCGCCGAGGAGGAAGCCGATCGCGAGGTCGGCGTCGCGGCCGGGCGTGCGCATCGTCAGCAGGCGATGGCCGCAGACTTCGATCCAGAGCGGCTCTTCGCGGACGAGTTGGTCGCTCGACTCGTCGTGCAGGCGACGGCGCGCAGCGCCGAGGGGATCGCGACCTGGTTCGCTCACGGCCGCAGCGTAGCCCCGGCCGCGCGCTTGGACATCGGCGTGGCGCGGCGTGCGCGCATCCTGTCCGATGCGCCGCCGATGCTTCGCCTCGTCTCGCTCGGTGGGATCGTCGTCCTGCTCGCGTTGTGTTGGACCTGCTCGGCGAACCGACGGGCGATCTCCTGGCGGTTGGTGGGGATGGCGCTGCTCGGGCAGGCCGTGATGGGCGGCGTCTTCCTCTACTGGCAGACCGGCAACCTCTGGCTGCGGGCCTTCGGCGACGGCGTGAAGGACTTCCTCGGTCTCGCCGCCCAGGGTGCCGGGTTCGTGTTCGGCAAGCTCGGTACGGGAGCGGCTCTCGACGTGAAACCGCCTGCCGGTGTCGATGCCGCGGCGATGCCCGACGTGTCGCTCGGTTTCGTGTTCGCGACGCAAGTCCTGCCGACGCTGATCTTCTTCTCCGCGTTCATGGCGGTGCTCTACCACCTCGGCGTGATGCAGTTCGTGGTGAAGGGGATGGCGATCGCCACCGCGCGCCTGCTCGGCACCTCGGGCGCCGAGTCGCTCTCGGCCTGCGCCAACGTGTTCGTCGGTCAGACCGAGGCGCCGCTCCTCGTGAGGCCCTTCCTCGGCAAGATGACGAAGAGCGAGATCCACGCCGTGATGACCGGCGGCTTCGCCACGATTGCGGGAGGGGTCTTCGCCCTCTACGTGGGCTTCGGAATCGACGCCGGGCACCTGATGGTCGCGAGCGTGATGGCGGTGCCTGCCGGGCTCGTGTGCGCAAAGCTGCTCTGGCCCGAGACCGAGGAACCGGTGACGCGGGGAACGGTGAAGGTTCCGGTCGAGCGCACGGCGGCCAACGTGGTCGAGGCCGCGGCGAACGGAGCGATCGACGGGCTGAGGCTCGCGCTCAACGTCGGCGCGATGTTGATCGCATTCCTCGGGCTGATCGCCGTTGTCGACTGGGTGCTCGCGTTCGCCTCGCGGCCGCTGCACTCGATGTCGCTGATGGCCGGCGACGAAGTCCTCTCCCTCGATCGGATCCTCGGCTGGCTCTTCTCCCCGATCGCCGCGGTGATGGGGGTACCCGCCGGAGAGATCACGACGCTCGCGCAGTTGCTCGGCAAGAAGCTCGTCGCCACGGAGCTGGTTGCGTACGGCGACCTCGCGCGGATGAAGGACTCGCTCTCGCCGCGGACCGTGATGATCGCGAGCTTCGCGTTGTGCGGCTTCGCGAACTTCGGCTCCGTCGCGATCCAGATCGGCGGACTCGGCGCCATGGCTCCCGAACGCAAGGGCGACATCGCGAAGCTCGCCTTCCGCGCGATGTTCGCCGGTGCGATCGCGACCTGCATGACCGCCTGTCTCGCGGGAGTGCTCACGGCATGAGCGGCGAACTCGCGCGCGTCGACGAGGCCGCGATCGTGTTGCGCGCCGCGGGCGCCGATCGGGCACGCCTCGGCCTTGTGCTCGGCAGCGGCTTGAGGTCTTTCGCCGCGTGCATGCGCAACGCGCGCGAGCTGCCCTTCGCGACGATCCCGCACTGGCCGGTTCCGAAGGTCGAAGGGCACGGCGGCAGCCTGCTCGTCGGCGACTCGCCGGCCGAGGTCACGCGCGCGGTGCGCACGCTCGCGCGACTCGGCGTGCGCGAGTTCGTGCTGACCAACGCGGCCGGCGGTATCGGCGACGGCCTGCGCGCGGGCGACCTGATGGCGATCACCGATCACCTCAACCTGACCGGCGCCTCGCCGCTGATCGGCCCGCAGGTGAAAGAGCTCGGCCCGCGCTTCCCGGATCAGTCGCGGGTCTGGGACGAGGCCCTTCGCGAGCGCCTCGTCGCCGTCGACGCGAGGCTGGCGCGCGGCGTCTACGCCGGCTTGCTCGGTCCGAGCTACGAGACGCCCGCCGAGGTGCGCATGCTGCGCGCACTCGGTGCGGACGCCGTCGGCATGAGCACCGTGCACGAGGCGATCGCGCTCAACGCGATGGGCTGTCGCGTCGCGGGCGTGTCGTTGATCAGCAACCTCGCCGCGGGCATCAGCAAGGCGCCGCTCTCGCACGACGAGGTGATCGCGGCGGGCAAGGCCGCCGAGGGTCGCTTCCTGCGAGTGCTCGAGGGCTTCTGCGCGAGTTCGACCGGTCCGCTGGCCGATCTCGAAACGCCGTGACCCAGTGCAACTACGAGATCCGTCCGTATCGCGCCGGCGACGAGACCGGCATCCTCGCGTCGTTCAACCGCGTGTTCCGTGACGTCTGCGGCGCCGGCTACGTCGACCGCACGCTCGCGTACTGGCGCTGGGAGTATCTCGAGAATCCCGCCGGCCACCGGATCTGGATCGGACTCGCCGACGGCGTCGTCGCGGGCAACTACTCCGGCACGCCGCAACGCTTCGCGACGAGCTTCGGCCCGCGCACCTTCGTGCACGCCGTCGACAGCTTCGTCGTGCCCGAGCACCGCGCCGGACTCAAGCGGCCCGGGCTGTTCGTCTCGCTCGCGGAACCGTGGTTTGATGACGTCGCGGCGCGCAAGGACGCCCTGGTCTACGGCTATCCGGTGAAGCAGGCCGAGCGCATCGGCAGCCGGCACCTCGGCTACCGCCGCGTGCGCACGATCGAGTACCTCACGCGGCCGGCGGGCGAGGGTGGCGTCGACGTGCCGGCGGGCCTGACCCTCGAGCGCGCCGGTTCGCTCGGCGACGAGGTCGACGCGTTGTTCGCGCGCACCAGGGCGAACCGTCGCTGCCTGCTCGTGCGCGACCGTGCCTACCTCGCGTGGCGCTGGATCCAGGTGCCCGACGCCGCGACGACCTACGAGGTCTGGCTCGCGCGTCGCGGCGCGGAACTCGCGGGAGTGATGGTGCTCCGCCCGGTGCACGAACTCGTGCCGGGCGCCTGCACGATCGCCGACTGGTGCGTACCCGACGAGGACCAAGACGCCGCGGCCGCGCTGCTCGCGCGCGCGACGCGCACCGCGCGCGAGCGCAACCGCAGCACGGTGATGGCGGTGTTCGCGGACCAAAGCGCCGAGCATGCGCGGTTGCGTCGCGCGGGCTTCCAGCTCGAGTCGTCGGCGAAGTGGCACGAGCGCATCCTGATGCACCGCACCTTCGATCCGGCGATCGAAGAGAGCTGGTTGATCGAGAACTGGTGGTACACGATCGGCGACAGCGACCTGGTCTGAGTCTCACCGCGGGTCCGGCGCTGCTCGTGACGATCGGCGTCGTGCTTGCGTGCGCCGTCGTGGCGTCGCGCATCGCGGCGATCGACGTGCTGTGGACCGACGCCTACCGCGACGACGCCTACTACTACTTCGATCTGGTGCGCAACCTCGCCCTGGGCCGCGGACCGACGGTGGGGGACGGACCGCCGACGAGCGGCGTGCAGGTGCTGTGGGTCGGGTTGCTCGTGCCGCTCTTCCTCGCCGGCGGCGATGCGGGGCTCGAGCACGGCGCGCGCTGGCTCGGCCTCGCGCTGCTCGGCCTCGCGGGCGTCGCGCTCGGGCGCACGCTCGCGCGCGAGGGCGTCCCGAGCCGGTTCGCGGTGCTCGGCGGCCTTGCGCTGGCGAGCGATCCGTTCCTCGTCTTGGAAGCGCAGAACGGCCAGGAGTCGGGGCTGTGCGCGCTGATCTGCGTCGCGCTGATCGCGTTGCGCCGCGCGCCGAGTGCGCACTTCTGGTTCGTGTGCGTCGTCGCGACCCTCGCGCGCGCGGAGCTCTGGCTCGTCGCGACGGCGCTCGCCTGGGTTCGTCCGGAACGACCGCTCCATCGCGCGGTCGGACCCATGGTCGCGCTGGTCGCGTACGCGGCGGTGAACCTCGTGCTGGCGACGCGCGTCGTCCCCGACGCCGGCTGGCCGATGGCGTGGCTGGCGCACGACAAGTTCCTCGCGACCGGCCCAGGGTTCTCGGAGTGGCTGGCGCAGCTCTGGTTCTGGGGGCGGCCGCTGCTCCTCGGCGGTCCGTTCGCGACGGCCGGCGTGGCGGGAGCGGGAGCGTTGATCGCGATCGCCTGCTGCGCTCGCCTGCCGCGGGGACTGCTTGTGCTGCTGCTGCTCGTGACCTTCGTCCTGTCGCTGTGCGGCGTCGACGACCTGATCGTGCCCGCGGTCGCCCTGGCGATTGCGCTGGCGTTCGCGCTCGATGGGCCGCCGGCATCGCCGCGCATGTCGGAGCGAGATGCGCGCGGCGTCGTGCTCGGACTCGTCGCGGTCGTCGCGTTGCACGACCTTTGGCGCTGGTCGCCGCGCGACTACTACTGGATCCCGATCGCGACCGCGGGGATGTGGGCCGTCGCGCACGCCGTCGCCGCCGCAACGAGAGCCTGGCGGCGCGCGATCCTGATCGCCGGACTCGTGCTGGCGCAGGCGCTCGCCGCGCGCGAGGCGCCGCGGCGCTTCGCGTGGCAGTCGGTGATGCAGCTCGCCGCGGAGCGGCTGCGCGACGTGACCCCGAGAGACGCGCGCATCGGCGCCTTCAACGCCGGCCTGCTCGCGTTCCGCTCCGGGCGCCGCATCGTGAACCTCGACGGCGTGGTCAACGCCGCCGCGTTTCACGCGCTGCGCGAGCATCGGCTCGGTGGGTATCTGAAGGAGCAGGGGATCGACTGGCTCTGCGTCGATCCGCTCGAGATCGAGGACGGTCCCGCGCTCCATGCCCGCGGTCGGTACTTCGGTCCCGGCGACGCGCCGCGCTTCGAGCTCGTCGTCGAGGCTCGCTTCGTCGACGCGACGTTGCGCGCGGTCGAACGCGGCGCCTGGAGCGGGCAACTCGTCCTCTTGCGCCGCATCTCGCGCGCGACCGGGGGCGCCCCGCACTTCGCGGAGCTCGAGCGCGGTCCCGACGGGAGACGGCTCGTCGTCTGGCGCGGCGCGCTTGGCGAGGCGCTCGTGCTGCAGGTCGGTGCATCACCTCGCGAGGAGCTCGTCGCTGCCAGCGGGACTTCGCTCGCCTACGTGCGGCTTCCGGCGGCGCCGGACGGATCCGCCGTCACCCTGTTCGCCGTCGCCGCGGATGGTCGCGGCGAAGCACGCGTGACGCCGTTGCTGGAGTACCGCTGAACCCGCGTCCACACTCTGACGGCCCAGCCATGGCCAACCACGTCCGACACCTCACGCTCTCCGACCAGTTCTTCCTCGAGCAGGGCTCGCGCGGTGCGTCCGGCGAACTGTCGACGATCCTCAACCGCGTGACGCTCGCGGGTCGTCTCATCGCGAACAACGTGTTGCGGGCCGGACTCGAAGGCCGGCTCGGCAACACCGGCGGCGTGAACGTGCAGGGCGAGGAGGTCAAGAAGCTGGACGAGGTGAGCAACGAGATCTTCAAGGAGGTCTTCGACCGCGTGCCGGTCGTCGCGGGGCTCGCGTCGGAAGAGATGGACGAACCGCACCTGTTCGAACACAAGGACGCGAAGTACGTGCTGCTGCACGACCCGCTCGACGGTTCGGGCAACGTCGACGTCGACGGTTCGATGGGCACGATCTTCAGCGTGCACCGGCGCAGGGACGTCCATGCGCCGGTCGGGTTGTCCGACTTCCTGCGCAAGGGGAGCGACCAGGTCGCCGCGGGCTACCTGCTGTACGGACCGGCGACGATGTTCGTCTACACGGTGGGCGGACCGGTGCACGGCTTCACGCTCGATCGCGCGGTCGGCTGCTTCTTCCTCACGCATCCCGAGCTGCGCTATCCCTCGTCGGGCGGGGCGTACTCGGTGAACGAGGCAAACCAGGCCAAGTGGCCGCAGGACGTGCAGCGGATGGTCCAGTGTTTCCGCGAGGGGAAGACCCAGTGCGGCGCGCGCTCGGCGCGCTACGTCGGCGCACTCGTCGCGGACTTCCACCGCACGTTGATCCAAGGCGGCGTCTACATGTATCCCGGCGAGAGCAAGCGGCCCGAGGGCAAGCTGCGACTCCTGTTCGAGGCTGCGCCGCTCGCGTTCGTCGCCAGACACGCGGGCGGACTCGCCAGCGACGGCAGGGGGGAGATCCTCGACCTCGACGCGCAGAAGCTGCACCAGCGCACGCCGCTCTACATCGGCGCTGCTCAGGACGTCGCGGAGGTCGTGCGCCTGCTCAGGGGCTGAGCGTGCTCACTCGTAGACCGCGTTGCCGATGCGGATCGCGGTCACCTTGCCGCCCTGCTGCACGACCTGTGCGCTCTCCTGGCCGGTCTCGAAGTACAGGTAGAGCACGTCGCCGCAGACCTCGTAGCGGCCGCCGCGTTCCGAGTCGGTGCTCGCGCCCGGCAGACCGGGTTGGCTCGGCACGTTGGACATCAGGCGCCGGGTGACGGCGCCGCCCGCTTCGAACGAGTAGCTGGCGTGGTGTCCGCTGCCGGTGACGCGGCCGTACTGGCTCGAACTGAACGTGCGGCCGACGAGCGCCGCCTCGAGCTTCGCATTGCGTTCGGGGGGCTTCGGTTCGAGCGTCGTGAAGATGCGCTTCACCTTCGGGAGGTAGGCCTCGGCCTTGCCTTCCATCACGACCGCGCCGGCGCCGAGCCAGCCGTCCTGCTTGACGACGCTGCCGTACCAGACCTGCAGGGTCTGGCCCTGCTGCGTCCGGCCGTTCAGCGTGACGACCGCGCCGGGCACTTCCTTGCTCTTGCACGTCGCGATCGGCGTCTCGCCCTCGCCGATCTGCAGGCCCTGCTGCGCGAGCACCTCACGCATCTTCGGCAGGTACTTCTCGACGACCTTCGCGACCGGCTGGTTCTGGTCCGCCGCTTCGAGGCGACCCCAGAGCATGAAGACGATCGCGTCCAAGGTGTCGGACTGCGTGAGCCCGGGGTTCACGATCAAGCCGGTGTCGTCCTGCGAGTAGACGGTCCAGCCCTTGGGCAGTTCGCACGCGAACCAGCCGCGGGGGTGTTCGAAGCGCGTCGTCTCGCCGTCGAAGACGCCCTCGAGCGCGGGCGGCGCGTCGCCGGATTCCGGGTGCGTCTCGCCGGGCGTGGTCCCACCGGGATTCTTCTCGGCGCCGGGTCGGTCGGTCTTGTCGGCGACCAGTTCGTGCGTCGCGCCGTCGCTGGCGAGTTTCAGGCGATCGCCGTCGAGCGTCGCGGTGAAGTCGTACCACTCGCCGTCGACCTGGAAGCGGCCGCGGAGCGCCTTGTCCTTGCTCGTCGCCTCGGTGCGGTACTCCGCGCCATCGACGCTCAGCGTGCCGGTGTAGGTCGCGCGCTCGCCCGCGCGCAGCGTGCGCGTGATGGAGTCGCCGCTGAAGGTCCGCGCGAAGGGGTCGGCGTCGCGCTCGACGGGGCGCTTGCCCGCGAGCGGGTTACCGCCGCGTGGCGTCGGTTGGGGCTGAGCCGGCGCCTTCCCGTCGCGTCGCCAGGTCGAGGCCTCGCCTTCGATCGTGAACGTGAGCACGTCGCCGGCGAGCGACCATTCGGCGCGTTCGCCGTCCTCGCCGCCGAGCACGATCGTCCGCGGCCCGTGCGTCGTGTAGGGGATGCGCGTGCCGCCGAGGACGATCACGTCCTTCTCGATCACCAGCACCTTGCCGCGGTCGTCTTCCGACGTGCCGATCCACTTGCCATGGATCGCGGTGACGTCCTGCGCGGTCGCGAAGCCGGCGAGGAGGACGACGGACGCGAGGACGATGATCACGCGAGCGAGCATGGGAAACCTCTTGCGCCGAAGGCTTGCGGCGCGCCGGCGCATGGTCCGCAGGCGCTCGCCTCGCGGCAAGCGCCTCACTCGCTTCGCAGGCCGTAGTACTCCGCGCCCACGAGCTTCGGGTCGAGTTCGCTGCGCATCAGCATCGTGCGGGCCGCCCAGATCTCGGCGAACACCCGGTAGGTCAACGCGGTGCGGTCGAGGTAGTCGACGCCATCGCTGCCGCCGGTGCCGACGCGGCCGCCGATCACGCGCTCGACCATGCGCGCATGGCGCTGGCGGAACACGATCGCGCTCTGCTCGGCGGCGATCAGGGCGTCGATGACTTCGGCCGGCCAGGCGAGCAGCGGTAGGTCGCGGTGGCTCTCGATGAACAAGATCGCGGTGCGCAGCCGGCGCGTCGCGACGCGTCGCTCCGGCGCGACGTCCTCGGCCATGAGCATCGCGCGCGACGACGCGAGTTCGTCGCCGTAGCGCACGCGCAGGCGGTCGACGTCGGCTTCGGTGAGCGCCTGATGGCGCAGGACCTCGGCGACGCGCTGCACCTGACCGCGCGCCTGCTGCGCGAGGAAGTCCTCGATCCAGCCCGTCACCACCGCGTCGTCATCGGGCCGGTCCGGCGTGCTGCCCTGGATCGGCGCGCGCTGCAGCCAGCGATACACGGCGTCCTTGAGGCTCGGCAGGTCGGCGCGACGGCGTTCGACGCGGCGCAGCGCCGGCGACGATCCGCCGCCCGCGGCGTGCAGCGCGCGCATGTAGCTGCCCTCGTGACCGAGCGGAATGCGCTGCGCGTCGTCGAGGCCGAAGAGGATCTCGATCTCGCGCAACTGCGCGGACTGAAAACCGCTCGCGGGCGAGAGCTTGTCGCGGAACTCGAGGTAGGCCCGCGTCTGCATCGTCTCCATCAGGCGGAAGTGGTCCGCCATCAACTGGAACAGCATCGCGACGCGCCGCAGCCCGGCGCACGCGGCGTGGAGGCGCGGCTCGGCGACGAACTCGGCGCGGAACACGTCGCGCGCGGTGACCATCTCGCGCAGGACGAGCTTCATCCACAACTCGTCGATCTGGTGGATGACGATGAAGCGGACCTCGTCGTCGCTCAGTTGGCCTTCGTCGTGTTCGACCCCGCCCTGCAGCGCGAGCAGGTCCTCGACGCGGACGTAGTCCCAGTAGGTGGTCGGGCCGCGGCGATCACTCATGCGGGCGTTGTAGCGCCCGCCCTTCGCGGCGGCGAACCGCCGGTCGCCGCGGGTCACTGCGACGTGATCTGGAACTGCAGGCGGTACTCCGGCACGCCGACGCCGACCTGGAACTCCTGCTTGGTCTTCTGATAGTCGACGACCATGAGGAACGGGTTCGACTGGCGACCGGCGCTCGCCTGGTAGTTCCCCGGCGGCAGGCGCTTGGGCAGCGTGAAGCGGCCCTGCTCGTCGCTCACGACGTTGGTCTGCATCATCGTCTTCCGCTGGCCGGTCGGGTCGGGGACCGAACTGACCTGGATCTTGATCTGCGGCGCGGGAGCGCCGTCGAGCAGGACCGTGCCGGTCACCAGCGTGCCCTGCACCATCCGGATCGTGCCGACGTCGGTGCGTTGGCCTTCGGTCACGACGACGTCGCGCATCGACAGGCCCGAGTGCTCGGGGTGCTCGAAGCGCAACTGGTAGGGCCCGGGCGTGAGACGTTCGAGCTTGAACGTGCCCGAGCGATCGGTCTGCAGCGTCACCAGCGTGATCTTGTAGGGCATCATCATGCCGAACATGTCCGAGATGGGGTTCTCCTCCCATTCGTTCTGCACGGTGCGTACCGCGACTCCGGCGAGCGGCGAACCGTCGCCGCCCTGGACGACGCCGATGATCGAACCGCCTTCGCTGACCTCGACCACGACCTCGGGGTCTTCGCCGCCGACGGTGATCGGGAACGGCGTCGAGTACGCCATCGCGAAGCCCTGCGCCCGCACTTCGAGCGCGTACGGACCCGGGGGATCCCAACCCGTGAGCCGGAACCACCCGTTCTCGAGATCGCGCGGGTTCACGCGCACCTCGCCCGAAGTCATCATGTTCCCGTACATCTGCTGCGCTTCGTGCCAGGTCTTGCGCCAGACGCTGTAGCGCTCGACGAGCCGCCCGTTCTTCGCGACCACCTTCACGCGGACGGCGCCCTGTGCCTCGAGCACGATGTGGCGGTCCATCTCGCCGGCCATCACGGGTTTCGCCTCGCCCTTCGTGAAGCCCTCGGCGTTGACGATCACCTGATACGGACCCTCGACCAGGCCGTGCACCTCGAAGCGACCCTCGCGATCGGTGCGGCCGTCGACGTTGATCGGCGTCTTCGGCGCGATCGCGATCACCTGGTACCGCGCGCTGGCGACCGGCTTGCCTTGCGCGTCGGTGACGACGCCCGCGATCGCGAGACCCGGATCGAGTTCGAAGTCGAAGACGTTCTCCGCGTCCGCACGGATCTGCTGCGTCAGTTTCTCCTGGCGCGCGAAGCCGGTGCCGAACGCGGCGACGTTGACGAGCCCGGTCGCGGCATTGGCGATGCGGAAGCTGCCGTCGGTTGCTGTCAGGACCTCGATGCCCTGCTCGCGGCCGGGCGTCGGCCCGATCGTGAGCTGTTGATTGACGGGTTTGACCTGGACCGTCGCGCCCGCGATCGGCGCGCCGCCCTGGCGCGCGACGACGCGGCCCGAAACGACGAGGCCCGCGCCGAGCTTGATGTCGCCGACCTCCCACCACCGGCCGGCGAACAGCGTGAGGTTGGGTTGCACGTGGTCGCCGTGCGCGGCGCCGACGACGCGCAGTTCGAAGACCCGGCCCTCGGGGATCTCGCGCAGACCGAGCGCGAAGTTGCCCTGTTCGTCGCTCTTCGTCGCGGCCATCGGCGGGCGCACGACGCCCTTCTGCGCGAGCAGCATGTCCTCGAACATCGAGGCGGGGTTCGTGCCGAGGAACAGGTAGCAGTCGGATCCCGCGACGACGCGACCGAACTCGTCGACGAGGCGGCCGCGCACCCCTTGGCCGTAGTCGCGACCCGACTCCACGGGTTGCGTGACGGCCGTCCGCTGGTCGGGTGGGGTCGTCGTCGTCGGATCCGCGGTGCGGACCGGCGCCGGCTTGGGTTGCTCCTGCTGCACCGGTTGGACCTCGCCGGTCGTCGCCGTGCCGGGATCGACGGGCGGTGCGTCGGGCCCGTTGCCCAGCAGGGCCCAGGCTCCGAAGCCGACCGCGGCGATCAAGAGGATGGTCAGGAGGGTTTTCGTGCCGGAGTTCATGTGCAATCGGTGGGACGGGGGATCGGAGGCGAGATGGATGCGCGACGGATCAGTGACTCGAGATGGAGAAGTGCAGCAAGACCTTGTCCTGGCCGGGCGTGATCGTCAGCTCCTGGCGCGTCTTCTGGTAGTCGACGACCTGGAGCAGGATGGTCGGCAGGCTCTGGCGTGCAGCTCGAGCGATGTAGCGACCCGGGGGTAGACGTTGGGCGACCGTGAAGCGGCCCGACTCATCGGTCACCGCTTCCGCGAAGACCATCGCAGGACCCTCGTCGGACTGCTGAGTGCCGGACTGCGGCATGTCCGAGTGCAACGAGACCTTGATCTGGCCGGCGGGGACGCCGTCGACGGTCGCGGTGCCGGTCACGATCGAGCCGCGGATCAGCCGGATTTCGGGAAGCACGATCGACGCGCCGTCGGCGACGACCACGTCGCGCAGGCGGCTCTCGCAGTGATCGGCGTGCGTCACGCCGATCTGGTAGGTCCCCGCGGCGAGGTGCCCGAGATCGGCGACGCCGTCGTCGCCGGTCGTCGCGGTCGCCCGCGTGGTGCGGATCGGCAACGCCTGCCCGAGCATCTTCGTGAGCGGGTTCTCGTCGGCGAAGCCGGGCAGCGTCGCGACGCCGGCCCCGGCGAGCGGCGAGCCGTCGGCGCGCGCGACGCGGATCCGGATCGAGCCGCCGGCGCGCAGCACGACGCCCACTTCGCGTCCAGCCTCGCCGGCGTTCACGGCGAACGGTTCGGAGAAAGACTTGGCGAAGCCGGGCGCCTCGACCTGCACGAGACGTCGGCGAGGCTGCCGGTCGAGTCGTTCCAGCCCAGCAGCAGGAGGTCGAAGCGAGGCGGCGCCCGGCCGTCCCGGTCCGCGACGCGCACCGAGAGGATCGATTGCGCGCCGAGCACGATGCGCGCGTCCTGCTCGCCGGCGCGGACCGGCTTCAACTCGCCGCGCACGTAACCGTGAGCACTCGCGGAGAGCACGTACGCGCCCTCGACGAGGCCGATCATCTCGAAGCGACCGTCGGCGTCGCTCCGCGCGGTGCCGACGCCGCCGAGTTGCGTCGAGATCGAGCGCGCTTCGATCGACGCGCCGCCGATTCCGCGACCGTCCGCGCCGACGATCGAACCGACGATCGACGATCCGCGCGGCAGTTCGAAGTCGCAGGTGTTCTCGACGCCGGCGCGCAGCTCGACGACCGGGCGCAGCACGCGCGCGAAACCGGGAGCGACCGCGCTGACCTGCACGAAGCCGGGCCGCAGTCCCGGAAGCAGGTAGCGGCCGGTCGTGTCGCCGATCGCGACGATCCCCGCTTCGCGTTCGGGGGTCGGCGTGGTCTGCGGTCCGAGGCCGACGGGCAGCGCGACGACGGTGGCGCCGGGGACCGGGAAGCCGTCGCTGCCCTGCACCGTGACCTTGCCGCTCAACAACAAGCCGCGTTCGAGCGCGACGTCGCCGAGCTCGGTCCACCTGGCGGCGAACAACGTGACGCGCGGCAACGTCGTCTCCGCGAAGCCCGGCGCGAGCGCGCGCACCTCGTAGTCGTTGGGTGAGAGTGCTTGGACGCCGAGCGCGAAGCGACCGTCCGCGCCGCTCGTCGTGCGCGCGAGCGGCGGAACGACCACGCCGCGATCGGCCTGGATCAGGCTCTCGAAGGGATTGCGCGCGAGATGCTCGACGAGGAGCACGGCGGCGCCGGGCAGCGGGGTGCCGGTCGCGTCGACGATGCGGCCGCGCACGCCCTGGGGCAGTTCCTCTCCGGCGGGACTCGGGTCGACGGCACGGCGCGGGGCGGGTTCGCCCTCGTCGGGGTTCGCGACCGGTGCGAGGACCGCGCGGCGCGGATCGGCCGCGGGATTCCCGTCCGCCTGGACCGGGGGGTCGGTCTCGGGGAGCCGCGGCGCGGCGTCGTCACGCGTGCGGAGGAACCACCATGCGACCGCGGCGGCGAGCACGAGCACGGCGATGCCGAGGCGTCTCATCGCTCGAGGATCTCCTGTTCGAGGCGTTGGCCGTCGCGCAGGGTCACCACGATCCGTGTCGCGGCGAAACGGTGCGCCGATTCGCGTGCCGCCGATTCCTCCGCCGGCACGAACGAGAGCTCCCAGTCGCCGGCGGGAAGTGGGGGGAACGCGAAGCGACCGGAGCTGTCGGCGCGGGTGCGCGCGAAGCGGCGCGGCGTGTCGCCGCCGACCGGATCGGCCTGCACGAGTGCATCCGGCGCGGGCGAGCCGCCGGCGCGCACGCAGCGACCGAGGACCGTCGCGCCGCGATCGAGGGTGACGTCGGGAAGGCGGACCTTGGTCGCGGTCAGGTCGAGCGTGACGATCTCGCCGAGCGCCGAGGCGTGGTCGGCGGCGGTCGCATGGAGCCGGAACCGCGGGGACTTCGCGCGCAGGGCGGCGCGACCGTGTTCGTCGGTGCGCACCGTCTGCGCTGGAGCGTCGCGCGTGGCGCGGCAGAGCAATTCGGCGAAGGCGGTGCCGTCGTGGTCGGCGGGGAGCATCTCGAGTTCGGCGTGCGGAAGCGGACGACCGTTCGCGTCGCGAACGACCAGTTCGACGAGCGGCGCCTCGCGCAGCGAGAAGACCGCGGTCCGGTCGGGATCGCGGGTGGGCTCGACGACGTCGCTCCGCTGCGACGCGTGCCGATCCGACGAAAAGCTCAGCCTGAATCTTCCGGCGGGCAGGCCCTCGACCAGGAACGAGCCGTCGCGACCGCTGCGCGTCGCCGGCCGCACGATGCGATGGGCGCGGACGAGCGGCGGGCCGCCGTCGGGCAGCGCCGTCACCACCACGCCTTCCACCGGCGTTCCGTCGCCGGCATCGACGATGCGCCCCGCGAGCGCGAGTCCGCGATCGAAGCGGAGCAGGAGCGGCGTCGCCGCGGGCGAGGGCACGTCGTTCTGCTCGACGGGTTCGAAGGCCGCCGTTTCCGCGCGCACTTGCAGGCGTCCGACCGGCAGTCCCACGGCGCGGAACTCGCCCGCAGTGCCGCTGGTCACGACCGTCGCGCCGCCGTCGCCGGTCGTGATCGTGACCATCGCGCCGGGCACGGGTTCACCCATCGGCCCGAGCACGCGTCCGCCGAGTGCGTGGCCTTCGCCGAGAACGACGCGGAGGACCGGGGTGATCGCAGCGGCCTCGGGTTGCTGGTGGACGAGCTCCGACGTCGCGCGGCCGTCGGCCTCGACGCGGACGGTCCAGTCGCCGGCGCCGATCCCGTAGACGACGCCCTTGCCGTCGCGAGCCGTCGCCACGATGCGCCGCTGCGCGAGCGCCCCTCCGATCAGAGGATCGAAGAGGACCGGCGCGACGGTGATTCGGGCTCCGGCGACGGGTTGCCCGCGCTCGGCGTCGACGAGTTCGACGACGAGACCGAGACTCGTGTGCAGGACGACCTCGCCGAGTTCTACGACCGCGCGATCGCGCTGCTCGATCACGTAGCTCGCGGAGGGATAGCGCGGGTGTTCGACGAGCAGGACGAGCTCGCGCGGTTCCTCGATGCGCAGCGCGAAGCGGCCGTCGACGCCGGTCGCGCCCGACGCGACTCGCGTCGAACCGCTCGCGTCACCGTCGAGCCAGGCGTCGCGGGGCGGCAGGAAGGTCAGCGCGACTCCCGCCAGCGGGCGGGCTGTCGCGTCGAGGACACGCCCCGTCACCAGCAGACCTTCGATCGGCGTGGCGGGGACGAGGGGCGTCATCGGCACCACGTTCGTTGTGGGTTCGACGGCGCGGCGTTCCGCGCCGGCTTGCTGCTGCCGCGCCTCACCGGGTCTTGATGACGCAGACCCCGGGTCCGGATCGGGAGCGGGGCGCTCGTCGCGCGACGCCAGCAACCAGATCGTCGCCGCTGCGATCGCGAGCGCGGCGACGGGGAGCAACGGCTTCACGGCGCGCAACCCTCCGCGGCGCACCGCGTGCGCGTCGTGGTTCGTGCGATGAGATCGAGCAGGTCGAAGCGACAGGTCGCGCAGCCGGTGCCGGCGCGGGTGCGCACGGCGAGGTCCTCGACCGAGCAACAGCCTTCACGGATCGCGTCGAGCAAGGTCCCTTCGTGCACGTGCCGACAGAAGCACACCAGCGGATCGCTCGTGGCGTTCGACGCCGGTTTCGGCGGCGTCACCGGCAGGTTCGAGGGGGTCGTCGACACGGCGGACTTCGTCGTTTCGGCAGGCGTGTGCGCGTTGCTTGCGGTGCGGCGCCGTTCCATGGCGCGTTCGAGCGGCCTAATGTAGCGCGGCCCCGGTTCCACCACCCCGCTCCACCGTGAACGACCTCGACATCTCGCGCGCGGCGACACTCCGTCCGTTGACGGAGGTCTCCCGCCGGCTCGGACTGCGTGACGACGACCTCGAGCCCTATGGCCGGACGATGGCCAAGGTCCGGCTCGACATTCTCAAGCGCGAGCCGCTGCGCGATTCGGCGCGCTACGTCGTGGTCACCGCGGTCAATCCGACGCCGCTCGGCGAGGGCAAGACGGTCCACACCGTCGGCATCTCGATGGCGCTCAATCGCATCGGCCGGCGCGCGGTGTGCGTGATCCGGCAGCCGTCGATGGGCCCGGTGTTCGGGATCAAGGGCGGCGCGGCCGGCGGCGGGCATTCCCAGGTCGTTCCACCCGAGGACTTCAACCTCCACCTGACCGGCGACTTCCACGCCGTCGCCGCGGCGAACAACCTGCTCGCCGCGATGGTGGACACGTCTCTCCTGCTCGACAACCCGCTGGACCTCGATCCGGCGAACGTGACGTGGCGTCGCGTGGTCGACGTGAACGACCGCGCCTTGCGCGAGATCGAGGTCGGGCTCGGCGGCGACAAGAACGGCGTGCCGAGGCGGACCGGCTTCGACATCACCGCGGCGAGCGAGGTGATGGCGGTGCTCGGCCTCGCCCGCAGTCCGGCGGATCTGCGCGAGCGGCTCGGTCGCATCGTCGTCGGCTTCACGCACGGCGGCCGGCCGGTGACGGCGGAGCAGGTCAAGGCGGCGGGCTCGATGGCGGCAATCCTGCGCAAGGCGTTGATGCCGACCCTCATGCAGACGCTCGAGGGCACGCCGGCGCTCGTGCACACCGGACCGTTCGCCAACATCGCGCACGGCAACAGTTCGATCGTCGCCGACGAGATCGGATTGCGCTGCGCGGACTTCGTCGTCACCGAAGCGGGCTTCGGCGCCGACATGGGCGCCGAGAAGTTCTTCAACATCAAGTGCCGCGTCTCGGGGCTGCGGCCGCACGCGGCCCTGCTGGTGTGCACGGTGCGCGCGCTCA
Organism: Planctomycetota bacterium; assembly: GCA_016235155.1. Lineage (GTDB taxonomy): Bacteria > Planctomycetota > UBA1135 > UBA1135 > UBA2386 > JACRLW01. The sequence goes on from JACRLW010000003.1 coordinate 34,663, forward strand.
AGGTGCACTCCGGCCGCTTCGAGGTCGTCGCGGGCAAGAAGCTGCCCGACGGTCTGCTGCGCGAGGACCTCGACGCGATCCGCGCCGGCTCGGGCAACCTGGTCAAGCAGATCGAGAACGTGCGCTTGCACGGCGTGCCGGTGGTCGTCGCGGTGAACCGCTTCCCGAGCGACACCGACGCCGAGATCGCGCTGGTGCAACGCATCGCGCGCGAGTCCGGCGCCTTCGACGCCGCGGTCAGCACGCTCTACACCGACGGCGGCAAGGGCGGCGAGGAACTCGCGCACGCACTCGTGCGCGCGACGGACGAGCCGTCGACGTTCCGCTTCCTCTATCCCGAGCACGCCTGCCTCAAAGAGAAGATCGAGACGATCGCGCAGCGCGTCTATGGCGCGGGGCGCGTCGAGTACTCCGCGGTGGCCGAACAGAAGCTCGCCCACTTCGAGTCGCTCGGCTGGGGGCGCTTCCCGATCTGCATGGCGAAATCGCAGTACTCGCTGTCGCACGACGCGAAGCTGCGGGGACGACCGGAGGGCTTCACCTTCCCGATCATCGATGTCCGCGCGGCGGTCGGCGCCGGGTTCGTGTATCCGATCGCCGGCGAGATCATGACCATGCCAGGGCTGGGTCGGACGCCGAACGCCGTCCACATCGACGTCGACGAGAACGGCGACATCCGCGGATTCATGTGAGGTCGACTGCATGCCGCGGGGTGCGGCGGCGGTCCCGAAAGAAGACCCCGACTGCGGGGATCCTTGGCAGCGTCGCGGTTCCTGTCGAGTCGGAGCGCTGTTCGTGCCGATGACGGGCGCGTCGAACGACAACGACGTCTGCGTGCGCGACATGGCCGACCCCGCTCCGACGACCAAGCTCTGGAATCTCGAGGTCCCCAAGTTGGAGGACGCCTTCGCTCCGCCCGAGCCGATGCCGGGTCAGAAGGCGAAGAGCGACGAACGTCGCTATGCGAACCGCGTCGACCTCGAGCGACCGATCCGCTACCGCTTCCCGACGATCCCCGCGGCCGCGACCTGGTCGCAGGGTCTCGTCGTGAACCTGTCCGAAACCGGCGGCGCGTTCCTCGTCGACGGCGCATGGGACCTCGTCGAGCGCATCGAGAGCGAGGAGTGGGTCCCGATCGACATCGAGCTCCTCATCGACCAAGAGGGCAAGCAGCTCCCGCGACGGATCGCGAGCGGCGCATGCTGCACGATCTCCTCGACGACGCGATGCAGCCCGCGGCGGAGTGAGGCTCAGCGCGGCCGGCGCTCGACGCGGCCACGGCGGCCGATCCAGATCGCGTCGTCGCTGACGAACACGGCCGCGATCGGCTCGCCGCGTCCACTCACGATCGGTTCGGTGCTCCCGTCCGGTCCGACGAACCAGCAGCGTCCGTCGGCGGCTCCTGCGACGAAGCGCCGCGTGCCGGGGACCGCGGCGAGCGCGGTGATCGGCGTGCCGAGCGGCGTCGTGCTCGCGAGCAGTCGGCCGCGCGGGTCGTGTTCGCGTATGCGGCCGTCCCGTGAGGCCGACGCCAGCACACCGCCGTCGCCTGACCACGCCAACGCGAGCACCGGCGCGGCGTGGTCGCGCAGCACCAGCGGTGCTGGATCGCCGCCCGGGCCGATGCGGACGAGACCGTCGTGGCCTGCGCTCGCGAGCACGGCGCCGTGCCGTGCGAGCGCGTGCGCGGGACCGCCGTGCCAGCGGCGCGTGCCGCGCTCGGCGAGCGTCGCGGCGTCGAGTTCGATCACGCGGCCGTCGTCGCAGCCGCAGTGGAGCACGCCGCCCTCGTCGTCGAGTGCCAGCGCGACGATCAGGTCGTCGGCGAGTTCGACCCTCTTCGTCTCGCGGCCGGCGCGCCAGGCGACGACCATGCCGCGTTCGCCGGGGATGCCGCCCGCGAGGAAGAGCGTGCTCGTTCGCGACGACCACGCCAGGGCGACGACCCGCAGGTCGGGCGCGCAGAGGAGCACCGCCGCTTCGACGTCGACGCGCGCGACGCCGGCCTGGGAACAGGCGAGCAGTCCGAGTTCCGTGGCGCACAACGCGGTGACGGGACCGAGCAGGGCGACTCCGTCGCGCGGCACGGACTAGCAACGGCCGTCGCCGGTGCGCAGCGGCTCGTCGGGCACGCCGAGCAGGGCGACGAGCGTCGCGAACAGATCGGCGGGGGACAGAGGCCGCTCGACCGGTTCCTCGCCGCGCTCGTCGGTCGCGCCGACGACGACGCCCCTCTGCACGCCGGCGCCGGCGAGCAGGACCGACTGCGCGCGCGGCCAGTGGTCGCGCCCACCGGCGGGATTGAGTCGCGGCGTGCGGCCGAACTCGCTCGCCACGCAGACGACCGTGCCGCGCGCGAGCGGTCCGTCGCGGAGTTCGTCGAGCAGGGCGCTGAGCGCGTCGTCGAGGGCGGTCAGCTTCGGCGGATAGGCGAAGCCGAGTTCGCGCGCGATGCCGCGGTGGTGGTCCCAGCCGGTGTCGCGCACCAGCACGACCCGCGCGCCGTGCTGCACGAGGCGCGCGGCGAGCAGGCAGGACTGGCCGAGGCGATGGCGCCCGAAGCGCTCGCGCCGGGCCTGGGGTTCGCGCGCGATCGCGAAGGCGTCGCGCAACGCGGGCTCGTTCGCGAGGGCGCGCGCGTCGCGCACGAAGCGGTCGCGCGCCGTCTCGCTCGCGCTGCGCGGACCGGCGTCGCCGCCGTCGATCACCTCGAGGAAGCCCGCGGTCGCCTCGCGCGCGCGCGGTTCGAGATCGCGCACCGCGAAGTCGGGACGCGAGGGATCCCCGCCGACGGTGAACGGCGCGCACTCCGCCGGCAGGAAGCCGGGACCGCCTTCGAGCGGCGCGTCGGGAACGGCGACGTAGGCGGGCATCGCCCCGGATGCGCGCGCGTCGCGGAACGCGGCGATCGAACCGAGCGACGGCGGCACGAGCACCGGCGACGGCCGCGACCCGGTGAGGAAGTAGTGCGAGCCGCGGTCGTGATTGCCTTCGCCGTGCGTGATGCTGCGGATCAGGGCGACGCGGTCGAGCCGTTGCGCGGACTTCGCGAGGCCTTCGCCGACGAAGGTGCCGTCGACGTTGCCGCGGATCGAACGCAGTTCGCCTCGCACGTCCGGCGAACTGCCGGGCTTGCCGTCGAAGCTGTCGACGTGGCTGAGACCCCCGTCGAGCCAGACGAAGATCAGAGCACGAGCGTCACGCCGCTGAGGCGTCACGCGCGCGAGCCAGGGCAACATCGCGAGCCCCGCGGCGAAGTCGCGGCGCGTGAGGAGGTGTCGATCCGGTTGCGTCATTCCGTCACCGGCGCGAAGCGAACTCGCGCGAGAGGATCATCGCGTGGGCCAGGTCGCGGAGCGTGGCGTCGCGATCGGCGGATTCGCGCAGGGCGGCGGTGAATCGCGCGCGCTCGGTCTCCCGCGGCGCGCGGGTGAGCAGCAGTTCGCACAAGGCGACGACCTGCCGCTCGTCGTCGTCGTCGAGCGCGATCATGGTCAAGGCATTGCCCGGCGCGGTGAGTGCTTCGTGGAGCGCTGCGCCGTTCCAGAGTCCGAGCCAGCGCGCGAGCGGTGACGCCGTGGGTCCGAGCGGTTCGCCGCCGACGGCGAGCGCCGCGGCGAGCACCCGACCAAGGCGCCGGTCGTCGAGCGGGAGGGCTTCGCGGCGCGCGAGGTGGCGCGCACGCGCGGCGTCGCGCACGGGGTCGGCGAGATCCCGAGCGCTGTCGGTCCGGAATGCCGCGGAGTTCGCGATCACCGCGACCATCGGCCGCAGGCGGTAGCCGCCGCTCACGAACACGTGCACGAGTTCGTCGAGCATCGCGGCCTGCACGCCGGGGTTGGTCGGGCGATGGTCGTCGGCCGGTTCGACCGGTGCATGACCGCAGAGTTCGAGGACGACCCGGTTGGCGAGGTTGCGCGCGAACGCGCGCGGGTCGTCGCGCAACGCGGTGCTCAGGCGTGCGCGCGGCGGACCCGTTCGCGGATCGCGGCCGAGCAGGTCGAGCACGCGCGGGGTCGCCGCTTCGCCGGTGGCGGGATCGAACAGGGCGCCTTGGTCCATGCCCGCGCCGGCGGCGGGTCGTGGATCGACGAAGAGCGCCGCGAAGGCGAGGTGATCGTGGCGACGCCAGCGATCGAGCGGGTGGTCGTGGCAGCGCGCGCAACCCAGCCGTACGCCGAGCACGGCGCGGCCGAAGAGCTCGGCGCGAT
>JACRLW010000032.1 GCA_016235155.1 Planctomycetota bacterium
TCTGCGAAGAACTCGCGCGCACCGGCGCGGACCTCGCGCACACCGCCGACGGCTTCCTCGTCCGCAGCGGCCGCGCGCTCCACGGTGCGCGATTGTCCTGCCACGACGACCATCGCCTCGCGATGGCCTTCGCCCTGCTCGGCCAACTCGTGCCGGGCATCGAGATCGACGATCCGGGATGCGTGTCGAAGAGCTACCCGCGCTTCTTCGCCGACCTGCGGCGCGCACGCCCCAGTCCGCGCTGCATCGCGCTGGTCGACATGCGGGGCGCCGGCAAGAGCACGCTCGCCCCGCTCCTCGCCGCGGAGCTCGGGCTCGAGTGCGTCGACAGCGACGCGCTGTTCGAGTGCGAACGCGGATCGATCCGTCGCTTCGTCGCGCGCGAGGGTTGGCCGGCGTTCCGCGCGCACGAGGCCGCGATCCTCGCACAGTGCGTCGGACCGGGACGGGTCGTCGCGGTCGGCGGCGGCGCGCTCGAGACACCCGGCGCCCGAGCACTGCTGAAGGACCGCGCGATCGTGGTCTGGTTGCAGGAGGACGAAGCGACGCTGATCGCGCGTCTCGCGCAGGCCGATCGTCCCGCGCTCGGCACACTGCCCCTCGCGGACGAGGTGCACGAGGCTCTCGCGCGGCGCACGCCGCTCTACGAGGACGTCGCGGACCTCGTGATCCCCAAGAACGGCGGCGTCGACGAGCGCTGCGCCGCCGTCGCGGCGTGGTTGCGCGAACCCTGGCGCGCGCACGCCGCGTGTTCCGCGTGAGCGACCGCGATGCCCGCCAACTCCTTCGGTGACCTGTTCACGGTGACGAGCTTCGGCGAGTCACATGGCCCGGCTCTCGGCGTCGTGGTCGACGGCTGTCCCGCGGGGATCGAGCTCGACGTCGCCGACTTCCTGCCGGAGCTCGCGCGGCGACGCCCGGGCCAGAGCGGACTCACGAGCGCCCGTCGCGAGAGCGACACGCCCGAGATCGTCGCGGGCATCTTCGAAGGCCGGACCACCGGCGCGCCGATCGCGATCCTCGTGCGCAACCAGGACCAGCGCCCGGAGGACTACGAGCACCTGCGGAACGCGCCGCGCCCCGGCCACGCCGACGAGACGCTCGCGGCGAAGTACGGCCACCGCGACCACCGCGGCGGAGGACGGGCATCGGGGCGCGAGACCGTCGCGCGCGTCCTCGCCGGCGTGATCGCCCGCAAGATCCTCCCCGCGGGCGTGCGCATCGTCGGCCATGCGCTTCGCATCGGGCCGCACGTCGCGACGCGCTTCGAACCGGACACGATCGAATCGAATCCGCTGCGTTGCGCCGATCCCGACACGGCGAAGGCGATGGTCGAACACGTCGCCGCCTGCCGCGCGCGCAACGATTCCGCCGGCGGGATCGTCGAGGTGCGGGTGCTCGGCACTCCGAAGAACCTCGGCGAGCCGGTGTTCGGCAAGCTCAAGGCCAGACTCGCGCAGGCCTTCCTCTCGATCGGCGCCGTGCACGGCTTTGCCTACGGGGCGGGCTTCGACGTCGCCGCGATGCCCGGCAGCGAGTACGTCGCCGACCGCGCCGCGTTCGGCGGCATCCTCGGTGGCATCAGCACCGGCGAAGACCTGCGCCTGCTCGCCGCGATCAAGCCGGCATCGTCGGTCGGTGAGGTCGCCAGGCAGGGCCGTCACGACCCGTGCGTCGTCCCGCGCGTGATCCCGGTCCTCGAAGCGATGGTCGCGGTCGTACTCGCGGACTGCTGGCTGCTGCATCGCGCGCGGGCGTGAGCGCATCGTCTCCGCCCGGCCGCATCGGGACTTCGCGTGCAAATCCGCGATGCGACGGACCCGGCGGAGCGGCTCGGCGCGGATCGGGACATACGGAACTCCGCGAGCCGGAAGCGAGGCATCCTTCGTAGGGCCGCGCGCACGGTCCTCGCCCCCGTGCGAAGCCTGCCTCCACCCTCGTTCTCCGCACCCAGAATGAAATCAGGTTTCTTGCCTGGCGGCGTCCGTCCGATGCCGTCGACAGTCGCCATCTTTGCCTTGACCAGCCTCTGCTGGCTCACGGGCGGGGCGATGGCGCAGGTCCCCTTCCAACGCATCGAGATCTCCGCCAATGCCGGCGACGTGAAGCTCGTCGGCGACATCGATCTCGACGGCACCGCCGACGTCATCCTCGGCGGCAGTCCCGGGGAGGGCCTCAACTGGTACCACTTCCCGGAATGGACGCGCACGCGGATCGCGATCCCGGCCGTGGAGTTCACGACCGACGGCGCGATCGGCGACGTCGACGGCGACGGTGATCTCGACCTCGTCGTGCCCGACGGGCCGTCCGGCACGAATCTGTTCTGGTTCGAGAACCCGGCACGCCTGCCCGGCGGCGCGCGCGGCAATCCTTTCGTCCCCTCGCAGTGGCAACGCCGCGCGATCGGCGCGGTCGGATCGTGGTGCAAGGACGTCGAACTCGCGGACTTCGACGGCGACGGCCGCATGGACGTCGCGGCGCGCGAGAACGGCGCCTTGATGGTGTTCTTCCAGGGCGCGAGTTCGTGGCCGGTGACCGTCGTGCCGACCAACGCTCTGGGCAACGAGGGTCTCGCGAGCGGCGACGTCGACGGCGACGGCGCGCCGGATCTCGTCGTGCGCGGCGTGTGGCTGCGGAATCCGCGCGGTTCCGCGGCGCGCAGCGGCGGCAACTGGACCGCGTTCACGATCGCGGCAACCGGCGTGCACGACGACTTCAAGGCATTGGTCGCCGACGTCGACCGCGACGGCCGCAACGACATGCTGTTCTCGAGTTCGGAGGCGACCGCCGACGTCGTGTGGTACTCCCACGGCGGCGCTCCGACCGGCACGTGGACGCGCCGACTGATCGCCTCGAACCTCGATCGCGCGCACACGCTGCAGGTCGCGGACGTCGACGGCGACGGCGACCATGACGTCGTCGTCGGACAGATGCACACGGCGGTGTCGCCGGCGATCCGCGTCTTCTACAACCAGGGCGGCGCGGCCTCCTGGACGGTGCAGGTCGTCGATCAGCAGTACGGCATCCACAACGGCGTGGTCGCCGACATCGGCGGCGACGGCGACGTCGAGATCGTCGGCTCGAACTGGACCGGCAATCCGCCGCTCCAGTACTGGCGCAACGCGACGCCGCAGAACATCCAGCGCATCGGAGTCCCCGAACTCCGATCCGGAGCGAGCGCCACGGTGTTCGTGACCAACGCTCGGATCGGCGTGCCGGTGTGTCTGTGCGTGACGGCGCGCGGCCTGACGACGCCCTACCCGGTCCCCGGGCTCGGAATCACCTTCGCCCTCGCCGATCCCGTCTTCCTCGCCGTCGTCGGCTCGGGACCGAACGGAGCCGCGCCCTTCGAACTCGCGATGCCGCCGGGCATCGCCGGCCTGCGGGTCTGGTTCCAGGCCTTCGAGTTCGGGCGCAACTCGGTGGTCGTCGAGCGGACGATCCGCTGATCGGAACCACGCCGGTGGAGCCCAGCCCAGGCCGCCGCGCTATCCTCCGCCCCCCGCCTGCCCCGCGGACCCTCGCGCAGCCACCCTTGTCGACGAGCCGTAGATCGACTCGCACGGCGTTCTTCACCGTCCTCGCGGGCGCGTGCTCCATCACGAGCACCATGCCGGCGCAGGTGCCGTTCCGCGTCGTGACGATCGCGAACAACGCGGGCGACGTGAAGCTCGCCGGCGACATCGACCTCGACGGCACCGCGGACCTCGTGCTCGGCGGGTCGCCGCAAGAAGGTCTCTACTGGTACCAGTACCCGAGCTGGACCGCGACGCGCATCGCGACGCCCGCAACGGAGTTCACGACCGACGGCGAACTCGGCGACGTCGACGGCGACGGTGACCTCGACATCGTGGTGCCCGACGGACCATCGGGGAACAACCTGCTCTGGTTCGACAACCCCACGCGGCGCAACGGCGGCTCCGGCAATCCGTTCGTCGGCAGCCAGTGGACGCAGCGCGTGATCGGCGCGATCGGTTCGTGGGGCAAGGACGTCGAGATCGGCGACTTCGATCGGGACGGTCGCCGCGACGTCGCTGCGCGCTCGAACTCCGACCTGTGGATCTTCTTCCAGGACGCCGGCGGCGCCTGGACGCGGCGCCTGCTCACGCGCAGCGCGCTCGGCCAGGAGGGCCTCGCGTCGGGTGACATCGACGGCGACGGCGATCCCGATCTCGTCGTGCACGGACGCTGGCTGCGCAATCCCGGCGCCGCTCTCGCCCGCGACGCGACGCAGTGGAGCGTCCACGTGATCGACGCGATCAACGTCGACGCGGCCTTCAAGGCGCTGGTGGCGGACGTCGACCGCGACGGCCGGAACGACGTCCTCTACTCGAGTTCCGAGAACACCGCCGACGTCGCGTGGTACTCGCACGCGGGCGCGCCGACCGGTACCTGGCGCCGCAGCGTGATCGTCCCCGCGGCGAATCGGGCGCACACGCTGCAGGTCGCGGACATCGACGGCGACGGCGATCACGACGTCGTCGTCGGGCACATGCACACGTCGTCGACGCCCGGCGTGCGCATCTACTACGACCGCAACGGCCTCGGCACCGCCTGGCAGACGCAGCTCGTCGACGGCACCAACGGCGTGCACAACGGCGTCGTGCTCGACCTCGGCGCGGACGGCGACCTCGAACTGGTCGGCTCCAACTGGACCGGCAATCCCCCGTTGCGCGTGTGGGAGAACCTGCTGCCCGCGACCGAGGAGATCCTCACGGTGCAGACCCTGATCCCCGGCGTGAGTTCGGGGATCCGCGTCACCAACTGCGTGCCCAACAGCATCGTCGTGTGCTGGGTCACCGCAGTCGGAACCACCTCGCCCTATCCGACGGGACTCGGCACGACCTTCGACCTCGCCAATCCCGTGATCCTCGCGTGGGGCGCGAGCGGACCGAACGGCGTGGTCGACTTCGCCATCACGCCGCCGCCGCTGATGTCGCGGCGGACGATCTGGTTCCAGTCGATGGAGATCGGGCACAAGTCGAACGTCGTCGCGCGGCGCGTGCAGTGACGCGCGCGCAGTGACCCCGTGCGCACGCGCTCAGCGCAGCGGCAACCAGGTGTTGCCGTCGGCGCCGATGGTGCCCGACGCCAACGACCCGCCGACGATGATCGTCGGGGCCACGCCGACGAGTCCGGCGCCCGCGGGCGGGATACTGGCCAATCCCGAGTAGCGCGCGGTGAGGCTCTTGAGGATTTCGCCCTGCTCGTTCACGAAGAAGCAGGTGCGCCCCGAGAGCCCGTGCGACGCCGGCCATGCGACGATCGTCCACGACGTTTCCGCGCGGCGCGGATCGACCGAGGCGAGGTTGCCCGGGATCGCGACCAGGCCGGTGCCGCCGGCGTCCGGCAGGTGGAGCCGGAAGCAGTAACCGTGGCGCAGCACGATGCCGTTGGCGTCGATGGTGCCCAACGACGCCGACACGAAGGCCGGCGACAGCGGTTCGGTCTGGCCTCGAGGAGCGGCGAGTCCCGCGAGCTCCGGAAGCGAGCCGTACTCCGCGGCGCCGTTGCCATCCACGTCGACGTGCGACGACGTCTTGAAGCGGAACTGCGAAGTCGAGAGCGTGCGGAGAGCGGAGATCGTCGCGGCCTCGTTCGCGTTCGCGCTGCTCGACATCAGGTTCGGCACCGCGATGCTCGCGACGATGGCGATGATCGCCACGACGATCATCAGTTCGATCAGCGTGAATCCGCGCTCGTTCGTCACGAAGCCTCCCCTCCGGGGTCCACGATCGGCACGTGCGCACTCCGGCCGATACCCGAGGGATCCCTGCGTCCCGTTCTTGGACGACCTGGACCGGTCAGACCGGCAGAAGGGCGCAACTCGCCGCGGCCGCCGCCATGGTGACCGCCGTGACCGGCAGGCCGTAGCGCAGGTGTTCGAGGAACCAGGACCGGTCGCGCGGCCGGACCCCGAGCCGCTCCGACTCGGTCACGACGATGAGGTTGGCGATGCTGCCGACGAGCAGCAGATTGCCCGCGAACGTGCTCACCAGCGCGAGCAGGTAGCCGTCGCCTGCGCCGTGCGCCGCGGGCAAGAGCAGCATCACCGCGGGCACGTTGGAGACGACGTTCGAGAGGACGAGCGTGGCGCCGAACAACCACGGCGTCGCGCCGAGATCGACGCCGCGCGCGGCGAGCCCGTCGAGAGCCCGCGCGGGCAGGCCGGTCGCCGTGAACGCGGCATGCACGACGAAGAGACCGACGAAGAGCAGGAGCAACTGGACGTCGACTGCCGCGAGCAGCGCGCGCGACGACGTCGTGCGCGACACCAGCAGGATGCCGGCCGCGGCGAGCGCTGCGACGTCGCGCGGCAAGGGCGCGATCAGCGTCGCGGCCGAACCGACGTTTGCCGCCGCGGCGAGCGCCAGGAGGAACGGCATCGGATCGAGGCGCCGGCGCCGGCACACGTCGATCAGGAGCGGCGGCATCGCGAGGCAGATGACGTCGTTCTGCAGCACCGCCGACAAGCCGCCGGCGACGAGCACGAGCGCCGCGAGGAGTCCCCGCGGCCCGACGCGCGCGGACGCGAGGCGCAACGCGATCGCGGAGTAGAAGCCCGCGAGCTGCAACTGCCCGGACACGACCATCAGTCCGAACAGCAGGCCGATCGTCGACGCGTCGATGGCCGGCCAGGCGTGCGCGACGTCGATCGAACCGGCGGCGAGCAACACGATCGCTCCGAGCATCGTGATGCCGGCGCGGTCGATGCGCAGTCCCGGCACGCGGCCCGCGGCGAGGCCGACGTAGACGCACAGGAAGACCAGCGTCGTGAAGCCGTGCACGTTCGCATCGTGTCGCGCCGCGAACGCCGTCGCCACCCTTGGCGTGCGGCGCGCGAACTGCGATCGTGCGCCGCGATGCTGTCACGCTCCGCCGTCCTCCTCCTGCTCGGCGCCTGCGCGACGACGCACCCCGATCCGTCGCATGCGACCTGGACCGCGCTCGACTCCGGAGTCGAGGTCTCGCTGCGCGGACTCGCCGTCGTGTCGCGCGACGTCGCCTGGGCGAGCGGCGCGGACGGCGTCGTCCTTCTGACCCGCGACGGCGGCGCGACCTTCGCGCGCCTGCCGATCCGAGGCGCCGAAGGGCTCGACCTGCGCTCGATCCATGCCTTCGACGACCAGCGCGCCGTCGTGGTCGCCGCGGGCTCGCCCGCGCGCGCGTTTCGCACGGTCGACGGCGGCGCGTCGTGGTCGCTCGTCCTGTCCGACGACCGGCCCGCGATCTTCCTCGACGGCATCGCCTTCTGCGGCGACCGCGACGGTTGGATCGTCGGCGATCCGATCGACGGCCGCTTCGTCGTCCTGCGCAGCGACGACGGCGGCGCGAGCTGGCATCCGATCGGACGCGAGCCGCACGCGGAGCCCGGCGAAGCCGCGTTCGCCGCGAGCGGCACCGCGGTGGCGTGCGCCGGCGGTCGCGTGCGCTTCGCAACCGGCGGCGCGGTCGCGCGCGTCGTCGGCAGCGACGACGACGGGAGTTCGTGGCAATGGGCCCGTATGCCGATGGCGCAGGCGACGGCCTCGCGCGGCGTGTTCTCGCTCGCGTTCGCCGACGCACGGCTCGGGGTCGCCGTCGGCGGCGACCACCTTGCGCCGGACGCGCGCGAGGGCAGCGCCGCGTTCACCGTCGACGGCGGTCGCACCTGGCACGCGAGCGAACGACCGCCGGCGGGTTACCGCTCGTGCGTCGCGATCGCGAGCGGCTACGGACCGGGCGTGCGCTTCGCGGTGGGGACGAACGGCGCGGACGCCTCCGACGACGGCGGCCGCACCTGGCGGCGGATCGGCGATGCACGCGCCGCGCTCGGTCATCACGCGATCGCCTTCGCGCCGGCGAGCCGGATCGGCTTCGCGGTCGGCCCGCGCGGGCGGATCTCGCGCATCGGGGGCTGACGCGAGGTCGAGGGTGTCTCAAGCCCGGCCGTCGCGGCGTCGATCTCCAGGCGACGCCCGATGGGTCATGTCCTGCTCGCCGCACCGACCGTCGCGCACTTCGCGCTGACGGACGCGCTCCTGCGCCTGCTCGTGCGACGCGGCACGCGCACGACCGTGCTCACCACGGACCTCGTCACCGCGCGGATGTTCGAGGCGCACGGGATCGCGACTCGCTTCCTCGCCCCGTCCGGACACCGGCCGACAGCTGATCCGACGCTCGACGAGTTCGCGCGGCGCGACGTCCGGCTGGCGTCGGAGCGCGAGGATCGCCGCCTGCTGCACCGCGCGCACGCATGGCTCGCCAGGCGCAGCGCGCCGCTCGTGCGCCACTTCGAGACCGAACTGCCCGACGTCGTGGTCACCTTCGACGCGCGCAACGGCCTCGCGCGACTGATCCACGCGACGGCCCGCATCTTCGGCTGCGCGACCGCGCATCTCGGCGAGGGCGTGCTGCCCGGCACGCTCCAACGCGACCTGTGCGGCATCGACGGCGATCGCGAAGCTCCGATACGCTCCGAGACACCCGCGGACCGCGCGCTGCTCGACTCCGCACTCGCAGCCGCGCTCGCTCTCGGCGCCGGACGCGCGTACCTGCCGCAGCGCGTCGTGTTCCCGCCGAGCCTGGGCGATCGGATCGCGACGTGGTTCGCCGCGCCTCGGGACGGCGGACGGACCGCGCGCGGCGTGCGCATCGCGGCGTGGTGCGAGGCCGTCCGATGCCGCGAGCCGGACGCACGCAGTGCGCCAAGGCAGCTCCCCGAAGCGCCGTTCGTCGCCGTGCTCTTGCAAGCCCAGGACGATCCGCGCGTGCGGCTCGACGCGGATGCGCCGCCGTCTTGCGCCGAACTGGTCGCGGCAACGCGACGCGCCGCGGCGTCGCTGGGCCTCGCGGAGCGCGTCGCGGTCGTGCGCCCCGCGCGCGGTGCGACGGCGATGCTCGACGGTCTCGCCTGCCTGCCGCACGACGCCGCGCCGGTCGTCGCCGCGACCGCGGCCGCGGTGGTGACGATCAACGACGGGCGCGCGTTCGTCGGCGCTCTCGCCGGCACGCCGACCTTGTGCCTCGGCCGCGCGTTCTGGGCCCGCGACGGACTCGCGACGACGACGACTCTGGCGCGACTGTCCGACGACCTGCGCGCCGCAATGGAGCGCCGCACCGACGACGCGCAGCGCCGCACGATGACCGCGATCCTGCGCGAGGAGCACGTCTGGTGCGACGGCGCGCGGCCCGACGTCAACGGGCTCGGCGGCATCGCCGCGTGGCTCGAAGCGCTGCTCGCGCGCGCGGCGCCCCCGCCGCCGCCGGTGCGCTACGAGTCCGGGCCGAGCTGGCCGGCGGACAGCGACGAAGGCGAGTGACGCGCAGCGATCACCAGTCGACTCGCAACGTGAACGATCCGTCCGCCCAGCCGGTGGTGATCGCGACGCGGTCGAGCTGGGCGCGCGTCAACGGCTCGCGTAGCTCCTTCACGAACTCGCGCCATGTGCGCTCGAAATCGTCGCCCTCGTCGAGGATGCCGTAGGCCGTGACTTGCAGAAGCAGGACACCGACCGCGCCGCCGACGTCGATCGTGCCGCAACCGGACCAGCCGGCGGGGAAGCGTGACCGCACGCGATCGAGCGTCGCGGGCAAGGGGATCGGCGTGTCCGCGGCGCCGCCGCCGAGGGTCGTGCGACCGATCAGCGCCTCGAGCGCGGCATGCCCTTCGTCGCCGCCGGCGAGGAACCAGTGGCGCTTGCCGAGGCCGGCGAGGGAGTCGCGGCCGCCGAAGATGCGCACGTCGCCGATCGCGTCGCCTTCCTTGCCGAGGCCGACGAAATCCGCAAGCGTCCCAGCGACGAACTTGTCGTGGGCCCGCGCGAACCCGGCGGCGTCACGGAGCGTGACCGCGAGCGCGAAGCCCTCGTCGGTTTCGTCGGGGTCCGCGTCCGGCGTCGGCGCGAGGCAACGCGCGCCCGCGAAGAAGAAGTCCGTGCCGAGCTTCGCGGCGAACTCGTTTTCGAGGTCGAAGCCGGCGAACTCCTCGAACTGCTCGCGGATGTCGGCGATCGCCTTCTCGACGTCGCCGTCGAAGCGCCGGCTCTCGACCGCGGAATAATGGCCGATGCCTTCGATGGTCGCGCGGATCACGGCGGCGAGGTCGAACTTGCCCGCGAACCAACCGGCTCCCTCATCGGACCCGAGCGACGCGAGAGCCGGCGCTTCGCCGATCGGCGGCAGGAAGCCGGCGAGCAGGCCGCGCGGACCGTCTTGGGTGAACGCGAGCCGACTCTCGAGCTCGAGGTTCGGTCCCGCGGCGCGCACGAGCACGCGCAACGAACGCAAGCTGTCGAAGCCGAGTGCCTCGAGGACCGTGCGGCGCGAACGCGCCTCGCGCGCCTGGCCGCGCAGACTCGCGTCGACGAGCACGGCGAGGTCCGCGTGCAGGGCGACGGCGGCATGGTTCGTCTCTTCTTCGGGCGGCTGCCAGGGCAAGGCATCGGTCGGAGCCAGGCGTCGCTCGAGCGCGAGGCCGAGGTCCTCGCCGACGACGACGAGAAGCGCGCCGTCGTGCAGGAAGGGCAGAGTCGCGATCAACGAGCCGCCGTCTTTCAGCGCGAGCAGCTTCTTTCCCTCGTACTCGATCTCGCCCAGCGGCAGCTCGGCGCCGCGCGCGGCGTCGGCGACCCCTGCGGCGATCGCCGCGAGGTCGAGCTTGCCGTCGGGCGCGAGCCGCAGCGCACCGTCGACGACGAGTTCGTCGTGCTCGCCGCGCGCCACGCGGACGCCGAGCGTGAGCTCCGCATCGGACGCGATCAGCCGCATGAACAGCTCGCTGAAGGGCTGCCGCGCGTCGCCCGCGTCACCGAACACCGCCGCGGCGAGCTTCGCGCGCAGCGCGAGCCCGGTCTCGTCACCGAGCACGACGCCGAGATTGGTCGGTCCGAACCTGCGCCGGATGCGATCCGGTCCCTGCACGCGCAGCACGACGGTGTCGTCGGCGCGGATCGGAACCGGCCGCAGGTCCTGCGCATGCGCGCACGCGAGGGCCACGAGTGCGAACGGGATGGCGAATGCGGCGCCGCGCGGAGTCATGGCGCGCACGGTACCGGACGCGCCGCACGCAGGCATTCGGTGTCTTTGGACGGGCGTCCGACTACCGCTGCAGATTCAGGTCGAATCCCGCACTCGTCGCGCCCGGAGTCCCGAACACCAGCCACTGCGCATAGACGTGCGCACCGGCGAGGCTCGGATCGTTCGGGAGCGCCAGCGGCAGGGTGATGTCGCCGCCGCCGGTCGAGGCGGCGAACACGAGATGGGCTGCCGTCTCGAGCGAACAACCCGCGAACCCGATCGGACCGAGGTCGAGCGGAAGGGTGATCGAGTCCCAGGTGCGCGCGGTGAACCCGATCAGCAACGCCGCGGGCACACCGGGCTGCGCGCGGCGCAACGCGATCTCGAGGCTCGGGCTCGGCAGGACCGGCGGGCCGTTGGCCGCGATCCGAGGGATGCCGGCCGAACCCGCGCAACCCTCGGCGTAGAGCCCGCCGGTCGCGACCTCGGCACGCATGTCGCTCAGGATCTGCGCTCCGGTACGCGCCTCGGCATAGACGCGGAAGTCGTCGAGATCGCCAAGGAGCGTGAAGACCTCCGCATGCGCGCTGCCGTTCGTCGGGTGCGGTCCACCCAGGACGAGGTCGTCGCCCGGAGTGAGCTCGCCGGGATCCGCAGTGAAGGACCGGCTGCGGTTCTCCGGCAGGCCGTCGAAGAAGAACTGCGCGATGCCGGCGGCGCGGTCGACGACGAGTGCTATGTGCATCCAGGTCCCGAGGCGCTGATCGACGCGGGTCTCCGACGTGACGAGGCTCTGCTGTCGTCCGCCGCGGCCCTCGCGGTACTGGCAGGTCAGCAGACCGTCCGATTCGAGGAAGCACTCGAAGGGTCGATTCCACCCGGTCGACTGCCACAGGTAATGCTGATCACCCCCGCCAGCCGGCGCGTACAGGCGCTGCCACCACATGACCGTGTAGCTGCCGGCGATCCGCGGGCTCCAACCGGTCACCACGCTCGGCGCCGGCGGCTGCGCCATGCGACCGAGACAGCCGGCGCCGGGTTCGTTGCCGCGGAATCCCGCGCGACCGGGATCGGCCTGCCAACCGGCGACGGTGACCGTGCCGAAGGGCCGCACGTGGGTCTCCGACGCGGTGTTGGCGACGGCGGTGCCGCGGACCTCGTTGAACTGGTACTGCAGGATCTGCGGCGAGAGCGTGTTCGAGGTCGGACCGACCGCGGTGATGAAGAACGGCATGACCGTCGACGACGGACAACCAGTGATCGCGGACGTCACGGTCAAGCGGACGTCGTACACACCGGCTTCGACGTAGGTGAAGCTCGGGTTGCGTGTCGTCGAATCGGTGATGCCGTCGTTGTCCAGGTCCCAGGCCCACGTGGCTGGTGATCCGGTCGTCATGTCCTGGAAGGCGACCGTGAGCGGGATGGCCCCGGTGGTCGGCGTGGCCGAGAAGTCGGGCGTCGCGGTGGCGAGGGCACGGATGTACCCGCTCCTCAGCAGCGTGCTCGGACAGCCCGAGGTGCCGATCACGGTGAGCCGCACGCTGTAGGTGCCGGATTGCTGATAGACCCAGGTCGGGTTCTGCGCCGTCGAGTCGATCGTGCCGTCGGCGTCGAAGTCCCAACGCCATTCGCGGATGCTGCCGCTGCTCTGATCGAAGAAGTCGACGGTCAGCGGCGGACAGCCGGAAACCGTCGATGCACCGAATGCGGCGGTCGGTGCGGCCAGCACGGTGATCACCGCTTCGTTGCTCGTCAGCGCGCCGCAGGCATTGGCGACGCGGCAGGCGTAGCGCCCGGCGTCGATCGGCGCGACGACGGGAATCGTGAAGCTCGCCGTGTTCGAGCCCGCGATCGGCGTTCCATCCTTCCGCCATTGGTAGACGAGGTCGCTGCCCTGCGCGACGACCGACAGCGTCAGGCTGTTTCCGGTGCAGACGCTGCTGCTCGCCGGATGGGTCGTGATCACCGGCGCGCTCGACACGGTCAGGGTCGCTGGAGCGCTGGTCGAAGAGCCGCAGCTGTTCGAAACGACGCAGTCGAACACGGAGCCGTTCAACGACGAAGAAGACCGTCAGGCGTCCGTCGCACTCCGAGCGACTGCCGGGTTGGCTCGTGATCGTCGGTGGGAAGAGGACGGTGAGTCGCGCGGCGTTGCTGGTCGTCGAACCGCAGGCGTTCCGCACCACGCAGTCGAACAGGTCGCCGTCGCGCGCGAGCGTCGCGTTGAAGGTGTAGGTCGCGCTCGTCGCGCCGCTGACCGCGACGCCGTTGCGCCGCCACTGGTAGCTCGGTGGCGGCGAGCCCGTCGCCGTGACGCTCATGCTGACCGAGGATCCCTCGCAGCGCGTCCGATCCGACGGTTGATTGGTGATGACCGGTCCGCTGCAGCACAGCACGCGCCACATCAGCGCGCGGCAGGGGCTTCCGGGCAGCGGGCAGGGCCCGATCCACGGCGTCGTCCCGATGATCCGGTCGTACTCGAGGGCGGTCGGGGTGGTGCCGTCGAAGGAGATGTTCTTGAACATGCACGCGCCGCCGCCCGGATGACGGAAGCCGATGTAGAAGCGCGAGCCCGCGGTGATCCGCACCGAGTTGGGGAAGACCGTCCCGGTCCACCACGCCACGTCGCGTTGCAGCGTCATCGTCGAAGTCACCACCGGCGTGGCGGCGGGTCCCCCGCCGGGCGCTTGGAGATACAGCGCCGTCTCCACGACCTCGGGGCCGACCGTGCACGCGCTCGAGTAGCCGACCGGCATCTCGAAGCCCATGACGTCGAGGTTGGTCGGAGCCACCACCTCGTAGGCGTACTCGTAGCCCGCGAGCACGAAGAACACGGTTCCCGACTGGATGGTCGTGTTCGGGAGCGCCCGGTTCGAGTTGAAGGACACACAGACGCTCTGGGTCGCGGACGAAGCCGCGAGCGCGAGCACGCAACTCAGCAGTCGAAACGAGGAGTGCACGACGACCTCACCATGGAACGGGGTTCGCTGGCGCCGGTCGGCTGTCGAGGCAGACCGGTGGAGACCGGACCGCGCACCCGCCCCGATGACTGCGCATCGGGCACGGGAGCGGGGCGGAACTTACTCCCCTGCGCCGCAACGTCGTGGGTGTTACAGCCAAGACACTGTTCCGACCCTCCCCCAGGTCGGCCGCGACACGCGGCCTCACCCTCCTCGGCGCCTGATGGGCGCCGGTCGATCGCGTAGCGTGTCGGGCGAATGCGTTGCGTGGGTGGTAAGCGTCCGACGGCCCGCGTCCCTTCCGCCGCGCTCGCCGCTCCGGGCTCGCGCAGCGGCTACGTGATCGAGGATGCGAGCGCGGCCGTCCGCGCCGTGCTCGACGGCTGCCAGTTCGCCGGCAGCAGTTGCTCGAGCTGGCCGGCGAGATGCGTGCCGATGCGGGCCAGCACGTCGGCGAGGTAGGCGACCATCTCGACCTTCGCGTTGCGAAAGCACTCGATGAGGGTGTAGACGACCGCTGCGGCGCGACCGCCGCGCACGCTGCCGGCGAAGAGCTGGTTGCGGCGACGGATCGCGATCGGCCGGATCGAGCGCTCGCACGCGCTGTTGTCGATGGGGATCCCGCCGTCGCTGAAGCTCAGCATGACTCGACCACCGCGATCAACCGTCGCAAGTCGTCGGCGTCGAAGTCGCGCGGGACCTCGATGCTGCGGCAGCCGCGGGCGAGCCGTAGGACCATGCCGCCGCGGCTCGCAGCGGACGGCCGCGCCATGGTCACCTCGACCAGCTTCGTGCAGGGCGGGGTAGGAGTGACGCCCTGGCCGCTCGGACCAAGCCGTCGTCGCCACTCGTACAGCGTCGTCGGATTCACCCCGGGCTTCGCGGCATAGGCCGCCATGCTCAGACCGCTCGTCGTCTGGTCGGCCAGCGCTGTCGCGTACCCGGACACGAGTTCGCCGCGGCTCTTCGGCCGCGACTCGAGATCGCTTCTGTGCGTGCCTCCAACATGGCGCCCCCACGCGCGCGATCCAGGGATAGCGGCGTCGGGCGTCGGACGCTTACCGACGATTCGCCAGGCGGAGGACCCCGGCTGGTAGAGCGGCCGAGGCCTT
>JACRLW010000033.1:0-18301 GCA_016235155.1 Planctomycetota bacterium
GACCCTCGTCTCCGCATCCGTCGCGGGCCAATCCGGACTCCAGGCCGTCGGGATCTGGCCGGACGTCGCCGGCTTCTCGACGCGCGGCCATCTCCCCGCGAGTTCGGAGGGCCGCTTGCAGATCGGGATGGGGCGGGACTGGTTCCGGCTCGGGCCGTCGGCCGACGACGACGAGTTCGGCACCGTGCACGGGATGCGCGTGGTGGTCCAGAACCAGCGCGCCGACCGTCCGCTGCCGATCACCTTGATGATCCTGCGAGGATCTCCGGTCGGCGGACCGGAGGGGAACGAGATCCTGTTGAGCACCGGTCCGATCGACTTGCCGCTGGGGACGGCGAGGGCGGAAGCCTTCGACCTCCGTGTCTCTCTCGGGACCCCCGCGCGCGTCGTACCGACGCGCTTGTCCTGGTCGCTTGCGATCCGGCTGCCGGCTGCGGTCGGCGGCGCGATCGTCTCCGTGCATGCGGCCGCGACGAACGTCGGTCCGGTCGGTGAGAGCGTGCGCCCCGATGCACCGGTCGTGATGCGCGCAGCCGACGTCACGCGAAACCTCACGATCGACACCCCGCAGCGTACGGCTGCGCTGTTCGCGCTCACCGCCGATCTGGTGCTCGACATCGGCGCCGACGTGCCCTTCGCGCAGCGGCGCGGTCCGAACCCGACCTTCGGGATGACCGGGCGCTTCCCGTCGCGTGCACGCGGGGACGGCGTCGCGTTCCGCCTCCGCCACGCGGACTCACCCGGCGGGCTGGGGTTCGTGCTCGGCACTCCGCTCGGCTTCCTCGACGGCGCGTGGCGCCTCGGGGGTCTTCACGGCGGACTCCTCGTGCAGCCGCCGTTGATGCCGAGTGCCCTCTTCGAAGGCCGTCTCGACGCGGGCGGCGAACTCGGCGGGGTCTCGGGTCTCGCGCCCTCACCGTTCCTCCTGCCGGTCGGTCGCCTCCAATTCCAGGCGATCGTCCTGCAGCAGTCGGGCACGGGCATCCTCAGCAACGGTGTCGCCTTCGACGAACGCTGAAGTGCTGAAGCGCTGAAGCGCGGGAGCGCGATCAGCCGCTCGCGGTGTCGCCGTCGGTCGCCTGGAAGTGCTTGCTGAGTCGCAACGCCTGCCCCTGGTAGTGGCTGCCGAGACCGCCCTCGCCGTAGGCGACCGCCGGGTCCTCGAGGCTGCGGAAGAAGCGCAGGTGGAAGAAGACCTGGCCATCCTCGACGAGGAACGGCACATCGTGCGCGCGTACCTCGAGCACGGCGCGGGTTCCGGTCGCGCCGCCGAAACCGTTGTCGAAGAAGCCGGCGTAGTTGGTGCGCAGTTCGCCGACGCCGACGTCGTACGGCGCCATCTCCGCGGCGAGGTGGCGCGGCACGCGCACGCGTTCCTTGCTCGCGAAGATGTAGAAAGCCTCCGGCTGCACGATCATCCGACCTCGCGGCGGGGCGTCGATCGAGCGGAAGAAGGCGCGCCAGTCGTAGTGGCGCTCGCGTTGCAGGTCGACGACTCCGGTGTGGAGCAGGGCCTCGTAACCGACCGGACCCGACACGTCCGCGTCGCGCGCGAGCGCAAGGCGCATCGCGAGGCCGCCGTCGAAGCGCACGTCGGAGACGGGGATCGGGGTCCTGGCGTCGCGCCACAGCAGGGGCGAGCGCTCGTACTCGGTCCGAAGTTCGGCGTCGCTCAGTTCGGCGCGGCCCGCGACGAAACGGACTTGCGTGAGGCTCTGGCCGGTGCGCACCCGGATCGGGAACGAGCGCGGCACCACTTCGAGGTAGAGCGGACCGACGTAGCCCGGCGCGGCCGTCTCGAAGCGGCCGCTGTGGTCGGCGAGCATGCGCGTGAAGACGTCGAGACGACCGGTCGACGACTTCGGATTGGCGCGGATCGTGAACGGCAGCGGGCGGCGGATCTGTTCGAGGAGCGGCAGCACGTAGCAGTGACCCCGCTCGAGCACCGCGCCGTCGGTGAGGTCGAAGCGGTAGAGCGTCATCTCGTCCAGCAATTCGGCGACGCTCTGGCGCTCCGGCAGGAAGCCGCTCTGCACGCGGTAGCCGACGGTCGCGACGCGGAGATCGAGGCTCGCGGGCTGGAACTGGGCCGGCGCGATTCCCGGGTTGCTCGTGATCGCACCCTCCTGGACCAGCGCACGGATCTGTTGGTGAACGAGGATGCCGTCGGCCATCGCGCGGAACTTAGCCGTCGCGCGGCGTTGTTTCCCGATCGGCTCGCGGTACCCTCTCCGCCCTTTCACGCGACACGACCTCCGTCGCCAGAGCTCGCTGAATGAAGATCCACGAGTACCAGAGCAAGCAGGTCCTGGCCCGCTTCGGCGTGCCGGTTCCTGACGGGATCCCCTGCACGAGCGCCGATCAGGCCGCGGCCGCCTTCACGAAGCTCGGCGCACAAGTGGCGGTCGTGAAGGCGCAGATCCACGCCGGCGGGCGCGGCAAGGCCGGCGGCGTGAAACTCGTCCGCTCGGCGGAGGAGGCGCGCACGGTGGCAAAGGGCTTGCTCGGCAAGACGCTCGTGACGCACCAGACCGGACCCGCGGGGCGCGTGGTGAAGCAGCTCTACGTCGAACGCGGCAGCGACATCGCGCGCGAGCTCTACCTCGCGGTCGCGGTCGACCGCGTGTCGCTGGCGCCGGTGATGATGGCCGCCGCCGAGGGCGGCATGGACATCGAGGAACTCGCCGTGAAGCGGCCGTCGGCGATCCACAAGGAGCGCATCCATCCGATCAAGGGCATCCTGCCCTACCAACTCCGCCGCCTCGCCAAGGCGCTGGAACTCTCCGGCGAGACCGCTCGGCGCGGGATGAAGGTGATGCAGAGCCTCGCGCAGGCGTTCGTCGCGATGGACTGCTCGATCGCGGAGATCAACCCTCTGATCGTGACGAAGTCCGGCGACGTCCTGGCGCTCGACGCCAAGCTCAACTTCGACAGCAACGCGCTCTATCGCCACGAGGACGTGCTCGCCTTCCGCGACCTCGACGAAGAGGACGAGGAGGAGATCGAGGCATCGAAGTTTGGCCTCAACTACATCGCCCTCGACGGCGAGATCGGCTGCATGGTGAACGGCGCCGGACTCGCGATGGCGACGATGGACGTCATCCAGCTCAAGGGCGGACGTCCCGCGAACTTCCTCGACGTCGGCGGCGGCGCGAACAAGGAGCAGGTCACCAACGCGTTCAAGATCATCCTCGCCGACAAGAACGTGAAGGGCGTCCTGGTCAACATCTTCGGTGGGATCATGAAGTGCGACACGATCGCCGAGGGCGTGATCGCCGCGGCGCGCGAAGTGCACCTCGCGGTGCCGCTCGTGGTGAGGCTCGAAGGCACCAACGTCGAGATCGGCCGTCGCCTGCTGCAGGAATCCGACGTCCGGCTCGAGACCGCGTCCTCGCTCGACGAGGCCGCCGAGAAGGTCGTGGCCCTGGTCGAGAAGGCTTCCAAGAAGGGGTCACACTGAGAGCGACGCGCACCATGTCCACGACGACGCAGAAGAGCCAGCAGCGATGAGCATCCTGATCGACGGCAGCACGAAGGTGATCACGCAGGGCATCACCGGCAAGAACGGCACCTTCCACTCGCTGCAAGCGAAGGCCTACGGCACGCAGGTCGTCGGCGGCGTGACGCCCGGCAAGGGCGGGACCGTCCACGAGGGCGTGCCGGTGTTCGATTCGGTGCGCGAAGCGGTCCTGGCGACCGGTGCGACGGCGTCGGTGATCTACGTGCCGGCCCCGTTCACCGCCGACTCGATCTGCGAGGCGGTCGACGCGGGCATCGAGTTGATCGTCGCGATCACCGAGGGTGTGCCCGTGCTCGACATGGCCTGGGTGCGCGACGTGATGCGCGGCGGCCGCTCGCGGCTGGTCGGACCGAACTGCCCCGGGGTCATCACGCCGGTGAGCGAGCGGACCGGCTGCAAGATCGGGATCATGCCGGCCTACATCCACCGGCCGGGGCGCGTGGGAGTCGTTTCGCGCAGCGGCACGCTCACCTACGAGGCGGTCTGGCAGCTCACCTCGGTCGGGCTCGGCCAGTCGACCTGCGTCGGCATCGGCGGCGATCCGATCCACGGCACGAACTTCGTCGACTGCCTGACCCTGTTCCAGGCCGACCCCGCGACCGACGGCGTCGTGATGATCGGCGAGATCGGCGGCAGCGCCGAGGAAGAGGCGGCCGACTACATCCGCACGTCGATGACCAAGCCGGTCGTCGCGTTCATCGCAGGCGCGACCGCGCCGCCGGGCAAGCGCATGGGGCACGCCGGGGCGATCATCTCGGGCGGCAAGGGCACGGCCGCGGACAAGCAGGCTGCGCTGCGCAAGGCCGGCGTGGTCGTGGTCGACACGCCGAGCGTGATGGGCGCAACCATGAAGTCGGTGCTCGGCAGGTGACCGATCGCCCGACCACCCACGGGCTGGGCGCCTGGCTGAAGCTGGCGGCGCCGCTGGCGATCCTTGCGCTCGCCGGGCTGGTCTGGATCGAGCCGTGGCTGCCCGGTGCCGAGTGGATCGGCAAGAACCTCGGCGAGACCGCGATCCTGCGCTTCTCGCTCGGCTTCGGCTTCCTCTACCTCGCGCTCGTGTTGCTGGAGCAGCGGCGCCTCGGCTCCCTGTTCCGGCAGGTCCTCATGGAACTCAAGCGGTTCCACGCGATGCGGAGCGACGACGGGTCCGAGGCCCGGCGAGAGGCGATCACGATCCTCGTCGCCGCCCTGGAGTCGCCCGACGCGGAAGTCCGCGAGAACGCGCACAAGCACCTCAGCCGCCTCACCGGCGTCGACCACGGCACCGACGCGGCGAACTGGCGGGTCTGGCTCGACGCGCAGTCCAGGTCCCAGCGCGGCACATGACACCGCGCGCGGGGCGAGTTTCGTCGCGATCCAGGACGGCGGAAGACCGGCGGCTTGGCCGGGCGACCGCAGCGACGTAAGGTGTCCCTCGCCCTCTTGCGGACGAACGATGCAACTTCTTGTCGCGACCCTGATCCCGGGCGGCTGGCAGACCCTGCTCATCCTGCTCGTCGTCCTGCTGCTCTTCGGGCACCGGATCCCGTCGATGGCCCGCGCCCTCGGCTCGGGCATCGTCGAGTTCAGGAAGGGCCTGAAGGGTGAGAGCGATCCCGACGCGCCGCGCATCGGCGACGGGAACGGCAAGAAGAAGGACGACGCGTGAGTCTCCGCAGCAGTTCGGTGCGGCTCGGCGACCTGCTCGCCCAGGTGCGCCCCGAGTTGGATCGGGTCGGCAAGGAACTGATCGCCGAGCTGCGGGCCGAGGAGTGGGATCTCCTGCCCCTGGTCGAACTGGCGGCGAGCTTCCGCGGCAAGCAGTTGCGCCCCGCGCTGGTGCTCCTCGCCGGGCGGGCGGTCGGCGCGCTGGGCGAAGATCACGTGACGGTCGCGAAGATCGTCGAACTGCTGCACACGGCGACGTTGGTACACGACGACGTCCTCGACGGCGCGAGCCTCCGCCGCAAGCAGGCGACGGTGAATGCCGCGTACGGGACCGAGATCCCCGTGCTGCTCGGCGACTACATCTACGCCCGCGCCTTCCACATGTCGGTGCAGCTCACCGACCCGACCTGCAGCCGCGTGCTCGCGGAGACCACGCGGCGCATCTGCCAGGGCGAGATCACGCAGATCCTGCATCGCTTCGACTTCACCTGGGACGAGGAGCGCTACTACCGGGTGATCGTCGACAAGACCGCGACGCTCTACGCAGCCGCGTGCCGGCTCGGCGCGCACTACGCCGGCGGCGACGCGGCACAGGTCGAGGCCGCTGATCGCTTCGGACTCGAACTCGGGACGGCGTTCCAGATCGTCGACGACTGTCTCGATCTCGACGGCGACGAGACGGTCGTCGGGAAGTCGCTCGGCACGGACCTGGCGCGTGGCAAGTTGACCCTGCCGCTGCTCTGGATGCTCGCGCAGCGCGGGGTCGGCGACCACCTCGCGAACCTGATGCGCGGCAACGGCGACGAGCGGCAGAAGCTGCGCGAACTCAAGCGCGCATTCCCGCTCGAGCAGGCGATCGCCTACGCGATGGAAGGCGCGCGGGCGCGGCTCGCGAGCGCCCGCGCGGCGTTGCTCGAGCTGCCGCCGTCGCCGGCGCGCGACGGCATGGAAGGGCTCGTCGAGTACGTGATCGGGCGCTCGAGCTGATCGCGAGAGCGAGTGAGATCAGGGCGCGACGTCGAGCCCGGCTGCACGCAGCGTGTTCCGCATCAGCATCGCGACCGTCACCGGCCCGACGCCGCCGGGAACGGGCGTGAGCCAGCCGGCAACGGCGCCGACCGAGTCCTGGTCGACGTCGCCGACGACCTTGCCTGCCGGCGACCGGTTGATGCCGATGTCGATCACGACCGCGCCGGGCTTCACCATCGCGCCGGTGACGAGTCCTGCCTTGCCGACGGCGACGACGAGCACGTCGGCGCGTCGCGTGTGCTCCGCGAGCTTGCGCGTCGCGACGTGGCAGACGGTGACCGTCGACAGGTGATGGAGGAGGAACATCGCGATCGGCTTCCCGACGATCTCGCTGTGGCCGACGATCACCGCCTCGGCGCCGGCGAGGTCGATGCCGCTCGCGTGGATCAGGCGCAGCGCGGCGCTTGCCGTGCAGGGCGCGAGCGCGGGCTCGTGGTAGAGGATCGCGCCCATGTTCGAGGGGTTCATGCCCTCGACGTCCTTGTGGCGGCTGATCGCGCCTTGCACGTCGCGCGCCTCGATGTGCGTCGGCAAGGGTCGCTGCACGAGGATCCCGGCGACGCTCGGATCGTCGTTGAGTTGCGTGATCCGGCCGACGACCGTCGTGAGCGCGGCGTCGTCGGACAGATGTTCTTCGACGAGTTCGATGCGGACGTCCTCGGCCGCCCGCCGCTGTCCGCGCAGGTAGATCTGCGCCTCGTCGCTGCGGCCGACCTCGAGAGAGACCAGCCGCACGGGCCGGTCGCCCAGCGAAGCGCGTGCGACGCGCAACCCGGCCCGCATCTTGTCCGCGAGCGAACGTCCATCGAGAATCCGCGCCGTCACGTCGTGTCCTGGGTGGGGTGTGCGCGGAGACCATAGCGTCCGCGCGCGGCCCGCTCACGGGCGCTCCGCGTCGTCTTGCGCCCGCACGATCGCACCACCATGAGCCGCAGCGGCATCCGTCTTCCGTCCTGGGCCACCGCGTCCGCCGTGCACGCGTTGATCGCGATCAACGTCGCGTTGTTCGCCGTCACGGTGGTCCTGGGCGAAAACCTCGGTGGACGCTCGCTCGACCTCGTGTTGGCGCTGCACGGCCCCGGACTCCTCGACGGTTTCGGCCTCGGCGTCCTGCGCCTCGTCAGCTACCAGTTCGTCCACAGCTTCACCGATCCGTTCCACGTCCTCTTCAACATGCTCGTGCTGTGGTACTTCGGCCGCGGCGTCGAGGGGGAGATCGGTGCGCGGGGGCTCGTCCACCTCTACCTGGCGGGCGGCTTGCTCGGCGGGATCGTGCAACTCGCGATCGCCGCGGGTGGGGGGGACTTCGATGCGATGCGGCTGGTCGGAGCGAGCGGAGCCTGCTACGCGATCATGGTCTACTGCGCGATGATCGCGCCACGTCAGTCGATCCTGTTCTTCGGAGTGCTCCCGGTGAGGATCGGCGTGCTCGTCGGCATCCTCGTCGCGTTGGGCGCGTACTACTCGCTCATGGAACTGCACGGCGTGAGTGCGTCGAAGACGGCGCACGCGGCGCATCTCGGCGGCGCCGCCTGGGGCTTCTGCGCGTTCCGGCTGTTGCGCGGCTACTACGTGGCGCTCGGCACTCGGCGCGGCGCCTGGTTCCCGGGTCTCGCGCGCTGGCGCGAGCGCCGCGCGCGGCAGTCGCAGGAGGATCGCCGGTTCCGCCTCGACGAGATCCTCGAAAAGGTGCAGCGCGAGGGTATCAACGCCCTGAGCCCCGACGAGCGGCGCTTCCTCGAGCGTGCGAGCAAGGATCTGCGCGGCCGCTGACGCGATCCACGAATAGACTGCGCGCCTCGCACGCCGGACCGGATTCCTTCGATGTCCCACACCCAGACGTTCCGCCTCCTCCTCGGCGCGTTGTTCGTCCTGTGCGCCGCGTTCCGCGCTCCGGCCCAGACGGTCGGCTACGACGAGTTCGCGACCAAGCTCGGCCAGGCGATACGGCTCGACGACCAGAAGGGTCTCGATCGCCTCGTGAGGGAGAACTCGATCCACACCGTCGGCCACTACCGTGCGCTCGTGCTCGGCCTCGTCGCCGATCCGGGCAGGGCCGCCGGCACTGAGGTGGAGCGCAAGGCGCTCGAAGCGTCCTGGCTGCGGGTCTTCGAAGGGCGCACGCTGGAGATCGTCGAACGGTGGTGTCACACGGTCGACGCCCAGTCACTGCGTTCGGTCGACAAGACCAAGCAGGCTCTCACTGCGGCTTACACCGAGTTCTTCAAGCTGCGCGACGGCAAGATCGCCGACCGCAAGCTCTGGGACGCCCTGGCGGAGACGCTTCGCAAGGTGGCGTCGAACTTCGAGGCGGTCGGCGACCAGGTCAACGGCTCGGATGCGTGGGGGTTGATCGCGTCCCTCTACGACAAGGTCCCCGAGAAGACGTTCAACGACCGCCGCGAGGTCGTCGCCGCGCTGGCTCGCTTCGAGGAACTCCGCCGCGGCTGCGACTGGACCAAGGACGTGCACTTCGCGGCCAACGCGAACTTCAAGAAGGCG
This sequence comes from Planctomycetota bacterium, assembly GCA_016235155.1. Classification (GTDB taxonomy): domain Bacteria; phylum Planctomycetota; class UBA1135; order UBA1135; family UBA2386; genus JACRLW01. The sequence goes on from JACRLW010000033.1 coordinate 8,702, forward strand.
GAAGAGGAGCGCCTGAAAGTCGACGAGGCCGACGCCGACAAGCGGAAGCAGGGGGGCTACTCGGCCGGCGTGAGGGGCGCGGACGCCTACCTCGTGCCCGACGCCGACAAGGTCGAGAAGATCGTGCCCCTGCGCTTCGAGGTCGTCACGAAGCCGAAGAACGACGTCGCGTCGGTCGCCGGCCCGGTGCCTCCGAAGTGGCTCGGCGTGTCGATCACCGGCACGGGCCCGAAGAAGCTCGACTGGTTCAAGGCCGCGGAGCTCTACGCGGTGCGCCCGGGCGCGAACAAGTTCGGCGTCACGCTCGACGGCAGCGAACTCGACCTCAAGAAGAACCCGTTCGTCGAGATGGACGTCCAGCTGAAGAAGCCGACCCAGTTCTGGCTCGACGCCGACAAGCAGCGACCCTACGCGATGTGGTTCTTCGTCGGCGGGGCGTCGGAGCCCTACCAGGGGATCACGATCAACCTCGAGCCGTACGAGCAGGGCGGCGTGAAGAGTGCGACCGTCTACTACAAGAGCGCGGCGAGCTGGGTCGCCGACGTCGACGGGACCCCGATCACCTTCTTCGACGACAACGGCAACGGCGTGCTGTTCGAGGAGGATCCGTACGCGATGGGCATGAAGGACCGCAACCTCGGGGCCGGCCCGGACGAGGAGGTGGCGATCGCCGAACTCGACGGCATGCAGGTCGGCAAAGGTGGCGTCGGACCGGCGTCGAGTTGGGTGAAGCTCGGGACTTCGTGGTTCCACCTGCGCGCCCAGGACGGCGGCCAGAAGATCGGCCTGCGGCCGACGAACCCGGAGTACTTCAAGACCGGGACCCTGCAGTTCGTGTGGTCGGGTCAGAAGTCGATCAAGCCGCTCGTGCTGATCGTGCAGGGCAGCGGCGACTTTGTGGGCGCGCGCTTCGAGATCGCGGACGGACAACCGGCCGAGGTCCCCGCCGGTGAGTACTCGATCGTCTACGGTCGCATCGAGCAGAAGGCCGGCGGCAAGGTCGCGACGGCCGAGGTGTTCGCGGGCACGTCGACCGCGGTGAAGGTCGAAGCGGGTCAAGCGGCGAAGTTGGAACTCGGCGCGCCGTTCGCGATCGACTTCCACAAGGACGCCTCCGGCGGCAAGGTCAAGGTCGACGCGGTGCGCATGCGCGTCCGCGGGAAGGCCGGCGAGCTCTACGCGCATCTGAACGGCTGCGCGGTCGCGCCGGTCGTGCTGGTCAGCAAGAGTGCGGACGGCAAGGGTGCCCGCGAGTCGGGCGAGTTCGCGCCGATCCCCGATCCCGAGGTGCTCAACAAGCTGTCGACGAAGTTCAGCAGCACGCTCGCCAGCCACGTCGGCTTCTATCCGATGGCCAAGAGCTCCGGCGAGCCGAGCACCGTCGTCGAAGTCGACGCTCCCGACGGGACCTTCGTCGGGCTCGCCGACCGGAAGAACAAGTTCTTCGGGAAGATCGATCCGCTGTTCAAGTGACGGCGCGTCGCGACCGCCTCGAGACCAACGACCGGGCTCGACATCCGAACTCTCCGTGACGATCCCGAGCGTGTCCGCCAGGGCGCGCTCAAGAAGCGATTCCCCGACCGTGCCAAGGCGGTCGATCGCGTGCTCGAACTCGATGCGCAGCTTCGCGGCCTGATCCCCGAGTTGGATGGTCTGCGCGCTGCGCAGAAGCAGGCTGGCAAGGCGATGGGCAAGCTGAGCCCCACGGAACGCGATGCCGTCCTCGTCGAGCAACGCGAACTCAAAGGTCGCATCCAGGGACTCGAAACCCGCGAGGGCGAACTGCAGGCCGCGATCCGAGAGCAGCTCCTGCTCGTGCCGAACGTCCCGGACCAGGAGGTTCCCGACGGGATCGACGACACGGGCAACGTCGAGGTCCGCCGGGTCGGCGCCGTGCCGAGCTTCTCGTTCAGCCAGAAGAGCCACGACGAGATCGCCGTCGCGCGCGGCTGGCTCGACGTCGAGCGCGCCGCGACGATGGCCGGCAGCCGTAACTACCTGCTGTTCGCGGAACTGGCCCTCCTGCACGACGCCGTCCTCCGTCTGGCCCTGGAGCACATGGTGAAGAAGGGCTTCGTGCCGGTCGATCCGCCGCTGCTCGTGCGCGATGAGGTCATGATCGGGACCGGCTTCTTCCCGGGCGGAGAGGAGCAGACCTACCGCGTGGCCGAGGACGGCTTGAACCTGATCGTTATCGCGGAGGCGCCGGTCACCGCGATCCACGCCGACCAGATCCTCGACGAGTCGGACCTGCCGAAGCGTTACGTCGCGAGGAGCGCGTGTTTCCGTCGCGAGGCCGGCACCTACGGGAAGGACACGAAGGGCCTCTACCGCGTGCACCAGTTCCAGAAGGTGGAGCAGGTGGTGATCGACGTCGCGGACGAAGCGCGCAGCCGCCGTCACCACGAGGACATCGTGCGCAACAGCGAGGAAGTGCTCGCAGCGCTCGAACTGCCGTACCGCGTCGTCGCGGTCTGCGGCGGCGACCTCGGCGTGCCGCAAGCCTTCAAGTACGACATCGAGTGCTGGATGCCGTCGCGCCAGAACTGGGGCGAGACGCACTCCGCGTCGCGCTTCTACGACTACCAGGCGCGTCGTCTGAAGATGCGCTACCGCGAGACGACGTCCCGCAAGGTCGCGCACTGCCACACGCTCAACAACACGGTGATCGCGAGTCCGCGCATCCTGATCCCGTTGCTCGAAGTGCACCAGCGCGCCGACGGGCGCGTGCACGTGCCGCAGGCGTTGCGGCCCTACCTCGGCGGACGCGAGACGATCTGAGAGTCAGCGGCGGCCGCCGCCGCCCTGACCACCGCCGGGCAGGCCGCCGAAGAAACCGCCGCCGCCACTGCCGCCGCGGCCGCGCAGCAGTTCGCCGAGGTTGATCCCCGGGCCGCCGGCCGGTGGTTGTCCGCCGCCGCGACCGCCTCCCGGTGGGCGCGTGCCGCCGCCGGGGCGGCCGCTTCCGCCGGGAGGTCCGCCGACGTTCATCTCGCCTGGACCGATCGCGCCGCCCGGTGCGCCGCCGCCGCCGCCACCTCTGCCGCCACCGCCACCACCACCTCCGCCTCCGGCACCGCCGCCTTGCGTTTCGGCCTCGGGTGCGACGGGCGCGACCGGCACCATCGCGATGCCGGCCTGCAGGATGCGCTCGTAGCGGCGATCGAGGACGACGTGGCGCTGGTAGGTCTCGAGGATGCGGCCGTCGTCGTCGATCTCGGTGCCGATGACCTGGTTGCGGTTGCCGATGCGGCGATGGACCTTCAGTTCGATCTTGATGCGCCGCGGCAGCTTCGCCTCGCGGCTGCTGTCCCACTCGTCGATCGGCTGCGCTTCGTAGCCCAGCGTCTCGTAGTAGGTGAGGTTGAAGCTCTTCACGCGGTCGCACACGCGCTGGAAGGTCCCGCCGGTCGTGATGTCGTCGTCGACGAGCGGGTCCTCGCGGCGGCAGAGTTCGAGCAGGCCCGGGAGCGCGGGGTTGTCGCGCAGCCAGTAGCCGACCTCGCAGATTCCCGAGTGGCTGACCCGGTTCTCCACGTCGACCACGCCGCCGATCGAATCGGTCGCGCAGACGAAGTCGAGCCAGTCGGCGTCGAAACCGGAGATGTCGCGGTTGCGGCCGAGCAGGACGTGGTTCCGCTTGAGGTTGTAGGTCCACAACGCGCGGAGGTCGCGCTCGATCGTGTCGAGCACGCGCTGGCCGTCCGACTGCGCGGAGTTCGCCGTGTCGATCTCGTAATGGGCGTTCATCGTGCCCAAGAAGCTCGCGCTGACCGCGACCATCACCATCGACGAGATCAGGACCGCGATCATCACCTCGATCAGGGTGAAGCCGGAGACTGCGAGCGACTGCGAACGGGGCCGATGCGACGCGATCACTTGACGCCTCCTGGATTGCCCTGGGCGTTGCCGCCGAGCGGGTTGTTGCCGGCGCCCGATGCGCCGTTCTGGTTGGTCGTCGATCCGCCGCGGGCCTGGGCGACCTGCTCGGCGAGTTCGGGGGTCAGCCCTTCGAGCGCCATGGTCGAGACCTTTGCGCGCATCATGAAGCGCTCGAACGGTTCGGCGTCCTCGTCGAGGGACTCGCGGACGCTCGGGAAGGTGACCAGCACGGCGACGTCCTCGAGTTCGTCCTCCGACGGGATCCGATCCTCGAGTTCCGCCTGTCGGAGTTGGTCGTCGTACTCGGTCATCGACACGCCGCGAGCCTGCGCCTGCCTCAGGTTCTCGCGGTCGCGCTGCCAGGCCAGTCGCTCGCCTGGGTCGGTGTCCGCGTTGCCGCCAGTGCCCGCCATCTCGCTCTCGGCGTCGCCGATCGCGGCCTCGCCGATCAGGATCTGGTAGCGGAAGTCGGGATGGTCCTCGACCTCGACGACCAGCCGATTGGTCGGCGGCGTCTCCCGCGCGCCGGCCTTCAGCTCGGAGAGGTAGCGCTCGGCGATCTCCCGCGCGATGCGCCAGCGCTTGGCGTCGGCCGCGTCCATGATCGCGCGCGTCCGCATCGAGAGGAACGGGACGATCACCATCGCGAGGATCGCGACGGCGACCAGCGCCTCCAACAGCGTGAATCCCGCTTCGGAGCGATCCATGCGAGGCGACACGACGACCGGGGGAACGCTCACTTGAAGTGCGCCTCCTCGAGCCGGTCCAGGTACGCCTCTTTCTCGTCGAAGCTGCGGACGAGCATCGCGGCGCGCTCGAGACCGCGGATCTGGATCGTCCAGATCAGGTCCTTCAGGTCGGCACCCTTCATCGACAGGAAGATCATCTGGTCGGCGGTGTTGCCGCTGCGATCGAGCACGATCTCGACACGACCCTTGCGGAGGGTCGGCTGACCGAGCGCGGCGTAGCCGGCGAATCGGCAGCGTTCGTCGAGGGGGAGCCAGTCGCGTCGCTGGTCCTCGAGCTCCTTCGGATCCTGGTCGATCGCGACCTTCATCTCCGGCGGCCAGATCTCGCGGTAGCGATGGAGTTCGAGGTCGAGCTCGAGCTTGTAGGTCTTGCCCTGGAGCTGGGCTTCGGAGCGCAGGTACTCGACCAACGACATCAGCCGCTGCGATTCGCTGTCGAGGACCGTCTCCGGGACGATCGAGCCGAGCTGGGACAGGCCGACACGCGCGAGGATCGCGAGGATCGCGACGACGACGAGCAGTTCGATGAGGGTGAAGCCGCCCGCGAGACGGTCGCGGGTGTTGCGGGTCGGTGCTCCACGCCGGCGGCTCGCCATGGCTCGTCGTCAGTCCTGCTGCTGGGCGGGGTGCGTCTGGTCGTCGTCGGTGTCCTCGATGCCGTCGGGACCCTTGGACCGCAGCGCGAAGCGGTTGCGGCCCTCGAGGCGGATGATCAGGATCTCGTTGCCCCAGGCGTCCTTCGGCGTTCCGCCCTCGAGGATCGGACTGCCCGAAGGGCCGGGAGCGGTCAGGTCCTCCCACTCTGGGATCTTGCCGTTCTTCGCGACATAGATCGCGATCTGGCCGTGGACGGTGACCAAGGTCGTCCGGGTCGTCTCGACGCGTGCCTCGTCGGTGTAGCCGATGACGTTCGGGATGACGAGGCCCGCGAGCAGGCCGAGGATCACGATCACGACCATGATCTCGACGAGGGTGAAGCCGGCGGCGGCGGGGCGGGGCTGCGAAGTCTTCATGTGGGTTCGCTCGGACGAAGGACGCGGATCATAGGCCGCGCGCCGGAACCTGCCTACGCGCCGGGCCGACCCTTGGACGGTGGGTCGCCTCGAGAGATTCCGCGGCCCGTCGCGCCGCCACTTCAGCGGACGCGCTGCAGCTTGAGGAGCGGCAGCACGATCGCGATGACGATGCCGGCGACGATGAAGGCGAGGAAGACGATGATCAGCGGCTCGATCACCGACGTGAGCTTCTGGGTCGCGATCTCGACCTCCTCGTCGTAGCTCTCCGCGACGCGCTCCAGCATCTCCTCGAGGTTGCCGGCCTGCTCGCCCACGCCGACCATGTAGTTGACCATCGGCGGGAACGCGTTGGTCATCTTCATGGGCGTGGAGATGTCGGTGCCCTCGAGCACGTGGTCGTGCACCTTCGTCAGCGCGTTCTGCAGGATCACGTTGTCCAGCACGCGCTTGGTGATGTCGATCGCCTGCAGCGCCGGCACACCGGAGCGGAGAAGGGTCGCGAAGGTCGTCGCGAAGCGGCTGACCGACTGCTTGCGCATCAGGTCGCCGAACACCGGCACGGTGAGCTTCAGCTTGTCCCACGCCAGCCGGCCCTTCGGCGAGTTGACGAAGAGCTGGAACAGGATCGTGAACAGCAGGATGCCGACGAGCAGCAGGAACCAGTTGTTCTGGAGGAAGCTGCTGGCGGTGATCAGGATCTCGGTCGGCAGCGGCAACTCCTCGTTGCGCTGCTTGAGGAGCTGCGTGACCTTCGGCACGACCGCCGTCATGAGGATCGCGACGACGACGATCCCCACGATGATCATGATCATCGGGTAGATCATCGCGGCGCCGACCTTGTTCTTGAGGCGCGTCTGCTGCTGCAGGAAGCCGGCGAGCCGGATCATCACCTGGTCGAGCGCGCCCGACGATTCGCCGGCGCGGACCATGTTGGCGTAGAGCTCGGTGAAGTAGCCGGGGTGCGCGACGACCGCGTCGCCGAACGGCACGCCCTGCGTGACCTTCTCACGGATGTCGCGGAACGCGGCTTCGATGCGGCGATCGGGCGACTGCTCGATCACCATGCGCAACGCTTCCGCGAGCGGGATGCCCGACTTGAGCAGCGACGCCATCTGCCGCGTCACCGCCGCGACCTGCTCGGTGCGCTGCTTGTTCGGGGCATCGACGCCGGTGATGCCCTTGATGCGGAGCCGGCGCTCGCGGCGCACGCGCTCCTTCAGATCGGTGACGTAGAGCCGCTCCGTACGGAGCTTGATGCGCGCTTCTCGCGCGGAATCGGCGTCGATGATGCCGCGCTTCTGCTTGTTCGCGCCGTCGACAGCCTTGTATTCGAAGATCGGCACGCGGGGCTCCGCTCACATGACGTCGAGCTGTGTGACGCGCAGGACCTCTTCGGCCGACGTGATGCCGGCGAGGACCTTCGCGACGCCGTCCATGCGCAGGGTGCGCAGTCCGCGCTCCAGCGACCCACGCTTGATCTCGCTGGCGGTCGCCTTGTTGACGATCTGCTCCTGGATGATCGCGTCGATCGGCATGACCTCGTAGATCGCGGTGCGGCCGGAGAAGCCCGAGTGGAAGCACTCGTCGCAGCCGCGGCCGAAGAAGATGCCGCCGGGGAACTGCTCGGGCTTGAGTCGCAGTTCCTCCAACTGGAAGCGCAACTTGTCGTCGGGATCCATCGTGGACTCGCGGCAGTGCGGGCAGATCGTGCGCACGAGGCGCTGCGCGATCACGAGCAGCACCGACGACGACACGAGGTACGGCTCGATGCCGATGTCGAGCATGCGCGTCACCGTCGACGCCGCATCGTTGGTGTGCACCGTCGAGAACACGAGGTGGCCGGTGAGCGCGGCGCGGATCGCGATGTCCGCCGTCTCCTGGTCGCGCACCTCACCGACCATCATCACGTCGGGGTCCTGGCGTAGGAACGAACGCAGGCCCGCGGCGAAGGTCAGGCCCTTCTTCACGTTGACCTGGACCTGGCTGATCCCCTCGAGGTTGTATTCGACGGGATCTTCGATCGTCAGGATGTTGAGCTTCGGCGAGTTGATCTCGTCGAGTGCCGCGTAGAGCGTCGTCGTCTTGCCGGAACCGGTCGGACCGGTCACGAAGATGATCCCGTGCGAGTAGTTGATGTAGCGCTGGATGATCTTCAGGTTGTCGGTGTCGAGGCCGATCTGGTCGAGCGAGTAGACCTTGGTCGTCTTGTCGAGGATGCGGAAGACGATGCGTTCGCCGTTCTGGACCGGCACCGTGGAGATGCGCACGTCCACGTCGCCGTCGCCGATGCGGATCGACGCGCGACCGTCCTGCGGCAGGCGGCGCTCGGCGATGTCCATCTTCCCCATGACCTTCACGCGGGAGACGATCGCCTCCTGAGCCTTCTTGGGGATCGCCTCGGTGTCGTAGAGGACGCCGTCGATGCGCATGCGCACCTGCAGCCGTTCGGGATAGGGCTGGAGATGGATGTCCGAGGCACGCAGCTTGAGCGCCTGGAACAGCAGCATGTTGACCAGCTTGATGATCGGCGCCTTGTTGGCGACGTCGAGCAGGTCCTCCGACTCCTCGATCTTCGCGGCGAGGCCGACGATGTCCTGCTCCTCGATGTCGTCGAGCGCCTCGTCGACGCCGTCCGCCTTGTGGCGGTAGGCGCGGTTGATGAGGTTCGCGATCTCGGAGCGCGGGCACAGAACCGCCTCGCAAGACGTGCCGAGCATCGTCGCGAGGTCGTCCATCGGCTTGACGTCGAGCGGCCGGGACGTTGCGACCTTCGTCATGCGGCCGTCGGATGCGATCGCGACGAGACCGTGCGTGCGCGCGAACTGCACCGGGACGTTCTGGATGAACGGCGACGGCACGGCGACGCCTTCGAGACTCTCGCGCCGGTCGAGGCCGAGGAACTCCGCGAAGAAGTCGAGGCAGCTCGATTCGGAGAGCAGGTTGCGCTGGACCAGGACCTGGTCGAGCGTCTGGCCGGACTCCTTTTCGTCCAGGAGGGCCTCGCGGATCTGTTCGTCGCGCAGCCCGGCGCTCTGCAGCAGGCGCTGGCGGATGCGGTCGTGCAGCATGTTGGTCAACGGCCGTCACCGCCGTCGGGCTTGCGCTCGGCGTTGCCGGAGTCGGTGCCCGAGGGCAGGAGCGGGCCGGTGGGGGTCTTGCCGTCGATGGTCTTCGGCGCGGTTGCCGGTCGCACGCGGTGCGGCAGTTCGAAGCCGCCGTAGCGGTCGAGTTCCTCGATGGTCGCGTCGCGGTCGTCGAGCGTCGCGCGCTGACCGCCGAGCCACTTCGAGTCGACGATGCGGAGGCGGCAGGTAGGGGATGCCCGACTTCGAGGTGGTCTGCTGGTCCTCGATGATGCCGCCGAGCACGACCGTGCTGCCGCTCGGCAGCGTCACCTGGGTCTTGACCTGCCGGCTGATCGTGATGCCGCCGGTGGTCGGATCGGCCTGGCCGACGAACCGCGACACGTTGATGTCGATGTTGAGGCGCAGGTAGTCGTTCGTGCTGATCGACGGCGAGATGTTGAGCTCGATGCCCGCGACGCGCGGCTGGCCGACGCCGGTCTGCGTCGTGCTGGTGCCTTGCGTGGTCTGCGTCGTCGGCCGGTTCTCCTCGCTCTTGACCAGCGCGTTCTCGTTGTTGTTCACGACGATGCTGGGCAGCGACAGGATGTTGCTGTGCGTGTCCTGCGCGATCGCGTTGATCAGGATCGGGATCGCGAAGTCGTCGCTCGAGATGATGCCGCCGGTGAAGCCCTGGAGCGGGTTCTCGAAGTCCGGCAGGCGCGTGTCGGGGAGGTCGTCGCCGTTGGTGTCCTGGAAGTCCGAGATGCCGTAGTGGGTGAAGCCGAAGGGCCGCGTGAACTTGCCGTCGGCGATGTCGAGCGCGCCGAGCTCCACGCCGAGCTGGTCGAGGTCGTTCGTCGAGAGTTCGACGAGCGCGGCCTCGATGAG
>JACRLW010000033.1:18325-30889 GCA_016235155.1 Planctomycetota bacterium
ATCTGCGTGAACTTGGACTGCGCCGCCGAGATCAGGATCGTGTTGCTCTCGGGGTGCGAGACGATGACGGTCGGGCGCGGCCGACGCGTGGCGGTCTGCTGGCCGGCCTGCGCCTGTTGCTCGGCGACCTGGTCCTCGCGGAGGAAGTTGCGCAGGGTGTTCGCGAGGTCCTCGGCGAGAACGTTGCGGAGCTGGGTGACGTGGATGTCGCCGCCGGCGAGTTCGACCGGCACATCGAGCTGCGCGATCAGGTCGAGGGCCTCGTTGATGCGATCGGGCGAGCCGCTGACGAGCAGTGCGTTCAACGACGCGAGCGCGAGCACCTGCACCGCGTCGGGCGTGCCGGCCTGTACCGCCTGACCGCCGGCGGCCTGCGCGGCCTGGATCCGGCGCGCGCGGTCCTCGAGCACCTGCTTGAGCACCGGCTCGAGTTCCTCGGCCGTCGCGTTGGCGAGCTTGACCACGCGCGTCTCCTCGTCAGGGGCCAACGGCGGGACGTCGGCGAGCTTGAGGAGCTGGTAGGCCGCCCAGACCTGCGGGCCGAAGCCCTGCAGGAGCATCGTGCGCGACTCGATCGTGCCGGTGGTGAGGCCGCCGACGCCCGGGTTGCCGGCGAGGGTGAAGAAGGGCCGGGTCTGCTGCGCCGCGTTGTTCGCGTTGACGTAGCGCAGCGGAACCGTGGTCAGGACCTGCACGCCGGTCTGGGTCGAATACTGCTCGAGTTCCTCGACCGGCACGTAGCGCGCCGCGGAGGTGATCTCGTTCCGGCGCGGGCTCGCGAGGCTGATGATCTCGACCACTTCCTGCTCGCCGGACGTCGAGCGCGGCACGCAGGCGAAGCCGCGGATGTACAGCATCGTCTGGAAGAAGCTGTAGAAGCCGTCGCGCTTGATGCGCACCGGGCCGATGAAGTTGACGTTCGTCCCCTGCGTCTGGAACTCGGTGTCGTTGAAGGTGAAGACCTTCCCCGTGATCTTCTGGGCGAGCTTGATGAAGTCCTTGATCGGCACGCCGGTCGTCTCGTTGACCGACAGCGTGATCTGATCGCCGGAGACTTCGAGCTTCACCCCGCCGGTGTCCTGGTTCTCCTGGGCGAGGACCGGGCCGAGCACCAGCGCCGGCGCCAGAGCGCAGGGCAGCGACGGCCAGGACCGCAGGGCCACCAGCAATCGCATCGCCCCGGCGAGGAGGCCGTTGCGTGCGGAGGTTGCGGGGGAAGGAACTGCCGCGACCGGGTCGCGGGTGGGGGACTCGTTCACGTCCTGCTGACCACGCATGGTTTGGATTCCGCCGGGCGGGTGCGAGCCGCCCACACCGAGCCTCCGCGCGGTCCGGAACATTCATCCGGACCCGTGGATCGCCGCGCTCGGACGAAGAGGCGCGGCGTTTTATTGCGGTCCGAGACGGCAGGGAAGGACGCTTTTCGTCGAATCGTTTGTCGCGCCCGAGCACGCGCGGTATCCCTCACGCGCTCCGCGGAACGCACCCTCCATCGCGACTCATGCCGCAACCGGAGGTCGGGCGTCGTCGCGGACGCGACGACCAGGTAGGCCTCGGCCGCTTTGCTTGCCGGAATCCTTCGGCATCCGGATCGCCGCGTCCCCCGACGACGATCCGGCCCACGAACCCGATGAAGCTTTCGCAACTGCTGCGCGAGGACCTGGTGGTGCAGTCGCTCGACGCCACCGACAAGTGGAGTGCGATCCGGCGTCTGGCGCAGTGCGCGGCCGACGCCGGCGCGCTGCCCGCCGTCGCGCTGGCTGCGGTCCAGGACGCCCTGCTCGCCCGCGAACGCAGCATGACGACGGGAATGGAGAGCGGGATCGCGATCCCGCATGCCGCGGTCGACGGTCTCGAAGACGTCGTCGCGGTGCTCGGCATCGCCAAGAGCGGCATCCCCTTCGAATCCCTCGACGGTCAAGCGGCGCGCATCGTCGTCTGCCTCGTGATCCCGCGGAACAAGAAGCTGCTGCACATCCGCACGCTCGCGGAGATCGCGCGGCTCCTGTCACGGCGCGACGTGCGCGACGCGATGCTCGCCGCGCGTGACGCGGCCGAACTCCTCGCGGTCGTGCGCGACAAGGAACGCGAGTCCGTGTGACGACGACGCTCGCGGGCAGCCGCGGGCTCGCGCGCGCGGCGGCGGTCGGGCTCGCGGGGCTCGGCGGGCTCTGGTTCGAGACTGCCGTCGTGCGTGCGCTCGGCCTCGTGCTCGGCAACACGGCGGCGTCGGCTGCGCTGGTGGTCGGCGGCTTCGTCGCCGGTCTCGGTCTCGGCGGGGCGATCGCCGCGCGACGCCGGCCCGACGCCAGCGGCAGGACGGCAGCGCTCGGCTACGCACTGGTCGCCGTCGCGATCGCCGCCGCGGCAGTCGTCATCAGCCGGCTGGCACCGTTGGCGGGACCTTGGGCCACGGGACTCGCACTGGCACTCGCCGGCGTACCCGGCGTCGCGATGGGATGCGCGTTCCCCCGCGTGTTCGACGGCGCAAGCGGTCGGACCGGCCCGGCCGTCCTCTGCGCGGCCAACCGCGCGGGCTCGGTGCTCGGGGCGTGGTCGGGCGGCAACCGGCTCCTGCCCGTCATCGGGATCCGCGCGACGTTCGCGAGCGCCGCGCTGTGCTACCTCGCGGCGGCGCTCGTCCTGCGCGCCGCTTCGCGACGGCCTCCCGGCACGGCGCTTCCCGCGCCCGAAGTGCCGCGGCCGACCGCGCCTCCGCTTCGGGCTCGCGACCTGCGGCTCGCCTTCGCCGCGGGCTTCGTCGCGATCGGCGCCGAGGTCCTGCTCCTGCGCCGACTGCCGTTCTTCCTCGACGGATTCCAACCGACCTTGTCGGGCGTGCTCGCCGGTTTCCTGTTCGCGATGACGCTGGGTGCGGCGCTCGCGGCGCCGTTCGGTCGGCGCGCTGCGGATCTCGCGTTGTGGCTCGCGGTGCTCGGCGCGGTCAGCGGCGCGCACGAGTTCGTCGGGCGCGGGTTCGTGCACTGGCCGGTCGGCAGTGACCTCGGCTTCCACCTGCGCATCCTGATCGCCGCGACCCTGGCCGCGATGCCGGTCGCCTTGCCCGCGGGTGCGCTGATGCCGCTCCTGCTCGCGCCGGTCGCGCCCTCAGACCGCGGTCGCGCCGCCGGCGCGGCGTTCTGCGCCCAGGGTCTCGGCTCGTTGGTCGGAGCGCTGTTCGTCGGGCAGTTCCTGCCGTACGTCGCACCGGCGGCGTTGTTCGCGGTGGCGCCGCCCTCGCTCGCGGCTCTCGCGGTCGTCGCCGCGCCGGGCCGTCTCCGAACCAGGCTGGTCCTCCTCGCGCTGATCGGAGCGGCGTGCGCGAGCGGCGTCGCGGGAGCGGGGACGCCCTGGTCGCCGGACCCCGTGGTGCGCGGCTCGCGCTACGACCGCCCGCAGGCCACGGCGTCGTGCGTCTACGACCGGAGCCAGCACGCGCTCGTGCTGTTCACCGACGAGTTCCGCGCGGCCTGGATCGGGCCGGGCACGAGCTACATGAAGGTGCTCGGTCACCTGCCCTTCCTGCTCCGCGACGACCTTGCGACCGTCGCCGTGATCGCGTTCGGAACCGGAACCACCGTCGACGCCGTGTGCGCCTGGCCCGCACCGCGCGCGATCCACGTCGTGGAGATCTCGCCGGCGGTGCTCTCGCTCGCCGATCGCTTCGCGGCCGACGGACCGGTCGCCGGCAACCGGCGCGCGACCTTCGCTCTGGATCCGCGCGTCGAGGTGCACGTCGCCGACGGTCGCCGTTGGCTCGCGTCGCGTCGGCCGCACGAACTCGACCTCGTGACGATGGAGCCTTTGTTGCCGTACGCCCCCGGCACCGCCGCGCTGTACAGCCGCGAGATGTACGCCCTGATCGCGGGTCGGTTGAGCCCACGCGGCATCTGCGTGCAGTGGGTCCCCACGCACGCGATGCCCGCGCCGACGTTCCGAACCCTGCTCGCGACCTTCGCGGTGTCGTTCCCGCACGTCTCGGCCTGGCTCGTCGACAACGCGACGCTGCTCGTCGGCTCGCAGGAGCCGCATCTGCCCCCGGCCGCCGAACTCGAGCGGCGCTTCGAAGGGGCGACGCCGGCGGCGCGGCGCACGCTGCACGAAGCCGGACTCGCCGCGCCGCACGACGTCGGGCTCGCCTTGATCGGCACCGCGGTCCGCACCGCGTTCCTCGATGCACCGCTGCTCGACGACGACCGTCCCTTCCTGGAGCGCATCGGCTACTGGAGCGGTGAACAACGGCTCGCGTTCCTCGGTGAGAACCTCGCCGAACTCGCCCGCGTCGCGCGCGAGGGGCTCGACGGCGGCTCACCGGGGTTCTGGAGCGGCGAACCCTTCGCCGCGCTGCGCGGACCGCGCCTCGACGCGGCGATCGCGCGCAACGACGCCGCCTTCGATCCGACCGGTGCCGCCGCCGCCGCCGCGGCCGCGTCCGCGAGTGCCTTGTTCGCGCGCGCGCCGGGGTCGGTCCTCCTGCACCAGGAGGCGTTGCGGGCGCGCCGGCTCGCCGTCGAGGCCGAACTCCGCGCGGGGCTCGGGGCGGGGACGGCCGAACTCGCGCGGCGCTTCGTCCAACTCGATCCGGGTTCCGCGGTCGCGCGGCTGGCGACCGTCGCGGACCGCGGCGATCCGTCCGAGGTCGACGCCGCGCTCGCGCGCGCGCTCGCGATCGACCCGACGCTCGTCGAGCTCCGTCCCGACGCGTTCGGTCCGCACCGCGACCGCGCTCCGGCCGCGCCCCGCAGTCCGTTCGAGGATCTCGGCACGCTCCAGGACGGCGACGAACTCGCCCGCGCGGTCAGCGGCGACGGTCCGGTGGCCTGGGCCCTGCGCGCTCACTACGGCGTGCGTGCGGCGCTCGCGCTCGTCGAAGCGTCGCGCGCCCGACCGCTCGAACCGTCCGCCCGCACGGCGTTCGCCGAACTCGCCGATCCCGCGACGCTCGACGCGTACGCGCTGGCCGTGCGCCTGCGGGGCGGCGACCTGCTCGACGAGGTCGGCCCGTGCTGGCGCAGCGACCTCGCGCTGCCGGAAGTCCTGCGCGCCGAACTCGCCGGTCCGTCCGATCGGCGCGCGCGCCTGGCGTCGCTCCTTTCCGGACGGCGCGGCCGCTCCTCGGTCGAGGTCCTCGCGGTGCTGCTCGAGGACGGCGAGCCCACGGTCCGGCGCGCGGCGGCCGCGGCGCTCGTGCGCAGCTTCGGCGAACGCGTCGCGTACGACCCCGACGACGACGCGGCGTCGCGCCGGCGCGCGGCGGACGCCCTGCGCGTCCTGGTCCGAGGACTTCGGTGACGGCATCATCGCGCCCCATGACGGCGGTGACGGTCGCGGATCTGGCGCTCCTGGTCGGCGGTCGGGTCGTCGGCGACGGCACGCGACCGATCCGCGGACTCGCGGATCTGCGGGCGGCGGGGCCCGACGAGTTGGGATTCGTCCGCGACGCGAAGTTCGCGGAACTCGCCGCGAAGAGCCGCGCCGGCGCGATCGTGGTCGCCGAGCCGCTCGACATCGGGACCGCGCAGATCGTCGCCGCGCCGGCCGACGTCGCGTTCGCGAAGATCGGCCTCCACTTCCATCCGGTGCCCAGGGCGAAGCAGCACCGCATCCACCGCAGCGCGGTCGTGGAGGACGGTGCTCTGATCGGCGAACCGGTGGAGATCGGCGCGCACTGCGTCGTCGGCGAGCGCGCGACGGTCGGCGCAGGGTCGCTGCTCGGCGCGGGAGTCGTCGTCGGCGCCGACGTCCGCATCGGCCGCGACTGCACGATCTACCCGCGGGTCGTCCTCTACCCCGGCGTCGTGCTCGGCGACCGTGTCGTCGTCCACTCGGGCACGGTGATCGGCAGCGACGGCTTCGGCTACGCGCGCGATGCGGCGGGCTGGGTGAAGATCCCGCAGATCGGCATCGTGCAGGTCGAGGACGACGTCGAACTCGGCGCGAACGTCACGATCGACCGCGCGACGCTCGGCGTGACGCGCATCGGCCGCGGCACCAAGATCGACAACCTCGTGCACGTCGGCCACAACTGCGCGTTCGGCGAGCACTGCGCGGTCGCCGGCTTCTCGGCGTTCTCGGGCAGCACGATCTTCGGCGACCGGGTCGTACTCGGCGGGCACATCGTGAGCGCCGGTCACCTGCGCGTCGTGGACGACGCGCGCATCGGCGGCAACTCCGTGCTGTACGGCGACGTCACCGAGGCCGGCGACTACCTCGGCTATCCCCTGCAGAAGAAGGCGCGCTGGGGCCGCACGTTCCATGTGCTCGACCGGTTGCCCGAGGTCTTTGCCGAGTTGCGCGAGCTGAAGCGCCGGCGCGACGAGCCGGGCGAGTGACGCGCGCCGCGGTCGCGCGGCGTCAGCGAGGCAGGATCTCGTCGAGGCGGAGCTGCACCGCGCGCTGGATCGAGTCGCGCGTCCGTCGATAGGTGTCGAGGTCCTCGCCGAACGGATCGGGGATGCCGCCGCCGCGCGGATCGAGCAGTTCGGCGCGATCCGCGATCGCGGGGGCCAGCGCGCGGACCGCGACGAGATGCGAGGCGCCGAGGCACAGGATGCGATCGGCGGCGGCCAGCAGTTCGCGCGTGAGTGCGGTGCTCTGGTGGTCGTCGAGGGAGAGACCCAGTTCGCGTACCGCCGCGCGACCGCCGTCGCTCGCCGCCATCCCGGTCAGCGCCGTGATGCCGGCGCTCGCGAAGACGAGCCCGTGGGCTCGCACGCGGTCGTCG
The DNA here is from genome assembly GCA_016235155.1 of Planctomycetota bacterium. Taxonomy (GTDB): domain Bacteria; phylum Planctomycetota; class UBA1135; order UBA1135; family UBA2386; genus JACRLW01. Next base: position 25,050 of record JACRLW010000033.1, read on the forward strand.
GTGGTCGCGAGGCGACGCGCGCACTCGCGGCGGGCGATGACCTCGGCCATCGGCGAGCGGCAGGTGTTGCCGGTGCAGACGAACAACCAGGTCCGCGCGGCGAGGGTCTCGAGTTCGCTCGCCGAGAGCACGCCTTCGCGGAGGACTTCGAGTTCGCCGAAGTCCTCGCCCTGCGGAACCGGGCGCCACCGCACGATCGTCGATGCCTGGCGCAGAGGCGGCGGGCCGGCGTCGAAGAGGAGATCGACGCGGTCGGCGAGCGTCGCCGCGATCTCGTCGGGACCGGCGATGGCGGCTTCGCCGCTCTGGTTGACGCTGGTCAGGAACACGCTGCCGCCGAGAGCGCGCGCGACGGCGCGGCTGAAGTCGTGCGCGGGGACGCGGACGCCGACGGTGCCGCCGTCCTTGCCCGGCAGCACGACGGTCAAGGGTCCGGGCCAGTAGCGGTCGGTCAGCGCCCGCACCCGCGGCGGAACCGCCGCGACGAAGCGATCGACGTCGGACGGATCGGCGAGGTGATGCGTGAAGCGCTGCTCGGCTTGGCGGCCCTTCCACTCCCGCACGCGCGCGATCGACGCCTCCGATCCCGGATCAGCGGCGATCCCGTACACGGTCTCGGTCGGCAGCACGACGATCTGTCCGTCGCGGATCGCGCGCACGGCTTGCGCCACGAGCGCGGCGTCGTCCTGGTTGGACGGACCGCGGTGCGCGGCCACGCCGATGCGACGGATGCTCATCGTTCGCTGCGGACCCCCGGTGCGGGGGATGCGCAGGATCGCGGCGAAGGCAGGCTCGCGCAAACGCGGAGTCGGCTCCGCGCCGGTTTGACTCGCTCCTCCGCGCTGCCTACGGTGCGTCCCGCGCACGGCAGGACACGCTTTGCGATCCGGACCGAGGCCGTCATCCGCCATCCCGAAGAGTTCCGTTGGGCGAGAGCCAAGCGCACGAGACCGGTTCGGACGGCGCACGTCGCCGCCGGCGAGGCCCCCGGAACCAGGGGCGGGAGGCGGACCGCGCGCCGTCGCCTCGCGAGGCGGGCGACGGTCCGGCGGACCGGGTTCCCGCGGATGAAGGCAAAGAGAGCGAAGCCGCGAGTTCGCGGCGCGAAGCGGTGCGGATCCGGCAGCTCGCGCGCCTCGGCGCCTTGTTCGCGGGCTTCGCCCACGAGATCAAGAACCCGTTGTCGACGATCGGCCTGAACCTGCAACTCGTGAAGGAGGACCTCGGCGCCGCGGAATCGCCGCGCGACCAGCGGATCGTGCGACGCCTGTCGGTCGTCGAGTCCGAAGTCTTGCGCCTGCAGGGGATCCTCGAGCAGTTCCTCGGCTACGTGCGCGTGCCCGAGCTCAAGCTCGCGCGCGTGAACCTCGATGCCCTGCTGCGCGACGTCGTCGAGTTCGTGCAACCCGAGATGCACGAGCGCGGCGTTCCGGTCCGGATCCTCGGCGACGGGGCCGATCACGACGTGGAACTCGACGCCGATCAGTTCCGCGCGGTGATCGTCAACCTGCTCCGGAATGCGATGGACGCGTGCCACGACGGCGGCGAGGTGATCGTCGCGACCCGTTCGAACGAGCGCGAGGCGATCGTGCAGGTGATCGACACCGGGAGCGGCATGAGTCCGGAGGTCTTCGCCAAGGCGTTCACGCCCTACTTCAGCACCAAGCGCCAGGGCACCGGACTCGGCCTGCCGACGGCGCGGCGGATCGTCGAGCAGCACGGCGGGACGATCCAACTCGACTCCGAGCCGGGGCGCGGCACCGCGTTCACGATCCGGTTGCCCCTGCGCGCAGCGGAGGTCACCGGATGAGACGGCTCCTCGTCTTGTTGGTCGACGACGACGACGCGCTCCGGGCGACCCTGCACGACGCGTTGGGCGCCCTGCCGGTCGATGTGGACGTCGCCGCGAGCGGGCGCGAGGCGCTCACGCGTCTCGCCGACGGCGCCTACTCCGTCGTCGTGACCGATCTCGTGATGCGGGACGTCGACGGCTTCGCGGTGCTCGCCGAGAGCAAGCGGCGGCTGCCGAACGCGCGCGTGATCATGCTGACCGGTCACGGCAGCCGCGAGGTCGCGGTCCAGGCGATGCAACGCGGCGCGACCTACTACATCGAGAAGCCGGTCGATCTCGCCGAGTTCCGGACCAAGGTCCAGAAGTGCCTCGACGAGCACCAGAAGGACGTCGAGTACGGCGAACTGCGCGCGCGCGTGGAGCGCGAGTCCGGGATCCGCGGGATCATCGGGCAGGACCAGAAGGTCGTGCGGTTGCTCGAGACCGTCCGGCAGATCGCGCCGACCAACGCATCGGTGCTGCTGCGCGGCGAGTCGGGCACCGGCAAGGAACTGGTCGCGCGCGCCATCCACGAACTCTCGCCGCGGCGCGAGCGCCCGTTCGTCGCGCTGAACTGCGGCGGCCTCGCGGAGGGCACCATCGAGAGCGAACTCTTCGGGCACCAGAAGGGCTCGTTCACCGGCGCGATCGCCGATCGCGAAGGCAAGTTCGAGTACGCCGACGGCGGCACGCTCTTCCTCGACGAGGTCGGTGAGATGCCGATCAGCACGCAGATCAAGCTGCTGCGCGTCCTCGAGGAGCGCGAGGTCGCGCGGCTGGGATCGAACAAGTCGAGGAAGGTCGACGTCCGCGTCGTCGCCGCGACCAATGCCGACCTCGAAGCGCGCGTCAAGGACGGCGCGTTCCGCGAGGACCTCTACTACCGGCTCAAGGTCGTCACGCTCCTCCTGCCCGCTCTCCGGGAGCGCAGCGGCGACATCAAGCTGCTGGTCGAGCACTTCCTCGCGCACTTCACGAAACTCCACGGCAAGGACGTGGAGTCGATCGACCGCGACGCGCTCGTCGCGTTGGTCCGCCACGACTGGCCGGGGAACGTCCGCGAACTGCGCAACGTCGTCGAGAGCATGGTCGTGCGCGCGCGCGGCAACATCCTGACGACCTCCGATCTGCCGCCGGAGATCGGGACCGCGCCGGCGGTCGAGCACGAGGGTTGGGAATTCCTCTCCGGGCGCACGGCGGAGGACGTCGAACGGAACCACATCCGGGTCACGCTGGAACACACCGGCGGCAACCGGCTGAAGGCGGCGCAGCTGATGGGGATCTCGGAGCGGACCCTCTACCGGAAGATCAAGGAGTACGGACTCTGACGACCCGCCGCGGCGGGTCCTGCGCCGTAGTCTGTGCGCCGATGTCCGGACGACTTCGCTGGGCCCTGTTCCTCCTCGTGGTCGGCGCGCCCTTGCGCGCGCAGGACGATCCCTACGCGGAGGATCTCGCCGCCGCGGAGCGGTCGTTCGTCCGCGGCGAGATCAGGAAGGCGCAGAGCGTCTGGGACGATCTGCTCGACGAGTGGGAGGAGAGCAAGGGCACGCGTGACGAGACCCCGGCCGCGGTCGTCCGCGCGGCGCGCTTCGGACTCCTGCGCATCGCCCTGCGCTCCGGTGAGTACGCGACGGTGTTCGAACGCGCCGCGGCGTTGTCGGACCCAGACCGCAGCTCGCGTGACGTCGAACTGCTCGTCGTGGACGCCGGCGTGCGGACCGGTCGCTACCCGGAAGCGGAGCGCTCGCTGCGCGCGCTCGCGCTCGCGCGCCCCGAGGACGCCGAGGCGAGGTGTCGACTCGGCGAACTCCTGCTCGAGACCGGCCGCCGCGACGACGGCCTCGCCGAACTGCGCGCCGCGGGCGCCGTGCGGACGAAAGATCCGCAGGCGATGACGTGGAGCGCGCGCGCGCTGATGCGCCTCGGCGGGCGCCAGAACACGGAAGACGCATCGGCGCGCCTCGTCGAGGCGATCCGCGCCGCGCCCGACGACTGGCGGCCGCGCACCCTCTACGGGCTCCTGCGCTTCCAGGTCTATGGCGAGTGGTCGGGAGCGTCGAGCGGCGAACGCGCGCTCCTCGACGTGCTCGAACGCAACGGCGAGGTCGAGGATGCGTTGATCGCGCTGTTCCGCATCCGATCACAGAACCACCTGCTCGACCCCCAGAAGACCGAGAGCTTCCTCGACCGGGCGTTGACGGCGAATCCGAAGTGCGTCGAAGCGCTGCTCGCGCGGGCCGTCGGCTGGATCGACGATCGGCGCTTCGAAGACGGGCAGCGCGGACTCGACGAGGCGCTCGCCGTCGATCCGCGTCACCGCCGTACGCTCGCGCAGCGCGCGGCCGCGGCGCACGTCGCCGGCGACCTGGACGGCGCGGCCGCGTTCCGCGTCCGTGCGCTCGAGTTCGACGCGACGTGGGGCGGGGTCGACCTCGCGCTCGGCGACCGGCTCGTCGCGCTGTACCGCTTCGCGGACGCGATCCCCTCCTACCGTGCCGCGCTCGAGCGCGACCAGGAGGACGTCGACGCCCTGCATGGACTCGGCAAGGCGTTGATCTACTCCGGCCGTGGCGAGGAAGCGCGCGAGTTGCTGGCGAAGGCGAAGGAACTGCGCCGCGGCTTCGTGCATCCGTGGCGCAACAACCAGATCGCCGTGCAGGACCTCCTCGCCGAGGAGTACGTGACGGTCGAGGACGGCGGCTTCCGCTTCCTGCTCCACCGCGACGACGCGGCGGTGTTGTCGCGGTACCTGCTTCCCGAAGCCCGCACCTGCAAGCAAGCCCTCGACGCGAAGTACGGCCTGGTTCCCCCCGATCCCGTGCGGATGGAGGTCTTCCACACCTGGGAGGACTTCTCGGTGAGGACGACGGGCTTCCGCGGCTTCACCGCGTTGGGCGCGTGCTTCGGTCCGATGATCACCTTCGTCTCGCCCGTCGATCGCGACCTGCGGCGCAACGACTTCATGTGGACCGCGACGTTGTGGCACGAGTACACGCACGTGCTCACGCTCGCGCTCAGCAGACACCGCGTGCCGCGCTGGCTCACCGAAGGCTTCTCGGTCTACGAGGAGCGCCAGCGCGATCGTGCGTGGGAGCGCGGGATGGATCGCGAACTGGTCGACGCCGTCGCGAACGGCGATCTCGCGCCGATCGGACTGCTGAACCGCTTGTTCCGCGGGCCGCGCATCCTGTTCGGCTACTACCAGGGCGGCCTGCTCGTCGACTTCCTCGCGCGGGAGTACGGCTTCGCGAAGGTGGTCGAACTGTTGCGGGCCTACGGCGAGGATCGGTCGGCGGAGGAAGCGTTCCGCCGCACCTTCGGCACGGACACCAGGTCGGTCGACAGGCGGTTCCTCGCGTGGGTGCGCGACGAGAAGTTGGCCCGGCTCCAGATCGTCCCGCACTGGAGCGACGCCGCCGTCGACGCGTTGCGCGGGCGGGTCGCGCGCGATCCGCAGGATCTCGATGCGCACGTCGCGTTGGCGTGGGCGGCGCTGCAGCGCGACGTCGACGTCGATGCGGCGATGCATCTGCGCGAGGTCTTCGTCCGCGAGCGCGAGCATCCGGCAGGGACGCTCGTCCATGCCGAGATCCTGCGCCGCCGCGGTCTCGCCGACGAAGCGCTCGCCGCCTGGGAGCGAGCCTTCGCCGCCGGCGCCGACGACTTCGACTCGCGCCTGCGCTGTGCCGAGGTCTTCGAAGGGCGCGGCGATCCCGACGGTGCGCTCCGCCAGTACCTCGCGGCGAAGCGATGCTGGCCGGAGTGCACCGATCAGGCGGTCTCCCCGGAACTGCGCATCGCAAGGATCCACCGCGCCGCGGGCCGGACGACCGAGGCGATGATGGAACTCGACACCTTCTGTCGCCGCACGGCGCGCGCGTACGCGCCGCGTCTCGAACTCGCGGCGTTCGCGCGCGAGTCCGACGACCGCCGCCGCGAAGCGCAACTCCTCGAACAGGCGGTGGCGATCGACCCCTTCGACCGCGAGGTCCACCGGCGCCTCGGC
>JACRLW010000033.1:30903-37859 GCA_016235155.1 Planctomycetota bacterium
GCTCGCGGTGCCCGCCGCACTCGATCGAGCCGCGGTCGGTCCGGGTGGGAACGCACCGCCCGCGCCGGACGAACAGGCCTACCAGGTCGCGCAGGCGGATGCGTGCCTGGCGCTGGGCCGGGTGTTGCTGCGGCTCGATCGGCGCGACGCCGCGCGCGCCGCGCTCGAACGCGCGATCCGCGAGGCGCCGCAGAGCGACGCCGCGGCTCAGGCGCGCGAACTCCTCGAACGGCGCTGACGCGCTTCGAACGGGCCGCGGGCCGTGGCTACGATGCGCGGCCCCTCATGCAGGCCGTCCTCGAGTCGACTTGGCGTCGCGTGCAACCCGCGCTGCGAGCCGCGGTGGGCGACGCGGTCCATGCCGCCTGGCTCGAGCCGCTACGACCGATGTTCCTCGAGCGCGGCGTGCTGCACGTCGAAGCTCCGAACCGGCTCGTCGCCGAGCGCGTGACGCAGCTCTACGGGGAACTCGTCGAACGCGAGGTGTCGGCGGCGTTCGGCACGGCGATCCGCGTCTCGGTCACGGCGGCGCCGCGCGCGATGCTGCCCGACCAACTCGAGGTCGGCCCGCTCCAGCCGATCATCGACAAGAGCAACCAGACGGCGTGGCTCCTGCTGCAGGCGTTGCACGAAGGCCGTGCTCTGCCGTCGCGTCAGTTCCTGTTCCACGGCCCGGCCGGTTGCGGCAAGACCTTCCTGCTCGGCTGGTGGCGTTCGTCGCGGGACGGCGTTCGCTGGCGCGACGCGCAGGAACTGGTCGCGGCGCACGCCGCGGCCCGTCGCGAGCGAAGGGTCACCGGCTGGCGCGAGGAGTTGATCGAGCCGGCGCAGCTCGTCGTCGACGAGGTCCACCGCCTCGCCGGACACACGCGCGTGCAACTCGACTTCGCGCACGTCCTCGAACAGCGCAGTGCACAGGAGCGCGTCACCCTGCTCGCGTCGCGCTGGCATCCGCGCGAGATCCGAGCGTCCGACGAACGGTTGCGGACCTGGTTGCTCGCCGGTTTCGTCACGCAGATCGAAGCCCCGGGTCCCGAGGCCCGCATCGCGTACCTCCGCGCGCTCGAAGGACCGCCGTCCCGCAACGGCCGCGCGGAAGCGATCCACGAGCTCGCGGCGTCGACCCAGGGCGGCTTCCCCGAACTGCGCCGCGCGTGGGTCGTCGAACGCCAGGGTGAACGCGGTGCGGTGCAGCAGCGCTACTTCGAACTCATCGACCCGCGTGCGACCTACGAACGCGTGCGCGCAGCGGTCGCGGCCGCGTTCGACGTGACGCTCGAGGACCTCGGCGGCGACACGCAACGGCGCCGCGTGAGCCAGGCGCGCAAGGTGCTCGCGATGCTCTGCGTGCGCGCGGGACTCAGCCGCGCGGAGGTCGGGCGATACCTCGATCGCACGCGCGCCGCGGTCAGCTACATGATCCAGTCGCTCGAAGCGGAACTCGTCGGCGATCCCGGACTGGCGGCACGGATCGAGGGCGTGACGTGAGCGCGTACTTCGTCCTCGAGGGCGCTGACGGCTGTGGCAAGACGACGCAGGCGAGGCGCCTCGCCGAGCGGCTTGCGCGCGACTCTCGCGAGGTCGTCCACCTCCGCGAACCCGGCTCGACGCCGCTGGGGGAGGCGTTGCGCCACGCACTTCTCGATCCTGCATCCGGCGACCTCGATCCGACCAGCGAGGCGCTCGCGTTCTCGGCTGCGCGGCACGAGATGTTGCGCCGGCAGGTCGCGCCCGCCCTCGCGCGCGGGGCGATCGTCGTCGCGGAACGCTGCTTCCTCTCCACCGTCGCCTACCAGTGCCGGGCGCCGAAGCGCGATGCGGCGCCCGAGCCGCTCGTGCGCGAGGTCAGCGCCGCCGTGCTCGCGGTCGCACGTCCCGACCTCGTCGTCGTGCTCGACGTCCTCGAAGACGTCGCCAGGGCGCGGTTGAGCGCCGACGGCCGTCGCGACCGCATCGAGGCGCGCGATCCCGAGTACCACGCGGCGGTCCGCGCCGCGATGCGGTCGTTCGCGTCGCCGGCGTCGTGGTGCGCGGAACTCCTCGCGCGCGACGACGACCCCGCAGGCCACTCGCGGATCGCGCTGGTCGACGGCTCTTCGCCGATCGACGTGGTTGCCGCGCAGATCCTCGCGCACGTGGCAGGGGTGCTGCGGTGAGCGGCGGGGACCTGCCCAACAGGGCCTTGCTCGGCCAGGGCGACGACTGGCGCGCACTCCTCGATGCCGCCCGTACCCGGCGGGTCCCGCACGCGTTCCTGATCGAAGGCGGACTCGGGACGGGGAAGTCCCTTGCGGCTCGCGAACTCGCCGCGGCGCTGCTGTCCGGCGGCGACCACAGCGCGGCGAAGCGCGTGCATTCCGGTAACCACCCCGACCTGCACCTGCTCGTGCTGCCCGAGGATCGGACCGAGATCCCGGTCGAGACGGTGCGCGAACTCCTCGACACCCTCGCCCACCGTCCTTTGGAGGGCGGGGCGCGCGTCGCGATCGTCGATCCTGCCGATCGACTGAACGAGCAGGGCCAGAACGCGCTGCTCAAGACCCTCGAGGAACCCGGCGAGGACGCCTTCCTGATCCTCGTGGCACGACGGCCCGAGGCGCTCCTCGAAACGGTGCGCTCGCGTTCCCGCCGCCTGCGGATCCGGCCCTTGGACGACGCGACGCTGCGCACGCATCTGTCGCCGCCCGGCGACGCGTCGCCGAACGACGTCCGCCTCGCGGTCGCGGGGGCGGGAGGCTCGCTGGGCCTGGCGCGCCGCCTGCTCGATCCGTCCCTTCGCGAACTCGCCGCGGCGGTCGACCGGTTCCTTCTCGAACCCACGCCGGCCGCGGTCCATCCCGCGGCGAGCTCGTTGCTCGGCGGCGGGGGCGGCCGGTCCGACCAGGAGGGACGGGCGCGCGACGTCCTCCTGCTCCTGCGGGCGCGGCTCTGGGCGGCGGTCCAGGAGCAACTTGCCGGAGCCGGTGACGCTGGCTACCTTCCGCCCCGCGCCGAGCGCTGTCTGACCGCACTCGACGCCGTCCTCGCCGCCGACCTCGACCTCGACCTGGGAGTCCCCGTGACCCAGACCCTCGAGGGCCTGCTCCTGCGGCTGGTCGGCGTCCTGGCGATCGGTCCGCACCCGGCGTGAACCTGCGAAGACCGGCGGAACACACGGCGCCGGGAATCGGACGGGGCTCGGCCGGCGCGGCATTGGTCAGGGCGCGCCGGATCTCCTGGCTCCGTCGATCGGGCGCTCACAAGGCCCGGTCAAGGGCGGTGCGTCGGTGACCGATAGGTCGTCGTGGGGCGCATGCCGCAGTCGCGGCTGCGCGTCCCTTCCTGACGACGATGGCGGCATTCGACGGCATCGAAGAACGCATCCTGGCCCTGCGGCGGCGCGATCGGCGCTTTGCCCGCAACGCCTATCTGTTCCTCCTCGACGCGCTGGACCACACCATGGTCCGCCTCGGCAAGGACCGGAAGGCGGGTGAGGAGCGTCACGTGACGGCGCGCGAACTCCTCGACGGGATCCGCGACCACGCCTCCGAGCAGTTCGGCCCGATGGCGGCGCTGGTCTTCCTCCGCTGGGGGATCCGGGGCACCGCGGACTTCGGCGAGATGGTCTTCAACCTCGTCGACGCCGGACTCCTCAGCCGGCGCGCGGAGGATTCCCGGCTCGACTTCGCCGGCGGCTTCGAGTTCGAGACCGCGTTCGCGCAGAAGTTCGACGAGCGGCTGACGGCGATCAGCCACCCGCAGACCGCCTGACCGGGATCCCTGGGCCCTCAGCGGCGCGCGGTCTCGCCCGCCGTCGAGGCCTGGCCCGACCCCGCCGCCGCGGTCTTGAGCACGTCGCGGTACTCCGGCAGCTCGCGAAGGTCCTTGCCCAAGGCCGCGAAGACGAGCTTCAGCGCCTCCTGCAGTTGCCCGTCCTCCTGGATGTCGCCGACGGCGCGGCCGCCGGGGTAGGCCTTGCCGCGGAGATCGGCGACTTCGTCACGGGCGAGGTAGCGGACCCAGCGGCGGATGTCGTCGCGGTCGAGGTGGGTCTCGAGGGCCGCGTAGAGCTCCTCGAAACCCGGGTAGCGGCTGTGATCGCCGCGATCGGAGTCGGCGAGTTCGAGGAACAGCGCCGGGTCCTTCTTCACGGCATCGCGCACGTACTCCTGGAGCTTGCCGCCCGCGAAGATCTCGAACAGTTCGGCGTTCTTCCAGGCGTCCTTCGCCGCGAGCTCGCGCAGCTCGATCTGGACGTCCGGGATGATGCCCCAGTCGGGTGCCAGCGCCTTGCCCTCGCGATCGACGTCCTTGTGGATCGAGCGGCCGCTGGGCAGGTAGTAGCGCGCGACGGTGACCTTCACGTGCGCCCCGGGGTCGTACTTGCCGTTGCCGTCGGCGTCGGTGAAGGACTCCCACTCGTCGTGCACGCCGTTCTCGTTCTTGTCGTTCCACTTCTCCGCGGGGTGGCTTCGCAGACCGAGGATCTGCTGCACGCTGCCCTTGCCGAAGCTCCGCACGCCGACGACCTTCGCGCGCCCGTGGTCCTGGAGCGCGCCGGCGGTGATCTCCGACGCGGACGCCGTGTAGTCGTTCACCAGGACGACCAGCGGCAGCTCGGTCGAAAACTGGCGGTCCGGGCGCGTGCGGTACTCCTGGCGCTCCTCGGTCCGACCCTGCGTGAAGCAGACCAGCTTGTCGGGCGCGACGAACATCTCGACGACGTCGCGCGCCGCGAGCAGGTATCCGCCGGTGTTGTTGCGAACGTCCAGCACGAGCGCGGCCATGCCGCGCTTCTCGAGCTGGTCGAGGGCGGCCCGGAGTTCGTCGCCGGTGTTCTGTGCGAAGGTGACGATCTCCACGTACCCGATCTGGCCGGGCAGGACGTCCCAGTTCACCGACGGGACGACGATCTCCTGCCGCGTGATCGCGACATCCTTCGGCTCCTGCAGTCCCGGCCGCACGATCTTGAGCACGACCGACGTGTTCGGCTGACCCTTCAGGCGCGCGATGATCGCCTCGCTGGTCCTGCCGATCGTCTCCCAGCCGTCGACCTCGAGGATCTTGTCGCCGGACTTCAGGCCGGCGCGGTACGCGGGGCCGGAGTAGATCGGGCGCGTGATCGAGAAGATTCCCTCGCGGTCGAAGTTGACGAACGCGCCGATGCCGCCGTACTCGCGGTTGAGGTCGAAGAAGAACCGCTGGTACTCGTCGGACGAGAAGAACGTCGAGTGCGGGTCGAGCGACTCGAGCATGCCCTTGGCCGCGCTCTCGATGAGTTCGTCCTCGCGGAGCTGCTCGCCGCGGATGTGCTGGGTCTCGGCGAGGCGACGGATCTCGCGGAGCAGCGCGAATTCGTCCCGCTGGCTGGCGGCGCCCGCTTCCGGTGCCGTGCCGTCGGCGCTGAGCTGGCGGAGGCGGCGGGACATCACCCGGCGCTCCTCCTCCCGTGCGAGGTAGCTCGCGGCGAGGCGTCCTTGCGGGGTCGGCTCGCCGCGGGCGGCGCGAAGCACGCGGCCGAGGTCGCCGCCCAGGTCGGAGTTGAACTCGGCGAGCGCGAGCGCGGCGAGCAGTGCGATCTCGCGGTCGCTCGCGCGCAGGAACCCGGTGAGCGTCTGCTTCGACAGGAGCTGTTGGGTTTCGTCGCCGATCCGCCACAACGAGCGCGCGGCCTCGATCTGGACGCGCGGCGCGGCGAGTGCGTCGCCCAGGCGTTGCGCGACGAGCGTGCGGGCGTCGGGAACGACGCGGGCGTTGTAGAGCCCGGCATCGCCGAGGATCGACAGTGCTGCCGCCTGTTCGTCGGCGTCTTGCGAGGTGGCGACCGGCCCGAGCAGCGAGAGCACTTCCTTGCCGTACAAGTCGCCGTCGGCAAGTTCGCGCAGCGCGACCGCTGCGGCGAGCCGGCCCTTGTTGCCCGCCTTCTGTGCGGCTGCGTGGACGAGGCGCGCGAGCGCTTCGGATTCGCCCAGCCCCGCGAGTTCGGTGCCGGTCGCGAAGACCGCGGTGACCGGCCCTCCGTCGGCGCGGGCGAGGACGCGGGTGACTTGGCTCTCGAGGTCCTGGCCCTGGGTTTCACCCTGGGCCGGCACCAGGGTCGCGAACGCGAGCAGGATCGTGGCGGCGAACGCCGCGCGGCGGGTCTTCGGCATCGGTTGTCCTGAGAGCATGTCTAGGCGTGGATCGGATGGTGGTCGTCGGGTTCTCGAACGCATCGCCGCCGGAATGTCCGCGGGAGGGATGAGCGCTGCGGGCCGGGTTCTACGGGAAGGAACCCGCTCCGGTCAGCCGCGCGGCGCCCTTTCTGAGCCGGCGTGAGGACGCGTGCAACGTCGCGGGTCGCTACAGTCCGCGACCGAATGGCCAGCGACGCGACAACGCCGGGCGAGCCGGGCGGCGAACCGGGCGAGTTCGCCCACCTCGACGAGCGGGGGCAGGCGCGGATGGTCGACGTCGGCGCCAAGCCGATGAGCGAGCGCAGCGCGAGGGCCCGAGCGCGCGTCGAACTCGGCGCCGAACTCCGCGCGCGCTTCCTCGGCGGGCGCCTGGGCAAGGGCGACGGTCCCGCGGTCGCGCGGATCGCGGGGATCTCCGCGGCGAAGGACACCGCGCGGCTGATCCCGCTCTGCCACACGATCCAGTTGAGTTCGGTCGCGGTGGAGATCGGACCGGGGGCCGACGAAGACGGGGTCGAGATCATCGCGACCGCCAAGGCGCGCGGCGTCACCGGCGTCGAGATGGAGGCGCTCACCGCCGCGAGCGTGGCCGCGCTCGCCGTCTACGACATGTGCAAGGCGCTGCGGCGCGACATCCGCATCGGCCCGATCGAACTCCTCGAGAAGACCGGCGGGGTGCGGGGCGACTGGCGACGCGTGGACGGCGCGACCTGAGCCGTCGCGCCGGGAAATGCCGCTTCGCGCGGTACCGGGTGCTCCGTACAGTGCCCGCCCCGCGCGTGGCCGACGGCCGGCGCGATC